>JBILHS010000177.1:0-7356 GCA_044350425.1 Saprospiraceae bacterium | reverse complement strand
GCTCTGCAGCTTTAATTACACATTATATTTCATGCGTTTGCCCTGGGGGGGGGGGGGGGGCGAAAACTTAGGCGGGAATCCAAGACGCAGCCGATATTCGTCCTGCTGTTCTGGCGAAAGTATCCGGTGCTCAGGTTTTAAGCCGATTTTGGAGAGTCTGCGGTAGAAAGTAGATTTGGTATAGCCGAGTTCTTCCCAAAACTCTTTAAGGCCAATGGATTTTGGTAGTTCTGTGTACATTAAATGAAGCTTTTTTCGATTATTTTGGTTTGCCGTATCTGCCATACGGATAATTGGTCATGCAAATATAAGGTTTGAAATTTCTAATGCAAGCTTTCAACCGCATTTATTTTCTGAACTTTGCCCGACAAATGCGGGTAGTTCCGTCACTTAAAAAATATGTTCTCCAACAAAATAATGCTGCCTTTTGTGCTGATCGCTGCAACGTTCCTGGTACTTGCCTGGACCGTCGACGACAGCTATTCCATTTATTTCGTCCCCTTTTTGGTCATAGCAGCGTTGATCTTTATTCTTGCTCCACAGATCAACTGGTGGTGGTATAGCCGCAACCCACCCGAACTGAGTTTAGAGTTACAAAACTTTTTGGGGCAATCCTGCGTGTTTTACCGTGGACTTTCCAAAGAAGACCGGCGGCGTTTTCGCGGTCGCATTGGCTTGTTCAATATGGGCGTGGACTGGGAGCCGCTGGCTTTCCCGGAAGATTCATTACCCCCTGATGTGCAGGTCGCCATTGCAGCACAAGCCGTTACACTGACATTTCACCGTGAGCAGTTTTTGTTTGATCAGTTTGAAAAGGTCATCGTTTTCCCAAGGCCGTTTCCTACACCGGAGCATCCTTACGACCATGCCTCAGAGATACATCAGACGGATGGCTGTCTGCTTTTTTCAGCCGAACAGGTCATGCTGGGCTTTGTAAAACCCATGCAATGGTATAATGTAGCCATGCACGAATACGCTAAAGTATTTCAGCTGAAATACCCGGAAGAGGCCTGGCCTGCATTCGCTGAAGAAGACGTGTGGACAAAACTTGAAAGCGTCAGTGGAATGCCCAGAGCCCATGTAGAATCTGTGATCGGCCTGGCAGGTGTGGAGGCTTTTCAGGTAGCAGTACACCATTATTTCACCTTTCCGCTTAGATTTGCAGCCGTATTTCCTACAGAAAATCAGGCCTTTGAAAAGATCTTTGGATTTAGGGCCTGAGGTAATCACATTTTTACCTTTGCCTATATGTACTGGAATTCACGCAAAGGCGTTTACTTTCGCCGTCTAATTAAATTATCCTAAACCATGAGAAAAGTCCTTCTCCTTTCCATTTTGGTCGCCATGTTTGCTCCAAGTTGCGACGTTTTGCAACGCAGCAGTAGTACGAATACTAATTCCAACAAAGGTAAAAGCGTTGATAAAACAGTGATGAGCCCGGCGGAATACAGCACCACAGACCGGAATTTTGACTATGTCACTAAGTATAACCGTGCCGCAGTGCTCTCGATGGACCGCATCGGCGTGCCGGCCAGCATTGTACTTGCACAAGGCTTGCTGGAGAGTGCTGCAGGTACCAGTGATCTTGCCACCACCGCAAAAAATCACTTTGGTGTCAAATGCAGTGGCAATTGGAACGGAAAGACCTACAAGAAAAAAGATGATGATCGGGACAGTGATGGTAATATCATTGAATCTTGCTTTCGGAGCTATGAATCGGTGGAGGAGAGCTTTGTGGACCACGGACAGTTTTTGCGTGATCCGCGCAAATCTACCCGGTATGGTTTCCTGTTCAACCTGGACCGCACGGATTATAAATCCTGGGCACGTGGCCTGCAATCCGCCGGATATGCTACTGCACCCGATTATGCAGATAAACTCATCAACCTCATTGAACGGTATAAACTCTATGAATTTGATTCTCCTGGTTCCAGACCTCCTACTTTCCCAACGGAAGGTAGCGGCAGTCAGGGACAGCCTGCCAAACCAGTCGGCCCCAATGCACCTGGTCAACAAGTGGAGGCAACGGGACGGATCGGTAGGGTGAACGACGTAAAAGTAGTGGCTTCCCGGGAGGGCGAAACATTGGAAGATGTGGCCAGGGCGTTCCGGATCAATACTCAAAAAGTAGTGGATTACAACGACCGAGGCTATCCACCCGGCGTGCGGCTCAAAACCAATACGCGTGTTTTCATACAATACAAGGCGAATAAATGGCATGGACGCTCTGTAGAGCATACGGTGCGGGAAGGTCAAACCATGTTCGACATTGCGCAGGTATATGGCATTCGCTTGGAAAAATTACTGGAAATGAACGGGTTAAGCCGCGGCCAGGAGCCTGAGATTAATGAGCTCATCCGGATCCGTGGAAAATCCAAACGCCCTATAAAACTCAAAGAAACTACAGACTCCCCTGCTGGAAGTACTTCGGACTGGCCGAAAAGCAAGCCAAAAACCAAAACAAGCCCGGTGGTTGAAGACGGGGAACTGGATTTTGAGATTGGCCCGGGTGCACCCAAAACCGCTCCCGACAAATCAAAGCCGGAGTCAGAAAGGCCAGAAACCTCTGAAACAAAGCCAACTCCCAAGCCGCCGGCTACCAGCAATCAGCCTTATGAAGAAGATCCAAGCCCGGTTTCCAAGCCCAGCAAGCCACCTTACGAGGAGCCTGACACCACGGATCAGCCAGCTCCCCAGGGATATCACAAGGTTGTAAAAGGTGATACCTTATACAAATTGTCCAGAGACTATGGCCTTACCGTAGAACGCCTTAAGCAACTCAATCAACTGCCCAACAGTGAGATCAAGATCGGACAGTTGCTGAAGGTACAGTAGTCGAACCAAAACATGAGCGAACTAAATACAGACCAGCCATTTGGCCAGGACCCGGAACTGGCCCGTCTGGAAATGCTTTCGAAACTGATGGACAATCAGTTTCGAATTCCGGGCACTCAATTGCGCTTCGGTCTGGATGGCATCATTGGGCTTATTCCTTACATGGGCGACATGGCCGGATTTGTGGCTTCAGGCTTCCTTATGCGCACCATGGTGAAAAAAGGCGCGAGTCCTATGCTGATGATCCGGATGTTATTCAACTATATCCTGGACGCCATCGTAGGGATCATACCCTTAGCCGGAGACCTGTTTGATTTCGGGTTTAAGGCCAATCGGCGCAATGTAGAGATGCTAAAAAAGTACTATGCTGATGGGAATGTGAAGCCCAATGCGACCCGATCGATGGCATTTCTCGGATTGCTTTTTTTTGCACTGTTTGCGGTTCTGATCTGGCTGGTCTGGAAGTTGGCTGCCTGGTTTTTGGGTTGGGCCTGGATGGCCTTGCAGGGCATGATGTAACAGGGAGTAGTTTATGCCAAACAAGCGCACTAATTCTTCGATATTCGCCCCTGTAAAATCAAGCTGCATGAAAAAATTCCTCTTCCTGATTCTATTCATTTGTCCTTTGGTGGCCTTTGCCCAAACGCTTTCGGACTCGGCTCAGGTCAGCCTGATGACCGTCGTGCCGGGTGAGTTCGTTTACAGCACCTTTGGCCACAGTGCCATTCGGGTGAAGGACCCCGGAACCCGCTTTGACCGCTGTTACAACTACGGCACTTTTGATTTCGAACAGCCCAATTTTATTCTCAAGTTTTGCCAGGGCAAACTCCTTTACAACCTGGACGTGGAGAGCTACCGCAGTTTTGAATATGGGAATCTTCAGGATCGCCGACCGATGCAGGAGCAGGTGTTCAACATGACCCAGGCTCAAAAACAACGGATTTTTGACCTGCTGCAGGAAAACTATAAAGTGGAAAACCGATATTACAAGTACGATTTTTTCTACGACAACTGCGCCACACGAATCCGCGACATTCTGCAGGAAACGTTTACTTATCAACTGCAGTTTGACTCCTCTGAGCTACCTAAAAGGGCTACCATGCGTCAACTCCTACAACCATATCTGAATGATAAGCCCTGGCTGGATTATGGGATTGACCTGGTGCTTGGACTTCCGGCAGATCGGATCGCAAGCACCAGCAATTACATGTTTTTGCCGGATTATGTCCACAACCTCTTTGCGAAAGCAAAAACAGGCGATGGGATCGCGCTCGTTAAAAGTGAGCGAAACATACCCGAAACGCCGCTAAAAAAAGAGCCATTTTCTCCCAGCCCGCTTGATCGTCCCTTCTGGGTCATGTCCTTCGTCGCACTGATCGGGCTACTCAGCATGGCCAATCCGCGCACAGAACGCATCTTCGATGGCTTATTTTGGTTTGTTCTTGGCCTGGCCGGGCTCGTCATAGGACTGCTCTGGTTTGCGACGGACCATTCTGCGACCAAATTCAACCTGAATATCCTTTGGGCCTGGCCCACGCACCTGTTGTTCTTTTGGCGCACGCGCCGATCCGGCCCTACAGAGAACTATTTCACCGTGGCCGCACTTACGGCAGTTTTGATCCTGATCTTCTGGAAGTGGATCCCTCAGGAAATGCCCACGCCGGCCATACCCCTGATCATCCTGGTGGTGGTCAAAGGACTTTGGAGACGGTACTGGAAGCAGGAAAAGGATGAGATGGCCTGAGACAGGCATTTATAAACTTTTATCAACCCTCATCAACCTGAAGAGACTCCCCTTTACCCTGCATATATTCCTCGATGTAGTCATCGATCAGGGAAACCAGCAGGTCTTTCAGGAAAGCATTTTCCAATTTGGCGATGGCTTTTAACTTCTCCAGTTTTGGGCGATCGACAGCAACTGTGAGGCGTTTTTTTCCAGTAGTTTCATCGGTAGAAAGGTCCTGAACGTCAATGGTCTGACGGATCAGCATATCCAATCCGCTGCGCGCGGGTGCGCGGAGTGCATTGGGGTTGGTGGCTTTGGTTTTGGAGCTGGCGGAAACAGAATCCGGTGGGTTGGATTCATACCTTTCGAGGCTTTCTTCCATTGCTTCCTGCAAGAGTGCGTCCAGACCAATTGAAAAAGACTTATGCGACAACATCTTCCGTTCGCCCACAGCAGCAGGCGCGATCAGCACCACTGTGTTGCCAAACGCCTCGCCATGGCTTTCATGGCTGTTGCTAAAAAGGTCGTCCAAACCCTTCGAAAATCTTTTTTTACTCATGATATTGGCTGTTTGCGTTTGGCTTTCTGACGAATGGTTGATTTGGATCAGCCCAATCGGTTCAGGATCTCCTTGGTCAGTTCGAGATAATCTGTTGCTCCGGGGCTTTTAGGGCTATAATCAAAAATATCTTTTCGTTGGGCAGGGGCCTCTGCCAGGGCCACATTATCACGGATGTAGGTCTTAAACACCTTTTCACCGAAATACTTGTGGATAGTGTCAACCACATCCCGGTTGAGTACCCTGCGACTGTCGTACATCGTAGCGATCACGCCGCCCATATCCAGTTGTTTGTTGAGGCGCATCTTTACTTTATCGATCACCTGTTTGATCTTCGCAAGTCCCTGAACGGCCAGAAATTCAGTTTGAAGCGGAATCAGCACGTATCTGCTGCTGGTCAGGGCATTGAGTGTTAATAGACCCAGGGAAGGCGGACAGTCGATCAGGATGAAATCATAATCGTCGCTTACCTGCGCCAACAATTCGCGCAGGATGTACTCACGGCCTGCTTCGTTGATCAGTTCCATTTCTGCACCGGAAAGGTCCAGAGAGGAGGTGATCACGTCCATGCCAGGTTTGTGGGAGTAAGGCACCAATTCGCCTTCACCGCGGAGTGCTTCATAGATCGTTGATTTCTGGCGCGGAATGCCGAGCGAGATGGTCAGGTTGGCCTGAGGATCAAGGTCGATGAGCAGCACACGCTTGCCCAGTTCGACCATAGCTGCACCAATATTGACGGCACTGGTGGTCTTGCCGACCCCGCCTTTGTGGTTGAGGAGTGATATGATAGTTCCCATAAATTGTGGTCAAAAGTACGACGAAGACCGGGCCAACTTTCTGTCAGATTGAACTTTTCAAAAAAATTCAACTGCACATTGCACCCGCTTTCCAAACAAATACCGGATAAATTTGCCGACATCGGCGCTCCCTCCCAAATGTTTGAAATTATTTTCAGTGTAAAAACTGCGCAAATATCTGGTTTTCAAATGAAAAAACACGGTGTTTGAAAAAAAGTGATGCTTTTTTGAAAATATTCTTTGACATTTTTTGTTTTTATAAACTCTTTGTTTGAAATTTGCAGCACGAAATGAGGAAAGGACATTAGACTTTTTGAAACTGGACTTTGGATACTAGCAATCCCGATCCAGGTATTCTACCACCATCCAAGTCCAATATCTAATTGTCCCGAGTCCAAAATCCAACATCAACATTTCACCTTTAAACCATCCATCTCATGATAAAGGAAGATAGGATAGACCTTAATAAACGCTTTATTCAAGCCTTTAAACTTCTGGAAGACCGAGGCGCGATCGTCAAAAATGACCGCGGCGGCAAAGGAGTGGGCGACGTAGCTGACCGTGTACTGGGTAACAAAGCTTACGGACACATCATCCGCGCTTTTCTAAATCCGGACAGCAAACGGGTCATTGACTACGGGCAGGCCTCTTCATTTTGTCGCGCTTTCGACATCAATGAGGCCTGGTTGCTGCACGGCATCGGAAATCCATTTGGCTTTGATGCTCCGGGAGATGCATTGGCCGGCGAACGCATGACCAACAGCGGCGGCGGCAACATCCTGTTCACCAATGTGCGGGCTTTTGCCGGTGCTACGCTTGGTTCCGGGAGTGACGAAGACAATACCTTTTTCTCCATTCCAGGAGTGGCTGGTACCGGCCTGGTGGCTTTCCAGATCGAAGGTAACTCTATGGATCCTGTGATCCGGAATCAGGACATCGTAGTGTGCAAGTCCATTGAAAACCTCAATGATGTACGCGACAACGAGATATACGCCGTGCGTTCCAACGGCAATGTGTGGGTGAAATACGTCCAGAAGATCATGAATAACCGCGGTCGTACCGTGCGCCTCAAAATGATCTCTGCCAATTATTTCGATAACGATCCATTTGAAGAAGATGTGAACGAGACAACACGCTTGTATAAAGTGGTTCGGAAGATCAGTAATGTTTGATAAGTGTGGTCAATTTAATTAATGTGGTCAATTATTTAAATGTGGTCAATGTGGTCAATGAATTGGATGTGGACGATTTGATCGTTTTGGATAATGGATTAATCGGTTCGATTTGACCATTTGGTCCCAAAAAGACGAGCACCCGTCTGCCCAGGTACCCATTGACCACATTGACCACATTAAAATATTGACCACATTAACCTAAGATACTATCCTGCTGTTTATTGTTTTCGGAGCCTCCTGGCGTAAGTCGGTGAGGCTTTTTTT
>JBILHS010000089.1:0-24918 GCA_044350425.1 Saprospiraceae bacterium | reverse complement strand
TGACGGTTATGCGCAAGAGTATCAATGCTTTGCCGCTGCACTTGGTGTTGTCACCAAGTGCAGCTTTGGTGGGCTTCTAAGCGAATCACTCACTCCGCTGTGCACTTGGTGACAACACCAAGTGCGGCGGCTGAAGATCTGTTTTGAGGCAACGGATGCAAGTGTCAAGGCTGGAAATGGAAGACCAAGCAAGGCGAAGAATTACGCAACTCGATAAAAAAATAATACATTTTATCGGTGCAAAAAATCATCCACTGCCCGGTGAAGGGTGGATTTATTCCATCAGGAATGCTTTAGGAATGTCACTGAAGCAATTGGGTTTACGGCTAAAAATAACCCCCCAAGGCACTAAAGACATCGAACGCCGGGAGCAAGACGGCTCTCTTACAATACAAAGACTTCGGGAGGTTGCTGCTGCCTTGGATATGCAACTTGTATATGGGTTGGTTCCAAAGGAGCAAACCCTTGATAAAATGATCGAAAAAAGGGCCCGGGAACTGGCACAAGAAATTGTCTTAAAAACATCCCATACCATGCATCTGGAAAACCAGGGATTGGACGAAATTGCAATTAAAGAAGCCATCGACAAGCGGGCGGAAAAAATTAAATACGAAATGCCGAAGGACTTATGGAACTGACCCTGAAATATGAGGACGGGCAAACCCCCATCGACGAAGAAGAAAAGCGAGGGCTAAAAATTAAGTCCATCTCAACCATGGGCGATTTAGATGCATTCGAGCAGCAGAATATTGAGGATGCCATGCAATGGGTGCATGGCCGCTCATTTGAGCAAAGCCAGGTTTTGGATGTAGACTTCATCCTGAATGTTCACAAACGCATGTTCAAAAATGTATGGAAGTGGGCGGGTAAATTCAGGCAGTCGGACAAAAACATTGGCGTTCCATATTATGAAATAAGACAGCAACTCCGAACCCTTTTGGATGATTGTCAATATTGGATTGGGCAAGAAACATACCCTCCGGAAGAAGTGGCCATTCGCTTTAAGCATCGGCTTGTCTCGATCCATCTTTTCTCTAATGGAAATGGGAGGCATTCAAGACTTATGGGCGATATTTTACTGAAGGCGCTAGTCCCTGAGCAATCCTTCACCTGGGGCGGTAAATCTTTTCGACGGGGAGACGATAGGGTCGCTTATCTTAAAGCATTGCGAAAGGCGGATACTGGGGATTTGGATCCTTTGATTTTGTTTTCTAAGGGCTAAAAATTATTTGGTTTGGAGATCTGTGAAACCATTTTAAATTCTGTCTCGGCACTTAACATCTACGAATTGCGTTAAAACGAAAAAGGGGTTACAAACTATTGTTTGTAACCCCTTTGATAATCAATAGTCGGGATGACAGGATTCGAACCTGCGACCACACGCCCCCCAGGCGTGTACTCTACCGGGCTGAGCTACATCCCGTTCACCCGCCGTAGCCCGTTTAGGGCGTAGGCGGGTTCTTCATTTTAAGCATTCTATGCTGTCGGACCAACGGGATTCGAACCTGTGACCTCCACGATGTCAACGTGGCGCTCTAACCAACTGAGCTATGGACCGGCTTGCCCGCCGTAGCTTTAGCGAAGGCGGGTTCTTGCCCTACCCGCCAAGGAATTCTGTAAGCGGAAACCCGCCTACGCCAAGGCTTCGGCGGGTAAAGGGGCACAAAGGTAAACCCCCAAGCCTCAAAAAACCAAGTAGCGCCGAAAAATTCCCCAAATCATACATCCTTTGGAAAACAGCAGGCCCTTGCGCTATCTTTGGCCGCCTTTCAGGTATTAAATTTTCAAACCTTTTCTCGTTTACCCACCGTAGCCTTGGCTTAGGCGGGCCTTTCAATTTTACCCGATGGATACCAAAGCACAGATCCAGGAACTGATCTCACTCGGCAAGACCGAAGAAGCCCTCGAATTGCTGAGCCAACTCAGCACCGATGCAGTACTGCTACAGTCCCGCTTCAATGGCGCGAAACGACAGTACAGTATGGGATTGATCGATTTTAGTGAGTGGTCCAGAACTCAGGCTCAGATTAATTATGCGGCCTTGGAGATGATGAATATGGTGAAGATAACATCCGCTGGTACGGAGAGTTCTTCTTTAAAAAATCAGGACACAGGTTCAACGGAAGGGCATAAAGTCTTTATTTCTTATAGTCATAAGGATGCTTTTGCAATGAGATCCGTAAAATCCTTTCTGGAATCACATGGGGTTCATGTTCATGTGGATCTGAATGACTTGAGTGCTGGAAGCGAAATACAAGGATTTATTGATAAAGCCTTGCGTGAAAATGACTTTGTGGTTTCTATCATTTCTCAAAACAGCCTTGAATCCGGCTGGGTAGGCAAAGAACTAACGGTCGTACAGTTTTTGAATAAAACCAATCAGAACTGGATTCCGGTTGCTATTGACGGGGCCTGGAAAGATGACAAGTTTTTCTTTTCAGTCAATGAAAGCATTGATAAAAAAATAACCAATGTTCGCAAGCAAATGAGGAAAGCCCTGGATTCGGATCTGGATATTTCTCCATTTACAGAAGAACTCAAAAGATTTCAGGATTTAAAAGCAAACATTGGCTCAACCATTGCAACGCTCAAAAGCCTTTTGGTGGTAGACATTTCAGGGGAGTTATTTGACATCGGCATGCCCAAAGTGGTAAAAAAGATAAAATCTGTTTGAAATAAAGGAGTCCTGCCCCCATGAAAGATACCATTAGCTCTAATAGCCTTTTTCATTTCACGAGGAAACTACCGTATCTAAAGAGTATTTTGACGGAAGGCTTCTTGCCGAGTTATTGCCTGGAGGATTTTGACATTTTCAAGTTTATCACTGAAGACAATGATGCCTCCAAATTTGAAATGGCCGTTCCCATGGTTTGTTTCTGTGATATTCCACTCTCTAAGGTCAAAACACATATGTCGACCTATGGATATTATGGAATTGGCCTTTCAAAATCCTGGGGGATTAAAGCCGGAGTCAGCCCACTTTTCTATGTAAGCGGGGACTCTGCTACGACACAAAGTATTTATTTTAGCCTAACGTACCTGAGAAGTCATCCTTTATTTGGGAAAGACGCCATTCTGGATCGACAGTATGATCGCTTGACCCGTCTCATCCGTTTTACAAAGCCGTACAAAGGAAAGTTCTATAGAAATGGCAAATATTTAAACAACATCACCTTCTATAATGAACGTGAATGGCGGTATATCCCTGATATTACGGATCAAAGCAAGCGGATTTTAATAAAATCTGCAAAACCCTGGCTGGATAAAGAGACTTTTGAGTCCTTACGTGCGACAATAGACGAAAATGGTAAAACGCAGTTGTTTGCACTCAATGAAGAACTCAGGAGAACCTTTCCGTTGAAATTTGCCGTTAACACCATCCGTTATATTATTGTCGAAAAGCAGGCCGATGTTTATGAAATTGTGAGTGAATTACGCAAAATTTATGATGAAAAGGACGCAATCCTGCTGTCTTCAAAAATTCTAACCAAACAACAAATCTTTGACGACTTTTAAACACCTCATTATGAAATACCTTACATCAATCTTCTTGTTGGCTTTCCTCTCCGCCTGCCAAAACACCCCCAAACCCGAACCAACAAAAACCACCACATTCGCTGTGAAACCAACCGTCTTCAACCCACAATCCGCCACCCCGCCGCACCCGGAACAAAAACCCAAAGAACTCACCACCGCCTAGGGTGATAAACGCTCCGACGAATACTACTGGCTCAATGAGCGGGAAAATCCTGCCGTGAAGGCCTATCTCGAAGCAGAAAATCGCTACGCAGACTCCGTGCTCGCGCCGGTTAAAGCAGTGCGCGAAAGTCTGTACGAAGAACTCAAAGCCCGCATCAAGGAAGACGACCAGACGGTGCCGTATTTCAAAAACGGTTACTGGTATGGTGCACGCTTCGAAACAGGGAAAGAATACCCCGTTTTTACCCGCAAAAAAGGCGACCTGAATGCCGCAGAAGAGATCCTAGTGGATGTGAACACCCTGGCCGCCGGTAAGGAATATTGTCAGTTTGGCGGACTTCAGGTCAGCCTCGACAATCAATTGCTGGCCTATTCTGTCGATTACAGTGGACGTAACCTGTTCAAGGTTTATTTCAAAAATCTGGCAACGGGTAACGACCTGACAGAGTCCTTCGACATCGGAGGTTCATTCGTATGGGCCAATGACAACAAGACCATCCTGTACGATACCAAAGACCCGGTCACGCTTCGCAACGATAAGATCTGGCGTCACGTCATCGGCACGCCTCAAAAATCGGATGTGCTCATGTTTCATGAAAAGGACGAAACGCAGTACGCCTTCCTGGGCAAATCTAAAAGCGAACAATACTTCTTCATCAATTGTGCCTACACCCAAACCGTTGAGGTGCAATACCTGGATGCAAACAATCCCAACGGAAACTTCCAGACCATCCGTCCCCGGGAAAAGAATTTCTTTTATGAGGTGGATCACTGGAACGACAAATTCCTCATCCGAACCAACTGGGAAGCGAAGAATTTTCGCCTGATGGAAGCCCCGGTATCTGATCCGCGCCGCGAAAACTGGAAAGACGTGTTGGCGCACCGCGAGGATGTACTGCTGGATGGTGTTTCGGTGTTTAAAGACCATTTGGTCACTTCAGAACACAAAGGCGGTCTCAGCCAGCTCCACATTACCCGTTGGGCCGACAAGGCCGACCACTACATTGAGGTCGGTGAACCAACCTATGCCTGTTCGGTCGACAATAACCCGAAATTCGACACCAAAACCCTGCGTTATGCCTTTTCTTCCATGAAAACGCCCGCGACCATCGTGGACTACAACATGGATTCCAAAACCAAAGAAGTAAAAAAGGTAGCCCCGGTGCTTGGCAACTTCAACAGTGCCGATTATGAAACAGAATATGTCTGGGTCACGGCCCGGGACGGGGTGAAAGTGCCCGTTTCGCTGGTGCATAAAAAAGGCCTACCCCGCGATGGTTCCGCCCCTTGTCACCTCACGGGGTATGGTTCTTATGGCATGATCTATGACCCCAGTTTCAACCGTGATAAGGTCAGTCTCCTGGATCGCGGCTTTGTGGTTGCCATCGCCCATATCCGCGGCGGCATGGAAATGGGTTACAAATGGTACGAGGACGGCAAAATGATGAAAAAGATCAACACATTTAATGATTTCATTGATTGTGCCGACTTTTTGGTAAAGGAGAAATACACCGCCTCCGACCGGCTGTTTGCAGAAGGCCGCTCTGCCGGAGGATTGCTCATGGGTGCGGTGACCAATATGCGTCCGGATCTTTTCAAAGGGATCATTACCGGTGTTCCCTTTGTCGACGTGGTGACCACCATGAGCGACCCGAGTATCCCGCTTACCACCGGCGAATACACGGAATGGGGCAATCCGGCCATCCAGGCGGAGTATGATTACATGAAATCCTACTCGCCTTATGACAACATGAAAAAAGGAGAGTATCCCAACCTGCTCGTGATCACCTCTTTTGCAGATTCTCAGGTGCAATATTTTGAGCCGGCCAAATACGTTGCCCGCCTGCGCGATCTGAAAACGGATAAAAATGTGCTGCTTTTCAAAACCAGCATGAGCGGGTCGCATGGCGGCTCTTCAGGTCGTTTCAAACGGCTGGAAGAACGGGCTTTGGAATATGCCTGGATGATGGGACTGCTGGGGATGGATGGCGGAAGTATGAAACAGTGACAGCTTGTCCAACCTGAATTCTGGATTAGCAGATTCAAAATCCGCCTCGGAGAGGCACAACATTGGTAGCTTCAAAATCGCCTCGGAGAGGCGCAACGTTTGTAGCTTTTTGATAGGCCATCATTGGGCGAGCAAAGCCGAAAAATGATTGATCAGCTCTGCTCGCCTGATTATATGGCATCATTATAAGCTACAAATGTTAAGCCTCTCCGAGGCTAAAACCGACCAGCCCTATAGGTTGGTTACTGGCAGCTAGTACAACCTGATTCCTGAATTAGCAGATTCAAAATCTGCCTCAGAGAGGCACAACATTGGTAGCCTCCAAATCGCCTCGGATAGGTGCAACATTTGTAGCTTTTTGATAGGCCATCATTGGGCGGGCAGAGCCAAAAAATGATTGGTCGGCTCTGCTCGCCTGGTAATAAAACGTCATTAAAAGCTACAAATGTTAGGCCTCTCCGAGGCTAGAACCAGCCAGCCCAGAAGGTTGGTTACTGGCAGCTTGTCCAACCTGATTTCTGAATTAGCAGAGATCCAAATCGCCTCGGAGAGGAGCAACATTTGTAGCTTCCACATCGCCTCGGCGAGGCGTAATCTTGGTAGCTTCAAAATCGCCTCAGAGAGGTGCAACATTGGTAACTTCCAGATCGCCTCGGAGAGGCGCAACATTTGTAGGATAATTTTAAAACAATTCGTTTTTTTCTCCAATTTCTCCTATTTTTGCCTTTTCCCGAAAACCTACCTGCATTCCAGTTGTTCTCTCGCTCGAAATGGCAAAATCAAAGACTCAAATTAGCGCTCATAACGGTACATCCGCTACTGATACTCCATCACCGATCACGGATACCCCATCCACCAATCACCAATTCATCGAAGTCATCGGTGCGCGTGCCCATAACCTGAAAAATGTGGACGTTCGCATCCCGCGAAATAAACTCGTGGTCATCACGGGCGTCAGCGGCTCCGGCAAATCGAGCCTGGCTTTCGATACCATTTATGCAGAAGGACAGCGGCGTTTTATGGAAACCCTTTCCAGCTACGCCCGTCAGTTTATCGGTGAGATGGAACGGCCGGATGTGGACCAGATCACAGGACTTTCTCCGGTTATTTCTATCGAGCAAAAGACTACAGGCCGGAACCCGCGTTCTACGGTCGGTACCGTGACCGAAGTATACGATTTTTTGCGTTTGCTGTTTGCCCGAGCAGGGGAAGCCTATTCCTACAACACGGGGAAAAAGATGGTGAAATACACCGAAGGGCAGATCGTAGAAAGTATCACGGAGCGTTTTGCCGGAAAAAAAGTCGCTCTGCTGGCCCCCGTCGTTCGCTCCCGGAAAGGCCATTACCGCGAACTTTTTGAACAGATCCGCAAGCAGGGTTACACCCGGGTGCGGGTGGATGGAGAGCTGCTGGAGATCACACCCGCCATGCAGCTGGACCGATACAAGATCCACGATATTGAGATCGTGGTGGATCGCCTGAAGGTCGGCGACGACCGCAATGAACGCCTGGCCGAAAGCCTGGGCATGTCGCTGAAACTGGGCGAAGGGCTGGTGCAGGTTCTGAATCTTGAAGAAGTGAGCACAGAAAATAAGGAGCAAAACGGAGAATCCGCTGCGTCCCAGCTCTCCGCTTATTCCAAAAACCTGATGTGCGCCGAAACCGGCCTTTCATACGATGAGCCCTCGCCCAATTCGTTTTCGTTCAACTCCCCGTACGGCATGTGTCCGCACTGCAAGGGACTGGGTGAAATCCATGAAGTAGACATGGCGCGGGTCATACCAGATTCGACCAAGAGTATCAATGAAGTAGCCATTGTTCCGCTGGGTGAAGTCCGGGAAAACATGCTCTTCAAACAACTGCGCGCACTGGCGAAAAAACATAGTTTTTCATTCAGCACCCCCGTAAAAGACCTGCCAGCATCCGTCTTGAATGCCATTTTGTATGGCGGCGACGAGATCAAGGTAGACATGACCTGGGGCAGCGAGGAATGGAGTTACGACATGGACTTTGACGGACTGGTCAATGTGCTCAAGCGCCAGTTTGCCGAAGCCACCAGCGAAAAAGCCCGGCAATGGGCAGAAGATTTCATTGCCATTGTACAATGCCCGGAATGCGCAGGCACCCGATTGAAAAAGGAAAGCCTCTGGTTTAAGATCGCCGAACGCAACATCGCAGAATTGGCTAAAATGGACCTGGCTGAACTGCATAGCGCCCTGGAGCACGTGGACGAACAACTGAGCGAACGGCAGCGTGCCATCGCCAAGGATGTATTGAAAGAGATCCGCTTCCGACTGAAATTTCTCCTGCAGGTGGGCCTGGATTATCTGGCACTCAACCGCCCGGCACGCTCCCTATCCGGGGGCGAAGGCCAGCGCATCCGACTGGCTACCCAGATCGGCTCTCAGCTTACAGGCATCACGTATATCCTGGATGAGCCCAGCATTGGCTTGCACCAGCGCGACAACCACCGACTGATCACCGCGCTTAAAAACCTGCGCGACATTGGAAATACTGTCCTGGTGGTAGAACATGACCGGGACATCATGCTGGAATCCGACTACCTCATAGACCTCGGGCCTGGTGCGGGAAAACACGGTGGCCAGATTGTGGATATCGGGAAGCCGGCCGATTTTTTGAAAAACCCTACGGCTACCTCCGACTACCTCGCGGGGCGCTCCAAACTCGATATTCCGGAAGTCCGCCGACCCGGCACTGACCAATGGCTGGAACTGGAAGGTTGCACCGGACACAACCTGAAAAATGTAAGCCTACGCATCCCACTGGGCACGTTCATTTGCATCACCGGCGTAAGTGGTTCGGGCAAATCTTCGTTGATCAATGAGACGCTGTACCCCATCCTGCAAAGCCACTTTCACAACAGCTTAAAGCGCCCGCTTAAGTATGAGAAGATCAACGGTTTGGATCACCTGGATAAGGTGATTGAGATCGATCAGAGTGCCATTGGCCGTACGCCACGCAGCAACCCTGCTACCTATACCAACGTGTTTGGTGACATCCGGAAGCTTTTCGCAGATACGCCGGAAGCCAAGATCCGAGGCTATGCCAACGGCCGTTTTTCTTTCAATGTGAAGGGAGGGCGCTGTGATGTTTGTGAAGGCGCGGGTTTGCGCACCATTGAGATGAACTTCCTTCCGGACGTGCAGGTGCACTGCGAACGCTGTCAGGGCCGCCGCTACAACCGCGAAACCCTGGAGGTGCTGTATAAAGGCAAAAGCATCAGCGACGTGCTGGACATGACCATCAACGAAGCTGCAGAGTTTTTCCAGCCCATTCCGAACATCTATCGGAGGATCAAGACCCTGCAGGATGTTGGACTGGGATACATCACCCTCGGACAGCAGGCGACGACCCTTTCCGGTGGCGAAGCACAACGGGTTAAACTTGCTGAAGAACTTTCCAAAAAAGACACCGGTCGCACGATCTACATTCTGGACGAACCCACCACGGGTCTGCATTTCGAGGACATCCGTCAATTGCTCTCCGTACTGAACAAACTGGTGGAAAAAGGAAACACGGTCATCGTCATTGAGCACAACCTTGATGTGGTCAAAATGGCCGACCACGTCATCGACGTAGGTCCGGAAGGCGGTTTTCGGGGCGGAAGGATCGTGGCTGCGGGGACGCCAGAGGAGGTTGCTATGGTTGAAGGGAGCTGGACGGGTAAGTTTTTGAAAGAAGAGCTCAAGCCTGTTCCAAAATAAACTCCGCGTCAATTTTCAAAACAGAATGGAGCCGTTTGGCCAGATCTATATTCACTTTTCGCTTGCCTTGCATCACTTCTGAGAGCCGGGTCGCAGAGATTCCAAGCAATTCGGCAAGTTCCTTTTGCTTGAGCCTGCGCTCGTACATTTTTAGTTCCAGCATTTCTACCAGTGTTTTCGGCTTACGGATAGGCATGAGCGGAATTCCGTCTTCCCAGGCCTCAGCAAGGAGCGAGAGATGCTGCAATGTTTCTTTCTCTGATGGGGTAAGCGACTGAAAGCCGCCTTGTGCAGTAGACTTGCTCAGGTACATTGCTACACGATCCATGACTTCCCTGTATTCGGCTTCGGAATTGATTTTGTACTGCATATTTATTTATATTGTGGTAACATCCACTTGGTCATATTCAGCGTGTGTGCCAACAAAGCGAATAAAAACGGTGCGTATATCAAAGAAAATCATAACAACCAGGCGATAACGATTACCCCGAATGTTAAATACAAAGCGATCATTCCCAACATAATCTACCGAGTTGAACATTTGCCGGACTTCCCCGGGAGCACCCCAATCAGCCTCTTTCACAAGGGAATACCAATCGTTCAGTGCGTTGATGGCCTGGGGATGCTCTGCACCAAAATCCCTCAATATGCCTTTGCTAATGATAACCATTTGTGATGCAAAAATAGTAAATTAAATTACACTTTTCAAAATTAAATTCCAAATTATTGCAATAATTCACCCTGCCTATACTTTGGCTTTTGAGCCCCGGCAGATATTTTTTGCTCTGGCACGAAATAGTTTTCAACTTTCCTTTGCCAAAAAGATAAGAGTTCATACTTTTGCCGCCCGTTTTGAAAAACATCCTAGTCAATGGACGCTTTTGTTTCGTACGCTTTACCCATTCAAGGGTTAAAAACTGGCGTACATCATTTCAAATTTGAAATTGACAGCGATTTTTTCGCTCAGTTCGAGGATTCGCCTGTTGAACAAGGCAAAGTTCTTTTTGAACTCGAACTGGACAAACGGCCGGATATGATGCTCTTCGATTTTACCATGGAGGGTTTCGTAAAATCTGAATGCGACCGATGCACTGCCACTATTAATCTTCCGATTGAGGATGAACGACAGCTCATTGTGAAATTCGGGGAAGAAGACCTGGAACTGGACGAAGACGAGGTGATTTTTATCCCCCGCGACGCATCGGTTTTTAATGTGGCAAAGTACCTCTACGAATTTGTAGTACTTGCACTGCCCATTACCAATGTCTACGATTGCGAGAACGACGAACCGCCGCCTTGCAATTTTGAAGTGCTAAAGCACTTAAAATCAGAATCAGACGAAGGAAATACCAATTCAATTTGGGACAGCCTGAAGGACTTGAATAGCGATAATTAATTGAATCACAACCGGTTGTTTGGAGCGCCTTTTAAGTGCGAAAAACAATCCTCCTGCCGGTTGGCAGGTGAATAAAGGAATACAGCGTCATGCCAAATCCAAAATGGCGGCACTCCAAGCGCCGCAAGCGCGCTCGCCGCACACACGATCACGCATTAATGCCTACACTCGGCACTTGCAAGACTACTGGCGAAGTTCACATGTTCCACCACGCTTATACCGTGGATGGTGACCTGTTCTATCGCGGTCAGGTTTTGGTGCCCGGCAAAGCCCGAGCAGCAGCTGAAGAATAGTCCCGCCTCTTTTTAGCAGGCAATTGAGGAGGCTCCAATCCCGTGAGGGATCTATGGGGCTTTTTCTGTTGGGGATAGGGGTGTATGTGGATTTGTTTATGTGGTGATTTGGGGATTTGTTTGGCCTAAGCCTGGCATATACTCCTTACTCCATGGAAACAAATACCATGCTTGGGCGCCACAAATCCCCAAATCACCACACAAGCAAATCATCAACATGAAGCAAATCATCAACACTCCTACCGCCCCACTGCCCATCGGGCCTTACAATCAGGCTGTTGTATTCAACGGTATGGTGTTCGCCTCGGGCCAGATCGCTATTGACCCCGCTACCAATGAACTGGTGCTGGACGATATCGAAACTGAAACCCACCGGGTACTTCAAAACGTGCAGGCCATCCTCGAAGCAGCCGGCAGCTCCCTTGAAAAAGTGATCAAAGCCTCAGTTTTTGTCAAGGACATGAACCTTTTTGGCCGGATCAACGTAGTGTATGGTGAATACTTCAAACCAGCATTCGCACCAGCCCGCGAACTGGTTCAGGTGTCCGAACTACCGAAGTTTGTGAACATCGAGATCTCTGTGATCGCCCATATTTAAGCATACACGGACCTCTTTGACACCATCACTCATTTGCTCAATCACTCATTGGACATGAAAACCGTTCTCTCTTGCGTACAGCCTACGGGCGACCTCCATCTTGGCAACTATTTTGGCGCGGTCCAAAACTGGGTGCGCCTGCAGGAGGAATACAAATGCTATTACGGCGTAGTGGACTACCACTCCATGACCATGCCTTATAAGCCTGAGCAGCTTCGTGAGAACACCTGGCAAATGGTTTTTTACCTCCTGGCCTGCGGCATCAAGCCTGAAAATCTGTTTATCCAGAGCCTGGTCCCCGAACACGTCGAACTGTCCTGGGTGCTGGGCTGCACCACCAGCTATGGCGAACTGACCCGCATGACCCAGTTCAAAGACAAGACCGAGCAACTTCGCGAAACAGACAAAGACGCATTCGTGAGTCTGGGCCTGTTCGCTTATCCGGTATTGCAGGCGGCTGACATTCTCATTTATCATGCGGACTACGTTCCGGTAGGCAAGGACCAGGAGCAACACCTGGAGCTTTCGCGGAACATTGCACAGCGTTTCAACCACCAATTCGGGAAAGAATATTTTGTGCATCCGGAGCCCCTTTTTACCGATACACCTAAGATCCTTTCGCCTGCCGATCCCAACAAAAAGATGAGCAAAAGCCTCGGCGAAAAGCACTATATCAATCTTTTTGGCGAAGAAGACCGTATCCGGAAGCAAATCAAATCAGCCGTGACGGATACCGGTGAAGCCGTGGCAGGAGAAATGAGCGCCGGGGTGAAAAACCTTTTCGAGCTACTTCGGGCCTGCAATGAAATGCATGTACACGATTCGTTGATGGCAGATTACCTGGCCAATGCACTTCGTTACAGCGACCTGAAAGAAGGTGTAGCCAATGCCGTTGTGGGACTGGTCAACCCGTTCCGTGAACGCCTGATCGAATTACTGGCCGATAAGAAGAACGTGAAGAGTCAGATCCAGGAGTCCAGTGCAGAAATACGCAAACGCGCGCAACAGACGCTCCGGGAAGTACGGGAGATTACTGGTTTGGGGAGCTTAAAGTAACCAGCTTTTAGTTGCAAGTTTTTTAGTTGCAAGCTTTCTAGTTGCAAGTTTAAAGTGAAAAGTTGCAAGTGTTTGAGTTCAAGTTTTAGGTTGAACGTTCATTTGGGGATATAAAAAAAGCCGTCCGGAGAATCTCCGGACGGCTTTTTTGTAGCGTTGAACCGTAATAATTACTGCTCAGCTTTCTTTTCAGTGGCAGCAGCACCTGGTTTAGCGCAGCAGGATTTGCCACCTGCAGCAGCACCACCCGCGCAAGCTTTCTTTTCAGAAGGAGAGCAGGATTTCATTTCAGCAGGAGAGCAAGACTTTTTAGCCATACCTTCTGTTGCACCAGCAGTAGCAGTTTTTGGAGCTACATTTACGAAAGCATTAGAAGCTTCGTCATATTGTACACTTACAAACTTGACGCTACCCTGAGCATCAGCTTCTTTACGAACATAGGCGATGGAACCGTCTTCAGCCTGACGCTTTTCGATGCTTGCATCAGATGAAGCCGCTTTTGCAGCTTTGCCTGCGCAGCAAGCTTTACCAGCAGATGCACATTGAGCGTCAGCAGAAACGATACCAACAGTCAGGAAGAAGGCGAAGAAAAAAATTGCTTTTTTCATGAGTGAAAAAGTGAGTGATTTTTAAAGTGAAAAAATGTCTTAATTGTAAACTGATTCAAAAGTAAAGGGTTTATCTGAATCAAACCTTTTTTTCAGAAAACCTTAACAATTTAAATGAGGTCAATGTGGCTAATGTGGTCAATGTGATTTGGGCTCGACCGGGCAGTATTGGCCACCTTCTTCCATTGACCACATTGACCACATTCATAATATTGACCACATTTAACCCTATTTTCCTGATAGGATCGTATTATACCGGACCTTATCATTGAGCAATTTGACGGCTTCTTTAACTTCCGGGTCGTTTACCAGGTTTTTCCGCACTTTTCCGCGATGGAAGTAGTAACGGCCTACAATTTCCTGCTCGATCTCATGGAGGATCAGGTCCTTTTGTTTGGCGAGTTCGGCTTTTTTCTCCGCCTTGATCTTAGTTTCCAAAGCTTGTATCTCTGCATCCAGCGGCCATTTTTCGCGGGTAGCTACCTCACGCAATTCAGCGAGCTTTTTCTCTGAATGGCTCTGATAATCAAAGTTTTTGGACTGTACGAATTTCGTAAAACCATCGAAATCCGTAAACTGAAAGATCTCAATAGAATCTATGGACGGCCGGTTCTGTGCAAACTGGGTGGCAAAATCAAAAATGATGTTCTGATCCAGCAACGCCTTCACGACACCCATGGCGGTGTCATGGGGTAAAAAGATGTCTGGTTTGATGCCACCGCCATCCAGTACAATGCGGCCATTGCGGGTTTTGAACTGTGCCCGCTCTGCTTCCGGAATATCTACAGGCACCCCATCCTTGTAACGCACCGATTGGATGCAACGACCCGATGGAACGTAATACTTGGCGGTAGTCAGTTTGATGCGGGCATTGTAGCCCAGCTCTTTGGTGTTTTGCACCAGGCCTTTACCGTAGCTGAGCTGTCCCATTACCACGGCGCGATCCAGATCCTGCAGTGCGCCTGCAGTCACCTCGCTGGCCGAAGCACTCATTTTATTCATCAACACCACCACAGGAATCTCCTTATCCGTTGGCGAGCCTTGTGTGCGCAGGTTGAGGTCCCACTCAGGCACTTTCCCGCGGGTACTCGCTACGAGCTCTCCTCTGGGCACAAATACATTCACCAGGTTGACGGCTTCGTTCAGAAGGCCACCGCCATTGCTGCGCAGATCCAGGATCAGGCCTTTCAAGCCCGGGTTTTTCTGTTTGAGGGTCGTCAGGGCATCCGCTACATTCTGTGCGGCATTTTCTGTAAAAGTGGTCAGGTTGACGTACCCGATCCCATCAGCCACCAGACCGGAGTGCGGCACATTGGGGATGATGACTTCGCCGCGCTCGAGTGTGATCTTCAGGTCCTTGGCTTCTCCCGGGCGACGGATCACCAGGTTGGTTTTGGTGCCGGGAAATCCGCGGAGGAAATCCTGTACTTCCTGCTCGGTACGGCCTTTGGCGCTCTGACCATCAATGCTGATCAGGGCATCCCCGACTTTCAGACCAGCCTTGTTTGCCGGACTGTTTTCAATGATCTCCACCAGCACCACATAGTCGCCTACACGCTCGCCGGTGGCGCCTAAGCCATTGTATTTGCCATCTACCTGAATGCGGTAGCCTTCAATATCGGTCTCAGAAATGTAGTTGGTGAATGGATCCAGTCCTTCCAACATGGCGTCCATGCCCCGGCGCATCACCTGATTGGGGTCGAGTGCATCCACATAAGAGTGGTTCACCTCCCGGTAGGCATTGGCGAAGATCTCCATGTTCTTCGCGATGTCGAAATAGTTGGCCTGCGCCTGCGCAAACGAAAGCACGAAGAAGGGGGAGAGCAGTAGTATTTTGAGTTTGTTGTTCATATTTGAATGGTAGTGTGCCTTTGATTTTCAAATTCCGGGATGAATTGGCGAAGATACAGCGATTGGCGCATCCCGTAAAAAACCTCGGGAATAACGTCGAAAAAGTGTTATAGTTTTTTGGGGTGGAGGATTTAAACCTTTGTGGAGTGATTGGGTGGGGGTGAAAAAGCAACCTTCTCCAGAACAGGAGAATCGAAGGGACATTTATAAACTCTGAATACGCGCTTTATCCATGATTAAACCATTTAAAAGTAAAAAGGACCTCGCAAGAGAACTTCAAATCCACCCGAAAACCCTCAGCCGCTACATGCAAACGCTCGGCATCGAATGGGGCAAAAAGCCTATACCCCCGCTGATCTGGGAAAGGGTGTTGCGCGAGTTGCAATGTGAGGACGTTTTTGCAGGGGAGGCAAAAAATGCTCATGCTCCGAAATAGCCTGAAATTCATGGATGCAGTCCGATGTTCTTCCATATTGTCCGATGTTGTCCTTTTGAGTTGAATAGAAGAAGCAATGACCTTTGGAACACACAATTTCCTTTAAATAAACTAATTTTAAGATGAGCCAATTTTTTAAGATTCAGAGGTATTACATCTTTCTGTAAGCTCCCCGCCCATTCACCTGCCGCTACCCTCGAGCCATTAAATCGTTTCTAATAAATCACCAACACCTAAATTATGTCAAAAAAAAGCCAGGACGTGTCAATTTTTTTATTTTTCATTGCTTTCCAGTTTTTTTGCTCAGCGAACCTCCTTGCTCAGCAAGATTTTTTCCAAACTTTAAATAAAACAAAAAATGATTTAAATGTAAGCCAGACTTTCAGATTTGAGAAGTCCGAGTTTTCAGATATGACAAAGTCAATCTGGTTTCTCCAGTTAAATGATTTCGCACAACAAGTAGCAGACCAGAAACTGGAACTTCAAGTGCCTGGTGATGCTCTAACTTATTCGTACCATGCCAGGTATGTCTGGTCACCCTCACCAGGCGATATTACATGGTATGGTGATCTCACTGATTCACTCGGATATGCCTCACTCCAATTTAAAGATGGCGAACTGTCCGGGTATTTTAACATTGAAGAAAGAGATTTTTTCATCCGACCCTTAGGAGACGATGACTATATATTGGTCGAATTGGAAGAGGAGGATGCCGCAATTTGTGGCTATAACATACTGGGGAGCCCAACAGAAGTTATTCCGGAAGAGACGACACAAATTGCTTCTGATCGTGGGGAAAATTGTGATGTAAAAGTTTTGGTACTCTATACCAGTAACGCGGAAGAAGATATTGACAATATTTCCACGTACATATCTGGGTTAATCGCCCAATCAAATCAGGCCCTCCGTAACAGCGCCGTTACCTCTTCCGAGCTGACATTTAAATTAGCGGGCAAAGCGTTGCTTTCGGACTTTACGGAGAGCGGAGACATTAACGCTGATTTATTGATTCTAAGAACAAATACCACCGCGATTTCGCTACGAAACGGCCTGTCTGCTGACTGTGTGATGTTGCTTACTGACGGAGATTACAGCATGAGTGGCGGCACCGTTTACGGCCTTGCACCCAGCTGTGGGCCTGGAGATTTATTATCTTTTGCCATTGTGGAAGCGGATGCCGCAGCATCAAGGATGACGTTCGTCCACGAGCTGGCCCATCTGTTCGGCTGCAAACACAGTTTCGGGAATCTTAATGGAGGTTGTGAGCCTGACTTTGAGCGACCACATGAGTTCGATCTGAGTTTTTTCAAAAGAAACTTTAACACTATTATGGAGTCTGGGGTGAAAAAGAAAAAAAGGATTCCACATTTCTCAAACCCAGATGTAGAATACCGCGGCCGCCCCACTGGGTTGAATAGTACTTCCTCAGGGATTATTGAAAGAAACAACGCCAAAAAGCTAAGAGAACAAGCCTGTATTGTTGGGGATTTTAGGTCATCGAATGATCTGCGTGCAATTATTTATGGTGACAGCCACTGGTGTATCTCACTCGGTATCCCTATTCAGCTTGTGGCACAAGCCTCCGGTGGAGGCTCCGGCCCGTACACCTATTTGTGGCAAATCAGCAGTGATGGAATTAATTATAACCCAACGCCACTTAGCACAATGGATAATGCTACAGTCCCAGTGCCAACTCCATTTGAGGTGGGGGTTGTAGTATTCATAAAACTGGTTGTCATTTCTGGAACAGGCCAGATGTATGTTACGTATTGGGATATACCCGTGTTGCCATTGGAAAGCCCCGATTGTGACGGCGATGGCGAAAGGCCAGCTCTTAATACCGCTGCCAATGAGAAAGGTGCTGAATTTTCGATAAATCCCAACCCAGCCGATAGCCATGTCAGCATACTTATTCCGAATACACAACCGCAAGACGATTATTCCTTCGAGTTGGTCTCGGTGTTGGGAAATTTTTACGGATTACATACTTTTACCTTGAATCCAGAAGATCGCTCAGGGTTTGACCTCAATACCAGCCATTTGCCGGATGGCGCCTACCTTATCCGGATTAGGTCGAAAGGCTTGTATGAAACCCGCAAACTAATTATTCTTCATTAAAAATACTATGCGTTACGCCAAAATGTTGCTGCTGATACTGGCAATCATTGCCTTTTTTTCTTGCCGCAAGGATGACGATTATTACTGGGGGACAATCTCTGCTCAAAAAAACGGTGCCCCTTGGTCGGCCAAAATACGGGCCACAAAGAGTAACAGCGATGATTCAAAAGTAGAAATTATCATTAACACCCTTGACAAGAATGATGTGATACTTGAGACACTTGGCTTTTATAAGGTTCCTCGTGTTGGGGGGCAATACTATTTATCACCCACCTTTAATGCATCACAGAGTGATTCGCTTATATGGTGTTTTTATACAAATGGGTATCTGGACCAGTTGTACGATAGCTATTTGCCTTCGCCGCAGGATTCAACCAGTTATCTTGAGATCACAGAATTCGACAGCAAGAAAGAGGAAATAATAGGCCGGTTCAATCTTATAGTCTGGCCCGACATTAAAGGTAGTTTGAACGCTCCGGATAGTATCGTTTTCTCCGGTGGAGAATTTCATACACGAATAAATGACTGAGCGAGTAGAAAGTAGGCCTGACGTAAGAAATTGCAGTTGGTCGTGATTGCAGGGCAAGTTCTTTGCTGGGCTTGCCCTGCCCTTTTCGAGGCTTCAGAATATGCAGGTTTTATTTCTCTTTCACATACTTCCCCCGCTCGCGAGAATCTCCTCAATACCATGCCCAACGCACGCTCGCGCGGAAGCACACAGTTAGCATGAACCAGAAAGCTAAAAAATACCAATCAAGGCAAGTATATCGGCTTTCGATAACCAAAAACCAGCCTTCGACTTGGGCACCGCAATCTGGTTCATTCAGCATAACGGTGGAATCCTCAACCGCCGAATTTTTGAGGAATCATTAACCCACTCCAAAAGGAGCAAAACCTTACCAATTATGATATTTAATCAGCAAGCCTTGAACAAGGCAAGAATCAAAATCGCATTCTCAGGCATCTTAAGTTGCCTTTTCTTCTTCGCAGGCATGACGGGTTGCAAGAAGGAAATAGGGCAATTCCCCGAAAGCCTATCCAACGCTTCCGTGCTGGACAGGGGCGAAGTGACCCCGACCGTCACCCATGGTATGCTCCACTTCGATTCTTTCGCAGACCTTTCTGCATTCACAATGTCACTGGAGGCAAAGGAGGCCGACACTGCACAGGTGAGGAGTGCCTACACTTCATTGGGCATCAACGTAAACGCTGAGTACCTTCCCAATTTGACCGACTACCCTGTTTGCCTGCTCAAAGAACAGGCGATTGGCGGCTACACTTCTGCCAGAAAAGCGGAAGAGACCGTAATCAACGCCGCACTCGACAACGGCGACGATAACATCAACTCCATTGTCATTTTCCCATTTTGGAAGACTGCGCTCAACTCAGACCGCGCCGTTCACGTTGGGAACAGAATCTACAAATACTATGACAATGGCGGCATGGCGATTGTACTCAACAACGATTGGACGCTCTACGATGCCATCAAATCCCAATCCTTTGAATCGCTTCTCGAGTCGTTCAACCTAATTGTCACCAGCGATGCCCGCGAAGGTTGGGACAAGTATTTCACGTTCAATACAAACGAGAGCATCAATGCCGAAAAGAACATTTCAATTCCGCGCTTCACTTCTGCCCAAGGGACTGACGGCAAATTTACCATCGGCAATATGTCCTTGGTTGAATCAACGGCAGGCTCGGCCGCTTTCAAATGGGTTTATTCGGACAACACCTCGTCCACAGGGCAAAATCCAAATAGTACGTTTAGCCAGAATGAAACCCTCAAGGTTATTGTGGACAAAGGCTCAGGCCCAAAAGATACGCTGAACGTGGCAAGCCCTCTTGTGTGCAGCGTAGAAAATTTCACCATTACATACCTTTCCAATGGTCAGATTCGTTTCGAGTTGCCCGGATACGTTCCCGGAGACCCCAACAATACGTTCAACCTAAAATGGATATTCAGCGACGGCTCGACATCTACTGCAAACCCGGTAACCAAAACTTTCAGTTCCAATGGTACGGTCACCTGTCAGTGGCTCTACAAAAACAGTGGGGAAGTTGCCTGCCAGTTCATCAAGTCCTTCGTTGTGAAGTGTGGAGATAAAAAATCGTTGGGAGAAACCTTTATCTTCGATCAGGGTAGCCAAAGGTGGAAGTTGGACGGCTCTATCTGGGTAATTACTGGCCAAGTTGGCAGTAAGGTGAAGTATCTAAGGTGGCGCGGAGCAATTTTGGGGTGGAAACCAGCCTATAATCAAGGTGCATGTGCAAATCTGAGTGGTACTTACATAAGAGAAGTGAATGGGCCAACAGGTAGAAGTTGTGTTGACGTTACCGCAAGCGGTAGTTACTGTTTAGGCGAAGGTACATTTCCTACCTCGGTTGCCCACATTATTACAGAGGTTCCAAATGTATTTGTGAAACCCGGCCAACTTTCTGCCGGGCTGGGAATTAAAGTAAACGGAACATGGCGAGGATGGGGACATGCTGGCAAGCCGCGACTGGTACTTCCGTAATTTTTCAATCAATTTCACCTTACCTATCCCAGTACCGGAACTGTACTTTTTAGAATACCATTCCGGTGCTGGAATAGGTTAATTTGTCTGGAAATGAAAAAAACTGTTATTCTAGCATACCTTTTTTTAAGCAGTATTAATAATATTAATGGTCAATTAATAACAGCATCTTATTTGCATATTTATTCAAAAACTACTGCAGTTGTGCCATTGATAAACGGAGTAAATGGGGATCAAGGAACCGACAACTCTTTTAGTTTTTCTTATGAACATTTCATGAAAAACAAAAGATATTCAATAGTATCCTCTTACTCGAAGTTTAATGGCTGTACATTGATCTACTTTGAACGTGGAGGGGTGATTGCAGGAGGAGGCGAACTATCGGCTAAAGGCTTTTGTCAGGGTGTTGATTTAAGAAGGATTGATGCAGGCCTTGCCTATTTATTGACAAAAAGAGGTAAAAAATGGTACTTCAAGCCTTTTGCTGAAGCAGGATTACAGTGGTCTCGAAAAACAGGAGTGGAGTATTGGGGAGATGGACTCCCAATTAATGGCCCTAATTATTTTGAGTTAGAGCCGATGCGAGCAGAGCCCATGAATACCACTCAAATAGTACCGTCTTTGGGATTTCGAACTGGTTTTGTATTTTGGAAACGACTTGATATAGGCCTGTCCGTCCAAGGTGTGTATGCCTTCAAACCGTATCAGAAAATGTACTTAAATTATCAATATAAAGGGGTAATACAACCAATGGCAGAGTATGAATCAACGGGTACAGGTTTGTTTGTTGGTCTTGGAATTGGGTACAGATTCGCTAGGTGGATAAAGTAAATAATCATGCTAACAAAAAAGGCACTTATTTTGTAGCTGTAAATCTTGGCTATGAAACTATAACAGAGCGGTTTGTAAAAACAAATTGATATGAAAAACATCCTAATATGTTTGACATTTCTAAGTATGACATCATTGTGTACTGCCCAAAAAAGCTACAAAAACGAAGCAAGCCTAGGTTATTTTAGTGCAGGAGAATTCTTTGACACCACAGCATTTAAATTATCAAGTTTAAATAGTGGAAAAAATATTTCGCTTCTCTACACGCGGGTTCTTGATAATAATCTATCCATCGGCTTGAGTTATACCCGCAGTTATTTTCACTATCTCCCGACTGATTGGCCTTCAAGATTTGAAAATAATACAATTATGTGGCGGGAACAAAAAACTATTACCTCCGAAATTGGCTATCGCTTTTCAAAAGGGTCAATCTCCGCCAGGGTAAAGGGTGGAATTCGCTACAATGTGGTCGGATACAAAGTAGAGCATTATTATTATTTTAGTGGCGGTGGAGGCTGGTGGGAACCTTACGGAGGTAGTAAGTCATACGGCAAATTAGGCGCAAAACTGGGCGCTTCCGTCCAGCATCCGATCATCTGGCGATTCTTCGGTGAACTAGACTGTGAATATGCCCGGATGTTCTCTGGAGCTGATCGGAATCAACTGCTTTTGTCGTACAGGGTTGGGTTTAAGTTTTGAGGCTGCGCAGATATCCAAAATTGCCGCGGGGCATGCCAAATGGCATGCCCCGCGCATTTTTATCTCTCAGAAATTGTTCTTTTGCCTTTCTACAAGGTTGCCTTACTCCACCACCAGTTTCCGCACCCCAACACCGCCCTCAGTCTCTACCCGAACTGCATAAATACCCCGGGGCAAATGCGCCAGCTGAACCTGCAGACGCTCCTGTCCGGATGCCATGTTTTCAGTATGGATCAGTTGTCCGGCCATGTTGAAAAGGCTCACTTGTGCCGCCGATTCCAGGCTCTGACCAAAAGCTACCCAAACAGAACTGCCCGCCGGATTAGGGAAAACAGAAAAATCGATCGCTTTGAGGTCCGGATTTTGAGTGCCAACCAAGGGCTGGGCCACAAACTTTGGCGTGCCAAAGAATCCGCCTTCTCCATCCGTTACCACAAAATGGAATCCATCCGGGTCGGTGCCTAGCCCGTAATCGAAGAACCGGATCAGGCCTCCGTCAATATCAGCTTGGGTGAATTGATCGCCGGGCTTTAACTCGCCCTGACCATCTTTGGTGATGATGCCACGTTCAGGCACGGTCGTTATGGTGTAAATAAGCTGTGCATGTAGGTTATTCGGATCCTCTACCAGCAAGAAATCAGGGGTAATGGCCCGGTTGGTGCCGCTGGGCAAAGGCATCACGATGTTGGTCACCAGATAAGGCGGCTGGATCACCAACGACTGACAAAACTGAAGTTTGAACACAGACAGGGTGCCGCCCGAGCCGGATACTTTATCCTTGATACGCAGTGTCCAGGTGCCTGCAGAATTCTGGCCAATGATCGGCGCCAGCGGATTCTGAGGCTTGTGGATGCTTCCATCGGTTGGCGGTGGACATGCAAAACCACTCGGGGAGGCGTCTGAAAGCCCATAGTTGAACCCGCCGTTGAAATTGCCGCAACGATCTTTCCAAAGCAATACATCGGTGCCTTGCGGGCTGATGAGGTGCGCTTCCAGATCTTTGAAGTATTCGTGATAGCCATTGATATTACTCACCACCAGATCGCTGATGGTTCCTCCCTGCAAGACATTGATCTGAGATTCTATGGTAGGGGTACCATTGGTGGAGATGTTTTTGGGAAGGTCGTTGGCAGTGAAGCTCAGGCAGTTTTCAGCAAACGTGGAAAAGAAAAACGGCTCCGACCAGGCGTTGGCGCCACACTCATTGACCGGACGAACGCGCCAGTAATAGGCCTTTCCTTTTTCCAGCAAGAAACTGATCTTAAAGGAGTCCAGCGTCGTGGAGTTTGTCGATGCCAGGATGGTGCTGAAGGCTGGGCTGTCTGAAAACTGCAGGTCGTAGTTGTCGGCATCCAGGCCTTTGTTCCAACGCAGGATTTGAGTCAGGGCCTGTTCGGTCAGTCCATTGGCGGGCGCTTGAAGTGAAAAACCTGTGAAATCATTGCGGCGCAACAACAGCGCAACCGGACGAAGCAGGGTATCCGTGCCGGAAATTGCCCGGATCGTGACATCAAAATTTCCTTCTACCGCTACAGATCCCAGATTAATGTTCAGGGTGCTGGTTTCGCCCGGGTTCAGATTGGTTGCGCTGAAACTCGCGGTAGCTCCCGGAGGCAGCACGCCCAAAAGATCCAGAGAAACCGGAGTGCTGTAGCCAAGCACTGCAGCCGTAACCACATCCGTGGTGAAATCACTCGGCAGACAGATCGTGCCGCCATCGGTCGTTAGACCCAGGGTCAGCGAAGGCTGTACCGGATTCTGGATCTTGAAATTGGCATTGGAAAGGTCAAAAAATACATTGTCGGCAGCTTCCACCCGAACCCGGGCAAGGCTGGTCAACTCATTGGGAACCAGCACATATTGACTGCCATCGTTTTCTGTATTGGCAGACAATGTGATCGGGTAAGTCTGACCACCATCTTTGCTCAAACGGATATTTACCCGTTGACAATTGACAGGCACTGCGTTGGTGTTGGCCACGTCCCATTTCACCTCGGTCAGTTCGCCTACCCGCCAGATGGCATTAGAAGCATTGGGTGAGAGTACCAAAAACGGTCCGGCCACTTCCACTGCTTTAAAGGCCACATCCGCCCAGCCTACGCCGCCGCCGTCTGGTTTGTTGTCGCGGGCAGTCAGGCGGAAAGTCAGGTCACGGGTATAGGTCGGAAGTTGTTCTGCCGGGTTAAAACCATTGCTCAGAATGGTGCTGAGTTTTGGAAAAATACGGTTGCTGACGTCCACGGCAGGCCAGCTCCGAAAAATGGCGGTATTGCCCTGTGGTTCTCCAAGCGGCGTTTCCGGGCCGACGTCAATGCCTTCCCAGGAATACGTAAGTGGGTCACCATCGGGATCTGTAGCAGCGCCATTCAACTCAAAAGCGGTCGAGATCGGGATGTTGAAATTGTCCACATACGGCAAGGTCACCACCGGTGGATTGTTGGAAGTTACGATCCAGGAGCCGCAGGTACCGATGAAGGTCGTGTAGGTTTTGATCTCCTCGATGCTTCCACCGTGGTAATACAGGTCGCCGCTGAACTGGATATTATCCGAGCCACAGCCACCTACGTACGACATAATGGTGCTTCCACTGCCGGGTTCGTAAGCCGTTTGCCCGGTGCGCTGGTCGTTGCCCCCGGCGCCGCAGTGGCTCCAGGTATGTCCGCCGCCCAACTGGTGGCCTACCTCCTGGCCGACCACAAATAGAAAACGGTCGCCATAATCCATGGATCCGGGACTCGTCAAACTACCCGCAGAACATCCCTGCGCCTTATTCAAACCACAGGCATTGCCGATCGCTCCGGCTACCCCGCCACCGCCACGGATATAAACGTGGCCCAGATCGTGGGAGTTGAAGTTGGTGTATTGGTTGAGAACAGAAGTGTTTTGCGCCATGTAATCCGCATTCCCGGGCCCATCAAAAGGATCTGTATTGGGATCTGTAAACATCACATACTGTGTAGCGGAGGTCAGTTGAAGCCGGACGTCAATATCCCGCTCAAAAGCGGCGCTCACAAAATTGGTATATTCTGTCACGGCAGAAAGCGCCAGGGGCTTGGTGCCGCCATGATCCTGTGTAAACTGGCC
>JBILHS010000087.1:0-25020 GCA_044350425.1 Saprospiraceae bacterium | reverse complement strand
TGGAGGCGGCCAAAGGGCAAAAACTGATAATAGCTTTGGTAAACGACCAAACTTTGTATGTTTTTACCGTACTGAACATGGTTTACAACTCCGGGCGGGAAAATGCCGCATTGGTAGTGGCCACAACGGTTGTCCACCCGATGCCGGGTCCACAATAGCCAATCGTTCATGCGATAAAATGGATGCTTAAATCATTCAAACACCTCTGCCTTCAGATCATCGATTCGTAGTGTTTTATCACTCTCGGCATTCCAAAAGATCATAGATACCCGATCAAAAGGCAGGTCCGGAATGCTGGTATCAAAGAAAATCAACCTGGTTTCGCTCCCGTCCACGTGCCGCTGGAGTCGAATCAAACGGTCTTTCACGATTTTATCACCCATTCGGAAACGTAGTACAAATTGGGCCATTCTCCAGGTCTCTCCTTCTCTTGGATCGCAACGAAAAGTGCAAATTGCACGTACCCAGCCTGTTTCGCCGGATTTAATGGGCAGATCAAATTCAGGGGATGCTTGCTTTTCCTTGTTTAAAACCAAAGATCTTGTCCCGGAAATGGGCAAGTCCGTGGAAGTGTTACCAGTGGTATCTGATTCAAAATTTTGAGTGAAAATTTCCCGAACATTCTGCCGTTCACGCCCATTGAATTCCTCCCGGGTATCCAGCAATTTTAAACGGTCGCGGCCCACATCAAAACGCCCCAAAACCTTTAACATATAGGCGCGGGTCATTTGTTCCCCCACAAAGAGTCCGCCTTTATGTGCCTGGTGGCTCCACCAGAGGTTGAGGTAGATACAAAATGCGGCCAGCCCAAGCAATGCCCATCGCAAGGTGCTCGTCCAGATCTTTTGCGTTGGGAGACTAAGGGCCCATTGAATAAATGCAGCCAGACCAAAAGCCCACAACGGATAAGCCTGAACCATCGCACGCTGCCCAAGACTGCCACCATACCACCAGATATCCCAGGCGGAGGTAATGTAAAGGGCGATCATGCAATAGGCAAACACAGCCGGAAAGACGTCGGGCAGGCGTTTGCGCAGCATAAAAATGCCGATGACGGCAAAGAGCATCATGGGTGAATAGACCAGCCAACCGGCGCGTGCGCTCCAGAGTACATCTTCAATATGGGGCGGGAACCAGGTAAAACTCTGACCCTGATAACTGTATACGATCCATTCGCCCGCTGCGTATTTCCAATAAGCCAGTTGTAAGAAGATCATCGCACCTGCGAGGAGCCCTGTTATAGCTATTTTTGCAAAATGGGTGGTAAAAAAAGCAAGTCGGTCTTTAAGCCCTGCCCATGAATTAAGTCCCCAAAACAATGGAATGATCGCGGCGATGATCTCGGTAGGTCGGGTAATGGTTGCCCATCCTACCAGTAATCCGATCAAGGCTGCACTGGCATAACCGGGACGCTTATAAAACTGTATGGTGCTGAATATCAGGATCGCATAGAGTGTAAATAACCAATTATGGGTCATTGCTCCGGTAATCCCGGCATATTCCAGATAATTTGATCCGAAGACCAGGAATATTAAAACGACCGCAACAATCTGATCTGAAAAATACACTTTGAGTACTTTTCTCAGGTACCACAAGCCCAGCAAGGCGATCAATAAGCTTCCCCAACTGATGGCTGCCTGATAGGGCTTGGAAAAACCATCTGCGGCATAACCCAATGGCTCAGCCAGCAAGTGAGCCACTGTAAACCAGGGCAAAAACTGGAGCGCTTGTCCGAGGGGGTATTTCATCACCCAATTGCCTGAAGGGTGTGCAAAAGCCTGGCCCATGCCAGGCCCAGGATGATACTTTGCATCAATCCCTTCCCACCATTTCAACTGTTTTAAATCCTTGTAGATGAGCGCACCGGGCAAATAGAGATAATATCCCGAAACGTCCCAACTGATGGTAGCTTCAGAATTTTCCTTCGTCCATTTCGGGTAATAAAAGACGGAACTGGCTACGATCAGGGCCGCAGAAAGCCAAAAGGCAAATAAGGAGGTTAACTTGAAATCGGACATACTTAAAGGGCGCTTGCCGGCAAATGTTGTAAATTGTACGGACAAAGAACCGACAAGTTTTCCAAAAGCCCATCAGTCTCCCAATTATCCGCCCAGCCAGATTTTAAAATCACCTGCACGTTCCCTGCTTACAAAAACTTCTTCAGGGGCATTGGGGCTGAGTTCCAGCTTAAGTCTGCCGTTCAAATGAGGATGAATCTTTTGTATCGATCCGAGCTGAACCGTTAGTCCCCGGCTGATGCGAAAGTATACCCGGGGGTCCAGCAGATTTTCAAGTTCTTCCAGGGTATGCTCCACAAAAAACTTCTTTCCGGAAAAGGAATGTGCCTGTGTAAGGCCATCGGAAGACCTAAAATAGGCAATGTCTGCCGTTGGTAAAAAATTGAGCTGTTGGCCGGTTTTCACCAAAAAACGATCTTTATAGTTTTCTTTTTTGATCAATTTAGTAAGTGCTTCGATGTCTAAAGGCTGTTGTTTAAATCTTTGATTTTCAAACTTTTGCAAGGCCGTTTCAAGGTCTTTTGGATCTACCGGTTTGAGTAGATAATCCACAGCGCTCACCTTAAATGCCTGCACCGCATATTGATCAAAAGCAGTGGTAAAGACTACCGGAGCGGTGATCTCTACTTGTTTGAAAATATCAAAACTTAAGCCATCCGCAATTTGAATATCCATAAAGATCAGATCCGGCGCAGGGAAAGTGCGCAACCAGCTCACCGCGCTTTCCACAGAATCCAGCGTCTCCAATATATTGGCTTGGGGCCGGGCCGTTAACACCATTTTACTCAGCCGGCGGGCTGCTGGAATTTCGTCTTCAATAACTAGGGTCCGCATGGAGGTATGATGTATGATGTATGAACTATGATGTATGAACTAAGGTCTGGTTTGATTCTGGGGTTTCTTTGTTGTGTTCTATGATTGGGAGGGCTACGGTGAAATATTGTTGTGAAGCAATTATTTCAACTTCCTGATGTGTCAACATCCGATATCGATCCCGGATGTTGTTCAACCCTACGCCGGTGGAATCCATGACCTGGTTTTTTTTCTGCAAATTATTGCGCACGATCAGATGCCCGTTTTCAGCAAAAACCTCTATAGTTAGTGGTTTTTCAACCGAAATAACGTTGTGCTTAATGGCATTTTCAAAAAGCATCTGAAAGCTGAGCGGAACGATGAAGTGGTTTTTATCTCCAGCTAAATCCTTGATCACCACCCTTAGATTGTCTCCAAATCGCTCTTTTAATAGGAAGACATAGGCTTCTAAAAACTCCAACTCCTTGCTTAGTGGAATAATTTTGGACTCCCTGCTTTCCAGCACATATCGATAAACATTGCTCAGTTGCTGTAAAAACCTGACAGCTCTTTCCGGATCCTCCGGAATCAGATAGGCCAGTGTGTTCAGACTATTGAACAAGAAGTGTGGATTCACCTGATTTCGCAGGCCTTCCAGCTGTGATTCTACGTTTTGCCATTCCAGTTGCGCTTTTTCTGCTACGGTGCGCTGCAATTGTATGTAGAAGGAAATGGCCTCATAAAGCGTAATGACCAAAGCACACAAAATCAGTGAGGTAATGTAAACTACTATTGGATTGGGATTGCGTTCATGACCAATCCCCAATTGATGCAGCGTTCCACCTACACCGAAATTAATTGAAGGGTACAATATATTGAAGCCTAAAAACACCCAGAACATCCGCTTCCCAAAGTATTCATTGGCTGGATATCGCCATTTTAGTTCACTGTAAATCCATCGCATCCCGTACCAAAAGAAAACGGTGTAAATCAGGGACACAGGAATACAAACCCCAATGAATAGCCAATCAAGCTGAGCATAGGCTTCTGAAAATAACAATACTGAAACCATTAAGCTTGCAATGGGCAGTCCAAAAACAACGATCCATTTGTCATTGAATCCCGAAATGTCCTGAAAACAGGGTTTGCTTTTCATGGCTTTATCTAAACGTTTTTACGCAAGTTGAAAAACTGGACGGTTTCCTTGATCCCATCTTCATAGCTGGTCGGTTGAAAACCATATTTCTGCTCGAATTTGCTCGAATCAAACCAGTAGCGGGCTTCGTTTTGATAAACCATTCAGTAGGAATAGGGGGCGGATTTTTGCTGGGCAAATGCCAGGTTTGGTTGAATGCACCCGGATCATCGGCCAAAATTATTAAAGCCTTGGCACAGCCCGTAAAAATCGGCGCTTCGGGCAATACAAGCCTTCACATCACCCCTTTGTGCCGCGTCCAGCAACATATTCACAGTTTTAGCCCGCACCACACCTTTTTTACTGCTGGGCTTGAAGGGAGTTTCTTCAGTCATTTTGCCTGCTACCGGGCCATACATGTACACGTTGTCAAAAAACACCAGGGGCACGCCTGTTTCTTTACAAGCTTGTAAGGTATTTTGCATGACAACCGGCCATTGTTGCTCCCATATTTTTGTATTGTATTCCAATCCTACCAGCAAAAAAGCAACCTTAGAACCACGAATGCCTTCGGTCAATTCCTTTGCATTAAAAACATCAACACTTAGGCTTTCAGCACCTTCCATGGTTTTTCCCGAGCGGGAAAGCAGGCGGACGGGTTTTTTGTTTTTGATCAGTTCATGGGCCAGGGGCGTGCCGATTGCACCACCTGCGCCAATAATCGTGTATGGTTGCATGTTTACTGTTTAGTTTATCTTAATATTTTACCACATAGTACACATAGTTCACATAGTACACATAGTTGATTCAACGAATTCAAAAAGCTATGTGTGCTATGTGAACTATGTGGTAAAATATTAAGTGTGGTTAAAATTATCCTTCAGGCAAGGCAGCAAAAAATTCGTTGACAAAAGTTTTTTGGCCTTCGTAATAAAGATTTCGAACGTAGAAATTAATCAAGATCCCCTTTGGTTTCTTTAGGTGCTTCAAATAAGAAATCAGGGTAGCATCAAAAATCGGTCGCATCTCTGTGGTTGATTTCAGTTCACAAATGATGAGGTCCTCGACCAAAATATCATACCGAAGTTCAACATCTAAATCAACTCCTTTGTAGTTCACTAGAATTGGCTGTTGTCTGACAGCTTTCAATCCTCTAAGTTGTAGCTCGTGCATCATGGCTGCCTCATATACCTTCTCTAGAAGTCCGGGGCCAAGAATTTTATGCACCTCGATGGCTGCTCCGATAATCTCACGAGTTAGGGCGTTTATGCTCTTTTTAGAAATCATGTCCATTTGGTTTTTTGTTTAAGTGAAAGTTATATTTGTCATTACATAGCCTCATAGTTTCTTAAGTCGATACTATCAGCCTTGTAGTAACAAATATAAGCAAATCAAAACAATATTCCAAATTATAAAAGTGCCACCTCTAAAACTCCACCCGATACATCAAATCAGGAAAAAATCCGATCTGATAGGTCCTTCCCACCTCATTTCTTACCTCATTGTACCGTACGGCAAAGATGTTCTGATTGTTGGTCACATTTTGAAAATCCAGGAAAAAAGTCTGCGAAAGCTTGCGTTTGGTGCTGTTTATCCGCATTCCAATTTTTACATCCCATCGGAAATAGCCATCCAATCGCTGACTAAAAGCCTGATCTTCAAGCAACACTTCACGACCTGCGGCTTTGCTTGCTTCCAGATCTACGGGCGTGTAGGGACGTCCACCGGCAGCCGTAACCTTAGTATCCAAAGTAAGGACACGACGTCCGGCCTTCCCAAGTTTAAATTCCTTTCCGGCGAGTGCATTGGCTACATAACCACCATCAAAAGCTGTAGCGCGTTCAACACCGTCTGAACCTTTATATTTTGAATCAAATACGCTGACGGTCACCAAACTGTACCAACCCTGACTGAAAAACTTTTCAAGGGTTAACTCTGCTCCCAGGTTTGTGCCCGTGCCTTGATTTACCAGGTTGTTTTTTTCAGGGAAAATAAAATCTGCACCTGCATTCAACAAAGCAAAACTGCTTGGTGTAGATTCAATTGGAATGTCTGAAAGCAATTGGTAGTAAGTCTCTGCTTTTAACCTCCAGGAAGCTGCCGGTTTGTAATCCCAACCCAAAACAAAGTGCTGGCTGCGGGTAAAACCAAGGTCTTGGTTGGTTTCTTTGGCGGTGCCATCCGACTGACGCTCACGGAAAAGGAATACAGGCAGTGGTTGTGTTTGATTGTGTAGTCCATAACCCAGGTTAAGGGTTGATTTGGGTGCAAACTGCCAGTTTAAAGCTACACGAGGTTCAACGGCGAGGTCTTCCGTTTTATCAAAATACAGCCCATGAAGGCCGGTATTCAAGGTCAGTTTTTCGGCAATGCGCCACTGGGTCTGCACATAGGCTTCGGCCTGATCAAAGCTGCCATCAAAATCGCGTTGTGTGAATAGATCTGGCTGCCCATCTCCGTCAAAATCAGGAATTCCTTCGCGGGTCTTGACATAAGTATCCAGATTTTGGCGTTGCAGTAAAATACCAGTGCGCAGGGTCAAGCGACGGTTTATCTTATCATTGTAGAAAGATGAAAGTCGGAAAGTGTTTCCTGCATCCAAAACATCGTTGGTTTGCAATAAATTACCTGTGTTATCTGTCATCTCCAGATCCTCCGTCTCAAATGAATTTCCGGAATGTGAAACACTTAAAATGGTACGTACATAGGCATGATCGTTGAGCAAAAGGTTGTGTTTTACTCCGGCTACCCCAAATTTTGACACATTGTAGGCGTTCTGGGTTGGATTGGCAAACAGATCTGTTGTATCAATCTCTGCGCCTAAGAAGTCTATCGAACTATAGCCACCAATTCCAAAAACGCTGAAATTTCCAGCCTTTGTACTGCCCAAATCTACGTTAAAGGTCAAGTCTTTGTATTTTGGGGTAGCCGCTGTGCCTACATTCAGGCCTGCAGCCTGGGCTACTTCTGCAAATGAATGGCGATAAGCAACCACAAATGAACCCTTGCCTTTGCTAATAGGTCCCTCAATAGCTCCCTCAAAACCTGTAAATGCGCCAACCTGGCCCATAAATTCAAAACGGTCTCGGTTTCCTTTGCGCAGGTTAATGTCAAACACACCAGCCGTTGCATTTCCATATTCGGCCGGGAAGGCTGAAGTCAAAAAGTCCGAATTCCCGATCATGTTTGGATTGAGTGCACTTACGGGGCCTCCGGTAGTTCCAAGTGTGGAGTAGTGATTTGGGCTGGGGATTGGAATGCCCTCCAGGCGCCAAAGCACCCCGGTGGGAGTATTGCCCCGTATAATGATGTCGTTCCGGGCGTCGTTACTGGCCGCCACCCCTGCAAAATTGGCTACCAGGCGACCTACGTCCCCGCGACCACCCGAATACCGGCTCACTTCTTCGGTGTTAAATTGTCTGGCAGAGATGGTCGCCAAGTCATTGATCGCCTGGTCCTTATTCACCTTTGCAACCACGACCACTTCGTCCATTGCAGTAAAGGATTCTTCCATTTTTAAGGTCAATAGCACCTCTTTCCCTGCATTGACCAATACGTTTGGAATTGTTTGGGTCTCATAACCCAGGTAACTGATCCGAAGCGTTTGACGACCTACAGGCACCGATTTCAGGGTGAATTCACCTTTCATGTCCGTAGTAGCGCCTATGCCGGGCTCGGTGTTCAGCACCTGGATCGTTGCCCCGATCAGCGGCGTTTCCGCTTGCTTATCCAGGATAGTCCCCCGTATCGTCTGGGACTGCCCAAGGAGAAATGCGGGGAAAAGCAATATGGGCAGGAGTGCCAGGATTAGTTTCGATTTCATTGCTTAATTCGTTTTTTTAATGAATGATGGGACAAACATCGGGGCCTGTTTCAATCACCCAAAGCGAAAAGCCTTCGACGGTAGGCTGTGCCTTATGAATGGTTGGATTTCAGGGTTGAATGGTATGCCTTACTTATCAACCATATTCGGAATATTATTTAAATCTTTGCCTTATTAATGTAAAAGCCCCCAATAGAATCTAATGCCATCAACCGCACCATTGAACTATGTACGAAGCAGAAAATAAGCTTGTTTTAGAAAAATGTATCGATCGATCCCAACAATATCTTAGGGGTAAAAAATTTGCATCAGATGAGATCTATACCTGTGCCCATGTGCTTTTTGATGCAAGAAAATTCAGCTATGCCCGCCGGCTGCTGGCCCGGCTCCATCAGGAACACACCCTGGATACAGAGCTGTATGTCCGGTGGGCAATTTCAACCTGTAAAGACGACGACCAGCCAGGCGAAACCCGATTTGATCAGGCGATCGAAATACTCACCAGCAGGTTTGGCGCTGACCCCTCTAAAATTGGAATCAGCAGAATAGCCGGTAATTTAGGTTCGATTTACAAACAGAAATGGCGCTTTGACAACCAGGAATCCTGCCTGAAAACGGCTTTGTGCTACCTGAATCATGGCTATGAACTTTGGTTGTCCGATTGGCTAAAAGTTGAATCGGCCCTCGCTGCGGGTTCTCTAAATGATTTGCCACATGATTCTAATTTTTTTGACCAGGGATATTGTGCGATCAACGCTGCTTATGTCTGCGACACCCTGGCTGGTCGACAAAGAGAGATCAGCAAAGAAGATCCAATTTTTAAAGCCTTTGCGAACCAGCTTTCACAACGCGCAGAAAAGATCCGCCTGGACATTGTACGGTACTGTGAAAGCACAGAATCGCATTACAAAAAGAGGTGGGAAAACCATCCTCCGGGAAATTCCAGGGGATGGTTTTATACCACCTGGGCGGAAGCATTGATGGGGCTCGGGGTCGATCGCTGTGAAGCGGCTGTTTTTAAAATAAAGGAAGCTTCCAACAATAAGGTCTTTGAGTTGCATAGTTGGTCCGGAGATAGTGCGGCACAACAGATCGCTAACTGGATCGAAGAGGATCATTTTCAGGGAGATGTTCTGTACCGCAATCATGCTAATACGCTGCTCGAAACCATATCAGGCGCCCAGACCTATGGTTCGCGAAACAAACGTATTGGCCTTGCCCTGTCAGGCGGCGGCTTCAGAGCTTCTTTGTTTCATATCGGTGTATTGGCCCGATTGGCAGAACAAGACTTGCTCCGGAAGATTGAAGTGATCTCCTGTGTATCGGGAGGATCGATCATCGGTGCATATTATTATCTAAAGGTGCGCAATTTGCTTCAATCCCTCCCGGATGATGAGATCACACCCGCAGATTATGTCCGGATCGTTCAAGAGATTGAACATGAATTTCTTCAGGATATCAATACTGATCTTCGCAGCAACCTGTTCCTGAACATTGTAGACGATGTGCGCATGGCTATTGATCCGGATTACTCCCGAACCTCCAAACTGGAAGACCTATACGAAGAGAAGCTTTATTCAAAATTACTGGATAAGAAGGCCGAAGCAGCACGATTCCCCAAAAAGAATTCCAACGGGAATGCAGACAATGAATCCGTAGATCCGAAGATCTACATGGCCGATCTGATGATCAAACCCATGGGGAATGAAGGGGAATTGTTAAATGTCTCCCCCAAAAGAGAAAACTGGAAGCGGCGAAACAAAATTCCCATGTTGGTGCTCAATGCCACGACGCTCAATACGGGGCATTGCTGGCAATTTACAGCTTCCTGGATGGGCGAACCACCCAGTTACATCAACAATGAAACCGATGCGCTGCCCACGCTGCGCAGGATGTACTACGAGGAGGCGCCAGCACCACATCATAAGATCAGACTTGCCACTGCTGTGGCAGCATCGGCTTGTGTTCCAGGACTTTTTAAACCAATAAAACTGCGGGAGCTCTATAAGCCCGACAGTGGAAAATTGATCGATGTGGAGCTGGTGGATGGCGGGGTCTATGACAATCAGGGGGTCAATACGCTCCTCGAACAGGAATGCGGCGTTTTGATCATCAGTGATGCATCCGGGCAACTGGCCTCCGTGGATGACCCCGGGTCTAGTCCATGGAGTGTGGGAGGGCGCAGCAACGCAATTCTTCAGGAGCGGATCAGAGCCTGCCAGTTGCAGGACCTGAGCGCACGTTACAACACCAGGGTTTTACAAGGGTATCTGCTCATGCATCTTACCAAAGGTTTGCCTTCTGAAGTGGTCAACTGGCGGAACTGTGATGACCCTTATGAGCCCAATTTTGCTGATACCGAACAAAAAGGACAGGAAATACTGACCGAATACGGTATGCGCAAAAACATTCAGGAAGCCCTGGCGCGGATTCGGACAGACCTGGATGCGTTTCATGAGCAGGAAGCATTTACCTTAATGCTTAGCGGGTATCAGATGACCGATTTTGAAATTCAACAGGGAGAAGGCAGTAGTAAAATGCTCCACGACCTGAGGGTGCAGGATCCTGAATTCACCTTGCATGAAAACTTCACCGGGCAAGCTGCCCAAAAACCAGTGTGGAAGTTTGATCAGATTCGGGAAATACACCAACACCCCACGGATCATGCGCAGTTACAAGGATTGCTGGACATTGCCGCCCAAATGATCAAGGTACATTTGGTCTCACCCCTTGTAAAATGGAGTATTCGTATCCTTGGTGTACTGACTTTAATTGGCTTGATCTACGCTTTAGACGCTTGGCTGGACTGGGAGCTCAAAACGCTGGTTCTAACAATACTGGCAAGCCTGGGCGCAGGTGGCATAGGCTATTTACTTTACCGCATCGTGGTGATACGCCTTAGATTCAATCCTTTGTTCTCATTGATTGGATTGGCTTTGTCCATCATCGTGAGTCCGCTTACCTGGATTTTTTCAAAAGGCCTGAACGCGGCATATCTCAAAGCGGGAAAATTGGTCCGTAACGAGTGCCAATCCGTTTAACCATCCATGTCGAGGGGCAGCGCACCGTAATATTTGTAGCTTGGTTGACGGACAAGATGGTGCAGGTGCAGCGCACCGAAATATAGGACGGTGCGCTGCACCTGCTACCGCTTGATTTGTTCATTTTCTACAAATATTACGCCCCGCTGGGGCCCGGGTGATTTATAATGTAAGGACTGCTTGACTTGTGTACATAATCTAGTCACTCGAAAAAATGTCCAGTAATCTGCCAGGTGAACATCATCTCAACAATGTAACATCACCTACACGCATACTAGAAAGCGTTCCGCATTCAATTTTTATGACATAAATGTAGACATCTGAAGGGGCAGGTTTCCCATGGATCGTTCCATCCCAGTAGGAGTCTCCCTGGTTTTCATACACCTTCTCGCCCCAACGATCATAGATCTCCAGACTGCTTACCACTTCGGCTCCTTCGTGCGCCACTACACGGAATACATCATTTGCGCCATCACCATTGGGTGTAAATGCATTGGGTATATCCAGGCTGTCGGCAGAGCAAGGTGGAAAAATAAAGGTTCTAAACAGTAACTCACCAGGACAACCATCCGTTCCGGCCACCCGCAAAAGATATTCATAGTAACCCACTGAGTCCGCCGTGTAATTGACACTGGGACAGTTGATGCAGGGTGGGGTAGGGCTCGGCTCCCACACGTAAGTTAAAAATCCGTCAGGTCCTGTAAGTGTAATGATCTGCCCATAAGTGCCAAATATGGTATCCAAAGGCACGAAAACAGGTGAATCTTTCTCAATTACCATTACCATATGGGTGCTATCACAGCCATTAGAAGCCGCGAATACTCGTATCAGGGATCCACTTTGAGTAAAAACACTATCGTAAACCAAAAGTGAATCTCCGAAACAAAAGACGCGCTCTTCCTCTGTCATCGGATTTGGAAGGACGCTTAAAGTCTGTAGGATCGTACTGTCACAGCCATTGGATTTTTGAAACACGATTTGATAGGTACCCGGGGTTGAAGTGCTTGTACCCAACACCGTTATGGGTTGACCTGCACAGGTACTAATTCCCGTTAATTGAATAGTATCTGCATTTAAAACCACGACCTCACCGGAGTCTATAGCTGTACAACCATTTGAAAATGTGATGGTTACCGTGTAAGTACTGGTTTTTGATGGTTTTACGGTCTGGCTTTGTTGGCTGGCATTTTGAATGCCTGGCCCTTCCCATTGATACGATTGCGCACTGCCCGGATTGGCCAGTAGCCCGGTGCTTTCTCCTTCACAGATCACCTGGTTTCCGATGATTAACTGCGCAAAAGATCCAAACGAAACCTCAAAAGTATGTATCACCGTACAGCCGGACGATGTCTCGGTCAAGGTCAATATTTGAGGCGTATTGGGTGCGGTGTTCGGATCCGGCGTAAAGATTGTACTGGAGCAATTGGTACATCCTAAACCCGGGAAAGCCTGCCACTGATAAGAAAAACCAGCCTGACCGGGCACTCCAAGCGTGACAGGCTCTAAAGCGCAAAGCTTAAATGGAGTATGCTTCAGCTGGAAATTGTCCAAAAGAAAGATCTGATCATTGCAGGCACAATTCTCCTCAGAAGGAAGTAAAAACAGTAATCCACAACGCTGTGTTGAATCCAGTCCGGGCAAAATACCGGAAACCTGCACGGACGATCCGGGTGCAATGGCCGCAGTCGTCTGAAGGGTTTGTAAGAGTATGTCAGTCCCGGAAACAGCGCCGTTTCCATCCACATCTTTCCAGATTTGGGCCGTTACACCATTGGCTGGTATACCTCCATTATTCGAGAGGGTGAGATTGCCACTTACTTGCCCATTGGCGATCGTTAAATTTGCATTACTGGCAGATAGCTGCGGATGCTCAATATCAATGTTCCACAAGGCTTCTCCGGTGGAGATGAACACCTCACATGGGGCCCCTAAAGTCTGGCAGAAAGCTTCTGTCCGCACCCTGGTCTGTGCCAGAATAGCCTTGTCATTACAACCTGAAGTTGGACCGATCTCCAGCTTAAAACTAAATTGCATGATTCCTCCACCTACCAGTACGGGTAACGGAACCTGAAAGCCCAGGGCGTTCAAAGTGGGGAGTGTGGCCGGAGCGTTTACCCCCGGGACATATGAATTGATCTTAAATAGTAGGCCTTCAGGGAGCAAAACATAGACGCTATCGTCCAAAGTAGGCGTTCCAAGGATATTTAAGCTCACAGAAAACTCCTGAATATCTCCACATAGCTTTCCCAGGGTACCTATCGGCTGCAAACTTATCTGGACTCCATAAGCAGGATTTAAACCGATTATGTTGAGTGGCTCTCCGGGCTTATTGAGTAAATTGGACTGGAGTCCGCAAGGTTCAATTCCTGTGGTCCCATAAAGGATCGGAGTGTTTGCTACAAATCCACATTCGGCAAGAGTTTTGCAACGGATGTGGAAGGAGTTTTGTGGATTTAAGTTTACGCCGGGAAGCCCATTGACCGCAAGTCCGGATAAAACACTGTTGATCTGCCATTGAAAAAGATTTCCTGCGAGCGGTGTCGGATCTGTAATATTTAGCCAGGGGCTACCCTCTGGATAGGAGATCTGACAGCTGCCGGGAACAATATTTAGCCCCGGAGGAAGCTTTAAGGATGCTTCAAGGTCATAAGCAAAACCAGTTTGCGCGTTATAAACTTCAAATTCAAACCAATCAGAGGTGTCACACAGGGTGATCGAGGCAGGCTCCTGAAGAATGTCCAGTTCAAGCTCAGGGCGTTCCAGATGCAGTTCAATGACGAAAGTATCCTGGCCACAATCCGCCTCATTCAGGTTCGAGATCGGGGCACATCCCCAGCCAAAAATAAGCAGCAGAGAATCTGTTTCGCAGGAAATGTTTTGTCCCTTCAGCCTAAAACTTCTTTGCGTAAAACTATTGAGACCACCCAGATTGAAAAGTCCATTGTTCCCGGATAAGGGGGCGTTCTGGGGCATCACAAAGAGTTCAAAATCACTGGCCTGGCCAGAAGGCGAAAGCACAGCTACCCAGGCATGCGGCGCGGGAGAAACCACCAGATTTTTCAGGTCAAAATCCAGTTCAAATGCCCTCGAAGGCGCGTAAATAATGCTGTCTCCAGTCAATAACTTGATTCTCGGTGTATTTGAAAAGTATCCGATCTGATTTTTGATGGAGTCCAGGACAGACATATTCTGGCCATTCAGACAGCCCAAAAAGCTGGTTTCAATGTATTGTTTGGAAGTGTCCGGGAGATTGAACTGACATTCCGGATCAAAGGTCAGTTTGGTCCGCAGCGTGAAACCCTCATCCACCGGCTGCGCAAAAACAGGGGCAAAATCAACCTTTAAAAAGCCAGGAGTTTGTGAAAAGGGCAATGTTTGGTTGAGTAGAAACCCAACACTGTCCAGTAATGTCAGGTACTCCAGATTCGCCGAGGCAAGCGTTAAGCCTGCCGGAACGGTCTCGTAATAATCTGAGATCCAGGCGAGTGGGCGTATCTCAAACGGAAATAGGTTTTCCCGTGCAATGCGCATGGAGTACCTGAATTTTTTGACTTCAGTGGAGGGCTCACAAGGCTTGATGCTATGTGCATCGGGCGACAAGTATTTTTTCCATCCGGAATATTGCAGGTATTTGCGTGGTTGGGCATTCCAGGCATAAATCCGCCCACCGTAATTGGAGGCCGTTCTGAAACCAATCAAAGGTGGATCGGGATCATTGGTAGAAGCTGGTTTAAAATTGAGTTCGATCTTAAAATCGTTCAGAATAAAAATCGAATCTCCGAGTTCCAGTCCGGGTCTGGGCAGGCACCCTGAGGCAAACATTTGAGGTAAAGAATACAGGAAAAAGAACTTCTCTGTAGCAATGTCGTCCAGGGGTTCCGGAGGAAATGCATTGGGTGAAAGGACCTGGAAATAATTCTGATCATCCTTATAGTACAGGCCATTCCACGAACAATTCGCCTCCGTGCCATCGGCATATCGTACCCGAATGGAATTATGGATCAATCGCACCAGGGTATCATTGGTAAACAGATCCTTCGCTGTTACGGTTTCAAATTCATCATTGCCATTGATTCCCATATCACTCCCTGTAATCTCATGCCAGATGGCCCGGGTGATCGTATCTACCACGCCCAGGGTGTCCATTACGCCACAAAATTCAACCCGAAGGGTATCACCCGCCAAAAACCGATCTCTACGTACGGTTAATGGGGCGGTAGTCCAGGGCAAATCAGCTTTCCGGTCATCTTCAGAATCCTGGAAACCCAGGTTGACCCGGTAAGCATTCCACCAGGATTTAAGGCCAGGAACTGGAATGTTCGGATCAAAAAAGGTGGAATCTCCGGGTGGGATACTGTCCATGGGCACACAACTTAGCCGTACCCCAAGCAGTTTTTCCGAGCAATCGTTGATCCCACACGCTTTTGGGGTCGCCAGTGTCGGAGTCCAGTAAGTATCATCTTCCATCTGAAGAAAACAACAATTATTGGTGTAAATGACGCCTCCATTCGGATCCGGGGGAAGGTTTAAACAAACGATATTGGTGTCGCAGCGGTACTTGATGCAAAAATTCATCACGAGCGAATCCAGCACAAACGGTGTGGCCCAGGCCAGGTGGATTTTCTGTCCGCCATCACTCGAGGGACTTGTTTCAACCACAACCGGGGCAGTGTTACCCAATAAGTTGCTGCAGGTGGTATCCAAAGTGATCCCAAGCGGGAGATTCAATTCCAGATGCCAAAAACCAGCTTCCTGAAGGTACTTGCTTTCTGCTTCGTAAACAAATGGATAGCTCTGGTCAGTAAGCAGGCATTCGCCGATCAATGCCTTCAATGTTCCTTGTACAAGATAGTCTTCAGGGGGTAGGATTTGCGCGGCGCCTGAAACGAAGCCATTTACCGGACAATCTTTTTTATAAAAAAAATCGGCTTTAAACGCAGGTTGAACCTGCTCGCATTCCTCCACGCAGGTAACCACATCAAACAAAAATTGCAGGGAATCCTTGGCCAAAAGCTGGGGTATCACAAACAAACCTTCCTGTATAGCGGGGAGATTGCAGGCAGGCAAAAAAGTAGGCGTCGTAAGATTGGCTGGAATAAACGTTGTACCTGAACTCTGTACAATTCTGAATGAATTAGTCAGTATTCCTGCCTGACCGATCCCTTCAGTAAGGCTTACATTAAAGGTCAGATCATTCATCACCGCCTTACCAACATTTTTGATCTTATAACCCATGACAGCCGGGGTGTTGCCGCAATAATCGGTGGGTGGCGTCCAAATCTGCTCAAAGACCAGGTCTGGCACTTTGGTGGACGGCTTGATCTCAATAAATGCCGGCACACTATCATAACGACACATGGGTTCGCCGCAACCCCATCCAACCCGCAATATGGATGTATTGGTGAAACTTGGGATTCCACAAGATGTCAGGATGATCCTTTCAGTCAAACAAACGGACTCATTTAAATCCAACCAAACATCTCCATTCCCTGTGGTGGAGAATAAATTGCCCTCAAAATCTGCCGAGAAAAAAGTTGTGCTAGCGGACTGGTTAAGGGCTCCGCTAATCTGGATCTCAAAACCATCCTGATGACTGTCTTCAAAATGTAAGCCGCCAATTTTGCCTAAACGGGTGTTTTTTACACAAATGGTCCGGAATAAAGTATCAAACCGTTCTCCCATCAGAACTTGCGCATTCAGACTTTCAATGACGATCGCCGCGGTCTCCACCGGGATCGAGGTCGTGTTCAGTTGTGCATTTCCAAGCGCGGAAACGATGGCAATGTTGGCAATGAAAAGCTGACCCGCATCCAACACATCTGCCGCTGCACAATCTGCACTGAGCAGCACCTTAACTGAAATAGACTGCCCTGCCTGTACATCCGGGAGCTTAAAATCCGGGGCAGCAAGATTCGAGAGATTAAACTCATTGGCTCCGGACACTGAACCTGCCAAATAAGTCAGGCCGGGCGGTAAACTCAAAACCAGGTTGGCTCCAGTCAATACTGATTGAAAGTTGTTTTGAATCTGGATCGCAAAGGTGTCCGAATTACATACCACCAATGAATCACTCTTGGTATAGTTGATCAGAATGTTTTGTGCCGGAAGAAAATGACACACGGCGCTAAAGAGCACCCAAAGGCAGGATTGTTTGAAGCAGTTCATAGGCGGTGGGTTAGTTTAGACGGTTTACGGTATCCGGTTCACGGGTTACGGCACACCGTGCACCGGATACCGTAAACCGTGGACCGTAAACCGTCTGTTCGTTTTTGCGTCCGCCAAAGTAGCGCAATTACTATGCTAGTCTGCTGCTCCTGTCGTATAGATTTCTTTTTTATTTTGAATACTTTACTTTTTGCAAACTGCAAGAGATTTTTGAACTTCCTCAAAAGTTAATGGAGGGATTTGATTACCCCATTTATAGAGCACAAAATTCAATACATTGGCGATCTGAATATCACTGAGCTTATCGTTTCCGAGCATTTGTTCGGCGTAGACTTTGCCCTTCACAAGGATCGTATCCTGAATGCCATTTCGAACCATACACGCCAGTCGGTCGCGGTTGGGTGCTAAATAATCCGATCCGGCCAAGGGAGGAATCAATGCACCCAGCCCTTCCCCGTTATCCATGTGACAATTGGCACAATGGACCTTGTAAAGTCGTTCACCCATTTGAAAAGGTTGCTGTTCACAGGAAGCCAGAAAGCAAATGGAAAGCAGTAGTGTGGATATTTTCAGCACGATGATGAAGATAAAAGTTGAAATAAAGAGGCAGAATTGGTCTTATGCTTTGTTTATCGGGCAAACGGAGCAACCTCTTGTCCGCAAAATTCCCCTGCCAAAAACTTGTAATACCCGCAGATGCCAATCATGCCGGCATTGTCCGTACAGTATTGAAATGCCGGGATATAAGTGTTCCAGCCCTCCTTTTTCCCCCATTCCTCCAGCGCCTGCCGAAGTCCTGAATTGGCACTCACGCCTCCCGCGATCGCGATTTCACGGATACCAGTTTGCCTGGCCGCTTTGCGCAGTTTTTTCATCAGGATGGTTACAATAATCCCCTGGATAGAGGCACAGATATCGGCCAAATTTTCTTCGATGAAGTTTTGATTCAGGGCGGTTTCTTTTTTCAGGAAGTATAAAATACTGGTTTTTAGACCGCTAAAGCTAAAATTGAGTCCGGGCATGCTGGGTTCCGGAAAGGGGAATCTGGCGACGCCTTCCCTGGCATGTTGGTCGATCAAGGGGCCAGCAGGGTATCCAAGCCCCAAAAGTTTGCCGGATTTGTCAAAAGCCTCTCCCGCAGCATCGTCCTGTGTCTGCCCCAAAATTTCCATATCCAGAAAATCACGTACCAACACGATCTGGGTATGTCCGCCACTAACCGTCAGGCATAGAAACGGGAAGGCAGGTTTGGGATCTTCTGCAAAATGCGCCAATACATGCGCATCCATGTGGTTCACCTCGATCAGGGGCAATTGATAACTCAAGGCAAAGGCCTTGGCAAAGGAGGTTCCAACCAGCAGCGAACCCAGCAATCCGGGGCCCCGCGTAAAAGCGACCGCCTGAATGTCAGACTTGGCCACTCCGGCTTTTTTCAAGGCCAGATCCACCACCGGAATGATGTTCGCCTGATGCGCACGGGAGGCTACCTCGGGAACCACTCCGCCATATTGGCGATGTACTTCCTGATTGGCAACACAATTGGATAGTACCACTCCATCCCGCACAACTGCGGCGGAAGTATCATCACAGGAAGATTCGATGGCAAGGATTGTCGGCATATTGACCGCAAAAGTAGCAATTTGTAAAGTGGAATCGCTGAAGCAATTCCCGAACAAGCGCTAAGTTTGGCACGATTATTTGTAATGTGTCATTACCTTTGACTTTGTAAGGCTGTAATTTGTGCATCACATTTGCAGCCAAATAATCACGGGTTTATATCTAAAAGCAATTTTCAATCTGAAACCTCTAGTATTATGTTCGGTTCAAGTTCAAAAGACACAAAATCAAGTAATTCCGCACTTTCTGCCTTACAGGATAAAGACAGCGCGTCGACCACGGTCATTGCTAAAGGCACTGTGATTGAAGGTAAGTTCGCCTGCAGCGAAAATGTACGCCTGGACGGCGCCATCCATGGTGAAGTCAAGGTGGACAAACGTTTTGTAATGGGAGAAGGGAGTTATGTGCAAGGAAATACGGTTGCACTAAATGCAGCCATCAAAGGGAAGATCAAAGGCGATATCCACGTAAAAGATTCCCTACACCTCATGGATACCGCCGTTATTGAAGGCAATATCACTGCCAAAACCATGGTGGTAGACGAAGGTGCACGTTATAATGGCTCCTGCCGGATCGGTGAAGCGGTAGCTGCATCAGCTCCTGCTGCTACGTCAAACGCGAAAAACTAACTGGTTTATAAGCACCTGCCAACAAAAGGCCGGAAATTTGAAACGGTTGCAGCATCTTTGCCGCAGGTTTCGGGTTTCCGGCCTTCTTTATTAATGTCTGTTTTTAATTTTCAATCCGAATCCTTGAATCCAACTCTGGCTGCCAGTAGCACTCTGCGTATGCTGGTGGGCGTTAATGGGGTCTCTCTTTTAGTAAAATCGGACCAAAAGGTAGTCGCCTTAAAATCCTGGCAGATTTCAGGCGCTGACCTGGGTTTTCAAAGCGTAGAACAGGAGTTGCGCAATATTTTCGGCTCAGAAAGTCTGCTCTCACTTCCTTTTGCATCCAGGCACTGTCTTTTATATTGTGCAGCTTCCACCTTGGTCCCCCGCCGCCTCTTTGAGCCTGAAAATCTGGATCATTATTTTAAATTGCTCCTCCGTTCAGTGCACAATCGGAGTTTTGGGTATGAAAAATTAGATGCGTTTGATTGTTATTTGGTTTGGGCTGCAGAAGGGGGCCTGTCACGGCTCTGTAGCCAATATTTTTCCAGCAATCAGATCAGTCATATAGGCGCCCCACTTTTGCGGGCTTATCATCGCCTGGCCCCAATGGAAGGCTATGGAATATTTGCAAATCTCAGGGGGCAAAAGGTTCAGATCGCCGTGTTTGAGCGTAGGGAACTGGTATTTTTTAATACCTTTGATTTTGCCAAGCCTGCCGATCTACTCTACTATATTTTATTGGCCTACAAGCAATTTGACCTCAATCCATTGGATGTCCCGCTTGCATTAAACGGGACCTTGCTGGAGGATTCAGATATCTATCGTTTGCTGCTCCAGTATATTCGAACCCTGCACTTTTTGTCCTTGCCGGATGGATTTCAATTGCCTGCAGAAGCCACTTCACGGCCTGCCCATCATTGGTTTGACCTTGCCGTTTAAACTTGTAGCTACATCTACTGTTTGATCCTTTGAACATTGACCGAGACTAGCGTCCGGTATCCAGATATGAGAATAATAGGAGGAAAATTTCGAGGCAGACGTTTTGAACCGCCAGCCGATAAGTGGCCAACCCGCCCAACTATGGACCAGGCCAAAGAAGCCTTGTTCAATATTTTAAACAATGTACTGGATTTTGAAGATTCCAGCATGTTGGACTTGTTTGGAGGAACAGGAAGTCACTCCTATGAATTCATCTCCAGGGGATGTGAAGATGTCACCTATGTAGATAAACTCCCGGAAGCAGTCCGTTTTGTCCGTCAAACCGCTCAGAAACTGGGCATTGAGGGACAGATCAAGATCTTTCAAATGGATGTTTTCCGCTTTATTGAAAACACCACGGGGCAATGGGACTACATTTTTGTGGGTCCGCCGTACGATATGCCAACTCTGGATACTTTGCCGGACCTTATTTTAGGGAAAAACCTCCTGAAGCCGGACGGACTCATGGTTTTAGAGCACAATCCGCACAACGATTTTGTAAACCACCCGAATCTTTCCGATGTGCGGAACTATGGGAAAAGCATCTTTAGCTTTTTCAAGCCAGATCCTACTGCTGACATTTCAACCGAATAACTTCCGTTCTGATCTCATTGCTTTCGTGGCCGGCTCTGTCTTTGATTTTGATATAGTAAAAAAACGTGTCAAACTGCATGGTCACAGGCACATTTTCGCAGGGAAGTTTAAATCCCTCTGAATTAATAAATATGCAACAAGTGGTAGGTAGTTTTACGGTTATTTCCCCGGAAATGCCATTTCCTGCCCCCTGGGGCTCTACATAAGGTAGCTGCAAGGGCGGTTTTGGGAAAGAATCCCGGGAATCCCGAAAGAACACCGATGGGGTCGGGTCGGATTCGGGATAGCCTAAGTCCCCGTCTCCATCCGTGAAGGAAAAGGTAACAAATATGGAGTCCAGATAGCCAGAACCTTGCTGCATGAGGGTTTTAGACACCCCAATGTATTCAATTACGGGCTCTTTGGGGTAATCAGGTGGCTGAATACAGGCCTCAACCAGCACAAACAGCGATACGACGATCCACGGGAACAGTTTTTTCATAGTGACTAATTTTGCCCCAAAAGTTGGGCTTTTTTTGGAAGATGCAAACTCCTAAACGTGCGGATTTATTGCCAATGCTGGCAAACCTCCATGAAGCGAACTTCAATGCTGCTGCATACGCCCTGTTTCTCTATCAGGCGGACCATAATCCGCTTTATCGTAGATACCTTGAGTTGTTAAATCGCCTTCCAGACAGTGCATTTTATTGGGCGCCTGAAGGTAGCACGTCTTCCCTGTTTCAACACCCTTCAAATCCTGTATCAAGCCCAATACACCGGCTTCCCTTCCTGCCTATCTCTTTTTTCAAAACACATTCCGTTCAATCAGACCACTGGGAAGTTCAAACGGAATTCAACAGCAGCGGTACCACGGGTCAGCAGCCGGCCCGACATCTGGTGCGCGACCTGGATTTTTATCTGGAGAACAGCCGCAAAGGCTTCAGTTATTTTTACGGAGATCCTTCAGAATGGGTCGTTTTAGCTCTTTTGCCTTCGTACCTGGAGCGCAGTGGTTCCTCGCTGGTAGCCATGGCCGATCATTTTATCCGGCGCTCCAAATTCCCTGAAAGCGGATTTTTTCTGGATGATTTTGAAGGGCTCCAAAACGTGCTTAAGGCCTGCAGAGCCAAAAAACATAAAACACTTTTGCTGGGGGTAAGTTTTGCCTTGTTGGATCTTGCGGAGCAATACCCTATGGATCTGAGCGGAGTGGCCATCATGGAAACCGGCGGCATGAAAGGCCGTCGACGGGAACTGACCAGAGCTGCCTTGCATGAGACATTACAAACCGCATTTGGGGTAGACAAAATCCATTCTGAATATGGCATGACCGAATTGTTTTCTCAGGCATACGCTTTGGAGGGTTCCCGGTTTCGTCCGTCGCCCACCATGCGCGTATTGGCCACCGAACTCAATGATCCCTTTTGCCCGGTTTTGCCGGGTCGGACAGGCGTCCTGAATATCATTGACCTGGCCAACCTGGACACCTGCGGGTTTATTCAGACGGAAGATCTGGGGCGAGTATACGCTGACGGAAGTTTTGAGGTACTGGGCAGGGCAGATACGGCGGAGATGCGGGGTTGTAATTTGATGGTGGAGTAGGGGAGCGGGGCAGGGCAAACGTATTAAATTTTTGAAGTAAAATTTATGAAAAGTAGCAGTAATTTGAGTGACGATTGATGATTACATGAGTGATGATTGTTGAAATTGAGGGGCGATTGTTGAAGTAGGAAGGTGAATAGTGGATTGGTGGAACATGAGCCATCGAAAATAAAACCTCTATTTCAATCCCGAATACTCGGGATAATCATCAATCGTCACTCAAAAAAAATTGATTTTAATGCGTTTGCTCTGGGGGAGCGGGTCCCCATTAATCATATTGACCACATTTATCATGATGAAAATCGGGCTGCTTTCTGATACACACTCCTTTTTAGATGAACGGGTATTCGAATACTTCGCCGCATGCGATGAGATCTGGCATGCGGGCGATTTTGGAAATGAAGCCGTGCTCGATAAACTTAAGGCATTCAAGCCCTTAAGAGGCGTTTATGGCAATATCGATGGCGCAAAGATCCGCGCTGAACTCCCCCTGGATCTTCGTTTTGAATGCGAAGGCTTACCGGTTTTTATGACCCATATAGGAGGCTATCCCGGACGGTACGAGCCCAGAGTGGGAAAACTCCTGAAAGAAGACCCACCTGTTAACGGGCTCTTTATCAGCGGTCATTCCCATATTTTGAAAGTCATTCCGGACAAAACCCTTGGTTTCCTGCACATCAACCCGGGCGCTTGTGGCAATGAAGGCTGGCACAAAGTCAAGACCCTCATCCGATTCAACATCGAACAAGGCCGGATCTTTGAGCTGCAGGTGATTGAACTGGGCAATAAGGGAATTAAAAAAACGAAGACCGAGGACGTATAATCCATGTAGGATAATCCTCAAAACGAATATCTTTGCGCCCCGTCCACCGGATACCGTGTACCGTAAACCGTCCGCCGTGTACCGTCCACCGTAAAAGGTCTCATAGTTCAACGGATAGAATAGAAGTTTCCTAAACTTTAGATGTGGGTTCGATTCCCGCTGAGACCACAAACTCGAACGCTAACTACTTATTAATCAAATAGTTAGTTTTTTTATTTTTACTTTGGGTAGGGATTTGGGTAGGGTCGGGCGGTTTTTAGTTCTTTTCACCCCAACGGCTGCCCATCCCCCGGCAATTTGAAAAAATCTTCTGGCATCTTGGCTGCTATATGAAAAGCGATTTTCGCCACAACGCCCTCAGGCACGACGGACATTTCCAAATATTCGTTTAACTGATCTTCGGGTGTGCCCTTCAATTCTGCCACTTCGTCGAGTTTGCAATGACGCATTCACAGGTAGTCCCCGATAAAAATTCCTTGGTGCTGTGCATGTGGCATAAGTGTTTTAAGATAATTAGCACTTAGGAATCAACCATAAAAGGAAAGCTAAGATAAACGCACCTATGCCAAATTGTACCAAACAGGATTGGTTTTTAACCAGGCTGTCATTAGCATGAATACTCACCTCGGGCTTATAGTGTTCAGGAATTGGTGTTATCTCCTGTTCAGCTAGCATTTTGATCAGATTTAATGTTGCCAAGCAGTCGCCTACTGCGGTATGATTTCCGCCTGGTAATCGTTGGTATCTGTATTCGTTTGAAAGTGGATTCCATTGACCAACAAATTTTGCATACTCCTTCATAATGCACTCACCATGCATTTCTCCAGGATAATTTATACCATCGGCAATAAATGTTTGCCTGATCATCCTAGTATCAAACTCGAAATTGTAAACCAAAAATTGTTTGCCGGCCTTTAAATGTGGGATTAAATCATAAAACACATCAGCAAAATGTGGAGCAGCTTGTAAGTCTTTCGAGGATATTCCATGTATCGCTGTTGCCTCTCTTGAAATGCTTTTCTTTTTTTGTGGCTTAACTAAGGAATCAAGCAAAACGTTACCATCTAGGTCAATAAGGGCCATTTGGATTATTACATCCTTTTCGCCCAAACCCGTTGTTTCTGTATCTAGTATTAAGTAGTTCTGTTTTTGGGCTAGTACTCCTCTAGCAAATCTGATAGCATTGTTTCTTACAATAAGGTTTGGATGATCCATGATCAGTTGATTTTGAAAGCAGTTTACAATATTATTTACACGAGATGATGGCGAAGGTAGTTTCTTTGCTATCCCTACAGAAAGAAATGCTGGTGAGGGTTAAAACCTACAACAAATGTGATTTTTCTGACCTAACGCCCCAATCTTTTTTACAAATCGAAGAATGAAAATGGGATTATATAATCCCTCCCCCGCCGTTGCTAACCAAGCTACCCCTAAAACCTACCCAAACGGCTGCCCATCTCCAGGCAGGGCAAAAAACTGCTCCGGTGACATTGACCATACCCATGCAATTTTTATCAGAACATCATCTGGCAACACCTCCAGCCTCAGAAGATCGTTTAATTCATCTTCTGGAATGCCGGACAGTTCAGCTACCTCATCAAGGTAGAAGCGGCGCATCTCAATGTATTGTCTGATAAAAACACCCTGGTTCATAGCCTTTGCAAATTAGTCTTTGCCCTTTTGATTCCGATTATAAAGCAGATAAATTACGAAGGGTGTGATTCCCATTTGATGTAGATTTGAGTCAAAAATACAGCATTAAAATGGAATCTACAATCAAAAAAGCATCAGATGGCACCGTTACGATCACGACAACGTTTAAGCCGCAAGGCGATTTGC
>JBILHS010000008.1:0-91403 GCA_044350425.1 Saprospiraceae bacterium | reverse complement strand
CTGTTCAGAAAGGTATCCGGCCAACGGCGGGCGTTGTTGTCGCGTACCCATTGCGGAAGTCCAAGAGAATCAGGATAATAGGTGGAGGTAATCCAGTTGCCGGAACCATCGTCAAACCAATAGCAGGCGTTTGGAATATGCCCCGCCGGAAGGATGCTGCCCCGGTCCTTTAAGCAAACTGAAGCCACTTTGGAACGAAAGTTATTGCTCAAACGCAGTTCATCGGTGATGGTACTGGAAAGCAGGGCCACGGGCGATTGCTGCCCGACTTTGGGATCCGTTTTAGCTGTGCCACCCACTACGCCACAGCTTTTGTCAGTAGTACAGTACCGTTTGACACCGAGTTCCGGATCCCACCAATCATTTCCAATGATGCCGTTGAGCGAAGGCGTGGTGCCCGTATAGATCGCTGCATGTCCGGGCCCGGTATAAGTAGGCGTATAGTTAAAATGCGTATTCTCGCAGGAAAGCCCTCCATCCAGCAGGCGATTGAATCCTCCGGTCCCATAATGGCTCTGGTAACGATACAAAAAATCATAACGCATCTGGTCCACCACGATGCCGATCACGATCTTAGGTTTTGAAGGGGCGTTTTTTTGAGCCTGGGTTGTGGTGACGGCGCATAAAAACAGAAGCGTAAGCAAAGGAAAAGATCTCATAAGCGTAAGTTTTGTGTAAGCCAGGCCGGCTAGTCATGCGGCTGGCAAATTCAGTGCAAAGTTGAAAAAAAACCAAGAGCCTCGATGAGGTAAAACCAGGCCAGCCACATTTGAGGCAACCTATGGCATCCCTTGGAACTCTTCAGGCTCAGTCAAACGTGAAATTCGTGTTAAAACCCGTGCGTTTACCAAACCGCACAAAGGAAAGCCCCGTGAGTAAAGTCAAAGTTAACCTATTACATTCTTTCCATGAAAAATAGAAATTCAATCACCCTGCTGTCATTATGCCTCTGCTTTCAATCGCCGCTTTTCGGACAACTCTCCGAGACCTTGAAAAATCTGGAAGGCTCCTGGTATCAGGAAACCCGAAACTCGATCACCTACTCAAACTGGCAAAGTCTGGGCGAGCAAACCCTTGAAAACAGGACCTTCTCCCTGGTTTGTGGTGACACGATTTACCTGAGTCGGGCACTCTTGGTCTTTTCCGGGGACCTGGCCACGCTCACGGTAACCAGCGCTGACCAGCCACAGCGATATCAGCTGGCCGGCTTTGACAAGGGGTATTTGACCTGGAAAAATGAATCTTCTGAGGGAGTGCCTCAAAACCTGAGCTGGAAATTTTTAAGCGGCGGTTATTCCACCCTGATCTCCGATGGGATCGAAACCGATTACAGAAAAGACATCCGGCAGCCGTTTAAACTGAGATTTAGGGCCTCCTTAGGTGCAAACATGAGCCAATATGCCAATCCTGTAGGCCCCAACCGTTTTTTGGCAAACCTGAATATTGCAACTGCGCAGGGACAAACTCAGATGCTGCCGGGCACAGAAGCCGCTATCTCCGTGGGCATGCTCTTTCCATCTGCGCCCATGTGCCTCAACTTTGAATTGGGCATGGCCTACCGGAAGGTGGGCGTGCAGGGTTCTTTTTACAACGCCAGAACTGCGACCCTTTCTGTTCGGGATGGCCAGTACCGAAATTATAACTATTACCTTGCGGTGGTACCGGAAGTTTTTTTGGGGAAAAGCCGCAATTTTTCGCTCTCGGCGGGGTTCTATTCGGATGTGATTCAGCAACGTTATTTCCGTGGAAATTCCAGTACGACTAAAGCTGACAACCCGATTCCATTCATCGACCATGTAAATAACGATCTCAATCTGGAGCATGGCATGATATTCGGACTTCAATATCGGGTGCCCGCCCTGAACCATTTGCGCCCCAACCTGTATTTACGGTATACACACGGAATGAATACGACCAACGTTCGTGCGTTTTCACTGGGTCTATCGACCGATTTTGAAATCAAGTAAAAAATCTGCCAAAAAAAAGACCTTTGTGCTCGCCTGTGCTGAACTGCAGGCAGATACAACCTTCCAATCCAGCAAAAAATGACCGACAACGAACATCTCAATCCCGAAGCAACCGAATTCCCTATCCCTGAATACATCCCGGCACCCGCGCCTCCGGAATTGGATGTGGAGCCTGTAATGGTTCGCGCTGAGCGTGTAAAAGCCGAGATCGGACAGGTCATAGTTGGACAGGAGGACATGCTGGAGCTGCTGCTGGTAGCCCTTTTCACCGGCGGACACGTACTGCTCGAAGGCGTGCCAGGCATTGCTAAAACCCTGACAGCCAAGCTTCTGGCCCGCACCCTGCATACCGAATTCAGTCGCATCCAGTTCACCCCGGATCTGATGCCAGCCGACGTACTGGGTACCTCGGTCTTCAACATGAAGTCTTCAGATTTTACCTTCAAATCAGGTCCGATCTTTTCCAACATCGTGCTGATCGACGAGATCAATCGCGCCCCGGCCAAAACCCAGGCCTCCCTGTTTGAGGTCATGGAAGAACGTCAGGTAACTGTAGATGGCCACACTTATCCCATGGAAGTGCCCTTTTTTGTGGTTGCCACCCAAAATCCCATCGAACAGGAGGGCACATACAAACTTCCGGAAGCCCAGCTGGACCGTTTTTTATTCAAGGTCATTCTCGCCTACCCTAGCCTGGCAGAAGAACAGACCATCCTGCGCCGCTTCCGCAACGACTTCTCCGGAGTGCTGCGCGAAACAGTAAAACCCGTACTAAACCCTGCCGAGATCGCTGATTGTCAGCGCATTATAGAACAAGTGTACATCCGCGAGGAACTACTGGATTACATCGCAGCCATTGTGCACAATACCCGCAGCAACGCTGATCTGTTTCTGGGAGCCAGTCCACGGGCCTCGTTGTCCCTCATGAAGGCTTCCAAAGCTGTAGCAGCCATGGCTGGCCGGAACTTTGTTACACCGGATGATATCCGGTATGTTTCCTTTCCGGTTCTGAATCACCGGGTAATTCTTACCCCTGAGCGTGAAATGGAGGGGTATACTACCCGGGAGGTGTTGGATGACATTGTGAAGAAGATCGAAGTGCCCCGATAATTTTTATAAAGTATATTTTCCATGATGGCACGATACAATTTAAAGATCCTCCTCCTTCAAGTTGGACTATTAGGCTGTATACCATCCGCTTTTACGCGCAGCATCTCGTCTGTTTACACCGGCGATTGCGACTCCATTTTTCTTTCCAACGGAACGGCCATTCTGGCGCTACCAGCTATCTTGCTTTTGGGGCTTGGATTTATTCTTGCCGTGGTCGTATTGGTCAAAGCAAAAAGACCGCGAAAGGCTGTTATCGGACACCCGAACGAGCATCGTTTGCTAAGAAAAATCAAGCGTTCCAAATTAATCGCGATGGCCATGCTTTTCTCCTGGGCATTGTTAGGCTTGATCCAATTTGTATATCTGATTTACCTTTTTTCTCTTTTGGGCAAAGCGCAATAAAATTGGCTTCTTTTACTTCACCGGATGCCGAAATAACACTTTTTCCATACAAATGCTGTTTTCAATTCCTTCGTACTGCCCATAGTTGAGCATGATGGCATACCCGGATTTCAGGTAAAGCCGGATCGCTTCCGGCTGCATTTGACCGGTTTCCAGGATGCAGCGCGTATAGCCTAATTCGGACGCCCAGGTCTCCAATGCAGATAAAACAGCTCCTGCGACCCCTTTCCCACGATACTCTGGCAAAACGAACATACGTTTTACTTCCATTACACCCGGAGCATAGGCGCGGATCGCGCCACATCCAACGGCCTGGTTCTCCTGAAATGCCAGCACCACGTGTTTGATCTTATCTACCTGATTGAACTGTTGATAAAACGCATGGTCTTCGCCATCCCGTACGGCCAGATCCTGATCGAGCAGGGTCACCAATGTCCGAAAATCGGGATGATCTGAGTTGGTACGAATGATCTGCATGGTTTAAGACTCTTTTAAAAGTGTTTAAAAAGCCCTGCAAAGTAAAAGAGACCTGATGACAACGAAGGGTTCTTGATATTTGCCCCAAAATTAACCTCGTGAAAAAACGAATTCTTGCGATCTCCGGAAGCACCCGAAGCCATTCAGCCAATGCGTCTTTGATTCAGATCATTGCTGATTTAACCCGGGATATGTACGAAATCGAGGTCTTTGAAAGCATTGCCCGACTCCCACATTTCAATCCTGATCTGGATGGAGAAAATCCGCCCGAAGCGGTTCTTGCCTTTCGCAAACAAATCGCTGCTGCGGATGGGGTATTGATCTGTACTCCTGAATATGTGTTCAGCCTGCCCGGCAGTTTAAAAAACGCCCTGGAGTGGCTGGTTTCTACCCTTGTTTTCACGGATAAACCTACCGGGCTGATCACTGCTTCAGCTAGCGGCAAAAAAGGACATGAAGAATTACGTCTGGTCATGAAAACGATTGGAGCAAAATTCAGTCCCGGAACCCGCCTGCTGATTCCGGGGGTCAAGGGGAAGCTAGATCGGGATGGCAAGCTAAAAGATGAACAGACGACCCTCGAGATAAAGGCATTTATAAACGCATTTAGTAAACTTGTCCAATGAACCGCATTGACCGTCTCATGGGCATCATTACCCTCCTGCAATCTAAAAAGCACCGGACCATTTTGCAGATCTCCGAACATTTCAACATCAGTGAACGAACGGTATTCCGGGATCTTCGGGCCATTGGCGAGATCGGAGTGCCCGTTTCCTTTGTGCCAGAGAAAGGGTATTCCGTTGATCCGTTTTTTTTCCTTCCGCCCGTATCGCTCACGGTAGAAGAAGCCAACGCGCTTTCGCTGGCTGAACCCCTGATCGTCCGATTTGCCGACAAGTCCATTCAGAAGCATTTTGGCAGTGCCTTAGCCAAAATAAAAATGGTATTGGGCAGGTCACAGCAGGAGAAAATGGATCAATCGCAGGCTACCTCCGCACATTTTATACCGGATAATTACCTGCATCTGATGCCTTCTACGGAATATCTCAGTCCTTTACAAAGCGCCATTGTCAACAAAACCATTGTCCGGATCCGCTACCAAAACGTTCAGGAGGAGCAAAGTATCCGGGAGGTGGACCCATTGGGCTGACCTTTTACTCCCTAAACTGGCATCTTATTGCCTGATGCCACACCCGACAAAATTATCGGGACTTTCGCATTTCACGCATCGAAAGCATGAATATTACCCTCCAACCTTTCAGAAAGAGCGATCATATCGGCCTCCACGAATACCTCGATCAGGCTCAAAAAGAAAGGATTGAAAATCCCGAATCCCCACTGACATAGGGCTGTCAGTGCCTTGAATGTCCTTTGTGGTTGAAATCACAACTACAAATTTTCAAATCCATCAGCATGAGTTTCACAGCAAAGGTTCAACGCACCATTCACGCACCCATCCATAAAGTGTGGGAAGGTTTGACCCTTCCGGAGTTGGTCAAACAGTATTTTTTCGGCACCCAAATGGTCACCACCTGGGTTCCTGGCACACCCATTTTTTTTCGGGGTGAGTGGGAAGGTACACCTTATGAAGACAAGGGCACCGTTTTAAAATACGAGCCACAAAAAATGCTTCAGTATGATTACCTCAGTTCTTTTTCCAATCTCGAAGATCGGCCGGAAAACTATCAAACCATCATCTATCGGGTAAAATCAAAAGGCAACAGCACGGTACTCAGCATCAGCCAGCGCAACATAGATACGCTGGAAAAAAAAGTGCATGCGGTGGGGAGTTGGACCTTGCTGGCTAATTCGTTGAAAAAACTGATGGAAGGATCATCCATCTGAAGAGGCTGTCTCAAAAGTCTTTCGCCCAAGATTTAAACCAAATTATATTCCTTTCGGGTCGATAAACCTTCCAGATTTTAAAAACCTGGAAGGTTTGTGCCAGAAAAAACGAAATAATCTATGGTCGCTTCGGATTGGGATTAACTTAGGAGACAGCCTCTAAGTTGGGCGAAAAATCTGGTTATCATGAGTAAATGCAAAGACGAGCTCCAGCGTGAATTCTACCTCCGGATGACCAAAAAATTCGGCTGGACAAAAAATGTTTTGATCCATCAAGTTGAAAACCAATCCTGGAGCAATAAAGCATCTGGTATAGAAATGAGTGCACAATTCTAATACCTTCCGCTTTGGCAGCTACCTTTGCGTTTCAAAAACCGTCCGCTATGCCACGCGCTGCACGAATACCTGTTTTGCTTATTGTTCTAGCCATCTTTTGTCATTCCGTAAAAACTTCTGCGCAAAGTCCTGCCGAAGCCAAACGCAATGGCGAACGAGCCTTTAGCCTTGGCCATTGGCAGGAGGCGCAGACCCTTCTGGCCCAATACCAGACGGCGAAGCCGGGCGATTTTGAGGTGCTTACCAAGCTGGGCATCTCCCTTTACCAACTCCGTCGTGGTGAAGAAGCCCGCCGATATCTGGAATATGTTGCGGCAAAAGCCCCGGACAGTAAAGATCCGGAACGTTTCTATTACCTCGCCCGTACGCGCCATGCCTTGGGAGAATGGGAAAAGGCCATCCTTGCATACAAATCCTTTTTGAAAGTCTGTGGCGAACGCCACCCCTTGCGCGCAAATGCCATTGACAACATACGCCGATGCGTGACCGGGATGCAAGCCATTCAAAATGAACAGGTTGCACTCGTGGAAAATCTGGGAGACCGGGTCAATTCAGCAGGCGATGAGTTTGCGCCCATGCCCTCTGTAAACCATACAGACCGGATTTATTTTGCTGCAGCCCGCTCCGGAAGTGTGGGGGGTATGCGGAATGATGGGGGTTATGAAGATACCCAACGTGGCCAATGGTGCAGTGATATGTATGCAGCGCAGCTTGCCAACAGCGGATGGGAACTTCAGGGCGGACTCGGCGGATTGCTCAATACCTCCCGTTTTGAGGTGCCGCTTGGTTTCAATGCCAATGGCCAGATCCTGTATTTCTTTCGCGGGTTCACCTTGTATAGTGGCGAAATACTGGCCGATACTGCAGCGCGAAAAGATGAATATTCGATCCAGGCTCCCGCTTTTAAAAGCCCGGTAATGGCTGAAGAAGGTGATTGCAACCCCTTCTTTTTCAACGACTTTACGATCATTTTTGCCAGTCGAAGGGCGGGTGGTTACGGTGGTCTGGACCTCTGGTGGACGGTTTGGGCCGATTCGACCTGGGCCGTGCCGGTCAATCTGGGCGCGGAGGTGAATACTGCCTATGACGAGGATATGCCTTTCCTGGCCAATGATGGTACCACGCTTTTCTTCAGCAGCAACCGGATCGAAAGCATGGGCGGACTCGATAATTTCAAGACCGTATTTGATGCAAAAAAACGAGTATGGCAAAATCCCGTTAACCTTGGGACACCCATCAATTCTCCCGAAAACGATGCTTATTTCCACCTTGCTTCGGATGGACGTTCTGCCTTTTTTGCCTCGGATCGTTTAGAGGGAATGGGGCAGCGTGACCTTTACATCACTTATTTCAAAGAAGCGCAGCCAGAACAAGTGTCTCCACAGCAAACTGCCCTTTTCGCACAAGCAGACCCCAATGCAGGAGTCGCACAGGAAATTGCAGAAATTGTGGTTCCTACCCTGCCCTATAGTTCAGACAAAGACGTTTTGAGTGATGACAACCTGAAGGTCGTAGAACAGATGGCCGGACTTGCGCGCAATTACCCCCAGACCAGCATCTTTGTGACTGTATTTACGGATGCATCCGGACCACCCAAATTTGACCTGTACAACGGCATCAAACGCGCCGAGATTGTCGGCAAAGCCTTAGCGGAACGTGGCGTGCCCGCTTCAAAAATTTTGCTGCGCAGTGCCGGGCCCAACTATCCGATCGCCCGGGAGGTATTGGATGCAATGCCCAACCCTGCTGCGCCAGGTTTGAACCGCCGCATTGAACTCCAGTTGACAAGCGTGGATGCATTGCCGCTCAGATTCCGGATCGAACAACCCTTTGTTTCCGAATTCATGGCTTCGCCGGGTGCAAAACGCCTGAAAACGGCTACTGCGGGGCTTTCCTATCGTGTGGAGGCAGCCATAACGCGCCAGATCCTGACCAACGATGCACTGGCGATGTTTGGAGACCTCATGATTGAAACACAACCCGGAACCAACGCTTACCGCTACACTGCAGGCCTCTTCAAACAACACGGTGAAGCTGCACAACTGCGCAAAGAACTGATCAGCCAGGGCTTTACGGAAGCCAGTGTAGTGGCTTATCTGAATGGAATCAGAATTTCAAAGGCCGAGGCCGTAGCACTTTTGAAAAAGTATCCTGACCTTGCAGGGTATGTCAGAGGTTGATCCTGCGAACGGCTTGGAAAATCTAGCTCCTTTGCCAAAAATCAGCCGTCAATAGTTAACAATCAAGCACTTGGGAAAGCACCGCATCGAATTCCTTCGGGAAAGCTTACGCAACCTTCGTTTAACGGGGAGTGTATCGCCAAGTTCACGCTTTTTGTGTCGGGCAGTGGCGAATAAAATAGACCCCGCGAAAGCAAAGACCGTTGTCGAATTAGGCCCTGGGAATGGCGTAATCACCCGTTTTATTCTCGATCGATTGAGCCCTCAGGCACGTTTGGTTATTTTTGAGATCAATCCGGTTTTTGTGGAAAAGATCCGGACCACCTTTAATGATCCCCGCATGACGATTGTCCACGATTCTGCTGAAAACATGGGGCTGCATTTTCAGAAATTGGGCATTGTTGAAGTGGATTATTTTATTTCAGGAATTCCCTTTGTGATGCTCCCCGAATCTTTGACCGAAAGTATCACCAAAGCCTGTATGGATTGGCTTCGTGATGGCGGGCGGTTTATTCAGTTTCACTACTCCCCCTTGCTTTTGAGGCTCTATCGCCGTGTTTTCGGCAATCTGAGTGTAGAAATCGTACCATTTAACATTCCTCCGGCCATCGTGATCAGTTGTGAAAAGCGGCCGTTCAAATCCTCCTGAGTAGTATCGTATAATAACTTCATCGCTACTTAGACAATCCTTGTTCTATGAAAATTCTTTTTATTTTTTTAACATTCATCGTTGTCAGCCTCAGCGCTTGCGGGCCTGACTACCTGTTTGAAGCAGAAAAAACGATACCAAACAGCCAATGGGCCTATCGCGACACCCTGGATTTTAAATTTACGGTAACCGACACCACTGCGCTTTACAACATCCATGTTGACTTTGCATATGCCGACTCCTTTCCAAGTCAAAACATCTATATAAAATTCTACACACGCTTTCCAGACGGAAAACGCCTGAGTAAGCCCCTCTCTTTTGATCTTTTTGATCCAAACGGCAATGCGGCAGGCAAATGTTCCGGTGGAATATGTAAAACTCAGATCCCCATTCAGCAAAATGCTTTTTTTGAAAAGGCAGGTGATTACACGATTACCCTGGAACAGTTTGGCAGACAAGACCCTTTACCAGGCCTGAAAACCATTGGTTTAACCGTTGAAAAAGCTGGAAAGAAGTAAGCGTTTTAGGTTTCAAGTTAAAAGTGTCAAGTTTCAAGTGCGGGAATGCGTCATCTATGCTCCGTGCTGGTTCATAGTTCATACATCATAGTTCATACATCATAGTTCATACATCATAGTTCATACATCATAGTTCATACATCATACCTATAAAAAATGTACGCATATCTAAAAGGAGAGATCACTTATCGTTCGCCGGCCTTTATTACCCTGGAGGTCAATGGGATTGGTTTTCATGTAAACATTCCGCTCAGCACTTACACGGCTTTGCAGGGACAAGAGCGGTCTACCGTTTATACCCACTTAATTGTTAAAGAAGATTCCCACACCTTGTACGGCTTTGCCACGCAGGTAGAGCGGGGCATGTTTGTCCAGCTAATTGGTGTAACAGGCGTTGGCGCCACGACGGCTCAACTCATTCTTTCTTCCATGACCGTGGATGAGATAAGGGCCTCTATCATCGGTGAACAGGCACATGTGCTCCAAAAAGTAAAAGGAATCGGCGCAAAAACAGCCAAACAGATCATATTAGATCTTAAAAGCAAACTCACCAAAGAGGCGCCCGACGCGCCTTCGCTCCTGCCGTCTATGGTGGATAATGTGGTAAGGGAGGAAGCGCTTTCTGCCCTCATCTCACTCGGTTTCAATAGAATAGCAGTTCAGAAAGCCATCAATGCGGTGATTCGCGACCATCCAAATGTAGCCCGGGTAGAAGACCTTATCAAACTTTCCCTGAAAGCGTTAGCGGTTTAAAGTTACAAGTTGAAAGTTAAAAGGGGCAAGTATCCTTGGGTCTCCCGAGTACTTGCCCCTTTCAACTTGAAACTTTTAACTTTCAACTTTTAACTTGTTACTTCTAGTTGCTAATTACGGAAGAACTGTTGGCCGCTTCTCCGAAATCTTTGACCAGTTCAAGCACTACCCTGCGGTTCCATTTGCGGTTTTCTGGGGCATCTGTTTTGTCGTCGCGTTCATCCTTATTCGCCAAAATCGGATTTGCTTCCCCGAATACTTCCATAAGCATACGATCTGCACGGATTCCTTTGTACACCAGATAATTTCTGGCGGCACGCGACCGGTTGGCCGATAGCTCCAGGTTGGCATCTCTGCTCCCTACCCCGTCCGTAAAAGCGTGTATCTTAAGTTTGATGGCCGGGTTATCGCGCAATTGCTCGTAAAACCAATTGAGTGTCGTCTTGGACTCTGGGCCCAGGCTAAATTGTCCAAAATCAAAATAGATGGTGTTGCTGGTCTCCTGCTGCTGTAGATCCTGCCGATAAACCATTCCGTTTTGCACGATTGGACAGCCTGCGCCGCAAAGCACCCGTTGTTCTTCCCGGTCTATAATGCGGGCGTAGGGAAACCCTTTTGCTTCAACTTCTTTCCGGAGGGCTTCTGCAGCATCCCGGGTATTGAATGCACCGGTCATGTATCTGTAAATCCCAAGTTGATCGCTCGTTTCCACGTAATCCACGATGCCGTACTCCTTGAAATAAGACGCTGGCATGGATTCCCCGTAGGCAGCTATCTGCACCCGAAAATCTTGTCCTATAATTTGGTTTACAGCAGTAAAAAACGTCGCAAAAACTATGATAGCAACGGTTATTCGTGTCATGGGAATCCTATTTTCGGTGAAATACGGAGCAAAAGTAACGCCGGGGCTGTTTCAAAACTGGATAAAAATTTATGAAACCGCCCCTAAGACGAAATCTGAAACCAATGGTCACCCCTTCCCACGTTCAAAGCCACCGCACCAATCCAAAGTCCTGACGGTGTGGAAGCATTTTATGTTTGGGGAATAGTCGGAAACCATACTCGAACACGCCGGCTGTGCTGGGCACAAACGAACAGGCAAAAACGACTTCTCTGTCTTTTTTGCTTTTAAGCTCCATTTCATGCACGAAAAGGAATTCGAGTTCCTTTTCTGATTTCCGTCTGTAAAAAACGACTTCAACGCCCACATCCTCCGAGCTTAGATCCTGAAGATCCAGGGTAGTGGATGCATCAAATTTTTCGCCCAGCGGCAAAGAACGGTTGAAAGTATCCGGCGCCTGCAGATCAATGAGTTCGATGGCTTCCCAAGTATGTCTAACCCTGGCTTTCCAATCTGCCAGTTCGCGGGCAATGGCGTAGTCCTTGTGCTTGAGTTGTTCGCTGCGTTTGGCCAGTTTACCATAGAAACGCGTCTGGTAATCGTTGAGCATGCGCCCCATCACGAATTCCGGTGCGATCTCAGCAATGGTGTTTTTAATATGGCTTACCCAGCGGGCCGAAACACCATTTTTGTCCTGATCGTAGTAGCTGGGAACAATGTCGTTTTCCAGGGTATTATAGATCGTTTCTGCATCCAGTTCATTCTGGAGAGCGGGTTGATCCGGATAAGTGTCTTTTTCAGGCAGCGCCCAACCTGCACCCGGACGGTAACCTTCGCACCACCAACCATCCAGTACGGAGAAATTCATGACCCCATTCATGACGGCTTTCATGCCCGAAGTGCCGGAGGCTTCCTTAGGACGCGTAGGGTTGTTTAGCCAAACGTCAACGCCCTGAACAAGCAGTTTGGCCATTTCCATGCTGTAATTTTCAAGGAAAATGACCTTGCCTTTAAAATCAGGGTTTTTCGTGACGTTGTACACCAGTCTTATAAACTCTTGTCCACCTTTGTCGGCCGGGTGTGCCTTTCCTGCAAACAGGAAGATCACCGGGCGGTCGGGGTTGTTTACGATCTCAGCCAGGCGCTTTTCATTGCTGAATAGCAGGGTGGCGCGTTTGTAGGTAGCAAAACGACGGGCAAAACCAAATACCAGTGCATCATCTTTGATGGCATTGACGATCTCAAAGGTGCTGCGCGGATTTTCACCCCGACGCATGAGGTCGTCGGCCAGAGAGGTACGCACCCAATCTAACAGTCGCTTTTTAAGCAGGCGCCGGATCGAAACAATGTCACCATCAGCAACCTGATGGATCTTGTTCCAGAGTTTTTTGTCTGTCTGCTTATCCAGGATATCTTTCCCGAGTTTTTGTTCGTAAAAATCCAGCCATTCACGTGCCACCCAGGTTGGGAAGTGCACGGAATTGGTTACATATCCGATATTGCTTTCAGCATAATTGTAGTCGGGATTCAGCTCCTCAAACATCCGTTGGCTTACCTCGCCATGTAGGCGGCTCACCCCATTTATCTCCTGACTGGTCCGGATCGCCAGATGACTCACATTGAAAAGTTCATCCGAATCACCTGCATTCAGCCTACCCAGACCAATCAGTGACTCCCAGCTTATGTCCAGGGCATAGGTAAACTCGTACAGATAGTCCCGAAGCAGTGTTTCTGAAAAGGTGTCGTGCCCGGCAGGTACCGGCGTATGTGTGGTGAAAAGCTGGGTAGAGCGCACCACTTCCAGGGCTTCGTCAAAGCTCAGACCCGTGTCCTTCATATAATTGCGCAAACGCTCCAAACCCAGAAAGGCTGCATGGCCTTCGTTTAAATGATAGATATCCGGGTTGATCCCAATGGCTTTAAGGGCCCGTAATCCACCAATGCCGAGCAATATCTCCTGACGAAGCCGGTTCTCATTATCCCCGCCATAAAGTTGATGGGTGATGCTGCGGTCTTCCCAGATGTTGTCATCAATGTCTGTATCCAACAGGTAGAGTGGCATACGCCCCACGGGGAGTTGCCATACTTTGGCCCAAACGGTCCGTCCGCTCAGGTTCACATGAACTTTGATCCACTCACCCCGGGCATCGCGCACTGGCTGCAGGGGCAGTTGGGTAAATTTGGCAGGATCCGAATGGTGCAATTGTTCCCCGTTGTTAGAGATCCCCTGCTGAAAATACCCGTAGCGGTAAAGCAGACCGACGGCTACAAAATTGGCGTTTCGGTCACTGATCTCTTTCAGGTAGTCACCAGCCAGTACCCCGAGTCCTCCGGAATAGAGCCGGAGACTTTGGTGCAGGCCGTACTCCATACAGAAGTAGCCAATCTGCGGGCCTGATTTGGCTGGTGCCTTATCGATATAATCGCGAAAAGACTGATGCACCCGTTTCATTCGCGCGACAAAGGCCGTATCTGCTAAAAGTTCTTGAGCGCGCTCGATGCTCAGGTCTTCCAGCAGGCCAATAGGATTGTACTGATGTGCTATAAATTGCTGCGGGTCAATACTTTGAAAAAGTTCGGTTGCTTCATGATCCCAGCACCACCAGATATTCTGAGCAAGCTCTGCGAGTGGCGCCAGGCCCTCGGGAAGTTTAGGTTCGATGAAGATGCGCTTGAGTTTTGCGCCGCTTTGGGTCAGGTTGCCCACCATAATTATTGAAATTTGAAAAAAACGAGCCGCAAAGGTAGAGCTTTGGTGTTACTTGGTGTGATTTTGACACAACCTAACTATTTGCGCAAGCTAAATATCATCAAATTTTTCACTTTTACAGGCTCTTCATTGAAAATACCGGGCGACCAGGTGGGCATTCGCTTCATAGCGGCCACACATCTTTGAGTGGTGGTTACCGGTATCCATTCCGGAAAAGGACTGGCGGGTTCAACAGCATCAATATTGCCATCTTTTTGTATTGAAAACTTGACAAACAGCGTGTTTTGTACTTCATCGGTGGATCGGGCGAGCAGATCTCCTAACATATTTTGCAAATAATCTTTCAAAGAACCTGGTCCACCCGGAAACTCAGGACTCACATCTGTGACCAGAAAAACCGACTCCCCCTGCGCATCCACAAAAGGAGCAAGATTGACGCTTTCTGACTCCAGGGGCTCCCCTCTGTAGTCCATAAATGCATCCTGATGACGCCAGCCCTTGCGTTCCAGGGTCTTGATCGCCTGGACCTTTTCTGGCCCTGGTTTCATTTCATTGTATTCCTGCGCACTCATAAATTGGGACACCTGCTGGGCGTTCGAGGCTAAGGGCGTGCATATTAAGAGTGTAACAAGGGTCTGAAGTAAGTGGTATTTCATACGATAAGAACTAAAAATTGATTTTTATGTCAAGCGTAAGCAAGTGCCACGAAACGACACGGCGACACAACGTTTTGATTATCAAGGAGATTTATGTTCTTGGCATTAAGTGGAATAATTTCACCTCCCGTACACCAACATCCCGGCACGTGCCACAGCGACCTTGGCCAGCAGCTTTAAGCCTTTCTTAGTCCACCAGTTCCCCGATAGTTTTGCCTGGTGCAAATGTACCGAATTCACTGTCCAGCGCACCGCAAAATCATAGTACCGACGAGGATAGGTCCGTTTAAATTCCAAGTCACGATCTGTTCTTTTTTCCCAGGGCAATTCAGAAAAACTACTCGCCTGCACCTCCTCGTAAAGTCCGGTGCCTTTGATCGGATAAGCCACTGTAATGGTGAACAAGTGGGGGTTGGATAATTTCAAATGCTTCGCAGTCTCCCGAATATCTGCCTCAGTTTCGCCCGGATAACCGAACATAATGAAAGTTCCGGCTTCCATACCCACTTGTCGCGCAGCCTGGATCATGTCACGGACCTGACCCACTTCCACCCGACGATCCATCGCGTCTATGATGCGCTGCGATCCACTTTCTGCACCGATCCATACCCGAAAACAACCCGCTTCTTTCAATATCTCCAGCACTTCAACGGTCAGTCTGTCAGCACGAGTGATGGTCTCAAACCTGACCTTTACCGCGCGTTTTTGCAGTGCTTCGTGAAATTCTCTGATCCATTTATGGCTCACGGTGAACACATCATCCACAAACCAGATCAGGTCAAAATCATAGTTTTTTTGGAGCCACACGATCTCGTCCACCACATTTTCAGGGCTCCTTCGGCGGTAACTTTGTCCATAAACCGCCGTGCTGCACCAGCGACAAGTGTATGGACAGCCCCGTTGTGTGCTGAGACTGACAGCATTATGCCCGTGAGTCTTTTTCCAGGCATCCAGGTATAATTGAAGATCGATCTTCTGACGGGCCGGGAATGGGAGCGTATCCAGATCCCGGATCTTTTCCCGGGCGGCTGTTTTGATGACCAGGCCATCTGCCTGCAAATAGGCAAGTCCGGGTATATGGGCAAACTCCTGCATACCTTTCTCTGGCAAAAAATGGGATGAAATTGCGGTAAGCGCGATCTCCAGCATGGTCTGCTCGCCTTCGCCCAATACAAGGAGATCGGCGCCATGGCGTAGATAATCAGCCAGATTGTAGGTAACATCCGGACCGCCGAATACGATCAGGGTGTTTTTCAAAGTTTCCTGAGTGCGTACAAAACGCGCAATTTCGAGCACGTTCAGTTTTGTCATCAGGTTCACATACAAGGCCAGTACCGGTGGCTTGGTATCGAGCAAATGTTGCTGCAACTGCTCCTTGATAGCAAATGTAGTATCAAACACCTCATTTTCAACCCCGTGCATATCTAACCACGCAGCCAGGTAGAGCAAGCCCAGTGGAGGGTAAGGCTTCATGATCGCCTGTTCCTTCAGATCGTCTACTAAGAAGTAGCCGTGGGAAAGGAGGACCTGTACGCCAGGATTTGGGATTTTAAGGTTTGCGTGTGGTGTGTTCATTATTTTCTAAGTAAGCAAACCTACGGGCTTAAGTTGGAAAAACACAAAACATGAACGAAGCAAATGATTTTTAATTTGACCTAAAGGGGTCTGAAATCCATTCCATGATACGCTGAAATATCGTGAAAAGAATTTCACACCATTGTATTGAAAACTTTTTCAGTCATTTGTCCAACGGAACCATAGACTGGTTGCTAATGTGATTACCGGGCAAACAGTCTACTAATCAAAACTATACACACACAACGAACCTACAAATGGGCAAACCTTCCTTCCTCTGCATCGCCAGCTACTTCAAAGGCAATGATTTTTTGCGCGGCATGAAATCTACCGGCGCGACGGTATACCTGGTCACATCCAAAAAACACGAGGACAAAGACTGGGCTATGGATGCAGTTGACGACATCTTTTATGTTCAGGAAGATGCCGAAAACAATTGGAACATGGAGGACACCGCAGCAGGTCTGGCATGGCTCATGCGCAAGAAAAAAATAGACCGGATTGTGGCTCTGGACGATTTTGACGTAGAAAAAGGCGCTTACCTCCGCGAACATTTCCGCATTCCGGGTATGGGACAAACCACAGCCCGCCACTTCCGCGACAAACTGGCCATGCGCATCGAAGCGCGGGATGCGGGGATTCCGGTTCCGGCGTTTTCTGATCTTTTCCACGATGCGGACATCACCCAATTCACCAAAACCGTGGCAGCACCCTGGATCGTGAAGCCCCGTGGACAGGCCTCGGCTACGGGCATGAAAAAAATACATTCCGCAGAAGAGCTCTGGGCCCATATCGAAACGCTGGGCGCAGAACGGCACCATTACCTCGTTGAGCAGTTCAAACCCGGAGATGTGTATCACGTGGACGCACTTTCCGAAGGCGGAAAAGTCATTTTTGCGCGGGTATCGCAATATCTAGCCACCCCTTTTGATGTGGCCCATGGCGGTGGTATCTTCCGCAGTGCCATAGTACCTTTTGGATCTTCGGACGAGAAAAAACTGCAAAAACTGACCGCCGATGTGATGGCTTCCTTCGGCATGCAATACAGTGCAAGCCACACTGAATTCATTAAAAACCGGGAAACGGGCGAGTTTTATTTCCTGGAAACATCCTGCCGGGTAGGCGGAGCTCACCTGGCTGAAATGGTGGAATATTCATCAGGCATCAATCTCTGGTATGAATGGGCGCGACTTGAAGCCGCCATAGCTGCCGGTGAAAAGTATAAAATGCCCGAGGTGCATAAGGACTACACCGGGATCATTGTTTCGCTAACACGCCAGCAATGGCCGGATACGAGCCAATTCAAGGACGCTGAAATTGCCTGGCGCATGTCCAACCACGCGTACCACGTAGGTCTCATTGTACGGTCCACCAAACGCGCCCGAGTGATCGAACTTCTGGACGATTATGCGCAAAGGGTGCAGCGGGATTACCATGCCAGTGCACCGATCCAGAGCAAACCAAATTTGTAAACATCATCATACTATGCTAAGCATTGACCCAACGCAAATTGCCACCAAGGATTTGCACCAGTATATTTTGGCTGCGGTAGCACCACGGCCTATCGCCTTTGCCAGTACCATCAGCACAGACGGAATTCCGAACCTGGCGCCTTACAGTTTTTTCAATGCTTTTAGCAGCAATCCGCCCATTCTGATCTTTTCGTCTAACCGACGGGTGGCCAACAACACCACGAAAGACACTTTAAAAAATGTGGAAGATACCGGCGAAGTGGTCATCAACGTGGTATCACATGAAATTTCACGCCAAATGGCACTGGCCAGCATTGAGTATGGTCCGGAGGTGAATGAATTTGTAAAAGCAGGCTTCACGCCCTTGCCCAGCGAACGGGTCAAACCTTTCAGAGTAGCCGAAAGTCCGGTGCAGATGGAGTGTGTCGTGGATAAAATCCTACCTCTGGGCGATGATGGCGGGGCAGGAAATCTGATCTTTTGCAAGATCGTGATGATGCACATCTCCGAATCCATCCTGAGCGATAAGGGACGTATTGACCCGGACAAAATCGACCTGATGGGCAGAATGGGCCGGTTTTACTACGTCCGGGCCAGTGGCGCTGCAGTGGAAGAGATCGTACAGGAGGTGACCCGCATCGGGATCGGCTTTGATGGTTTACCTCCGGGTATCCGGCATAGTAAAGTGCTGACTGGCAATGACCTGGCTCAAATCGCGAGTTTACCCGCTTTACCATCTTTGGAAGAAGCCCTTGCGCTGGTGGGAAATGAAGAACGGGTCCAAAAAGCACTTGCAGGACAAGACCGCCAGATCCTTTTACACACCTATGCTAAAGAGGCCCTGGGGAAGGACGAGGTGATGCGTGGAGCGGCTTTGGCGGTCTTGAGTGCCTGAAAAATGAAGAAACAGGCATAAAAAACGGCGGTATCCGACAAATATCGCTGGACGGCGGCAAGTACAAGGTCTGGTCCAAACGCATCGGAAACAATCCAAAGATCAAAGTCCTGCTCCTGCATGGCGGCCCCGCCTGCACGCACGAGTACTTCGAGGCTTTTGAAAGCTTTCTGCCGCAGGAAGGCATTGAATTTTACTACTACGACCAACTGGGCGCCGCTTATTCAGACCAGCCCAAGGATACCAGTCTTTGGAATTTACCACGTTTTGTGGAAGAGGTGGAACAGGTGCGGCAGGCTTTGGGATTGAATCAAGATAATTTTTACCTGCTCGGCCATTCCTGGGGTGGCATTCTGGCGGCAGAATATGCCCTGAAATATCCGGACAATCTGAAAGGGTTGATCATTTCCAACATAATGATGAGTTGTCCGGAGTATGGCAAATATGCGGACGAGGTACTGGCCAAACAAATGGAACCGAAAGTGCTGGCTGAAATTCAGGGACTGGAATCAAAGGGGGATTTTGCCAACCCGCGCTACATGGAATTCATGCAAGGTCCCCGCGAATTCGGCATTTCAGGGAAGCTGGAAAAATGGGATGTGACGGCCCGATTGCCCGAGATCAAAGTGCCTACCCTGGTGATCGGCGCCAGACATGACACCATGGACTCGGCACACATGAAAATGGTGTCGGAAAAAGTCCAAAAAGGCCGCTTCCTGCTTTGTCCGGAGGGTAGTCACATGAGCATGTGGGACGATCAGGCGCACTATTTCCCGGAACTGATCTCTTTTTTGAAGGAGGTGGACGGTGGGAGGATTTAATTAGAATTTCACCCCGATCGCAAGTCGGGCATAAGGCGAAACCGCCTTCATCCCAAGGGTTGGGCGGACGTTTTTGTCATTAAAAACATTCAGGTTGATCCCACCAGAACATTCAAAAGTCAATGGCCCTTTGGATTTTTGCAGGCCTGCGCCGGCCCTTAAGCCACCTACCCGCACATCTTTGTAAACTTTTTCAGTTACAGTAGAATTGTAGACCGGAAAAAAGAAAAAGTCAGGGTCCAGCGACAGGGTGGAAACCTCCGATCGGGTCGTGATCTGGTGTTTACCTACATAAAGACCGCCTTCAAAAAAACTGCCGTTCAAGGCCGTTTTGGCATACTTGCGTGCCATAAAACTCATTCTATAAGTAGTTCATTGAAATTAGTTTAGATTAAAAGGGCTGAATTTGATGCTTAGATCTTTTCCGACACTAGCCAAGCAACGGTTGGTCGCATAGAATAACATGTCTGGTTCTTGGTAGTCTTCTGGCCTCAACCATTCCTTTTTGAGTTTTCGCCACAGTGTTTCTGCTAAGTTCAATTCTGTGGAATAAGGTGGAAGGAAGAAAAGATAAAGGCCGCGCTGTTGCCAAAAAGTCATCTGTTCTCGAATAATTTTTGAACTGTGGATTCTAGCACAATCCAGCACTAAAAAGGTTGGTCGACAGATTTGAAAGGACAATAGTTCCAGTTCATGGTAAATAAATTGGGCATCTATGTTTTCACCTGTCGTTCGGAAATGGCATTTGTTATGGCGGCTGATAAGGCCAAAGCAATTAACTTTTGCCCCTTTTTGGGATGGAATGAACACATTTTCTCCTGAAAATTGCCATCCATAAGGCACATACCCTTCCGTGCAAACATGGCTTTCATCTCCATAAAAAAGATCTATGAGTCCAAGCACAGAAAGTTTTTCGAGTTCCTTGAGGCATTCTACTTTGAACTGGTAGAGTTCGGTATCTGGTTTGCCTTTGCATCTGCGCCGGATTCGCTTGTATCTTCCGCCAAGGCTTTTAAAAAACGTCTCGACTGACACTTCGACCCTCTTGGGCAGATTCCCATTCGGCTTTGGCCATATCAACCCGCTGCCGATTATGCTTAACTGCCTCCAAGATGCTTTCTCTGTCCTTTTCTTTGTTTAACAAGGGCTTGCGGCCCCGGCCCGGTTTGGTTTGTAATCCTTCGATACCTTCAGTTTTGTACCGTCGAACCCAAGCGTCTACCGACATATTGGTCATTTTGGTAATCGAAGCAACCGATTTAGAAGATCGACCCTCTGATTTAAGCAAAATAACTTGACAGCGAACCCGAAATGCGTGTTTTTTACCACTCCGATGACCATTTTCAAGGGCAGATTGCTCACTTTCGTTTAATATTGGCGTATTAATCGGCTCATGTCGAAATATACGACGTTTAATCTAAACTAATTTTAATGAACTACTTAGCCTGAATTGGTTTTGGTTTCAGTGCTCGAGGCCAGGATGCCCAAAACGAAGAGTCCTATACCGGATTCACGGTTTTCAAACCATCTTTGGTATTCCACCAGCATGGTAGTTTTAGGCTTTGTAACGTGTTCGTAGCTCAGTGAGAATTTACCGAGCACAGGCTGTAAGGGTATGATTTTGATTACATTTTGTTGTGCCAGCAACGGTTGAACAAAAAAAGTACAAAAAAAGAAAGCGATGGTCAGGAGCGAAAAACGAAATTGATTTGTCATGATGTATCATTGTATTGTTGAAGCAAAGGTGGGTTTGACCGCAGGAAATCAGGAATTGACTTTTAAGTCGAATATATATTAATTAATTTAAACTAAGGAAGAGCCATTCTCTGGGAAGTATACCTGACGGAAAGCGGTTTTCGAAAAATGTGAACTGCTTTCCGTGGGGTATATTTCCAACAAACAACAGATTTGCCTTTTCAAACCCCGCCAAATTCAAGGGTTTTTTCAACCTTTGTGCCGTAAGTCACCACATTAATGGCAAAAAAAATACTTCAATTCCTCCTTTTCCTTGGCATCGGGGTAAGCATCATGGCCTGGGTGTTCAGCAGCCAAAACGCCGCATTTCAGGAGCAATGTCGTCTGGATGGCACGCCGGCGGACCAGTGTAGCCTGGCCGACAAGCTGGTGCAGGATTTTTCCACGGTAAACCTCTGGTGGATTCTGGCTGTATTGATCGCGTTCACACTCAGCAATATCTTCCGTGCCCTGCGCTGGCAAATGTTATTGGCCCCCATGGGCTACCCGGTGCGTTTTTCCAATGCATTCCTGACCATCCTGCTTGGCTATTTTGCCAACCTGTTTTTGCCCCGCATGGGGGAAGTGATCCGTGCCGGCTCCCTGGCCCGCTACGAAAAGATCCCGGTAGAAAAAGTAATGGGTACCGTCGGCATGGATCGACTCATGGATTTTCTGTGTTTGGGTGGCGTGGTAGGCCTTGCTTTTTTGTTTGAGGGCGACACACTCTGGGCCTTTATTTCGCAGCGAAAAAGCGGAGGTTCTGGCGGCGGACTATTTCAGAATCCATTCGTGCAGGCATTCCTTCTGGTTTCCGTGCTGGGTGCTGTTCTGTTGTATTTATTCCGAAAAAAACTGGCCCGGCATCCCCTTTTTCATAAAGTCGGAAATCTCCTGAAAGGATTTTTAGACGGACTTCGGAGTGTATTAAAACTTAAAAAACCGGGTCTGTTCATTGGATACTCGGTGGGTATCTGGCTCATGTTCTACCTGCAATGCTGGTTCAACCTCATGGCTTTTCCGCCCACTGCACACCTGGGCATGAGTGCTGCACTGATGGTATTTGTCTTTGGGACGCTGGGCTTTGTTATACCGTCTCCTGGCGGAATGGGTACTTTTCATGCGCTCTGCATTGCCGCATTGGCCCTTTATGGCATCAATGGCAGTGATGGTTTCTCTTATGCGAACATTGCTTTTTTTGCAGTGCAGATATTTTACAACTTCGTGGGCGGATTTTTGTCTTTGTGGTTGCTGCCGAGAATGAATAAGTGAATTTGATTAATGTGGTCAATGTGGTTAATGTGACTTAAATCTCCAAAATTAAACAATCAATACTATGCAAAGAACTGACGTAAATACCCTGGGCGAATTTGGCCTGATCGATCACCTGACGCGTGATTTTCCATTGCGCCAACCTTCCACCATCAAAGGCGTGGGCGACGACGCGGCTGTCATCGACAATGGCTCGCTTTGTACCGTGGTCAGTACGGATATGCTGGTGGAGGGCATTCATTTCGACCTGGCCTATACGCCGCTCAAACATTTAGGCTTTAAATCGGTGATTGTCAACCTCTCCGATATTTATGCCATGAACGCGATTCCGAAGCAGATCGTCGTTTCCATTGCGATCTCCAATCGCTTTTCTGTGGAAGCGCTGGATGAACTGTATGCAGGCATCCGCGCAGCCTGTGAAGCCTATCAGGTAGACCTCGTGGGCGGCGATACCACTTCCTCTCCCAAAGGCCTGACCATCAGCATCACCGCCATCGGACAATGCGAAAAAGAACTGCTGGTGTATCGGAACGGCGCAAAACCCGGCGATCTCATCTGTATCACCGGAGAACTTGGCGGCGCCTATCTCGGACTGCAGATCCTGGAAAGAGAAAAACAGATCTGGCAGGACAACCCGGACCTGCAACCCGATTTTGAGAACCAGACCTATGCCGTCGGGCGTCAACTCAAGCCGGAAGCCCGCCGCGACATGATCGAAGAGTTCAGAAAAATAGGACTGAAACCTACCGCCATGATCGACATTTCGGATGGACTGGCCTCAGAGGTCTTTCACATCTGCAAACAAAGCAAGGTCGGCGCACTGATCGAAGAAAGCGGCGTTCCCATCAACCAGGAAGCGCAGTTGCTGGCTTTAAAATTCAAACTCGACCCCATTACCTGTGCTCTGAATGGCGGGGAAGACTACGAACTGCTGTTCACCATTCGTCCGGAAGACGTAGATAAAGTGAAGTATCTGCCCGATATTTACATTGCCGGTGAGATCCTGGAAGCCAAAGATGGCATCAAGATCAATACCATGGGCGGGAATTTGCATGATTTGAAAGCTCAGGGATGGGTGCATTTTTAATGAGTGAGTGAATGAGTGAGTGAATGAGTGAGTGAGTGACGCTAATGACTATTTTCAATGCAGACGAAACGTACTCCCATCATATTAGCGCTGGTTGCCATTGCCCTCATCGGGGCGATGTTCTACTTCGTGCACGAATCCAACAAACCAAAATTTGATTGGGAAGAAAGCAGCTGGGAAAAGAAGGGGTACGATGAAAAGAATGATCAGCCCTATGGTTCACGCATCGCGCACCGTTTACTGGAAAATTATTTTGTGGGAAAAAAGCTGATAGATCTGGAGAAAGATGTAGCCAAAGAACTTCCTGTTGACAGCACTTCAACCGGACATAATTATGTCTTTATCGGAGAGGCGATGTACCTCGATTCTGCGGGTACCAAACAACTGCTGGACTTCGTAGCCGCCGGCAATACGGCGTTTATTTCGAGCAAAACCATTCCTTTTGACCTCATGACCTTCGTCTATTTTGACGAATGTGAAGACGCACCCTGGAATGATTACGGGATGTTTGAGGACAGCATCGCCCATTTTTCCCTGCGCACCCCTACCCTGCCGGACAGCATTACGAGCTACTATTTTGCGAAACAAAACAAGCCCCTCACATATAACTGGCACTTCATCGAGCACTATCATTTTTGCGATTCCCTGAAACAGTACCCGCTGGGCTACCTGAACACGGATTATGTAAATTTTGCAGAATTTCCGCACGGAAAAGGCCGCTTTCTACTGCATACCAACCCGATCGCATTCTCCAATTTCAGTCTTTTGCGCCCGGAAACGCGGCCCTATTTTGCCGGGGTTTTCTCCCACCTTTCAGAAGGCAATATTTACTGGGATGCGGTGAGCCGGGTCCCGGAAGAAGTGGGCCGAAGGCGCAATGGCAGCTCCAACCTGTCCTCCTCCGACGAACATCCGCTCACCTATATCCTGAAACAGCCCGCCCTGGCCTGGGCCTGGTATCTGATCGCTGCACTGTCCATCACCTGGCTTGTCTTCCGGGCCAAACGCCGGCAACGCGTCATTCCCGTTTTGCCCAAAAACGAAAACTCTTCCTACGAGTTCATTAGCACCATTGCCCACCTGCATTTTCGCGAAAAAAACTACGCCGGGCTTGCTACCCAGGGCATGCGGCACTTTCTGGCCCAACTACGCGATCGCTACGGACTGGTAGCGCCCATAAATCCGGAAACCGGCCTACCACGCACGGACGATGATTTTTTCCGGAAGCTCGCGGTGCTTTCTGAAGTACCTGAAATGGAATCCCGCCGGGTGTTTGGCCTCCACGCCAACACGATCAACTACCCACCTACGGAAGAAATGGCCATGGATCTACATCTGGCTATGGAGGCGTTTTTGAGGGCTGCGAAGTAACCCAACTTTCACCACCTCTCAGAATGATGAGAATCATTCCAACTTATTGTAGAAAGTACATTTAGTTTTCCAAATACTTTTTTTCTTTGCAGCACCAACTTTTGCTGGATTCCTTTTCGGGATTCAGTGGTATTTATCTGTCTTGGATAGTTTCACAAATCTTACTTTTCTCTGTATGAAGATTTTTCAACTAAAATTCTTTCTCAGCCTTTCCTGTTTTTTGTTGTTAGGCAGCAGTGCGCTGCTGGCTCAGCGACAACTTACCGGCAAAGTCACAGATGCTGAAAACGGTGAAGCGCTCATTGGAGCGAGCGTCATTGTGGAAGGCACAAACATTGGTACGTCTACGGATTTTGACGGGTATTACACCCTTAATGTCCCTGCAACGGCCACTTCGGTGCGGATCACCTACACCGGCTACGCGACGCAGACGGTTGCCATCGGGGCTTCCAACAACATGGATTTCCAGATGACTACTTCTGCAGCCCTGGATGAGGTGGTGGTGATCGGTTATGGTACGGTAAAACGTGAAGACCTGACCGGATCGGTACAAAGTGCCGGTGTCAAGGATTTCAACAAGGGTGCGATCACCGGACCGCAAGAGTTGCTGATGGGCAAAATTGCAGGGGTGCAGGTGACCATGGGAGCTGATCCTGGTGGTGGCGCAACGATCCGTATCAGGGGCGGTTCTTCTCTGAGCGCAACCAACGACCCGCTTATCGTGGTGGATGGAATTCCCATTGCTACCGACGACGTATCAGGAACCCGCAACCCACTCAACTTCATCAATCCGAATGATGTTGAAACCATGACCGTATTGAAAGACGCCTCTGCTACCGCCATTTATGGTTCGCGGGCATCCAACGGGGTCATCATGATCACCACGAAAAAAGGCAGTGCCGCGAATCGGGATCTCCGCTTTTCGTACTCAGGCAATGTTGCATTCAGCCAGATCATTCAAAAGTCTGATGTGCTGAATGCTGCTGACTACCGCAGCCTGATCAATACCCGCTTCGGAGACAACCATCCGGCACGTCAACTCCTGGGCGATGCCAATACAGACTGGCAGTCTGAAATTTATCAGACAGGTATCACGCACGACCATAACCTGGCTGTGACCGGAGCCGTTGGCAAGCTGCCTTTCCGGGCTTCCTGGGGTGTAACTGATCGCACAGGCATTTTGAAAACAGACCGTTTCAAACGTGTGACTGGATCGTTAAACGTAAATCCTTCCTTCCTGAAAGGCATGCTTCAGGTCAATGCAGGCCTGAAGTTAGTATCGGATCGCAACCATTTTGCTGACCGTGGTGCCATCGGCAGCGCGATGCAATTTGACCCGACACAGCCTACCAACGTTGAGGACCAGACTTATGGCGGTTATTATGCCTGGCTCAACAATGATGGCCAACCCAATACCCTCGGCACGGCCAACCCACTTGCCCTGCTTAACATGAAAGATGACGACTCACACGTGGGTCGTTACATCGCCAGTGCATCTGCGGATTACCGCTTTTGGTTTTTGAAGGACCTGCACGCCAATCTGAGCGTGAGTTATGACTACACCAACGGCCAGGGAACCATTCTGATCCCACAAAACGCCCCGTTTTCACGGGCAGATGGTGGCGGACGAGACGAAGTGTACAGCCAGAAGAAAAAGGACAAATTGCTGGAGTTTTTCCTCAATTATGGCAAATCTTTTGGCGCTACCAAGTTTGATGTCATGGGTGGCTATTCCTGGCAGAATTTCTACCGGACCAACACCTCTGTGGCAACCAATGCACTCGGTACGACCGTGATCAGGCCAGAAGACACGACACCCAGAGAATATTATCTGGTCTCCCTTTTTGGCCGTGCCAATCTTACCTTCAATAACCGCGTGTTTCTCACAGGCTCCGTACGCCGCGATGGCACTTCTCGTTTTGTGAACAACAAATGGGGCTTATTCCCTGCCGGAGCAGTAGCTTTGAAAGTATTAGACCGCGAAAAAGCAGATTTCTCTACTTTGAAACTTCGTGTAGGTTACGGCGTAACTGGTCAGCAGGATATCAGCACAGATTTTTACCCTTCGCTGGCCCGTTATACTTACAGCTTTAACAACGCACAATATCAGTTTGGAGATCAGTTTTTCTCCACCCTTCGCCCTTCCGGCTACGATGCCAACCTGAAATGGGAGGAAACGACCACCTACAACGCTGCCATCGATTATGGCTTTTGGGCCAATCGGGTAACCGGTTCCGTAGAGGTTTACCTGCGTGAAACCAAGGACCTGATCAACTTCATCCCGGTAGCAGCTGGCACCAACCTGACCAACTTCATCACCACCAACGTGGGTGACCTTGAAAACCGTGGGGTAGAATTTTCGATCAACGCCATTCCATACAAGCGTCCGAATGCTTCCTGGTCGGTGGGCTTTAACATTGCTGCCAACCGGAACAAGATCACCCGTTTGACTGCCACAGAAGATCCGAAATACCAGGGTGTTGCCACCGGTGGCATTGCTGGTGGTGTAGGCAACAACATACAGATCCACAGTGTCGGACATCCCGCCAGCTCATACTTCGTGTACGAGCAAGTGTATGATGCCAATGGCACGCCTGTGGAAGGCATTTATGTGGATCGCAATGGTGACGGCACCGTTACTCCCGACGACCGTTATCGTTATGAGAATCCGGCGCCGAACTACCTGATCGGTTTTAATACCGGATTCGAGATGGGGAAATTTGACCTGACCCTGGCTGGCCGCTCCAACATCGGCAACTACATGTACAACAATAACTTGTCGAATAACGCCTTTTACAATCAACTTTATGGCAGCACAGGCGTTTTGCGCAACGTACTTTCTCCTACCAGTGAAATAGACTTTACCGTGCCGCAGTATTTTAGTGACCACTTCATCCAGGATGCATCCTTCCTGCGAATCGATCACATTACAGCAGGGTATTCGTTTGGCGCTGTAGGCAAAAGTATTCGTGCACTCCGGCTTTCAGTAACCGTTCAAAACCCACTATTGGTCACCAAATATGACGGTCTTGACCCTGAAGTATTCAACGGTATTGACAACAACGTTTACCCACGTTCGCGCACTTACCTGATCGGCGTCAAAGCTGATTTCTAATTCAAACATCCAATTTTCAACGAGATATGAAATTTTTGTCTTTTAAAACACTCGCACTTTTGGCTGGCATGATGATCATGGCCGAGTCGTGCTTCAAAGACCTTGATACCATTCCATTGGACAAGGACGTGATCACTTCGGCGGTGGTGTATGACAGTCCTGCTGCGTACAAACAGGTTCTGGCAAAACTTTATGCCGGCCTGGCACTCAGCGGTCAGGAAGGCCCTGCTGGTCAGCCCGATATTTCAGGCATTGACGAGGGCTTTTCTACCTACATTCGTCAATACTGGAAAGCTCAGGAATTGCCTACCGACGAAGCGGTGATTGCCTGGAATGACGGAACGATCCAGGATTTCCACCAGCAGGACTGGGACGCAAACAACGAGTTTGTTACAGCGATGTACAACCGTATCTTTTACCAGATCTCGCTTTGCAACGAATTCCTGCGGGAAACGACGAATGAGAAACTGGACAGTCGCCCAAGCACCACCCCTGCGCTGCGAACCGACATTGCCAAGTTTCGTGCAGAGGCACGCTTCCTGCGCGCCCTCAGCTACTGGCATGCACTGGATCTTTTCCGCAAACCACCTTATGTTACGGAAAACGACCAAGTGGGCTCTTTTTTCCCACCGCAGGCAAGTCCTGAACAGTTGTTCAGCTACATAGAAAGCGAGTTGAAAGCCATTGATGCCGAACTTGCTGCCCCGCGCGCCAATGAGTACGCGCGAGCTGACCAGGCTTGTGCCTGGATGCTTCTGGCCAAACTTTACCTCAATGCAGAAGTCTACACCGGACGCAAACTCTACAGCGAGTGCGCTACCTACAGTCAAAAAGTGATCAGTGCAGGCTTCACCCTTGATCCGGATTACACCCACCTTTTCCTTGCAGATAACCACACTGCAAACGGAATTATATTCCCGGTGACCTTTGACGGTGAAAGGTCTAAAACGTATGGTGGAACTACCTTCATCGCACACGCAGCCGTGGGCGGAAGTATGAGTGCTGCTGCATTTGGACTGGATGGTGGCTGGGGTGGTATCCGTACCACCAGTGCCATTGTGAACAAATTTCCGGCCATTGGTGGTGGTAGTGTGATCGTTGCGCCCAATCCGGGCAATACGACCTATCCGGTGATCTATGTACCCGGTGGTTACCAGGGCTGGACTCCGGCTACGGCAAATCAACTTGCATCCAAGAATAGTGATAATACCTACGAAGGGTATATTTATTTCCCGGCGGATCAGAAGGAGTTCAAGATCACCCTGGGTCCAGACTGGAGCAATAACCTGGGCGACGACGGCGCCAACGGCACCCTCGAACCCAATGGCGCGAACCTGAGTGTTGCCGAAGCTGGATTTTACAAATTCAATGTAGATCTGACTGCGCTGACCTACACACTGCTGAAAACAGACTGGGGTCTGATCGGTTCCGCAACGGCAGATGGCTGGAACTCAGACCAAAATATGACCTATGATGCAACAGAAGGAGCGTGGGTCATTATTGCAAATTTGGTTGCCGGAGAAGTAAAATTCCGAGCCAATGATGACTGGGGCCTGAATTATGGTGATGACGGCGCCAATGCATTACTTGAAGCAGGTGGTCAGAACATTGCGATCCCAAGCGTAGGCACTTACACGATCAAACTTTACCTGGATAAGCCTGACTACACCTATTCGATAGACCGTCCGTCCTTCGATCGACGCGCCTTATTTTATACCGATGGACAGTCTCTGGAGATCTCTGATATCTCGCAGTTTAACAATGGCTACGCGATCACAAAGTTCAAAAATGTTACTTCTGCTGGCGCAGCAGGATCTAACCTGACCTTTGTCGACATTGATTTCCCGATGTTCCGTGTGGAAGAGGCTTACTTAATGTACGCAGAAGCTGTTTTGCGCGGCGGAAGTGGCGATCTGAGTACTGCCCTGGGTTATGTCAATACCATCCGCGAACGGGCTTATGCCGGCACTTCTGGAAATATTGCAGCGAGCGATCTGACCCTGGACTTCATCCTGGACGAACTAGCCCGCGAATTTTACTGGGAGGGCCACCGTCGTACCGATCTGGTGCGCTTTGGCAAATTCAGCGAAACCAGCTACCTGTGGCCCTGGAAAGGAGGCACTCCAAATGGTGTTTCAACTTCCAAACACCTGGATGTCTACCCAATCCCGGCAGCTGACCGTGGCGCAAACCCAAATTTGTCTCAAAACGACGGTTATTAATTGAATCATAAGACCTTGGGGCTTTGGATACCCGGACCTTAGCAATTAAATTACAGATCATTGCTGCGGTTCGGGCTTCCAAACACCTGAAGTCTCAAAAAAATAAAACAATGAAAAAAATACTTTCCCTCGCGCTTTTTACGGCGCTTTTCTTAAGCGCATGTACTGAAAAAGACAAAGAGCCGATACTCACACCAGGTAATCCACCACTAATTGTCAGCCCGGCTGGAGGCACTACCTTCACGCTGACTGAAAGTACCGCTGCGGATATCTTTAAGATTTTTGAGTGGACGGCTGCTGACTATGGATTCGAAGCTGGGGTGAATTACACCCTGGAAATGGACAAGGCAGGCAATAATTTTGCCGGGGCAGTAACGGTTGGTTCTGTGAACAAACTTTCCCTGGGTACAGTCACCAATGAAAAAATCAACACCATCATGTTGACAAAGGACTTGCCTGGTGATGAATTCTCCAATGTTGAGTTTCGGGTAGTAGCAAAGCTTGGAAGTGATGCTACCCTTCCGGTACTTACTTCACCTTCCATCACTTTGCAGATCAAGCCTTATGTAGTGAATATTGTTTATCCTCAATTACAGGTTCCGGGTAGTTACCAGACGCCAGACCCCTGGAAGCCGGAAAACAACAATACCGTCATTTTCTCTGCAAAAAGTGATGATCGGTATGAGGGTTACATTTATTACGGAATCACCGACGCCAAATACAAGTTTACCAAAGGTCCATCATGGGATACCAACTGGGGTGATACCGGTGCTGATGGCACCCTGGAAGCTGGCGGTACCGACATTGCGTTGGCAGCGCCCGGTGTTTACAAACTTAATGTTGACCTGAATGCTTTGACCCACTCCTATACGAAGACGGACTGGGGTCTGATTGGCTCTGCTACACCCAACGGCTGGGACAGCGACCAGAATATGACCTATGATCCCGGCACGAATAAATGGACCATAACAGTCAATCTGGTAGCCGGAGAGATCAAATTCCGCGCTAATGACGACTGGGGCATCAATTTAGGTGACACAGGGGCCAATAAAAAAATGGAATATGGTGGCGACAATATTGCGGTTGCAGAAGCAGGCAACTACACCATTGAACTCAATTTAGGCGCCGCGATCTACACGTATAAGATCACTAAAAACTGATCCGCATGTGTTTTTATTCAAAGGGCTGCCCCGGATTCCGGGGCAGCCCTTTCTTTTTTATTTACTTGTGAATTATAACCCCACGGGTGGCTTTTAGCACTTTCCCATCAAAAATCGAACAATAATAAATGCCCGGAGGCAATACTGGTATTGGAACATGTAATTCCGAGCCGGGTGAAGCATGCATTTTGCGAGAGGTTATAAGTTCCCCGTTAGCGTTTACCAACTTGAAATCCATTACTTCTGCCCATGAATTGCCTTGCAATTGAATGACCAAATTGGCCACTTGGTTATCAGGCCAGACACTGAAATTTACCTTGTTTTCTATGACCTCGACAGGCGATAGGTTTTGATATGGAAATTCCATAAAATCCAATCCCCCGCCGGCCAATAAGTTGTTTTGAAAATCAAAAAAAGTAGCATGTTCCTGATGCGAGCCCTGCCCCCATTGCGTCCAACATGGCGATGATTGCCATGCCGGTTCCCAATAGACCACCCCTTTTGCACCCTTATTGATGGCTGTTTGGGTCATATCTACCAACCATTTTCGTTGATTATCCGGACTTGCGGGTGCATAGCCCGGATTCAATTCGGTAATAATGTTGTTTGCGTTATCTTCCCATTGTAAAGTCCAGGGATACCCGGTTTCAAAAATCATCACTTCCTTACCCGGGTAGTTCTGTCGAAGCTCAGAAACGATATTCCCTACATCCGTGATGCTGGCAGGCTTATGCCAGGCCCAATAGTACGAAAGGCCGATCACATCAAAATCGGTCACCCCATTGGCCCAAAAGCCTGCCACCAACCAATCTGCCTCCGAGGGCCCTGCGATATGGAGCGCAACCTGAATGTTTTTACCCGTAGCGCTTTCCACATCGCGCACCGCCTGGATCGCTCCCTTGAATAGTTGACTATTCCGATTCCAATCGAGGCTCCATCCGGCCGCATCCACCGTAGGCGAAAGCAGTATGCCCCGATTGGTTTCATTGCCAATCTGCACCATTTCGGGGAGTAGTCCTTCGCTGTTCAGACTTATCAATGTTTGGGAAATGTAGTTGTACAGCGAGTCTTTCAAACGTGGCAAATTATCCACCACCCCCAACCATGCTGCCGGCACCACCTGATGGCCGGGATCTGCCCAACTGTCAGAAAGGTGGAAGTCGAGTAATACCTTCATCCCCTGTGCTTTGGCCCGCATGATACTTTGACGAACATCCTGAAAATCTGAATATCGCTTGCCTGCATTCAATCCGTCATACCATTGGGGCGTATGCCACAAGCGGAGCCGGACCAGATTGCAATGATGGTCCGCAAAAATCTGGTAAACTTCTTTGACTTGGCCAGACTCCTTGTACACCACCCCACAATCTTCCATTTCATGGACGTAAGAGAGGTCGGCTCCGAAATAAAATGCCTGGGATTGACCATTTAAGGCCTGTACCATCGTTGCGATGAAGAGGTGAAATTTGAACTTCATAATCTTGATTTAGATGAAAATGTCCCTGCGAGAAATTATTTCAGAATGGCGGTGCCGATCGAGCATTCCAGGCAACGTTTCTGGTCGCAATATCTGGTTTTCAAATGAATCAGCGCCTGCGTTTGAAAAGCATTGCGCGGCTTCATCCCCAGAGTCGCCCAGGCATCTAAAATAGAATTGGCTTCTGGATGAAGTTCTTCAAGCAGCGCCAGTGCCCTTTTTTTAGGTTCATCGAGGTCTCTTGTTTTTCCGTAAAAAAAGAGGAAAGGAACCACGGTATTAATGACAATCAGGTGGACAAAATCTCTTCCAATCGTCTTTCCCTGCTTAGCAGAGGCCTTATCCAACATAAAATGATCTGACCAATAAGTACTTGGTTGTACCTGAAAAAGGTTTTCGATTTCCCGTAAGTTTTGCACCTCCAGAATCTGCGAAAACAAGTTGGAAGATTGATGGATCAATTTTGCAAACTGAGCCAGACGAACTGTTGGGAAATTGGCCGGACGTAACCGGAGAAATTTCCATTGGCTCACTTCGAGTGGCTCCAAACCATATTTATGGGACAAATGCCGGTATTCTCTGGCCAGTGTTTTAGGCCAATCCTCTTTGAAATCACCTTCTAAAAAACCCGCCTGACCCAAGATAAGCGCCTCCAACTGGATCAGGTTTGATTTGTGTTTAGAAAGGATCAGCAGGGGCAGGGTACGGGCCAAGGCTTCAAATGGTTCCATGTTCACCTTTAGTCCGAAACTTCTTGCCAAAAGCTGATAAAAAGCCTCTTCCCAATGATTTTCACTGCTTTTTAGTGCTGCTTCAATACCTGTCGTTTTAAGTTCAAGGCGCTCCACCAGCAATCGATCTAACCAATTGAGTCGAACAATTTCAGGAACAGCCATAAAAAAATGCTCGCAAGGGATCCAGGCTTGTTCGCGTTCCAGGCGCTCGTAATTTTCTAACAATTTGGGTGGAATACGGCCCTTAAGTTCCAGGCAGGGAATGCGGGTTCCGTTTGGAAAATGGATGGGCTGGTCCTCTTCCAACACCACATGTAAGACCACATTATCATAGGCCGGGTCCTGTGAGTGACCATGCGCTATCCATTCTGAACTTTGCAGGTGCATTTCAACATTCCCGGCCCAATGGGTATCCCCAATGCGCAGTCGGGCATTGAAAAAATCGGGGCCGGCATGGGTGTTATGTTCGCCGGGAACCTGGATCACAATGGGGTGAAATTCTGTGGTACAAAGATTTTGGGCATTAAATCTGCGGGTCCGCCACAGAAAGTGAAGGAAGGATTCTTTCATAAAAGTTTGTCATTTGGTTTTGGTAATTGAAGGTATCCTGCACAGTTTCGTGCAGGTGAATTCTTAGAGGTGCTAACAAAATTAAGTAAAAATCCGGCTGTTTACAATACCACCTGAAAAAATATTTGCCTGTGGATTCAATCATTCGGCAGGTGGGAGCTAAGAATAACTCCCTAAATTCAGCATTCCTTACGACCTTTGCCCAGTTATGACAGACCCGATCGCTACATTTCCCAACGAAACTTACCTTAACGGGCTTCGCAATGCTGATTTAAGCGTGGTGGATGCTTTGTATCATGAGTTTCGGCAGCCCATTGCCAAAGCGGTCCAGGCGGCCGGGGGCACTTATGCGGATGGCGGCACCTTTTTTCGGGTAGCCATCATCCATACGGCACGATTGGTTCATGAGGACAAATACCCCTTAGATGCTCCTATCTATCTCTTTCTTAAAAACCTTTCTGTTGCCCAATACAGGGACTGGTTGCTGGAAAAAGAGCAGGAAACACCTCCCATTGCCGAGCCTTCCGTGGAAGAATTACCTGTGATTGCCGGACTTCCGGATCAGGCGGCGCTGCGCGCATTGCGCATGCAGATCAAAGCCAAAAAGCAATTTTCGAAGCTTCAGGTGGAGGATCAGAGACAGATCCAGGCCCTGGCTAACTTGCGGGCGCAACAGACTTCGGATGCATCGGCCATCAACCTGGCTCCTTATGAAAAAAGTATTGGGCACTTAAAGATCCTTTTAGGGGAGCGGGGTAAAATCTGGGAAACACCGCTACCTTCCTGGGTGGCAATCCCCCTCACCGACACCCTTTTCCATCAAACCTGGTCAGCCTGTGAAGCCTTAGAGCGCAGGATGTATTCCAGCCAGATCCCGGCATCCAAAGAGAATAAAACCATCCGAAATGCATTCTTTACATTGCTTTTCCTAATCGTTGGATATGGCGCCCTGACCTGGATCTTTCGGGACAAATCGCCGAACGAAGTTTATGAAAATAATTTCAATCCCCCGGCCAGCATTGTGGAGGATATGGCCCAGAGATATGCCAAAGATAGCATTGCACCGGTACGACCGGAGGCCTGTATTGCCGGGTTCCGCTCAGCAGATAACCATTACACAAAAAAGGAATGGAGATATGCTGCCACAAGCCTGGCAGACATGATCAATGACTCTCTTTCGGTTTGTCAATCGGATGTATTCTTTTATCTGGCGATTGTCGGGCTACAATTGGAAAACCCTGATTTGACTCTGGAGTGTATCTCTAAAATTGAGGACCTGGAGCGGTTTGGAGAAGACATTTACTGGTACATGGCTTTGGCATACGTTAAAATGGCAGCGATTGATCCCGAACAAAAGGACATTGCCCGTCGTGCAGTAGAAAGAGCGCTGTCCAACACTGAAGTACCTGAACGCCGGGTGCAGGCTGAAAAAATGCTCAAAGAATTAACTGAATAACTCCGGGCACTCTTAAAAACATGGAATTAATCAATAAATACTTTCCAAATCTGAGCGCTGAACAAAAGGCTCGATTTGATCAACTGGTACCACTTTATAAGGAGTGGAACGATAAAATCAATGTCATTTCCAGACAGGATATTGACAACCTGGCAGAGCGCCATATTTTGCATTCACTGGCAATAGCCAAGGTCATTCAATTTTTACCTGAAGCCCAAATTTTGGATCTCGGCACTGGTGGTGGCTTCCCTGGTATCCCGCTGGCTATATTTTTCCCGGAAACTAAATTTGTACTCGTGGATGGTACCGGCAAGAAGATCCGTGTGGTGCAAGAAGTTGCAGACGCTTTGGGGCTCGAAAACGTGACGGCCATTCATGGCCGCGCTGAGGAGATAAAGATGAATGGCCAATTCGACTTTGTCTTGTCCCGGGGCGTAGCCACCCTCGATAAACTCCTCACCTGGAGTCAACGATTTTTGAAGAAAAAGCATGTTCATATTCTCCCAAATGGCGTGTTGGCCTTAAAAGGTGGAAATTTAAGTGCTGAGATCCGGGAACTTCCGGGCAAAGGCAAGGAGTACACGGAGGTTTTTCCTATCAGAAATTACTTTAGAGAAGAATTTTTTGATGAAAAATCGGTGGTATACGCGCAAGGTTAAGCGTTCTTCAGACACACGCTAGCGGTCATATTTATACAGATCGTAGCGCTCAATGATTCCGATCAATTTCTCAGCATAAGTTCGATCTGTGGCGTATCCCGCAGACTTAAGACCATGGGCCCAGGCCTTATAGTCCCTCCCATAGCGTTTGAGTTTGGTGTATCGGCCGGAGGCCAGCAATTGACTGTGGGCTCTCCAGCCTTGCCAAGCAGAGGGAAACTTTTTAAAAAAGTCTTTATGGGTATCATCTGTATGGTTGGAACAATGGCCTTTAGCGCAGTTTCTTGCAAAGCATTTCATTCCAAAATGGTTGTTGTTCGAAACGGCCAGTTTGCTTGTTCCCGCCCTACTCTCAATCAGACCTTGCGCCAGGCTAATGCTAGCCGGGATACCGAATTGATTCATTTCTCTAACCGCAATTTTGGAGTACTGTGCAATGTACTTTATGGCCTGCTCCTGAAATAATTCATGTGAAGCAACAGGTGCCGCATCGTTTTTTTTGCGCACAGGTTTGACCTTTCTGGGCGCTCTTTCAACTCCGCCCACATCCATGGTAGTTTCTTCTGCCCATAATTCGGACTTTGTATCACCTCGGGACAACAGGCCTGAAGATCCATCCGGACCCAAAAGGACAAACCCGGTTACCCCAACCATGATCAATTGCACGGCAGTTTTCTTTCGAAATAGTCCAAAAGACCAGCGGTTTGCCTGGAATCTCAAAGCGACCCAACTCCGTCTCAAACGCATCCAGACCAGGCGCATCAGTTTGGGCAAAGGCATATTTTCAGGCGATTCCCAAACAAAAGTACTGGGCATAAAGGCTGATTTTTTAGCGCGACTCTGGCGCTGACTTGAAGGGGCACTTCCTGGCTGTTTTTCGGTGTTTTCGGTCTCGAAGTACCATTTGTTCTTTCCCATGGCGGCGATTTTTTAAATTTTATGATGGTTGAAGAAGTGCCTGGCGAGCCCCCGGGTTTTGCTCGCCTTTGAAATTTCTTGTCGAGCAAAATTACAAACATTTTGTTTTTAAAAACAAGATTTCCATATTTATTTAAAACATTTTATTAGATATTTTTTTCGTTTTAGCTTAAAATATTGATTTTCAGAGCTTAAAACGAGGTGTTCCATTTTGCTTTTAAAACAAAAATGAAAAATTACAGCCCGGATTACATCTTGGCTATTCAACGAGTGGTTATCACATTTTTTGGAGCTTGGAAAAGATTCTTGTTGTCGGTTCGTTTTCTACCTTTACAATCCGTCCAACACACCTAAACTAAACCTTTATGATCCCCTTTAAACAAGGACTCCTTACGATCTCCTTCCTGCTCTGCGCATTTGCCCTTTTGGCTCAGGGCAAAGCTCCTAAAATGAAATATGGAAAAGTCTCCGAGGAAGAGATGTCCATGACCACTTTCGAAGCCGACCCTTCCGCTCCTGCGGTAGTGCTTTTTGACAAAGGCACCGTAGTGCATCGGTATGATAACACGACCGGGTTCATCCTGGAGTATGAACACCATAAACGGATCAAAATTTTCAAAAAAGACGGCTACAGCTTCGCTGACCTTGCTGTTTTTTTCTACAAAGGGCAAAAATTGACTGAGTTCAAAGCCTGTTGTTATAACCTGGAAGGTGGTAAGGTCGTAGAGACCAAAATGAACAGTGACAACATCTTTGAGGAGAAACTCACTTCCAGCGTTTTCGTTAAAAAAGGAGCCATCCCAGGAGTACGTGAAGGCAGTGTGATTGAGTTTAAATACACAGTACTGGATGAGGGCATCGGACTTCCGGTCAGTGAATGGGTTTTTCAGGATGCGATTGCCCCCACCCTCTGGAGTGAATTCGAGGCTTCTGTACCTACTTTTATTGAGTATAAAAAGCTGGCTCAAGGCTGGACGCCTTATGCCCTGGCCAAGGAAGAACTGAAAAACGAACGACTCAACATCCACTACGTCAACAGAAACAATGATGGCAATGCAACCATTAGTTCTTCCGAGAACATCAACATTGATTATACCACCAATATTTTACACTATATTCAGGAGAATGTACCAGCCCTGAAGCCCGAACCTTTTGTTGCTTCCGTCCGCGATTATTTATCGCAGATCAGTTTTGATGTAAGCATCGTGTATCAAACTTCCGTGGTGCCCAATGGACCTACTTATAAGTTGGTCAACGGTTCTTACAAGGAACGAAGCAATACCTGGGAGCAACTTGGAAAAGACCTTTGGGAGGACACTTACCATGATGTGTTAAGCTCCTCCAAATTTACCGGATCTGAAACCGCCAAGTGTATTGAAGGAACGACCGGCAGCGCCGAAAAAACAGCCGCCATCTATGCGTACATCGGCAAAAACTATCAGAATACGGGGTACGATTATTTTTGGAAGAGTCAAACCCTGGATGATCTGACCCGGAATAAAAAAGGCACTCCAACGGATCTTAATTTACTGTTTATCAACATGTTAAAACGGGCGGAACTAACGGCATTCCCCGTGCTGATCAGTTCCAGAGACCACGGAAAAGCGTTATCATTCAGAGTTTCTGTCCGAGAATTTGACCGGGTGATCACAGCGATCCAGCAAGAAGATGGAAGTTTTGCCTTAGTAGACGCCTCTGGCTGGCCAAATCCAATCGGTCTGCTCCCCATAGATGCCAGTCATGGCGAAGGACTACTGCTTCAAGCGGATAAAGGTATCCAGTGGATCCCTTTACAAAGCAAGATCGCTGACCGGGCAGCCTTACTTTCTGAACTTACAATCAAACCCGATGGCATGATCAGTGGAAAAGTTTCCTTTTCGGAAACTGGCCATGCCGCAGTGACCGGCAGGGAAACGATCCGATTAAAAGATGCTCAGACTTTTGTCAAGGAGCATTTTAAAGATATGGTTTCTAACGGTCAATTGACAGAACTGAGCACAGAAGAAACCGGAGATTGGAATACTCCTGGCCTGAAGGGAACTTTTATGTTGGAAACCCCTGCTTTTGTCACTGTTTCCGGTGATAAAATCTACCTGGATCCGTTGCTCCATATGGGTTTAAAGGAAACCCCTTTCAAAAATCCAGACCGGAAATTCGGGGTCGATTTTGGACCTCCATCGGTCTCTACCCATGTGTTTTCATTTGCAATTCCTCCTGGATACCGCGTGGAGGAGGCCCCTAAGTCTTTAAAACTGGTATTGGATGAGCAAGCCTTGTCATTCGACTACCTGGTAGATAAAAGCAATCCTGAATTGATCAAAATTACGGTTAAAAGGAGCACAAAATCGCCTTTTTTACCCGTGGAGAAGTTTCCAGATCTTCAACAATTCTACGCTACCATGGTGGCCAAAATGGCCGAACCCATCGTATTGACCAAATAAAGCGTTCCCCATGAAAACCATATTCTTGTTTATACTGCCCTTTTTGTGCACCGTATCCCTGGGCGCTCAGGAGCATTATTCAGTGGCCTCCATTCCGCCTTTATTGCTCCAAAAGGCCTCTTCTGTGGTCCGTAAGTATGACCTGAAATTTGAAATTTTGAATAAAGGGGAAGGTATAGAAACAGAGCATAAGGTAATTACGCTTTTGAATGAGCAGGCAGCGGATGAACTTGAACAGGTTTTTTGGTACGATCAAATACAAAAGATCGAGCATATTGAAGGTTCAGTTTATGATGCTTCCGGTAAATTGATCCGAAAGATCAAAAAGAAAGACATTGAAGATCGTAAGCCTTTTCAGCAATTTTTCGTTAATGATTCGAGGGCCAAGATTCTTCAATTTCCAAGGCTCTCCTATCCCTTTACGGTAGAATATACGGTCGTTACCAAACTAGACGGACTGATGTTCTATCCGATCTTTGAACCCCAGGAAGACGCATCTCAAGCTGTAGAGAGCGCAACATTCGAGATCATCTCCCCGGAAGAACTCAAGGTTAGATTCAAGGAGTTCGAGGTGCTTCCCGGACAAAAAAAAGGGCCTCTGCGTTGGGAATTCACCCAGTTACCTGCTTTTGAACCAGAACCATTTCTTCCGGTGGGCTATTCTGGCTTGCCCAGGGTGCTCAGCTCCCCGACCCTGTTTCGGATCGAGGGTTTTGACGGAGATATGAGCAGCTGGGATTCTTTTGGTCAATTCATCAGCAAACTGAATGCAGAAAAAACAAAACTCCCCCCTGAAACGGTAACTAAATTGCTTCAAATGACTGCGGACTGCCCCGATCTGGTCTGCAAAGCCAGAAAAGTTTATGAATATCTGCAAAACAGTACCCGTTACTATTTTGTAGGATTGGGTATTGGTGGCTGGCAACCTATGTCCGCGCTGGAGGTAGATAAGTTTAAATACAGCGATTGTAAAGGGCTCAGCAACTATACCATGGCCATGCTTCAGGCGGTGGGTGTGCCGGCCTATTATGTATTGATCCGGGCTACTCCAGATGAACAAAATGCGCAGACTCCGGATTTCCCCAATCCATGGTTCAATCATGCCACCCTTTGCATTCCTACTGCTGACGAAATGATCTGGCTGGAATGCACCAGTCAGAGCCAAAGTTTTGGTTTCCTCAGTGATTTTACGGACGACCGGCTGGCGCTGGTGATCTATCCGGAAGGTGGTAAAATAGTTCAAACACCCCGGTACGACGAATCGGACAATACGATCCATCGGGAATCTGTAGTGACACTCGATAAAGATGGGAGTGCAAATCTCCAGTCAAGTGGCATTTTCCGTGCCCTGGAGCAGGACATACCGGTTCAATTAGCAGAAATGCACGATGAGCTCCGCAAAAAGTATCTGTACCAACTCATGGATCTGAGTGATTTTGAGATCACAGCCCTCTCCTTTGAGGTCAAAAAAGACATCCTGCCGGAAGTGATTCAAAATCTTTCCCTCCATATTCCAAACCTGGCGTCTGTGAGTGGCAAACGACTTTTCCTGCCTGTTTCCTTTCTATCCGGTAAAAACGAAATTCCAAACTTCACACTTCCGCGCCAGCATCCCGTTCAGGTACAATCGAGAGGCAAAACAGAGGAAGACAGTCTGGTGATCACCATTCCAGATGGTTTTAAACTGGAAAACACGCCTAAACCGGTTTCCATTCTATCAGTTTTTGGCAGTTTTGAATGTTCCGTTCAAAGCCAAAACCAACAGATCACGGTGCATCGAAAACTGGTTTTGAACAACGAAGTACAACCCAAGGAAAGGTTTGATGAACTGATCTCATTCCTCAGGCAGATCGCAAGGGTGGATCAAGCCAAGCTGGTGTTGGTGCAATAAGGCTGACTGCCTCAATTGATTTTTATCTCCTTCCAACCTTATCCCAAACTTTTGCGCCATGTTAAGCAGCGTTCGGGGCGGTCATTCCGTTAAAAGGAAAACCGTGTGCCGGACGAGCATTGCTCACCCTCCAACGAGAAACAACAACATGGATATTGCCCTTAATTTGGAACGTGCAGAACGCGATTTCGTGGAAGCACTCACACGCCAGGAGCGGTGGGCGCAGCAACAGGTCTATGAGGAGCATTATGGCCGCATGATGGGTATCTGTATGCGCTATGCCGGTTCGCGGGATGAAGCCCTTGATCTTTTGCATGAAGCTTTCATCAAAATTTTTCAAAACATTGGCCGATACAAAGCTGGCACCTCGCTGGGTGCATGGATCCGTACCATTGTGGTCAATACCTGTATTGATTATTATCGTCGCAATGCCCGTCGCCGGACAGAAGACCTTGATTCAGTACATACCGTTTCAACGGACGACCCGGACGTGCTCAGTAATCTGACAGAACGGGAGATCCTGGATGCCGTACAGCAACTTTCACCGGCTTATCGGGCAGTTTTTAACCTGTATGTCGTGGAAGGTTATTCACACAAAGAAATTGGGGATGCTTTGGGTATCACGGAAAGCACTTCACGAAGTAATCTGGTAAAATCCAGGCTTAAGCTTCAGGAGATCTTCGCCGCACGAAGGATGGACTTTGATTTAAAATAAAGTGTCAGAATTTCCAAAAAACCTAAAAATCAGCAGTTTGTACAACTTTTAATGCCGGCCTAAAGCCGGGATTACTCTATAAAAAATGGATTTGCAGCAATTCGACTCAACCCTTAAATCGGCCCTGAACAATCTCGAGGTGCCTTTCGACCCATCGGCCTGGGCCGCGCTTGAAAGCCGTCTGGATGCTTTACCTGCGCCAGACGCGGTGGATCATGTGTTGCGCCCTACCCTGGAGCAGATCGACACCGCTTATGATGCAGGCTCCTGGTTTGCCCTGGCCAACCGCATGGATACCATTGCCCGCATTCGACGCCTGAGGATGAGCAAAGTGGCTGAAGCCGCCATTTTCTTGTTGCTTTTGCTCAATCTCAAAGGCTTCTTTGGGGTGGTTGAATTGGTCACCAAACCCGTACCCATTCAAAAAGAAATCCCGGGCCCGATTGCAAAAACACATGCACCGAAGTCAAAAAAGTCACTCTCCACTCCTGCGATCGCTGAAAATGGGCTGGCAGAAACCGGAAGCCTTTCACAACAAGTAGTTTCTTTCCTAAACAACCTCGTATCCACGCTTTCTCCTGACACAGATACTAAGGCAGCTGATGCCGCGACTAATACATTCCAACCCATTACCGCTAGTAACTCCGTCTTAGATCCTTCGAATTTTTACAGCCGGACTGGCCTCGTTAAATTTCCAGTAGGGCCAAATTTGCCTGGATTGTCTACCGAGCAGATCCTGTTTGCAGGCGGGGTGATTACCATCCCTGACATTCAGGCACCAAAAACAGTAAAACCACGGAATTTTTATGCTGCTACGTATGGTTCCTATGACAAAAACTATTTGAGCGAAGGCGAGCACTCAGACAAAACCACCGGATTCGGTGGAGGCATGGCGGTTGGATTCAGAAAAGGGAAATGGGGCATAGAGACTGGCATCAGCTACGCACAAAAAAGCTATCAGCCCAAACGGGAAAATGTAGAATATCTGAATGATCCTTTTAATGGCATAGCCTTTTATTACAACGAAGCGGTGCACGCTGATGTAATTTCTGTACCTGTTAAAGCGACCCGCCGTATTGCAAAGCTGGGGAAAACCACGGCACATGCAGTGGCTGGTGTTACTGCTCATTTTGCTGCCAATAAGCGTTATGCGTACAAATCAGTCTACTACCCTCCTCCTATCCCTGTAGGTCCTGATCCGACTAAACCGGTCGCTACATTCCCTGAAGGCAAAGGCGTATTTGAAAAAGGTGGACTCTCCAACAATGCCTATGCAACGGCGGATCTAGGATTGCGGGTGGAGCAAGCCATGGGCAAACATTATGTCGCCTTTGTGGAGCCCGTTTACCGCCAATCCCTGGGCGGCGGTTTAGGACCCAAAACATCCCGGTTAAGCACTTTTTCCTTCCAGGCAGGTGTTATGGCCAGCCTTTAACTGGTTTTTACTTTTAACTTGGTACTTGCCATATTCAAATACATAATTTTCTGGTCAATTAGCCTACCTTTGCCCGCCTTTTAGCGGATATTGACCATGGATAAACTCTTTTTGCCTGCGTTTATTAAGACTTTGGCAGGTGCCCTTGCACTCCTTTGCTGCACTTGCTTTTGGCAATGTGGCAAAAAAGACGGGGCAAAAAAGGAAGACAAACTACTGGCAAAGGTTTACGATCGAAGCCTTTATTTCTCTGAATTAGATGGTGTAGTGCCTGAAGGTACGGTACCAGCAGATAGTGCGTTGCTGGTCACTGCCTATGTACAGCGCTGGCTTCGGGAGCAATTGATGATGTATGAAGCAGAGCGGAATATCTCCAAAGATCTTGACATAGATGCATTGGTCCGGAGTTACCGGGCCAGTCTGGTTCGTTTTAATTTTGAAGAAAGACTCATTGCTGAAAAGCTGGACAGTACTGTATCAGAAGATGAGCTGAGAGCCTATTATGAAACGAATAAAGATCAGTTCCAACTGGAAAGTACGATCCTCAAGTGTAAGTTGATAAAACTCTCGATGCAGGCTCCACAAAACGAAATCAACAAACTTTGGAACAGCCGAAATTCCGCAGATGAGGCCAAACTCACAGCCTTTGCAAAGCAATGGGCATCACTGGCTTTGCTTGAACCCGATCGATGGTATACTTTACAAGAGGTGTCCACCTTGCTGCCCAAAGGAACCTTAACCTCTGACAACGTTGCCTCCAACAGGGATGGAACGCTTTCTGATGGTGCTTTCAGGTATTATTACCGCATCACAGAAGCAGTGCAGGGAAAAACAACCGCTCCTTTTGATTACGCCAAAGACCAGGCTCAAAAAATTATCCTTCATAAGCGCAAACAAGAACTTTTGGACCGCTGGAAAGAGGATCTATATCAGAAAGAAATGCGGCGTGAGAATATCAAGATCGTACAATAGCGGGACTTTGGACTATGGACCTTCAGATTTTGTACCAGGTTCCATATTTGCTCAAAACCCAGGGTCTACAGGCCCACCATTTGTTATACAAGCAGTGCAACATAGATTTTCAATGAAAAATATGATTCGTTTCCTTCCTTTATTCCTTTTCCCGCTGGGGCTTTTTGCTCAATCGGATAAAGCGGTGATTGACCGGGTTGTCGCTACCGTAGGCGGAGAGATCATCCTGTTGAGTGAGGTGCAGGAACAGTATAGTTTTGCAAAAAAAGACCAGCCAGAATTGCCCCTGGAATACCAGTGTGTGGTACTTCAGAACCTGATTGTACAAAAATTATTGGTGAATCAGGCTAAACTCGACTCCGTAGCCGTCACCGATGAGGAAGTTGAGTCTCAGATTGATGCCCGTATTGAACGCCTCCGGGCCTATTTCAATCAGGACGATAAAGCCATCGAAGAGTTTTATGGCCAAAGCGTCGATCAGATGAAATCGCAGCTTGGAACAGATATGCGCAATCAGCTATTGGCCGAGCGCATGCAAGGAAATATCACCGAAAAGGCAAGCATCACCCCATCCGAGGTGCAGCGCTTTTTCGCGAATATCCCAAAAGACTCCCTACCCTATTTCAATGCAGAAGTTGAAATACGCGAGATCGTGTACAAACCCAAAGTGAATGCAACGGAGCAGGCCAAAGCCCGTCAGCGCATTGAAGACCTGCTCAGGCGCATCGGACAAGGGGAGGACTTTGCAGAACTCGCCAAAAAATTCAGCGATGATCCGGGCAGTGGTGCCCAGGGGGGCGACCTGGGCTTTCAGAAACGGGGCACTTTTGTACCCGCGTTCGAGGCCATGGCTTATAACCTGGAGACCAATCAGATCAGCCCTATTATTGAAACCGAATTTGGGTTCCACATCATTCAGCTGCTGGAACGTCGGGGTAACCTCATCCACTGCCGACATATTCTGATCAAACCGGAGATCACAGAGGCCGATATGGATCTGGCAAAAGCCAAACTTGATACGGTGCGCCAACTCCTGCGAGATAATAAAATCACATTTACTGAGGCTGTAAAAAAGCATGGTGATAAAAACCAGCAGAGTTATAACAACGACGGCCGGGTGGCCAATCCACGTACCGGAACCTCCTATTTTGAGGTAGCCGACCTGGAAACCAGTATCTTTTTTGCTATAGATGGAATCAAGGAGGGCGATGTGGCTGAACCATTCCGGTTCAAAAGCCCGGATGGCAGTGAGCAATTCCGCCTGGTACAGCTTGTAAGTCGCTCAAAGCCCCATAAAGCGGATCTGAAACTTGATTACGGTAAGATCCAGACGGCGGCCCTGGAACAGAAAAAAGGAGATTATACCGAGAAATGGGTGCTTGAAAGACTGAATACGACCTACCTCAGCATCAGTGATATGTTTTCCAATTGCGAAAATCTTCAGGAAATGATTGGAATTTCAGCCGCGAGAAGGCAATAAGGAATTGATCAAGGGTTTCATTGTTTGCGCCCGGTGCGCTCCATGCAAACCGCCCGATCAGCAGCTGCCAAATAACACCTACTACTACTTTGACTTTTCAGCGTAACACTGCTTGCGCAACACATCCTTGACCATGAAATTTTTGCAAAAAATAAAACCTTCGGTGCTTGCCGTTTTGCTTGGAATGGCTGTCCTGGCTCCGCTATCTGTTTCAGCACAAACGCCTGACACGCTTTTGCCTGTATTGGATTACACCCAGCAAAAGGAATTTGAAATCGGCGGGGTGCGGGTCACCGGTGCGCAATTTGCAGATGCCAATACACTTATTTCACTCTCCGGACTTCGGGTGGGCAATAAGGTCCGGGTACCCGGCACAGACTTCGGCAATGCAGTACGTACACTCTGGAATCTGAAACTTTTCACCGATGTACGCATTAATCAGGAGCGTACAGTAGGCGACAAAATATTTCTTGAGATCGCAGTAACGGAGCTGCCTCGTTATACCAGGCACTCTTACATAGGGGTTAAAAAGAGCAAGCATGATGACCTGAATGGCATCATCAATAAGTTTTTGCAAAAAGGCGCCATCCTGACTGAAAACGTGAAGGCTACACTGGTACAGCAATTGGAAGCGTCTTATGTAGAGAAAGGTTATTTGAATGCACGGGTAAAGATCAATTCTTATCCGGATGAAAAAGCAACCAATGCAACCCGACTCGAATTTGTGATCACACCCGGGAAAAAAGTAAAGATTAAGGACATCCGTTTTGTCGGCAACGACCACGTAAAACCACGGGTTTTGCTCAAAAAAATGAAAGAAACCCATCGAAAACAGAAACTCTTTAAAAAATCCAAACTGGTTCGGGAGCTCTATGAAGAAGACAAGCGGAAAATAGAAACCTATTATAATACCCTGGGTTACCGTGACGCCAGAGTACCAAAGGACAGCATCTGGCGAAACAAAAAGGGCCAGTTGATGATCCAGATGAACATTGAAGAAGGCGAGCGCTATTACTTCCGTGATATTCGCTGGAAAGGCAATACCTTGTATGAGACCAAGTACCTGGATCAGGTTTTAGGCATTAAAAAAGGAGATGTATTCAATCAGGAATTGTTGAATACCCGCCTCTCGTTTAGTCAGGACGGCCGGGACATCTCCTCCCTTTATCTGGACAATGGATACCTCTTTTTCCGCGTCGATCCGGTAGAAATTGCCATTGAAAACGACTCCATCGACCTTGAGCTCCGCATCTATGAAGGCCCGCAAGCTACCATCGATAAGGTCGTGATTAAAGGCAATGACCGGACCCATGAACACATCATTCGCCGGGAACTATACACCCGTCCGGGCGATAAATTCAGTCGTCAGGACATCATTCGCTCGCAACGTGAAATCGTCAACCTGGGTTATTTCAACCCTGAAGCGCTTGGGATCAACACGCCGGTGAATCCGGATCGCGGCACCGTTGATATTGAATATACTGTAGAAGAAAAGCCATCGGACCAGCTGGAGCTTTCGGCAGGCTATCAACCCGCTACGGCATTTAGCCGGGGCGGTGTTATCGGAACCTTGGGGGTGACCTTCAATAACTTCTCCATCCGAAACATCAAAAACAAGGAAGCCTGGAATCCCTTGCCACAAGGTGACGGACAGCGTTTCAGTCTCCGTGGTCAAACCGCAGGAGAACGTTTTCAGTCTTACAATATTTCGTTCACAGAGCCCTGGATGGGTGGCAAAAAGCCAAACTCCCTGACTGTCGCAGGCTTTTACAACCGTTTCACCTCTGGCTTTTCAGGTTCAGAGAGTTTTCAGAAACTTGAAATTCTTCAGGGAACTGTTGGATTTGGCACCCGTCTAAAATGGCCGGACGACAACTTCATTTTCCGTGCAGATGCCGATATTCAAAGCCTGAAACTTACCAATGCCATTTCCTATGCCTTCCGGGATGATCAGGGCCGTACGGTGTCTGACGGTATCGTACACAACTATAGCCTGGGTCTCACCCTGGCACGCAACAGTATTAACGACCCGATTTTCCCAAAACAAGGTTCGCTTATTTCGGTGAAGCTGAATGCCACACCGCCATATTCCTGGTTCAAAAACGAGGAGTTTTACAAAACCGCCAGTGTCAGTGACATCTACAGCTACGCAGAATACCTCAAATGGCGTATTGATGCTGAATGGTACACCACCCTGGTCGGGAAGCTGGTATTAAAAACCCAGGCTAAGATCGGTATCCTGAATCGCTGGAGCGACAAGACCAGTCTCAGCCCATTCGAGCGCTTTGAATTGGGTGGTGACGGTCTGAACAACCAGAATTTTGGATTGAACGCACGTGACATCATCAGTTTCAGAGGCTACAATACCAGCGACATCATGTCCCGCTATCCGGGTGGCGCAGGTGTATTCAATAAATTCACGGTAGAACTTCGCTACCCTATTTCCCTCAATCCGCAAAGCACGATCTTCGTAACCGCATTTGCACAAGGCGGCAATGCCTGGGGCAGTGTGAAGGATTACAATCCATTCGATATGAAACGCTCTGTAGGCATGGGCCTGCGCGTATTCCTGCCGATGTTTGGTACGCTTGGCTTTGACTATGGTATTGGTATTGACAAGCCTGAACTATACCCTAGTAAAAAGATCTCTGATTTTGCCCGATTCAGCATTATTCTTGGCTTCGAGCCTGATTAATGGGTGAATGAGTGAATGAGTGAATGAGTGAGGGTTGGCCCCAAAAGCTTGGCACTTCTGTCTTTTCTTAGAGGAAACGTAATCATATGTAATTCTAGCTATAGCGCAGCGAAACGTCTGCAGCAAAAAGCCTAGTCAAAATTACCGGGGGTGCAGCACGCCGAAGCAATCAACCAGGCTTCCGGTGCGCTGCACCTCCTTTTTAATTTTTGCCTTTTTTCTACGGATCCAGATTTCTTCGGGACTCTACGGCTTTACACCTAAAATCTTCATGCGTTTGCACTGGGCTAGCCACCCTCACTCATTCACTAAATCACTCATTCACCCATTTGGCAGACACCCTCACTCATTCACTAAATCACTCATTCACCCATTTGGGGCACCCTCACTCATGCACTAAATCACTCACGCGCGCATTAAAACTCTAGCCTCCAGCTAAAATTGGGGATCGTGCCGAGTTGGTATTTATTCTCGATCTGCCGGGTATAAGGATCGTAAAAATGGTAGGCCAGATTCTGTTTGCCTGTCAGGTTCTGAAGATCGAGGGCGAAGGTGCTGTTGCGGCGATTTCCCAGGTTTTTTCTCCAATATACCCGTAGGTCAAGCCTAAAGTAGTCCGGGTATTGTTTGGAATAGCCAATACGCTCATTGATGATAGTCGCGTCTGCATCCAGTGAGGCCCCATTTTCAATTTCAGCTTCCCGAACCCCTCCGGTCCAGACTGCCCTGGCATTAAGTCCGATGGTTCGCTCCTTTCCGGGGCGTTTTTCACGCTGCCATTCTTTACCAAAAGTGAGGTTGACCAGATGACCAAGGTCCCACTTGGTTGGCAGCCAGTCTGTTTTGGAGGGACTACTGGTCTTAGAAAATTTCGAATCATAAAAGCTGGCTGTACCCAGCAAAAACCAACCATTGGACAGGGCGCGCTCCAGGGTGGCCTCTATACCCCGGTTGGACCCAAGCGCTGTGTTGTAAGATGAAAGATAATTTCCTGATTTAAATTCACTGTCATTCAGGAGTCCAAAGTTCTCATTGATAAAATAAGGCGCGTTGTTGATCCATTGACGATAAACGGTAGTCTTCAATTGCCAGAAAGGCGCAAAATCAATGGCATAAGCCAGCTCCACTTTTTGGGATCGCAGTAATTCATAACGATATCTGCTGAGCAGCCAGGCAGGAGGGACCTGCGAATACACCCCCGCTGCAAACGAGAGGCGATGCTTTTCCGCTAGTTTTCTGGAGAAAAGAAACCGGGGTTCGATAGAAAATGAACCCTTTCCGTAAGCATCACTTCTGCCATCAAAAGACACGCTGTGCACCCCCAAAGCCGTGTTGTTTTTTTGATTGCGACTGTTCCAGGAAATTTGCCCCCAGGGTTGTGCCAGCAGATAATCATAGGCTGCCGGTTCTTGTCCAATGTTATAAACCACAGCATCCGCCTGATATTTTTGAAGTGTTCCAAAAACGCCTCCCATCAGCCGGTACTTGCGCCCCAAACTTTGGGAGTAGGTAACGGAAGCAGACTTCTTTGATTCTGTGATCTCGTCATAACTATCCCGCGAGTCAAAACTACTGGTTCTGGAATTTCGCTCACTGGTCTGCCCAGAAAAAGCCAACGCAGTTTTTATCCAGGCATTTTTACCCAAAGGAAACCAGTTAGAGACGCCAAGCACCCCGGTTTTTGATTCAAAATCGATGTCAAAAAAATCCTTGTAGTATTTGATCTCTGCCGTATCGGTCTTGTGCCGGAAGATGTTTTCGCTCATGCCACCCAGTCCGAATACCGACCAGTGTCCGCCCCGTTTGCCCTGATAGTTCAGATTAAAAGAAAGGTCCTGAAAATTGATCTGTTCGTCACCAAATGACACGCCCAGCTGTCCCAGAAGTCCAACAGTGGAATACCGGTAATTGACCAGGTAGGAAGCCGATCCTTGCTTTTCCTCGCTTGATTTTTGTCGCCACAAGGGCCCTTCAGCCGCCAGATCTAATCCAACCAGCCCTGCTTGTGCCGTAAACTCATGCTGACGTTGGTTGCCGCGCCTCAGGTTCATGTCCATTACACCGCCCAGCGCATCTCCGTAGCCCGCAGGCATGGGACCGGTTAGCAGAGAAGAATTGTCCAGCAATTGGGCAGAAAACATCAAGATACCCCCACTGGCGGCAGCCGGTCGATCACTAAAAGTTCCGGCATTGGGCAGGTGGTTGGGATTCACGATATCGACACCCTCCAGGCGCCAGCGCAAGGAGCTTGGACTGTTGCCCCGAATGCTAAGGATGTTGGTTCCATCATCCACCTGGGCCACCCCGGCGTAGGCCGTTGCAAGTCGGGCCGGGTCAAAAAACATGGCCGGGAAACGCGCGGTCTGGTCGCGGGTCAGTGGGATCTCACCCAGCGGAAGCAGCGGCCGACGTCCGGGCTGTGTGGCGGAGATCGTAACTTCTGCTAATTGAGCCGTGGCGCTACGCAGCGTGATCTCCAGGATCTGCTCCTTACCGGAGACAATGTTTATTTCTTTAATGATCTGACTTTCAAATCCTTGTGCAGATATTTCCAGCGCATAATATCCCACCCGTACCTTTTCAAATACAAATTCGCCGCCTGGACTGGTGGCCAGGGAGACGGGCGCCGTGCCGGCTTTATTGTAACGAAGCACCACAGTGGCTCCGGTAACAAATTCTCCATTATCCGCTTCCCGGACCGTACCGCGCAGCGTTTGGGACTGCGCGTACCCACAAAAAAGTAAAAAGGTAAAAACCGGGACCAGTATGGGCCGGGGCATTTTCGTGATAGGAATGTTCATGGTTACAAAAATTATAAAAGCGATTGGTTTGGGTGCTGGTTTTACCCCTTTTTGGCCGTCACATAAAAATCAGGGGCCACCCGAAAATCATCCCTTTGAGGCAGGGTGCATCTGCTGCTTTTCCACCGGGTACCCGGATAAATAAAGTCGTATTTTCCGGGAGCTAAGGTCACTTTTACCGGCATATCAAAACCTTCGATGCAGTTGGTCCATCGGTATTTTAACTTGCTTCCTTTGATCTGATATTCCAAAACCGGAATTTCGGTATGACGCAAATACTGGTCAAATACCTTGTCCAGTTTTTTGCCGGATTGACGACTGATGTACGCCTCTATCTGGGTTCCAAACACGGTTTGATGATAAAAATCGCGATTCAGACCTCGCAGAATAGCCCGCCATTTTTCATCATCATCGATGACCTGACGAATGGTATGAAGCATGCTTCCACCCTTTGGGTACATGTCGCCCGAACCTTCTGAGTTGACCCCATAGATCCCGACGATGGGGCTCTTGTTCCCGATGGCTGTCCTGCATCCCCGCACATAGGCCGCGCCTGCCTCCTTACCGTAATAATACTCCGTAAAAAGTGATTCGCTGTAATTGGTAAAACTTTCGTGTACCCACATATCCGCAATGTCGCGGTAAGTGATATTGTTGGCAAACCATTCATGCCCCGACTCATGGATGATGATAAAATCCCATTTTAGTCCCCAGCCTGTGCCGGACAGGTCTTTGCCCAGGTAACCATTCATATATTTATTGCCATAGGTCACCGAACTCTGATGTTCCATACCCAGATACGGCACCTCCACCAATTTATAACCATCCTCGTAAAAAGGATACGGGCCAAACCAGTGTTCAAAAGCCCGAAGCATCAATTTCACTTGTTGAAACTGCATTTTTGCCTTTTCCAGATTTTGGGGCAACACATAATAATCGAGGCGCAACAAGCCTTTTTCACCTTGAAAAGTATCCTGAAAATGGGTGTATTCGGCAATGTTGACATTCACACCATAATTATTGATCGGATTTGATACGAACCAATCGAAGGTATGGGTACCATCCCCGTTTTCAGTCACCTTGCGCAAGCTGCCATTGGATACATCGGTCAGATTTTTGGGTACCGTGACCGAGATCGCCTGAGAATCCGGCTCATCATACATATGGTCTTTGCAGGGCCACCAGACACTGGCGCCAATTCCCTGACAGGAGGTAGCTACAAAAGCTTGTCCTTTTTCGTCTTGTTTCCAGCTGAATCCTCCATCCCAGGGGGCATTTCTGGCGGCCAGTGGAATGCCTGAATACCAGACGGTGATACTTTGCGCAGAACCTTTCGGCTGTTCTTTCTTCAACTCAATGAAATAGGCATTCCGTCCCTGCTGTTGAACAGCAAGGACCTGTCCATCCTGTTCTGCCCGTTCCAGGCGGAGGGGAGGCTGCAGATCGATTTGCATGAATTTACCGGGATTCAGCACCTTATAACGGATCTCATTGCTTCCTGAAATACTTTTTTCGGTCGGATTGACCTTTACTTTCAGGTGGTAAAAAGTGAGGTCCCACCAATCTCTTTGGGGTGTGATGCTGCCCCGCAAGGTATCGTCTCTGGTAAAAACAGGTGATTGTGCTTCAGCGGTCTCAGCCAAAACAAGCAGAACCAGGCCGAAGAGGAATTTCGAAAATGTCATGGAGTATTAAAATTTCAGGCAAAGTAGGGGAGAAATTAGCAGAGCCTGTGCAGCCGGCTTGATTTTGTGACAAAAATGAGATTTTTCCCTCTATTGACGAAATTATTCCCATTTTCACACCGCTAAAACGTTGATTGGTCGGAGAAACAAGGCCTGCCTGGTTTAGACCCCTCACCTTTGAGCATCAACATCAAACTTTCAATACCATGCCCACACTTTATTACATTCCGATAATTTTAGTGCTCATTTTTTTGAGCCTCGTTACGGTACAACAAGGCACTGTTGCCATTACTACGATTTTTGGCAAGTACAACCGGACGCTTTATCCCGGTCTGAGTTTCCGGATCCCGTTCATTGAACAGATCTTCAAGCGCATTTCGGTTCAAAACCGGGCGGTGGAACTCAACTTCCAGGCGGTTACGATTGACCAGGCCAATGTGCATTTTACTTCGTTGCTGCTTTTTTCAGTGATGGACAATGCCGAAGAAACCGTTAAAAAAGTGGCCTTCCGATTTGTGGGCGACCGCGATTTTATGGCCACCCTGACCCGTACGGTAGAGGGCAGCATCCGTTCCTTTGTAGCCACCAAAAAGCAGCAGGAAGTGCTTTCCCTGCGCCGGGAGATCACCGATGCAGTAAAGGTCAACATTGACCACATGCTGGAGGACTGGGGTTTTCACCTCATCGATCTACAGATCAACGACATTACGTTCGACGAAGAAGTGATGCGTTCCATGTCGAAGATCGTAGCTGCAAACAACCTGAAGGCGGCGGCTGAAAACGAAGGCCAGGCACTCCTGATCACCAAGACCAAAGCGGCCGAAGCGGAAGGTAATGCGATCAAGATCTCTGCGGAAGCGGAGCGTGAAGCCGCCAAAATGCGCGGTCAGGCCGTGGCGCTATTCCGTGAAGAAGTGGCACGGGGTATGAGCCATGCTGCCAAAGAAATGCAGACCGCCAATCTGGATACCTCGGTCATCCTGTTTTCCATGTGGACGGAAGCGATCAAAAACTTTACCGAACATGGCAAAGGCAACGTCATTTTCCTTGATGGCTCCGTTGATGGCATGCAGAAAACCATGAAAGAGCTCATGGCGCTTAATAAGATGGATTTTTCGAACCAAGACAAGGGATAATTCAAGGAGGGATGCCTGTAGTGTAACATAGGGCATTCCCTGAATATTATTGATTGACGAGTGATGATTACATGCGTGATGCGTGTTGAAGTCAAAGCCGATTTTTGAATTAATGATTGCTGAGGGCTGTTCCTTCCGCCATCGAAATTCAAACCTCTACTTCAACAATCATCACGCATGTAATCATCACTCTTTTATAGGCTACATGGGTGACGTGTGTTGAATTAAAGTTTGGAATTATGTTGGACGATGGCCAAACATTAGGCAGAGAAAACACATGAATAATTGAGGTAAAAAGCCGCAGAGCGGCGCAACGTTTATAGGCCCAGATAAACTTCCATCCAGGCCGCACAAATTTTTTCAGGAGCGAAGTGCGCAATTTGCGCGGGAATTTTGGAGACCAGATCCTGGTGCGTTTCGGTTTCCAGCACTTTGGAGATCTGCCGGGCCAGATCCGCTGCCTGATTCGGATCGGCGTACAGCGCTGCTGCTCCTCCCACCTCCTCGAAACACCCTCCCCGACTGGTCACCACGGGAATCCCCACGGTCATTGCCTCCAGGATCGGGATTCCAAAGCCTTCAAAAACAGAGGGATATACCAGCGCTGCCGCTCTTCGATAGAGCAAGGCAAGCGTTTGGGTTTGCAAATGTTCATCGATCCAGTACACCTGCAGGCCCAGCTTTTCTGATTGCTCCTGCAGTCCTTTGGCGTAAGCACTATTGCCCGCACCCACAGCCACAAGCGGCACGTCCAGACCTTCATTTTTGAGCAAAAACAGTGCATCCAGCAGGGTGTGCCAGTTTTTTCTGGGCGTTAGGCTGCCTACCGAGATCAGATAGTCTGCCGCTGGCAGGCCGGCAGTTCCGGGTAGCGGCAATTCCAGCCGGTCCGGGTGATGCCGAAGACTGAGTCGTTCAAAAACCACATCACAGGATTGGCCGATGACCTGCACCTGCTGCGGTGGGATCTTAAAAAACTCCTCCAGATCAGTCTTGGTCTGTTCACTGATTGCTACGACCTGATCGGCCTGCCTGGCTGCACGGCGGTATTTCTGTTCATAAAAAAACCGATCCACCGGAGGGTACAAATTGGGAAAACGCATGAAAATCAGGTCGTGCATGGACACCACACTTCGGATCCCGGCCTTTTTCAAGCCGTTGGGAAGTTCATGACTGAGTCCGTGAAAAACCTCCACTCCGTCTCGTTGCAATTGTCGGGTAATGCCCCTGCTTCGCCACAAAGGATGGAAGGCTTTGCCCAGCCAGGAATCGGGCATCCGCATACCGTCGCTGACCAAGGCCAGTTTGTCCCGGTTGTAAGGCGTATACAGCAGATATTGATGTTCCGGATAAAAACGACGCAGGCCTTCCAGCAGGGTACGGCTGTAAAAGCCCAGGCCTGTGGGGTTGTTGAAATAGCGTTTTGCGTCGAAACCGATGATCAAGGTGTGGGAGATTTGAGCGCGCAAGTTAGGGCTGCTGGGTGATTTTCTTGCGAGGATTAATACACGCAGCGTGTTTCAGAGGTTGGGATAAATGTGGTTTGGTCCAGACTACTGGTTCTTTTCTCAAAGTGAGACGAGGCTATCTCATAAGTCTTCCACCTAAGCTTTATTCCAAATTTTATTCCTTTTGAGTTGATAAACCTTCCAGGTTTTAAAAACTTGCCAGAGAAAACGAAATAATCTATGGTCGCTTTGGATTGAGGTTGACTTATGATACAGTCTCGTCTGGATCTAAATCAAAAATGTCCCGCTGTATGGTTTGGTCCTCCTCAATTCAAAATCAACCATTTCAATCCATAAACACCTGATTCTGTACGCATTTGCAAAAAATACAGGCCTTTGGGTAATCCCGGAAAATCTAAACTCCAGTACTGGCCAGGCGTGAGTGTTTCCGTGGCCATCTGCCGACCAGCAGCATCCAGTAAGGAAAAGGCGATTTCTCCCTTGACGAACAATTCAGATTGTAAATTCAATGCCCCATTGGAAGGATTGGGAAATGCTTTAAATCCAGGGTTATCAGCCTGGTCATTGCGCGTTTTGGGTAGTGGATAAGTCCAGATCCCTCCCCCATCTGTGCCTACCCAAATGCTATTTTCGACAAAAGAAATCGAAGTTGGATATGGATAAGGCATTTGTGGCTGCGCCGGGTAAAAACGCCCTGTATTATCCGTAGCATAAAAAAGGCCTTTGCCTTCCAGTCCAACCCAAATGACGCCATCGTGTGGCTCAAAAAAGGTCATGGGACTATGGTAAAGCGGGATACCTGTGGTCCAGTCCTGGGGATATATCTCCTGCCAGTCTACCGCATTGGGTGGTAGGATATAGGCCCGATCATTGCAGAAATTATAATAGGTATTACCATCGAAGTAGAGGTTTCCAAGATCACCGAAGAGCATTGCTTTACAGGGTATTGTAGGGAGATTTCGGATCAGAATGCCGTTTTCATCAAAGACATAAAAGCTATCTAATTCAACTCCAAACCGGTCGCCATAGCCATAGAAATAGGTGTAAGAATAATTAAAGAGATCAAAACCTGAAAGCTCAATTTCGACAAAAGCAGTATTCTCGTCATCAAGTTTCCAAATTTTATCCACAACTCCTGCTGGAGTCCATTTTGTTTCTCGAATAAAAAAAGCATTTTCTGTAGTGAACCAGTGGGACGAAGATTCAACATCTAATCCTACCCAGTTGTGCCCTCCATCCTCAGTGTATTCAAAATACAGATCACGTCGTCGAAATATCCTATTGTTCGTTTTTCTCAACCAAACCCTCTGCTGACAATTGTTGTCCAAAGAATCCTGCAATGGTTCTGTTTCCCAAGACTCGCCTAAGTCTGAAGAAAGGTGATTTTCCCCTGGACTCAAGGTTAATATCGCTTTCTTTTTTTGATGCAAAATTTGCCAAACTGAAGCACTGCTCAAACCCTTTTGGAGTGGAAAGAATGTGCGTGCACTATCTACAGAATGCTGAATCAAATCACTTCCGATTAAAATATGTTGGCCAAAGTTTATACCATCATTTAATCTTCTACCAATGGGCAATTGCATTCCGTTATTTCCACGCATCCATGTAGTCCCTCCATCTGATGAATAGCAATATCTAATAGGGCAGAAATAGTGACTGTCTCCTGTTTGAAAGTAATAGAGCATTTTACCTGTTCCACCGATCCACTTAAAAGGATAGCCTCCATAAGGATCCTCTTCAAGGTGAATATTCAGCGTATCTGTATCAATTGTTTTCCAGCTCCGAAATCCATCTATGCTCCGTACAAGGCGGGATTTATCCGTATAAAACGCCAGGAGGAATGAATCCGTTGCTACCACAGCAGCATACCCATTGGAGGTTGTAAATACCTTTTTCCAGGTAACACCTCCATCCGAGGAGCGATAAATATACCGATCCTGAGCAGCGAAAAACTCGTTTTTGTATTCAAAAATGGACACAAAAGAGGCCGGGACCAGATCTTCTGAGTTTGTCCAGGATTCACCTTTATCTGTAGATCTGTAAATGGTAAACAGACTTCCTACAAGCAAGGTGTCACCTTTTACAAAAACATACTGAAGGTGCTCTGATTCAAAATTCATGGGAAAAGGTTTTTGCAACACAGCTTTCCAGGACTGTCCCTGGTTGTCACTGCGAAGCAAGGCGCCCGCTTTCAGCGCATAAAAAATACCATTTTCCGCGCGAAATTGGCTTAATCCTCGTGTGGTCAAAAGCGTTTTAGGGAGCAGTGCCCACTTATAGCCCTCATCCTCTGAGCGATAAATACCTCCTTTAGTCAGCGCATAGAGTGTGGCCCCATCCAGATCAAAGTTCTTGATGTTTCCACCATCGGGTCCGGGAATCTGCTGCCATTCCGGACCTTGTGCATAAAGGCATGAAAAATGGAGGCTCAGGACCACCGTAAAAAAAAGAAGTCTAATCATGACGATTCGTAATATTTTCAGAAACATAAGGCGGAATTATTTCAATTTTGTCTAAAATGAGCGAATCGCCTTTTAAACAGGATGAATCAGGTTTTTCATCGAGTAGACTCAAAAAAACACAAAAAAAACGAACCTAAACACTGTAGATTTGCCTAACAATTTTATGCTCTTAAACAGATCTTCACCATGAATAAAACAAGCTACTTTCTCCTTCCCTTGCTGCTTTTGGCCAGCCTGCTGGCCACCCCTGCCAAAGTACAAGCACAGCTTCCCCACCTGGTTTTCCACGCCGAGCTGAGTGGCTCAGAGGTCATTCCGGCGGTCAACACCGATGCCAAATGTCTGGTTACCTTTATTTTTACCCCGGACCGTACCAAAGTGGACGTGAGTGGGATGCTGGTAGGCATGGATGGTGCTGTGACGGATGCTAAAATACGCCTCGGCATTACGGGGCAAACCGGCGCTGTGCTGCTGGACTTTCTTTCGGTCATTGAAGGGCGGCATATCCGGGGACAACTGGATGTGACACCAGCGCTTCTGGAGAACCTGCTGGTCAATGGCGTTTACGCACAGGTAAGCACCACTGCCCATCCTAGCGGAGAGATCCGCGGCCAATTTGTCTGCGAAACAGATCTTGATTACAGCGTACTCATGACCAGCACGCAGGTAAATCCGCCCAATGGCTCCCCCGCCATCGCATTCGGGGGCATTCACTATCCCTTGGGTGCTGCAGACATTGTGTATGCTTTTACCTACCGTGGTTTGAGCAGCCCCCTTCTCAGTGTGGGCATTTATGATCAGTCCGGCAATCAGGTGGCCGGCACATCGCAAATCGCGGGCGGGCTCATTCAGGGCCTGGTGCTGCTGGATACCATTGACCCGCAATTTCTGAGAAAAGCCCGTGAAGGGGAATATGATGTGGTGATCAAAACCCAAAACTACCCCAATGGAGAGATCATGGGAAGACTGACCCATGTGGGTTATTTTGCATCTTCTGCCCCCGTTTTTGGAGGACAAATACCAGCTCCGCCACCTATTTCTTCTGGCTTTGGCTGGCTTGCTACCAGTCCGAACGGGACCCTGGACAGCCTCACCACGACCGTTTTCATCAATAACATCCCCACTACGACTGTCAAGGTTCACGTTGGGAATCCTGGAACCGTTGGCCCTGAACTGACAACGCTGGATCCGACAGCTTACCCCGGACTTTATACCAAAAAATATAAAATCACCGATGCCCAACTGACAGATTTAGCCCAGAACCGTTTATATGTCAATGTTCCGACTACTGCATACCCCAATGGCGAGCTTAGAGGCGTGATGAAAAACACCTTGCGAAAAGCGTACGCCTTTGATCTCTGTGGTGTACAAATGGTGCCCCCAGTCAGCAGCAATGCACTAGGAATAGCGGTGGCTTCAGTAGATCAGTCCAATTGCTACCTCAACTATAAGATGATTTCGGAAGGTTTATCCGGAGATCCAATTGACAGTTACTTTGCAGAAGCTGCATTTGGCACCAATGGAACAGCATTTCACGCTACCCCTTTAACAGCACCTGTCATTGCGGGCTCGCATGAGATCATGGCGGTACTGGGCCCGATCATCGAAAATAGTGGCACTTATGTACAAATTGCATCGCCTGACTTTCCCATGGGAGAAATCCGGGGACAAGTGCGTCGTGGATTCAGCTGTCCTGAAGTGGTGGCCGTGAGCGAACTGGATAACCTGGAGCAGGTGCTGGTATCACCAGTACCTTTCAAGGAGGTCTTAAATGTTACCCTGCAAAGTGCCTCAGCATTTGAAGGCCGTCTGGTCATGTATGATATGATGGGAATTCCCGCATTGACGCAGTCCGTTCAGATCCAGACCGGCGAACAGACCATTGAACTCCAGACCAATCATCTGCCAAAAGGTATTTATTCACTTTCGCTGGAGATCCCCGGGCAGGATGCAGCGGTTTTGTTGAAAAAAGTGGTTCGGGTGGATTAGAGCATATTTATGTGCGTTTTGAGGTTACAACCAGTGGTGCTCTATTCACCGGGTGACTTTGAGTCTAATATCGTCATCTTAAGCGTTTTTTGAGGTGACATCTCCGACTTTTAGGAGGAGGTGTCATCTCAAAAACTGCGGTATCAAGTCCGTTTCGAGATGTCACCTGCTCGTACCTCTCAGATGACACCTCTTCACTTTGCACTAATTCTACTTTGTCACTTTAGCCGCAGAGCGGCTTAACGTCGGTAGAAATTGGAAAATAGTATCGGTTCGGAGGTGCAGCGCACCGTAACTCCTGGCGAAATGTTACGGTGCGCTGCACCTTATCGACTGCTCATTGATCATTTTCTACCGACGTTAGGCCGCTCTGCGGCTAACGGATGCTGAGTTTCGCCAAAACGGACCACTTTATCTTTTGGAATGAGATCCAGGACTGGAGCCAGTCTGAAGCACAACTTTCAGCGCATAGCTTTTCCCCGCTGGTATTTACGCTTCGGCTGACAGACAAAAGAAAAATTGAGATTCTGGTCGCTGATGAAAAGGCCTTTTCGCCCTTTTTTGCCGCTTTTATAAGCAACATTGAAAAATACAATTTAAAAAACCGGGCAGCACCAGCGATCCAGGCAAAGCGGCCCTATCAACCGGGTAAACTCTTTAGTTATCTGCTCTTCACGCTAGTCTTCCTGACCTTATCAGTGCGCACCGCTGGTCTGGGCTTAGGCTATTTTGATTTTGAAAAAACCACAGCATTAGGCCGGATCGGGTACCTCCTTTTTTCCATATTCCCCCTGATCCTTTGGTGGATTGCCGTTAAGGCTGTTTACAAGAAGCAGTCCTGATTCAACGGGTTGCCAGAGACAGCAGCCCGACCTTCTGAATAATTTTCATAATGGCCTCATCCCATTCGGGATTCATGCTATAGCCCGGCTCGTAGGTCGTTTTTTTCAAGCCATCAATTACGCAGCGTGAGTCGTCGACCGGGCAATCAAATACGTCCGCATACCAGGTACGGCTTTTGACGAAGCTGCCAAGATCCCGGATGGCCTCTTCAACAGAGTTGTAGGCCCGAAACTGGGTCTCCTCCCCGTCTGCCCATTTGGTGTAGATGGGACCTACCCAGGGTTTGCTGGCTTTGATGCCAAAGGGATTCCCTGCACGCAAAAAAAGTTCGCTTTTAAAACTTGATTCATGGATTGCGATGGCGATCACGACGGGAGCTGACAGGCCCAGTCTGCGCTCCAGATTTACGGCTGCCTGAACAAACCGTTCAACCGCCGCCGAATCCGCACCATACATCAGTGCGATCCGGTTTGAAACTGCAGAAATGTCACCATTCAAAATCGCTTCTACGGATTGTTTCGCGTTGGTTTCTGGCTGACCGATCAAGCGGTTTGGAGCCAATACAAATATTGACAAGCACAGGCATCCAAATGCCCAATTGAAAGATTTGTGTTTCATAGCTTAATTTATTTTGAAATATGATCACTTCTCAGGGCGCTTTCTGGCCGCTGATTACACGCATTAGGACAGCGATTATTGCTATTACCAACAACACGTGGATCAGGCCGCCTACATGGAATCCGACGAATCCAATCGCCCAACCAATAACCAGAATTACTGCAATTACATAAAGTAAATTTCCCATAATGTCATTTTTTAAATTGTTTGTGATACTACAAAGGTGCGTGTAGTGTTACCCAGGCCTGTTATACGATTTAATAAAATAGTTATGTTATTCACACATCGGAGGTGTGCGCACCGGAAAGTATGAATATTGTAATTATTTCTTCAAATTATGTAATGCGCATACACTCCCGATGCGGTCACCTTTGTCAGGTGAAAAATAATTCACCACAAAAGTCGACTATGAAAAAGATACTCTTATCCACCATGGTGGCACTTGCCTTCCTGGCAGCCTGCACAAGCGCTCAAAAAAGCCAATCGGACAGCAAACGTGGCATGAATAAAACCGAGAAGGGTGCAGTTGTCGGGGCCCAGACTACTGGACATTTTGACAATAGACGTTGGACCTGCACTCTAAAAAATTGAAAATCATGCACTTACAGAATCGTGTCTAGTGTCCAACGTCAAAATGTCTAGTAGTCTGGTCGGGGCCACTTCAGGAGCTGTGGTGGGTGGCATCATTGGCAACAAAAGCGACCTTAAGAAATTTGCTGAAACCCTAAAAGAATATCCGGACACAGATTTGCTGATTGCGGGTCATACCGATAATATTGGATCCAACGGTTTTAATCAAACACTTTCTCAAAAACGCGCCGCCTCCGTATCTGACTATCTCTCAGACCTGGATATAAGGAACCGTCGACTAAAACAAAAGGCAGAGGTGAGACTCAACCTATTGTCACGAACGACACAGACTACAACCGCGCACAAAACCGCCGGGCAGAAATTGCCATCTACGCCAATGACGCTATGAAATCTCAAGCTAAAAAAGAGGCCGGAAAGTAAGCGCTCGTATTTAAAATCACATCACCCTAATCTGTACAAATCATGCAAACGAAAAAATTCAGCATCTTCCTTTTCACTACTCTTTCTGTCATGTTGGTGGCCCTCACTGGTCTGCACGGGCAAAACAGAATTGGAATCAGAGGCGGTCTAAACGTATCTAATATCTCCTATGATAAACTACCCAATAAAAGCGAACGATTTGGCTACCACTTAGGGGTATTCGCTGACCTGCCTGTGATTTCAGACTTTATGTCGATCCAACCCGAGTTGAGTTACTCCGTAAAAGGTACGGCTTATGATTTTTTGAATGAGCGCCGGATCCTGAGCATGGATTACGTCGATTTATTCTTACCTGTTGCATTTAAGCTATCTTCTATTGACATCCAAGTAGGGCCCTACGCATCCTTTTTGATTTCCACCCCGGACTATACCTATTTTGAGGACAATAGCATCCTGATCGATGCATTTAAAAAGCATGACGTGGGTCTCACAGCAGGGCTGAGTTACAACTTCAGAAACTTCCTGATCGGCATCAGATACAATCAGGGATTTGTAGACATCACCAAAGATGACGCACGTCTTTTGTTGGGAAGTGGAAAAAATGCTGTCGGTCAGGTATCTGCAGGGTTTAAATTCTAGGCAGTGTCTGAAAAGCCAAGATAAACTATAAGAGAAGCTATAATTAACGATGAATGCGCTGAACCCAAACACACTTCAGTACAGAGTTCGTTTCCAAAAAAGACGGACTTTTGTGTGGCAGGTGTCAGGTCAGACTACTGGACATTTTGACGTTGGACACTAGAAACGATTCTGTAAGTGCATGATTTTCAATTTTTTAGAGTGCAAGTCCAACGTCTATTGTCAAAATGTCCAGTAGTCTGGTGTCAGGTACATCCCAATACGAGCTGGCACAAAAATTCTGTAAGTATCTAGAATAATTGTGTAATGCTAATCAGTGCATTTCCCGACACCTTTGACCCTAATAAACAACAAACTGACGCCATGGCAAACGACATAAAATGGTCTATTGACCCATCACACAGTGAGATTGCTTTTAAAGTCCGGCATTTAATGGTCGCACATATATAGCCAACGCAGAGTGGTTTTGAACAAGGATGCTTTTCATTCATTTTGAAATCAAGCATTTGCATCACTCAAATCATTAAAATCACTCTAATCACAGTATAAAAGGCAGCTTCAAAACTTTTGAGGGAAGCATTTACACGACCGGTAAAAACTTCGAAACATCGGTTATTGATCTAATGCTGCGGGAAAACATGAGCTTTGGGGAGCACTGACTATGAAAGGGATCACCAAAAACATCCAGCTAGAAGTTGTTTTTGGTGGAATACAAAAGGATCCTTGGGGAAATGAAAAAGCTGGATTCGAAGTTTTCGGAAAGATCAACCGCAGCGAGTGGGGTTTGGTCTGGAATACCATCTTGGAAACCAGAGGAGTGATGCTCGGTGAAGAGGTGACTATTTCGGCCGACATCGAACTGCTCAACCTGGGAGCAAAAGAAATGACCATGGAACTTATAGAGCGACCAGGAAAGAGCATTTTCTAAATTAATATCAATTCCTATGATAAAGAACAAATTCAGGGCGGGGGATGCACCTCCAAAACCGGAAATTGAGATTCCGGACGATTCTGTTGAAGGATACCCCATTTATCCGCCCAGCGACGACATCTACAGCAGATTAAAAAACGAACACGATATTGACCCTGAACAAATTACGCAAAAAAAAGCTCCAAATGAGCAGAAGAATGAACTCGATTTTGACGAGGATGTATCCGGTGGCGATCTAGACGTTCCGGGTACTGAGTTGGACGACCTCCAGGAAGAAGTCGGGAGTGAAGACGAGGAAAACAATTATTTCAGTATTGGAGGAGATACGAACAACGATTAGACTTCACAATTAAAAATAAAAAAATGCAATCATTAAAACGCCTGGGTATCTGGATGGATCACTCCAATGCCCATTTGATAGAATTCGAAGCAGACACCAAGGATGTCAAAGCCATCGAATCAAAATTCACCCATCAGGAGAAAGAAAGTAGTCTACAGCGGAGTGAAAGCCTGATGCACAATAAGGAACAGCAGCAGCAGGGAGCCTATTATAAACAACTTGGAGAGGTGATCAAAAACTACGACGAAGTCATTTTATTCGGCCCAACGGATGCAAAGACTGAATTGTCCAATCTGCTGTCAGCCGATCCGCATTTTTCGAAGATCAAAATCGAGGTCAAACAGACGGATAAGATGACTGAAAATCAGGAGCAGGCATTTGTTCGGGATCACTTTTCGAACTAGAACGAGTCTGAAAAACACGCATTGGGCTGGAAGCGGAACATGCAATAAAGTGCTGTGAAAATTGTGTAAATAATATCCGGAATTGTGTAAAAACAGCAATGCCCCCCCCCTTACCTTTGTATAAATCAATCAACTTTTGCTATGCCACTGATTAATGTATTACTCGTCCTGATTGTCGTAGGAGTTCTGCTTTGGCTCGTCAATACCTATATTCCGATGGACGGCAAGATCAAAAACATCCTCAATGTAGTCGCCGTAGTGGTGGTCGTACTTTGGCTTTTAAGGGTTTTTGGACTTTTGGACTCCATGTCGAGTATCCGAATCTAACGAGCTGTCAAGCAATTTTTCAGCACAATTGCAAGAATAAATTTCAAATCACAATTAAATACAAGCACTATGAATACTGGAAAAGTATTGTTGGGCCTATTGGCTGGAATCGCTGCTGGCGCCACCCTTGGAATATTATTTGCCCCGGACAGCGGCGCATCCACCCGTAAGAAAATCTCTAAAAAGGGCCAGGATTATGCGGACGAGCTGAAGGGCAAGTTCAATGATTATGTGGATGTAGTTTCCAATAAATACGAGAATGTAAAGGAAGAATTGACCCACGTGGCAGAGAACGGGAAAGCCCGAATGGATCATACCCTTTCAGAAGCAACCTCGGCTGTAAAAAGCAACATGCGCTAGACCTGGAGATTCCACTTGAAATATGCAATAGACCGCAGACAGCTGTCTGCGGTCTATTTTTTTGATCACGATTCTGGCTTGCAGAGAACAAGCTCTAAATAAAAAAGTATGCGTTCAACTGATAAATTAATCGAGCCACTGATAGATCGAATTGAAATATTCAGTCAAACAAACCTTGAACTCACTAAGCTCAAGCTGGTAAAAACCACGATTGAAGTAGCCACTTCCTTGTTGTCACGTGTGAGCGTCATCGCCTTAATTTCCCTTTCTGTGGTCATATTCAGCATTGCATTTGCGCAATTGCTGGGCGACTGGCTTGGGAAATCTTATTATGGATTTTTCATCATTGCTTCGTTATATCTGATTGCGGGGATCATTGCCAATTCGTATTTGGACAAATGGATAAGAAAACCAATTGGAAACCTAATTATTTCAGAAACGCTTAACTAAACCACTGAAGATGCAAAAAATATACTCTGAATCTGAGCTCACAGCTGCCATCACGCAGATGGAGACCATGCATCGGGAAGAAACCAGATTACTAAAGGAAGAAGTCAGAAATAGTATTGAGGAAATTCAACCTTTTACCATCATTAAAAATACACTGAGCAAATTAGTCGGTTCTCAGGGCGTGAAAACTGATTTATTGAAAATTTCAGCGAGCGTGGCCGCTGGTTACGTTTCCAAGTCCATCCTTATACCTTCCCAAACCACTGTGTTTAAAAAGATACTAAGGACTGGTGTGTTACTCGGCGTAACAGCTTTGGTGACCAAAAATCCTGGAGTTTTAAAAACAATCGGACAAGCCGCGATGCACCGGATAAGGTCTAAAAAAGATCCTGAAACTGATCATCAACATACCGCGTAAAACATACATTTGAATGCGTCCCGTCCTGCAATTTCCCTTTTATGTAAAGAGCTCGATTTTTCTGGTAGGACTGTTGGTATTAGGCATTGAATACGCCCTACTCCTGGGCGTCATTGGTGCACTCCTGAATGTAATTCCATATCTGGGTGGAATCATGGCGGTTTTTCTTTTTATGGCCATTGCATTGGTAAAAAAATCACCTGATTACGTGCTCTATGTAGTGATTCTATATACCATCATACAACTTATTGATAATAACTTCATCGTACCAAAAATAATCGGGTCTAAAGTTAAACTCAATGCTTTGATTTCAATTCTCGCTGTAATAACCGGTGCTGCCATTTGGGGCATCCCCGGCATGTCTTTGTCTATCCCACTGCAGGCCATCTTAAAATTAATTTTTGACCGGGTAGATCCCTTGAAGCCCTGGGGGTTCTTATTGGGAGATACCACGCCCCCAATTTTAAAACCAATATTTAAAAAAATTGTCACAAATTCTAAAAAAGCATAAAAATGAATGCATTAATTGCAGATAAAAATAATGGCCTGTCAGATTTTAGCAATACCAATTACAATTTTGAGGCTAACAATTACAACTCAGGACTCAGGGCGCTATTAACTTTTCGAGACATTGGATTTGTTTTGGAAAACCACTATGCAAGGATATTGCAAATTGAAACCCGGGCTAAAGAAATGGGTCAAATTGCCCTTCAGGAGATTGAACCCAGTTGCCCCCCAGGCACCTTTGAGAAATTACAAAACGCATTGAATTTGATCACTGGAACCGTTCTTTCTATGACCAAATTGTTGAATTCGGTGAAAGAAAAAATTACCAAAAATGAAAGAACAGATTCCACTGAATTATGGAACAGATTTGACCAGGAATCTGAATTACTACGTGAAAACTTTACAAACCTGGAAGATCTGGGGCTAGCCCTATTGCCAGAAGGCGCGCTCATCTCCTGGAAGGAGTCCATTCATAAATTCAGAGCCAATCTGCTTACCTACCTGTTTTCTTATGCTAAGGCTTGCAGGATAGAGCTAAAAATGATCGAAAGATATACCATTGAGGAAATGAATAAGATCACACAGATAATTGCGGATAAAATTCCAGCGGATTTCAGTGCTGAAGAAGCTGCAGAATATGAGCAAGATTTTTTGGTCGCCCTCAAAGATTTCAAAAAAGAGTTCAGTCAGGAGAAAAACCTTTGGGATAAATTTCTGGATATCCTGGCCGGCGGGGCGCATCAATCACCGGACGAGCATGTCATGATGGAGCGGTGGATTGAGGGCGAAAAAGGCACACTTTAATCAACCCTGGCTCATAATAAACCTAAGCAAATCATATTATTTTCAAAAAAAATAGGTACTATTGTGCGGATAAAAGATCCCAACGTTTTTTCATTTCAATTTCATTTATAAATTTAATTTGAAGCTACACATAAAATATATGGTGAGCAACCGCTGTAAAATAGTGGTAAAGGAGGAGTTGAAGAAGCTCAATCTCCACTTCATTCTGCTGGACCTGGGTGAAGTGGAAATCTTAGAGCAGATCACAGAGGAGCAACGGCTGCAATTAAAAGCGCAACTACTCAGTGTAGGACTTGAATTGATGGACGATAAAAAAGGGATCCTGATTGAAAAAATTAAAAATGCAATCATAGAGATGGTGCATCATACAGATGAGATCATCAAAATAAAATTTTCCGATTTCTTAGGTAAAAAACTCGGGCACGACTACACCTACCTGGCAAATTTATTCTCAGAGGTGCAGGGTACGACCATCGAGCAATTTGTGATCAGCCACAAAATTGAGCGCATCAAAGAATTGATCATTTATGGAGAACTGAATATGACTGAAATTGCCTGGAAAATGCACTACAGCAGTGTTGCGCACTTGTCCAATCAATTTAAGAAAGTTACGGGATTGACGCCTTCGCATTTTAAGCAATTAAAGGACAAAAGGCGAAGTCCTATAGAAGAGATCGGGCTGGCGCGGTCTGCAAATGATGAACATGAATGAACACCTATTTAAGAAAAATCCATAAAAACAGACTTCGGGACGAGGCAAAAGATGCCGCTGCCAACGGTATTCTGGCCAGCGAGGAAACATACCAAAACCTTGTTAAAACCTTGCCTGTTGCAGTTTACGCCTGTGATCAGAACGGCTATATTCAACTATATAATGCAGCCGCAACAGAACTCTGGGGACGTGAGCCCGTGATTGGCGAAGACCGATGGTGTGCCTCCTCGAAGCTCTATACCGGTGATAACCAGCTCCTCCAATTCGATCAATCCCCTTTGGCGCTCACCTTAAAAACCGGAAAACCGGAATCCGGTGTAGAAATAATTATGGAGCGGCCGAACGGCAGCAGACGTTATGTTTTGTCACATCCACAACCTGTTTTCGATAAAAAAGGACATTTAAAGGGTGCCTTTAATACCTTAATCGATATTACGGGTTTAAGTGCAGAGTTAAAGGATGCGCAACTAAAATTGCATTCTGAATACTCCAGGGGGCTGATAGAGGCAAGTTTAGATCCTTGGATCACCATCAATATTCAGGGTGAAATTATGGATGTGAATCAGGCGATGGTGGATGCAACCGCTTTCCCTCGGGAAAAACTAAAAAACACTGCATTTGAAGATTATTTCACGGACCCGGTGCAGGCACGAAAAGTATATCAGGAGGTTTTTTCAAAAGGCTTTGTTGCTAATTATCCACTCACTATAAAAGATCACAATTCCACCGATGTATTATTCAACGGTTCTGTATTTAAAAATGAAAAAGGCGAGGTAGCGGGTGCGGTGGTAGTAGCCAGAGACATCACAGATCAAAAAAGAATTGAAAACGAGTTGATCGAAGCAAAAATATTTGCTGAGATGGCTACCATCATTGCAGAAGAATCCAAAAGCAAAGCGGAAAATGCCACCCAGGTTGCCGAAGAAGCTACGATCGCTAAACAGCAGTTCCTGGCCAACATGAGTCATGAAATACGAACTCCGATGAATGCCATCATTGGGTTTACCAAAGTAATGCTCAAAACCGAGTTGTCGGCCAAGCAAAAGGAATACCTTACGGCTATAAAAACCAGCGGAGATGCTTTGATCGTATTGATCAATGATATTCTGGATCTTGCAAAGGTGGACGCAGGCAAAATGGTCTTTGAACATACGCCATTTAAAATGGTCTCTGCCATCTCGTCAATGCTCCATTTGTTTGATTTAAAAGTGCAGGAGAAGAATGTGACATTGTCCAGACACATTGACCCTAAGATACCCAAAGTACTGCTGGGCGATCCGACGCGATTGCACCAGATCATATTGAATCTGGTGAGTAATGCTGTGAAGTTTACGGAAAAAGGTGCGATCGGCGTAAACATTCGACTGTTGAAAGAAGATGCCACCCTTGTAAGCCTTGAGTTCTCCGTTTCAGATACCGGAATTGGAATACCTGAGACCCAATTAGAATCTATTTTTCAAAATTTTCAACAGGCATCCGGCGGCACTTCGCGCTTATTTGGGGGAACGGGTTTGGGACTGGCGATCGCCAAAAAACTAGTAGAACAGCAGGGCGGGAGCATTCATGTAAAGAGCAAAGTCGGATTAGGCTCAACTTTCAGCTTTATTCTAGATTTTCAAAAAACGAATGCTGAGGTCCAGCTAGATGCCCTATTTACAGAATTTGATAACGAAATCCGAAATGTCAAGGTATTGGTTGTGGAAGATATGATTCTAAACCAGCTACTGATGAAAACAGTTTTGGATGATTTTGGCTTTGAATGGGAGGTTGTATCAAATGGCAAAATTGCTGTTGAAAAAATGGAATCCAACGCTTATGACATCATTTTAATGGATCTGCAGATGCCCGAAATGAATGGTTTTGAAGCGACTGACTTCATCCGAAAGCGTCTGAAATCAAAAATTCCTATCATTGCTTTGACAGCTGATGTGACCACTGTTGACCTGGAAAAATGCAAAGCTGCCGGCATGGATGATTATATTGCAAAGCCGGTTGACGAAAAGTTATTGTACAATAAAATTATTGGCCTGGTTTTGAAACCCAATCATGCCATTAGTTCTGAAAATGACCAAGACATGCAAAGTTCAAAAGTGAGATACACGGATCTGGATTTTTTAATTCAGCGGACAAAAAACAATTCCACTATGCTCATGGAAATGATCTCTGCATACCTGGATCAGACACCTCCCTTAGTCAGCGCCATGAAGCAAAGTCTTGAAAACCATGATTGGGACACCTTACATGCCTCAGTGCATAAAATGATCCCATCTTTTTCGATCATGGGCATAGACACCGCCTATGAAAAAATGGCTAGGACCGTACTAGAATATACTCGTTCAAAACAACAAAAAGAGGAAATTTCAGAGTTGGTCATGAACCTGGAAATGGTTTGTATACAGGCCTGTAAAGAACTTGAAACAGAATTAAATCAGATCAAAAAACAAACGCATGAATCGTGAAAATAAAATAAAGATCTTTCTGGTAGACGATGACTCGGTATACCTCAAAATGCTCGAAATCGATTTTCTCGACCATGCTGATTTTATCATCGAAACCTATCCAACCGGAGAGCGTTGCCTGGAATCTCTATCCGACAAGCCTGATTTTATTATTCTGGATTATCATCTGGATGGCATTGATAAAAATGCTATGAATGGTATAGAAACACTGGATAAAATAAAAGAATTCAATCCGGATATCCCGGTAATTATGCTTTCCAGCCAGGATAGCATTGAAGTTGCTATAAGCTGTATGCACCATAGGGCGCATGATTATGTGGTAAAAAGTGAAACTGCCTTTGTAAGACTGCAAAAAATAATATCATCCACTTTCGAGTATAAAAAAATGGAGAAGGAATTGAACTGGTATATGGATCGAATGTAGTTTTTGATCCTGAATTCCGGAACAAATAGGAGTCATCCCGATTTTTGGGGTAACTCCTATTTTTTGGGGACTCAGAGTATGTTCCTTCATTCTTGCCATGTGTGAATCATGTAAATTTATTCTGTTATTAAATAACCTTTTCAATTCCTTTTGAAGAGACCTTTATTGGCGATCTTTTCATGAAATTCGAACGCCTATGAATGCGATCATCGGATTTACAAAAGTGGTACTGAAAACGGAGTTCTCCATAAAACAAAGGGAATACGTGACCGCCATTAAAATAAGTGGCGATGCCTTGATCGTGCTGATCAATGCAGACTACTGGATATTTTGACAATAGACGTTGGACTTGCACTCTAAAAAATTGAAAATCATGCACTTACAGAATCGTGTCTAGTGTCCAACGTCAAAATGTCCAGTCGTCTGACTTACTATACACTTACACGCATAAAATACTTCCATATTTTTCAATAGTTGGCATTCGCGTAGATTTCGAAAATATGGCAAAAAGAGTACAGGAATATGCTCGAAATCAGCAGGAAATGGATGCATTCCCGGATTTGATCCTGCAAATTGAAAATGTTTGCACACAGGCTTGCATAGAATTGAATCTGGAACTAAATAAGTACAAGAGACAAATTGTTACAAATCGAAATTAAGATGAAAATATTCCTGGTAGACGACGATGCCCTTTTTTTAAAACTTCTGGAAATTGAATTCCTGCAATATCCCGAATTCACCATTGAGACCTATCCTACCGGAGAGCTTTGCATGGAAAACATATCTCACAATCCAGATATCATAGTGCTTGATTATCATCTGGATGGCCTGAGCAAAGGCGTTATGAATGGCATACAAACCTTGCAGAAAATAAAGGATTTTAATCCAGACATCCAGGTTGTCATTCTTTCACAGCAAGATGTAATTGACATTGCTATTGATGCTATCCAACATAATGCCATTGACTATGTGGTCAAAAGTGACACAGCCTTTGCTCGCATACAAAATATCATTTTCAGAATATTAAATTATAAAAATATGGCAAAAGGCTTGAACTGGTATTTAGGGAAGGCAACTAGTGCCGCATCCGGCGAATGACCTATGAATATGGCTGGTGTCGGTACTATAGTCAACACAGAGTGGTTTTGAACGGCGAGGTTTTACAATCATTCGAAAATCAAATTTGTGTAATCAATAAAATCACTTTAATCACAGTATAACTTACCTACCAACCTGTGAATTCTGTAATTGTTTTTCTCAATCTTGTAACATACCCTATTTTAGTATATCGACCTTTGTGCCGCGAACCAGACTACTGGACATTTTGACAAAAGACGTTGGACTTGCACTCTAAAAAATTGAAAATCATGCACTTACAGAATCGTGTCTAGTGTCCAACGTCAAAATGTCCAGTAGTCTGGCCGCGAACACTTGTTCTAAATTAAAAATAATTACAATGAAAAAGATTCTTCTTTACTCGGCACTGGCACTTTCTATTTTCTCTTTTGCTCCAACTCAAGTTTCGGCAGCATCAGGTTCCCCTGTTGACCCAATTTCAACACTCGAAGACAAGGAAAAATCCATTAAATCTGAGGCACTTACCGTAAGATTGAACGAGATTAAGTCCCTGGACAAATCTGACCTGAATTTTTCCGAAAAAAGAGCACTGCGCAAAGAGACCCGTTCTATTAAACACCAATTGAAGGACCTCAACGGCGGCGTGTACATTTCTGCAGGATCCATTATTTTGATCGCAATTCTGCTGATCATTTTGCTATAAAGATATTTCCCAAAACCCGATTCAATTATTTTAAGAGTCATCCTGTTCCAATGCTTCGGTTCAGGATGGCTCTTGCTGTTTTTTTGGCATTAAAAAGACTGCTCCAGCAGGCAAATGTATGAATCATACAATGCATATACAGAATTATGTAAGCTCTATGGCTGATCAGCTCCAGACCTTTGCGTCATCAACTTTTCTTCACATTAAAAATATGTATTTTGAAAAGCAAAAACTACCAGTGCCGCGCCCGGCTATTAAGGTATGAATTGGGGAGGCAAATTTTTTCTTTATCAAGGCGTGAGAAGGGCGCAATGCGGGACATTTTAACCGACGAACAACGCAGAGAAAGGAAAATTTAGACCGCCATATTCACACCTTAATGGCCGGACGCGGCACTAGCATCCCTTTTGATAATATCTGGAGTATTTATGAGCGGATGTGTAAAAGACACTTATAAAGAAATCATCGGAAAGTGTCCGACCGTAATTGCGGCAAACCCTGTCGATGGAAGCAACAATGTTCCATTTAACCAGGTTATCGCGGTCACTTTTAATGAAAAGATGAACCCTTTGACCATAAATCAGCAATCCTTTACCGTGAGGGGATCAGCGCCCATTACAGGCGTGATCACTTATACAGATTCTACCGCTTCGTTTAAGCCGTCTACTCCACTCTCACCCAATACGACCTATACGGCCCGAATTAGCACGGCTGTAAAGGATAAGCTGGGCAATGCTTTGCAGGCTGACTATGTGTGGTTCTTTAGCACAGGAGCCTTTTTTATGGATCTTCAGACCGCCTCCAGGTTTGGCATTCTCGCAGCAACTGGCATTTTTAATAACGCCGGTCAAAGCGAGATCCGCAACATGGATGTAGGGATCAGTCCTGCTGCACGGAGTTCGGTAGTCGGATTCCCTCCGGCAATCATCCTGAACGGTGCAATTTACGCTTCCGACGACTTGTCGCCAGCAGGCATTCCGGCCATGTTGATCCAAGCCAAACAACAACTGACCGATGCGTATCTCGCAGCAGAGGGCCTCATTTTCCCCGCCGCCACGACCGTATCAGGCGACATCGGTGGCACTACGCTAACACCTGGTATCTACAAATCTAATTCTACCCTACTGATCCAATCCGGCGACTTGACCCTGGACGCCCAGGGAAATGACAACGCGATCTGGATTTTTCAAGTTGCCTCCGGGCTTACAACAGTCGGTGGCGCATGCGGCAATGTGATCCTGACCGGCGGCGCTAAAGCCAACAACGTATTTTGGCAGACCGGCAGCTCTGCAACCATCGGCGACAATACCTCTTTCAAAGGAAACGTCATGGCACTCACCTCTATTAGCATGAAATCAGGCGCCGTCGCAGAAGGTCGGATGCTGGCCATCAACGGGGCCGTTGTGCTGACCAATACGAATATCATCGAAAAACCTTAAAACATGCAATCATGCAAAAGATCCTCCAACACATAAAACATACCAGCACACCGTGTGATTCACATCGTGTATTTCGCCAAATAGCCGTACTAAGCACCCTGATGTTGTTTGTTCTGCAAGGAGCCCAGGCGCAGGAAACTCAGTTTTCCAAACCCTCCTGGTGGTTCGGAGCAGCAGCTGGTGCGAATTTCAACTTCTACCGCGGATCCACACAGCAGCTGAATTATGATTTCTCAGCGCCCCTGGCCTTCCACAATGGCGAAGGTGCCGGACTCTATCTCGCCCCTGTGATCGAGTATCACAACCCGGAATCCATCTGGGGCCTGGGCTTGCAGGTGGGCTACGACAGCCGGCATAGCAGCTTCCACCAGGTCATTACACCCTGTAATTGCCCGGCCGACTTGTCTACCAACCTCAGTTACCTCACCATAGAGCCGAGCCTACGCTTGTCTCCTTCAAAATCAGGTTTTTACCTGTCCGGTGGTCCCCGCATTGCAATTAACCTGGAAAAGGCCTTTACATACAAGTTGGGCCCGAATCCAGCATTTCCAGAGCAAGCAGCCAGCCCGGACGTGAAAGGAGATTTCAGCAATGTAAACAAAACGCTGCTCTCTTTTCAGTTTGGAGCCGGCTATGACATCTCCCTTTCCCCGGAGAACCAACAATCGCAAGTTGTACTGTCGCCTTTTATGGCCTTCCAGCCCTACATTGGTCAGTCCCCCAGATCCATTGAAACCTGGAACATCAGTACCCTGCGCGTGGGCGCTGCGCTGAAATTTGGCTGTGGCCGTCGCATCGAAACACCCGGAGCGGTCATTTTATCGGAGCCTTCAGTGCGATTTTCAGTTGTTTCTCCCAAAAATATTCCAGTTGACCGCCGGGTCAGAGAAACTTTCCCCTTGCGGAATTATGTGTTTTTTGATCTGGGCTCCACCGAAATTCCGGGCCGATATGTGCGTTTGCGAAAGGAGCAGGTTGCCGACTTCAAAGAAGACCAGCTGGAAGTGCTTGCGCCTAAAAACCTGTCCGGCAGATCCCGTCGCAGCATGATCGTCTATTACAATGTTTTGAACATCTTGGGTGATCGTATGGGCAAAGCCCCTGCTTCAAGCATTACACTCGTAGGATCTTCTGAAAAAGGTGAGGCAGACGGCCTATTGATGGCTGGATCTGTTAAACACTACCTCGTTGAAACTTTTGGGATAGCCGACGCAAGGATCAGCACAGAAGGCCGTGATAAACCGAAAATCCCTTCAGAAAAACAAGGCAGCACGCAGGATTTGGAAATGCTTCGTGAGGGCGACCGTCGGGTTTCGATTGAAAGCAATTATTCCGCCTTGCTGATGGAATTTCAGACCGGCCCGAACGCTTCACTCAAACCCGTGGAGATCAATGCCACACAGGAAGCGCCTTTCGATAGTTACATTACGGTCAGCGCAGATGGCGCCAAATCAGCCTTCACTTCCTGGTCGCTGGAAGCAATCGATGATAAAGGAAGGGTACAGAATTTTGGGCCGCACACACAGGAAAAAGTTCGAATTCCCGGAAAAGCCATTTTGGGTACCCAATCAGAAGGCAATTATAAAATGACCATGATCGGCCAGACAAAAACTGGTGAAACTGTTCGAAAAACAACTTCTGCACATCTGGTGCTTTGGACCCCGCCTGCAAACGAGCAAGGGATGCGGTACAGTGTAATCTATGAGTTTGACGCATCTAAGGCCATCAATATCTATGAAAAATACCTGAAAGAGGTGGTTTCGCCCAAAATCCCGCTCGGCGCTACCGTGCTCATTCATGGCTATACGGATATCATTGGCGAAGCAGCTTACAATGAGACCCTGTCCATGGCCCGGGCAAATGATGTCAAACGAATTCTCTCCGAAAGTCTTGCTAAGGCCGGCAGGAAGGATGTTCAATTTTATATTTATGCATTCGGCGAAGACGAGACCCTGTCTCCATTTGAAAACACTTTTCCGGAAGAGCGTTTTTACAATCGGACGGTTCTTATTGATATCATTCCTAAGTAAGTATTTGGCCAAAATTATGCGGTCATTTCACACAACGCCACGACGACACAACGTTTTGGTTACCAACGAGGTGTAACGTCGTATCGCCGTATCGCTGTATCGTCGTACGAAATAAATTTGTCCCGGTACTTAACGATACTAAACTTCTGACAAATCATGGGCAATTTGATCTATCTCATCGTAACTGTTCTGATGAACTCTTGGGTGATCGGTTTTCTGGGATACAGGCTTGGAGACTACATCCATGTATTGCTCCTTATTGCGATTGCAGTCATTTTCAGAAGGATTATCCAAGAACAGACTCCCAAAACATTGAACAAAATCATCCCCCGGACCGATGATTAAAAGCATAAAAGGTGGGAATCCTGTAAGATATTTCAGGAATCCTGTAATTGCGGCCTATAAAAATCCACGCAACTTTGCAACGTAAAAATTAATTCACCGATTTAAATTTAAAGAATATGAATACGACTGAAGTAAAAGGAAACTGGAACGAGCAGAAAGGCAAACTCAAACAGAAATTTGCCGAACTTACCGACAACGACCTCATGTTCGCGGAGGGCAAAAAAGAGGAAATGATGGGCCGGCTTCAGATTAAGCTTGGCAAGTCCAAAGAAGAACTCCACAAGCTGATCAGTTCGCTGTAAAAAAACCAGACCAGGTCTCAATCACCGAATTATAAGCAATACCGTTCAGTGGAAATCTCACTGAACGGTATTTTTTTAAAACATTTGATATACGCACGCACTATGAAAGCGCTCCTATTCCTTGCCAGCCTGGCACTTTCCATCACTGGATGCATTGGCAAAAGCCAGCCCTTAAGTCCTGACAATCAGGCCATTCACCCGGAAGCCGCGGGCACGCCCAATTCTGAACAACAGGGAAATGCATTTAACATTAGTACGGAGGCTTTTTACCAGGCCAGCATCAACTCCAGCACCACGCCCGGTCAGGTCATCAGCCTGAGTCTGACGCCGAAAAGAAAAGCTGAAATGACCACAGACCTACTTAATGATGGTCAGATCATGGTGGACACAGGCGTGTGGACTACCTTGAACAACGGAAATTTACAACTTAACTTGAAGCGGAAAGGCGCCAAAGACAGGTTTTTACTTGAATTTAAGCCGGACGGTGAAAAACTGATTTATACCGGCAGTGAATATGGGACAGCAGGACTGACACTCTGGGTCAAACCTGTTCCTAAACTGTGATCAACGTGATTTCCAATGAGACTACTGGACATCAAATAAAAATACACACGCGAATCCAAGGAAAAAATTTAAAAATTACCGTGAATGATCTTACGGTAAGCTATAACGATGAAGGCCCCATCGATGCGGAGTAGAAAATTATGCAGAAGAGAGTCTGAAAAAACTTTTTGCCCCTGTATCTTTCACTACAAAACAACAGGAGATCGCAGCCGTAAGAAAGATGATCGTACAAGCCACTCCACAATCGCTTTCTTATACCCTCTTTGCCTTGGCAGAACGTAAAGGAACCTGTAGCAAGCTGCAGGATATTGAAGTCCCGGTACTGATTATTGTAGGTGAATGTGACAAGATAACCCCGCCGGCCACCGCTCGTTTGATGCATGAAAAGATTCAGGGTGCTCAACTAAAGATTTTAGCAGATGCTGGTCATTTAGCCAACCTTGAAAATGCTACAGAATTCAATAGCTCACTGAAAAAATTCTTACCTCAGATCAGTAGAAAGCCAATTCCAGTAGTGCTTGCTAAAAACCTGATGAGCATTAGAATATAGACCCCAAAAAACAGAAATAATGTAACAATATTATTAAATTATGTAAGAATCTGATTTTGAACATCCTGCACCTTTGTGTCGTGAAAATTCGTTCACGAAAAACAATTAATAGAAATGATAAAGGCAATTTTCCAAATCTCCTTCCTCGCAGTGATCTTCGCAGCTGCATCTTTCACAAGCTGCCAATCCTCCACCCCAAAAACGGACGCTGCTGATGCCAAGGTGCAGGATGCAAAAAAAGAATTGCAGACCGCAAAAGACGACGCCTCTGATGCACAGAAAGCCGCAAACGCCGAGGCATATCGGTCCTTTAAAGCAGACCTCGACGTTAAAATCCAGGACAACGAAAAGCAGATAGCTGATCTCAAAACAAGCATCAAAAACTCCAAAAAGAAAATGGATGCAACTTATATAGCAAGCATTGATGCGCTGGAACAGAAAAATGCAGCACTGAAAAGCAAGTTAAATACTTACGAGAACAACGCTCAAAGTGACTGGGAATCCTTCAAACGCGAATTTAACCACGATATGGATCAACTCGGCAACTCCTTGAGAGATCTTACTGTGAACAATAAGAAGTAAAAGCTAGAAGTAGAAAGAAGTTTTAAGTTACCGGAAGTAAAGGTGTTTAAAAAACCGGCCCGCAACCTTGCGGGTCGGTTTTTTTGTACCTGCACATGAGTTCTATTATCATTATGTGGCAATTGTGCAAATAAATTATAAAATTGTGTAAGACTATAAATTTCATTTACAGGGAACTTTACAGGACAATTCACACTGTAAATTTAATCTAATATGAGATTTTTAAATTTTACTGCCGCCCTGTTACTAGTCCTTTTATTTGCCCCGCGGAAAGGTTTTAGTCAGGCTCCCGACTTAGGTGTAACAGCCTCCTTTGCGCTATTTACTGCTGCTGGCGCCTTCAATGGCGACCCCGGGAGTTCAGTTACAGGCGATATTGGAACCAATGTGGGCGCTTTCACTCCTCCTGGATTTCTGGTTGGGAACATTCATATCGCAGACCCGGTAACTGCCCAGGCAGCCGCTGATGTAGCCGTAGCTTATGGATTTCTGGACGGGCTTACCTGCGGTTTGGTACTGGCTACGCCATTCGGCAACAACCAGACCCTGACTCCCAACATTTACTGCATTGGCAGTGCTGCCGTCTTAAATGCAACCTTAACCTTGGACGGGGGTGGAGATCCGGGAGCAATCTTTATTTTTCAAATAGACGGAGCCTTGTCTACCAACCCGGGTTCTAATATCGTGCTGACCAACGGCGCCAACCTTTGCAACGTATACTGGCAAATCAATGGCGCTTTTAACCACAACGGCACCACTTTCCAAGGAACCGTTATTGCAGCCGGTGCGCTCAATTTTGGCTTTGGAGCGCAACTGACAGGCCGGGGACTTTCTACTATGGGCGCTATAAACATGAGCGCCAACAACGTTACACTGCCCAACGGCTGCCTCTGCGAGCTGGATGTGACCTGCCCCGATCCTGATGGCGGCAGCTTCTCATGCATCAACAATATTCCAGCAGGTACTGCCGCCGATGTTACGGTCAACAGTGCCTGTGGCACTCCGACAGTTACCATCTCCAATACTTCCACCGGTTCGGGCTGTCTCGCATCTCCTTATGTGTTGAACAGAACCTATACTGTAACCGATGAGGGTGGACATTCAACGGACTGTGTGGTTACTTATACGGCCATTGATGAAATCCCACCAACAATTACTTGCCCTGCGGGTCTTTTCGTCTCCTGTGCAAACAATGTACCTGCTGCAGCACCTGCTGCAGTGATAACCTCCGACAACTGTGGTGGCGCCGTATCCGTAGTTTCTCTGGAAGATGTGATCTCTAACCAGACCTGCGCCAATCGATACACCATCACCCGCACCTACCGTGCCAGCGATTTATGTGGCAATTCAGCTACTTGTTCACAAACCATTACGGTAAACGATGTCACAGCTCCAAGCATCACTTGCCCGACCAACGTAACAGTTTCCTGCGCCAGTGCAGTGCCTCCGCCAGCTCCCGCCTCCGTCACTGCTACAGACCTTTGTGGCGGTGCAGTAACGGTGGTACTGGTAGGCGACGTGACTACCCCAGGCATTTGCGACAACCGTTTTACTGTGACCCGGACCTATCGCGCCACAGACTTGTGTGGCAACTCGGCCACCTGCGCTCAAATAATTATCGTAAATGATATTACCGCACCAAGCATTACCTGTCCGGCAAACGTTACGGTTTCCTGCGCCAGTGCAGTGCCTCCGCCAGCTCCCGCCTCCGTCACTGCTACAGACCTTTGTGGCGGTGCAGTGACCGTTGCACTGGCAGGCGACGTGATCACTCCGGGCACTTGCGCAAACCGCTTTACCATTACCCGCACCTATCGTGCTACTGATTTATGCTTCAATTCAGCGACTTGCGCTCAAACCATTACGGTAAACGATATAACAGCCCCAAGCATCAGCTGTCCAGCCAACGTACTCGTCTCTTGCGCCAGTGACGTACCTGCTGCAGCACCGGCTTCCGTCATCGCCTCCGATAATTGTGGCGGTGCTGTAACGGTTGTACTGGTGGGCGATGTGATCACGCCAGGCGCCTGCGCCAACCGCTCTACAGTGACCCGAACCTATCGTGCCACCGATTTGTGCGGCAATTCAGCGACTTGCGCTCAGATCATTACTGTAAACGATATCATCGCACCTACGATCATCAATCCACCGGCAAACGTTACGGTAGAATGCTTTTTGATCCCTGCTGTACCACCTCCCCCAACAGCCACCGACAATTGTGCGGGTATTGTAATTGTTACCTACCTCGGGGAAATCAAAACACCGGGCATTTGCCCTACCCTTTACACACTGACCCGTACCTGGCGCGCCACAGACGTATGTGGTAATTCGGTCACAGCATCTCAGGTGATCACGGTTATTGATACTTACGCACCTCAGTTTACTGTAATTCCGGTAGATGTAGTACTGGAATGCGACCTGAACACCCATGAAGATACCTACCAGGACTGGTTGGACAACCATGGCGGCGCAGTCGTTTTCGAATGTTCCGAAGTGACCTGGACTTGGATATACAGCCCACTTTTCACCATGCCTTCTGAATGTGGTGGCACTTCCCAGCGCCTGATACGGTTTATCGCAACGGACGAGTGTGGCAATTCAGCCTTCCTGGACGCCCGGTTTACGATTATTGACACGACCCCTCCGATCTTCACGGTCCTTCCACAAGACCTGTTCATTGATTGCTGGATGGGTGAGCAAGGTGAAGCGCAAATTATTGACTGGCTTGACAATTATGGCTTCGCAGAAGTAACGGACGCCTGTGGTTCGGTTGAAACCAGCGTGGTATTTCTGTCAGAAACACAGGATTGTCCCGGCACTTTTCACCGGACTTACCAATTCCGTGCAACCGACGAATGTGGCAACACGACTTTTGTGACTGCAAACTTTGGGATCATTGACACCGTTCCACCGGTCATCATGAGCTGTCCTGAAAGCAATGTATTACTCACCTGCGAATTCGACATACCAGCCGCGGATCCGGCCGGTGTGAAAGCCATGGACATGTGTAGTGCAGTTACCATCTCAGTCATAGATTCCTTCTCCGTTGGGGTTGGTTGCGAGTACTGGCAGATGACGAAATCTTATGTCTATGCTGCTACGGATGCGTGCGGAAATGTATCCACTTGTTACCAGTCGTTTCAGGTGGTGGATTCCATTCCTCCTATTTACAGCGGCCCTGACACCATTTTTGTGCCTTGTGTGTCTGACCTTCCCGGTCCTGGCGACATTGAAGATGTTCTGGCGCAATATTTTGTTGACAACTGCTACACCATCATATGTGTCAACGAAAGTGTGGTTCAAAATTCACCCACTTCCATTACCTTCTGTGTAAATTTTAAAGATTTATGCGTCAACTGGGCGCCCAAGATGAAGGTGACTTTCATTGCCAATGGTGGCTGCAAACCGATTTGTAGTGTTCCGCAAGCCATCTGGGGCAATACCAGCGGGGAAATCAACGGAGAACTTACCACAGAGGTGATCCAGCAACTAATCTCCAAAAATGGCGCTGTAAAAACCGGCAAACTGGGCAAATTGATTTCAGTCACCAGTGCTACCTGCTTACAAAACATGCTGCCTGGTAATGGCACCACTGCGCAATTCAGCCCTGGCAAACACACCTTCAGCAGCGCAAACGAATGCAATTCAGCTTCGTCTTTGCTGAATGCTGATGGTACGTTAAAAAACAAAGTGGCGGCAAATGTGCTTGCATTACAATTGAATATCTGGTACAATCAGACCTTCAACGAGCGTAACCTTGGGGTGCAAACCTTCAGTTCCATGCCATCCTGCCTGGTAGATTCTATAGTTTTAGGTAAATTGGAGGTAGATCATGCCAACGTTCAAGGCTTGCTTCATCTTTCGAATGACTATCTGGCTGGCGTAGGATTTTATCCGCAAAACTTTGGAACACCCTTGAACAATGCACTCGAGAACGTGAGCAGCTTCTGGCAAAATTGCCAATTGAACGACCCTTGTTCAATCAGCAACCATTTAAGTGTGGCTGGTAAATTAAATACGGAGCATCAGGAGGGCATGCAAAATGGCACCATCTTATTGAGCAGGTCAAGCAATAACAGCCTGTTGCCAGATCAACTCATTCAAACGAACGTAGCAGGTGCTTTTGAATTTACAAACGCGATCCCGCTGGATGGCGATTATCAAATAACACCCTCTTCAGCAGAAATGGAGTATTTGAATGGAGTAACCACCTACGATCTTGTACTGATCTCGAAGCACATCCTTGGCCTGGTGCCCTTCAATTCGGCGTATAAGATGATCGCTGCAGACGCAAACCGATCCGGCAGCATCACTACGCTTGATATTGTAGAATTACGCAAATTGATTCTGGGCACATATGAGGAATTGCCAAACAACACAGCCTGGAGATTTGTGGATCAGTCTTTCGTTTTCCCGAACCCATTCAACCCATTTTCTACCGCATTCCCAGAAAATAAAACTAGGGGGAGTGTTCAAGGCAGCCAAATGGCTGAAGATTTTGTGAGCGTAAAGATCGGGGACGTGAACGGCACCGCAAAAGCCAATGGCCTCATGACAAGCGAAGAACGCAGCAGCAACGCTTTACTATTCGATTTAGACCATAGAATGGTTCGTTACGATGAGATATTTGAGGTAAATTTGAGGGCTGACCAAATCGTAGAAGGCTACCAATTTACCCTCAATACGGAAGGTCTTGAAATACTCGAAGTATCCGGCAAACAAATGAGCCAGGGCAACTTCGCAGTATTTAATTCAGAGGCGGCTTTGACAACATCCTGGAGTATGCCGGAAGGCGCCACCGCTGAAGTTGCCGAATTTACTTTGAAATTCCGCGCGACTCAATCGGGCCAGCTCAATGAAATGCTTGGAATAAGCAGCCGAATCACGATGTCGGAGGCCTACAGCGCGAAGGAATCGAACGACTCCAAAGTAATAGATGTAGCACTTCGCTTCCACAACAATGAAGGCTCAATAACCCAGGGTAACGAATTCGAGCTTTATCAAAATGCACCGAACCCATTTGTCGACAAGACCGTCATCGCGTTTAATCTTCCGGAGGCAACGCAGGCAACCCTGACGATCTACGATCAGACAGCACGTCTGGTGTATACCCAGGTGGGCGATTTTGACAAAGGTTACAACACCTTTATCATAGATGGTCAACTGATCAGTACTACCGGAACGCTGCTCTACAAACTGGAGACCGCCACGGATCTGGCTATTCGGAAGATGATTCAAATAAAGTAAAAAATATTACAGTGGAGTCCTGGGGTCGCTCTACCAATGGGTAGGGCGGCCTTTTTTTTGATATGGTTGCCATTTAAAATATTATAAGTTTTTAATTCTGTAATTTAATTATGTAATTATGTAATAATCTCGCACTAAAACGCCCGTATTTTTGCGGTATAATTAACAATAACAGCAACAGAATACCAACGACTCATCGAAGTTCGTCCAGTCGCTGTCCCACAGGCAAGAAAAAGGAAGATTCATTACGTTAGTATAGAACAGGGAAAAGGAAGCCCTGGTGTGTAAACTTCAGGCCGCTTTGCCAAAGGGCGAGGCGGCCTTTCTTATTGCTTTTAATCAAAACGTTTATGATAGCAGTGATTAAACATGGGGTCATCTTGAGTAAAACTGACTTGACCTTTGAAAACGAAGGTGTGCTGAACCCTGCCGCCATACGAGAAGGTGCGTATGTTCACCTATTCTACCGGGCCGTAAGTCGCGGCAATTACTCCAGCATCGGTTATTGTAAGTTGAATGGGCCCTTGATGGTGGAAGCAAGACTCGATACCCCGTTGCTCTCACCACAACACAGCTATGAATCGCACGGCATAGAAGATCCCAGAATTGTAAAAATAGAAGACCTATATTATCTCTCCTATACGGCCTATGACGGTACCAATGCGCTGGGAGCATTGGTCACTTCCAGAGATTTAAAGCACTTTGACAGCCAGGGCTTGATCGTTCCGCAAATAACCTATGATGAATTTCATCAGCTTGCCGCAAGCAGTGGCAATATCAACGACAAATATCTGCGTTATAATGAGCACAAGCGCATCGTTGAGTCAGGAGAAAAAGACCTCTTGGTCTGGGACAAAAACCTGATTTTCTTTCCAAGAAAAATAGACGGCAAATTGAACTTTTTGCATCGGATAAAGCCCGACATGCAAATAGTGGTCTCCGTGAATAGTTTCGCTGAACTTACCCCTCAATTCTGGAAAAACTACTTTCTTCATTTCGATGAATGCATTGTTCTTGCTCCAAAATTCCAGCATGAAGTAAGTTATATTGGCGGAGGCTGTCCTCCCGTAGAAACGGAACAAGGATGGCTAGTGATATATCATGGAGTACATGATACCGTTAAAGGTTATGTGTATTCTGCCTGCGCAGCCCTGCTTGATCTAAACGACCCGAGAAAAGAGATCGCGCGCCTACCCTACCCGCTTTTTAAACCAGAATACCCCTGGGAATTAAGGGGAGAGGTCAACAACGTATGTTTCCCCACGGGAACGGCCTTGTTTGATGACGATCTGTATATCTATTACGGTGCTGCAGATGAAAGTGTTGCTTGCGCATCGGTAAAATTATCTGAGCTGATAGCAGAATTATTAAGACACAAAACAAAACCAGTAATTGTCTCCGAAAGGATGTAATTTGTAATAGTGTGAATATTACAATTCCCACATCCTATTGTGTAATATCCAAAGGCATCATAGCATTCACCTTTGTGCCATGATAATTCAATCACTGATATACATCAAGAAAACCAGACTACTGGACATTTTGACGTTGGACACTAGACACGATTCTGTAAGTGCATGATTTTCAATTTTTTAGAGTGCAAGTCCAACGTCTATTGTCAAAATGTCCAGTAGTCTGCAAGAAAACAACTGTCTTTTCGGGTATCTGAAATTAAAAATTCCCGAACAGGCGCATTCAGAAACTAAAACCAATTGCATTGAAAATGGGCATCCTGTTTAAGTAGTTTGCTCATTTTTATAGCACCCGACCGCGCCCTAAACCGCTTGCTGGAAAGTAATCATCCTCAATGTTAAATTCTTTATGCTAAACAAACTGTTCCCCGCGACTGTATTAAAAAGCGACCGTGAAAACCAAGGCCCTTCCGAGCACTTTCCCGAAATTCTATTGATCAGTTCATATCCACCCAGAGAATGTGGCATCGCAACTTTTTCGCAAGATCTGATAAAAGCGCTGGACAGCAAATTTTCCAGGTCCTTTTCGCTAAGCGTCTGTGCGCTGGAAGCCGCCCAGGAAAAACATATTTACCCGCCGGAAGTCAGTTACGTACTTGACACCTCCGATCCGGCGTCCTACTTGGACCTTAATGATACCATCAATCAGAATGATCAGTTAAAAACAGTATTGATTCAGCATGAATTTGGACTTTTCGGTTCCATATCGGAAAGGGTTTTTCTGGACTTCTTGCACCAGATTCAAAAACCCCTCATCATTGCCTTCCATACGGTACTCTCTAAGCCTGATGCTGCCTTAAAAACAAAAGTTTCCAACATCGTTTTAGCCTGCAACGCTGTTGTCGTAATGACCAAAAACGCTGCAGCAATTCTTGAAAACGAATATCATGTGCCTTCCGAAAAAATCACGGTCATTGCCCACGGCGTTCACCTGGTGCCCCACTTGAACAAAATCCAACTGAAGAAAAAATATAGCCTGAGCGGCCGGAAAGTACTCTCCACTTTTGGCCTGATCAGTTCCGGTAAAAGTATAGAAACCACACTGGATGCATTGCCGGGGATTATTGGCGAAAATCCGACGGTTACGTTTTTGATCATTGGAAAGACACATCCTTCTGTAGTCAAACACGAGGGAGAGCAATACCGCCGGATGCTTGAAGCCAAAGTGATCGATCTGTCGTTGGAAAATCATGTAAGATTTCTCAATGCCTACCTTCCCTTGGAGGAATTATTGGAATACCTGCAATTGACGGACATTTACCTGTTCACCTCCAAAGACCCGAACCAGGCCGTGAGTGGTACGTTTTCTTATGCTGTCAGTTGTGCCTGCGGCATTATTTCCACCCCTATACCGCATGCACGTGAATTGCTGCGCGATGACGCGGGCCTACTTATTGATTTTCAAAACTCACCGCAATTGACCGCAGCCGTCAACCATCTGTTGCAAGATAGCACCCTACGCAAAAGAATGATCAACAATGGTTTGCAGCGTGTGATCTCTGCAGCCTGGGAGAACACCGCTCTGGCAAATGCGAGGTTGTTCCAAACTCTCAGTCCGACGCATATCCAATTGAGCTATGATCTGCCGGACATCCACCTGACACACCTCAAGGAAATGACGACTCCCTTCGGTATGATTCAGTTCGCAAAAATCAATCACCCTGACCACGAATCAGGTTATACCATAGACGACAACGCCAGAGCCATGGTTGCGGCCTGCATGCATTATGAGTTATTCAAGCGCAAAAGCGATCTGGCACACATCAAAATATACCTGGATTTCATCACCCATTGCCTACAACCTGACGGTTCATTTTTAAATTATGTAGATATTGATGAAGCCTTTACATCCCAGAATTCAGAGGTCAATCTGGATGATTCCAACGGCCGAGCCATCTGGGCCTTGGGATATCTAATTTCAAAACGTGAAATTTTACCGGACATTCTGGTGCATCAGGCAGAGCTTATCTTTGAACAGACCATTGGCCATTTAAAAAACATCCATTCCACCAGAGCAATCGCATTCGCCGTCAAAGGCCTGCACTACTATCTCAGTACAACGCTTTCAGCCCAAAACCAACAACTATTGGAGACCCTTGCCAACCGGCTGGTGCAGATGTATCGACATGAAGCTTCGCCTGATTGGCGCTGGTTTGAAAGCTACATGACCTATGGGAACAGCACCATACCAGAAGCAATGCTCTGCGCCTGGCTGTCAACCGGCAACCCAGTTTATAAAAACATTGCCCACCAATCATTTGAATTTTTATTGAGCCAGACCTTCACGGATGCAGGAATTAAGGTGATACCAAATAGTGGTTGGCTGCAAAAAGGCAGCGAAAAAGCAATTTTCGGAGAGCAACCCATTGATGTAGCCTATACCATCCTGGCTTTGGAGCGTTTTTACGAGGTCTTTAAGCACCCGGAATACCGTAACAAGATGACGATCGCTTTTAACTGGTTTTTGGGGCAAAACCACCTACATCAGATTATCTACAACCCTTGCACCGGAGGTTGCTACGACGGACTGGAAGAAACCCAAGTGAACTTCAATCAAGGCGCTGAATCGACCATAAGTTACCTGATGGCAAGACTGGTTGTTGAAAAAGCCATGTATCGTAAACCGCGGCCCATCGACCCCGTTGGCTTTGAAATCGATGCCAATTTTGCCCGGAATCTGGAATTTGAAATGAATTGATCAGACTACTGGACATTTTGACCTTGGACGTTAGACTCGATTCCGCAAGTGTATGATTTTCAGTTTTTTTGGGTGCAAGTCCAACGTCTAATGTCAAAATGTCCAATGGTCTGCCTTTTGTATCTTTTGTGGTTCAAATCTTCTCCTATCTAGCCTGTGAGGTAAATAGTTACCACCTTTCAAACTTTTTCTTGGCCTGTCCGTTCGTAATTGGGAATCAAAACTGCTACATTTGCGCACTTTTTTGATAAAAACTACACAAATGGCCTCGACAATATTCGATCTAAAAATGCTCAAGGCATTTTACGCCGCTTTCCCGACCCGCGTAGATGCCGCCAAAGCCAAGCTGAAACGCCCGCTCACCCTCTCTGAAAAAATCCTTTTCGCCCACTTACATGGGGATAACCCAATGGCTGACTACAAGCGTGGGGGAGATTACGTGTTCTTTCAGGTAGACCGTGTGGCCATGCAAGACGCGACCGCACAAATGGCCTTGTTACAGTTCATGACCTGTGGACGCAAAAAAGTGGCGGTACCCAGCACCGTTCACTGCGACCACCTGATCACCGCTGAAGATGGCGCAGCCAAAGATATGGTGGTGGCTTTGGACAAAAACAAAGAGGTTTTTGACTTCCTGAGCACCGTTTCTCAAAAATATGGCATCGGGTTCTGGAAACCCGGAGCAGGTATCATTCACCAGATCGTACTTGAAAACTACGCTTTCCCGGGCGGAATGATGATCGGAACAGACTCACACACGGTGAACGCGGGTGGTCTGGGCATGGTTGCCATCGGTGTCGGCGGCGCAGACGCGGTAGATGCCATGAGCGGCATGGCCTGGGAGCTTCAAATGCCTAAACTTATTGGCGTGAAACTCACCGGCAAACTGCGCGGCTGGGCTTCTCCCAAAGACGTGATCCTAAAAGTGGCGGGTATCCTGACCGTAAAAGGCGGAACCGGTGCCATTGTTGAATACTTCGGCCCCGGAGCACAAAGCATGAGCGCAACCGGCAAAGGAACGATCTGCAACATGGGAGCAGAAATCGGCGCTACGACCTCCACCTTCGGCTATGACAAATCCATGGCCCGCTACCTCAAAGCTACTGGCCGCAGCAAAGTGGCTTCAATGTGCAACAAAGTAGCAGAATACCTCACCGGCGACGCTGAATGTTACGCCAATCCGGAAAAATACTTCGATCAGGTGATCGAGATCGATCTGAGCAAATTGGAGCCACACATCAACGGCCCCTTCACGCCGGACCTGGCCTGGCCTCTGTCTAAGTTCGCAGCAGCTGTAAAGAAGCACAAATACCCGGTTAAACTGGAGGTTGGTCTCATCGGTTCCTGCACCAACTCTAGCTACGAAGACCTCACCCGCGCAGCCTCCATTGCCCGTCAGGCACGCGAAAAAGGCATCGAGGTCAAAGCAGAATTTACCATCACCCCAGGTTCGGAATTGATCCGCTACACGGCAGAACGGGATGGCCTCCTGGCCGAGTTTGAAAAGATTGGCGGGGTCGTTTTGGCCAATGCCTGTGGCCCCTGTATCGGTCAATGGGCCCGTCACATCGACGATGCAAAGCGCCCGAACTCGATCATGACCTCCTTCAACCGCAACTTCACCTCCCGCAATGACGGCAACCCGAATACACACGCATTTGTGGCGTCGCCTGAGATCGTAACAGCCTTTGCCATTGCCGGAGACTTGACGTTTAACCCGAAAAAGGGAACTTTGATGAATAAAAAAGGCGAAATGGTGAAACTCGATCCGCCGAAAGGCATCGAACTTCCCAAAGCCGGTTTTGCAGTAGGTGACGCAGGATATATTGCTCCTGCCAAAGCTGCCATCAAAATTGCGGTTGCCAAAGACAGCCAGCGTCTGCAACTACTTAAGCCCTTCAAGGCCATCACCGGTGGAGAGCTCAGCGATATGCGTGTGCTCATCAAGGCTAAAGGCAAGTGTACCACCGACCACATTTCGATGGCCGGTCCATGGCTTAAATACCGTGGTCACTTGGAGAACATCTCCAACAACTGTTACATCGGCGCTGAGAACGCTTTCAACGGCGAACGCAACAAGGTGCTAAACCTGGAGAACGGCCAGTTCATGGAAGTACCGGCTTCAGCCCGTCATTACCAGAAAAAAGGCATCAGTACCATCATCTTTGGCGAGGAGAACCTCGGCGAAGGCAGCAGCCGTGAACACGCAGCGATGGAACCACGCTACCTGGGCGTAAAGGCCGTGGTAGTTAAATCCTTCGCGCGTATCCACCAGACCAACCTGAAAAAACAAGGCATGCTGGCCCTCACGTTTGCGAACCCGGCCGACTACGACAAGGTTCGTCAGGACGATAAAGTAAGCATCCTCGGTTTCGATAAATTCGCCCCGGGCAAGCCGCTTCAGATTGTGCTTGCACACTCTGACGGTACCACCGAGAAGTTTGATGTGAACCACACCTACAACGATCAGCAGATCGAATGGGTAGAGGCTGGCAGTGCATTGAATAAGATCCGGAAAGATTTTGGGGTGAAGTAATTCAATTTAGGAATCAGACATACGATTGGCTGTCCGCACGAAATGTGCAGGCAGCCAATTTTGTTTTGGGCTTGCCGGGTAAAAGCCTGAACGTCGGTAAACAATCACCAAAGGTTGGCTTGGAGGTGCGAAACCCCGCCACGCTATGTTCCGGTGCTACGCACCTCCGAATCATTCGCAAAAATCTTTGCTACCGACGTTGCGGCTGCTACGCAGCAATGCATTTGCCGGGGGATCACATCTGCCAGGCTGCCAGCGATCATGCCTGCTGCGTAGCAGCCTAACGTCGGTAGATAATAATCGAAACCAGGCTCGGAGGTGCGTAGCACCGGAACCCCGCCACGCTGAGTTACGGCGCTACGCACCTCCGAGCCTTTCGCAATGAGGTGTGCTACCGACGTTGAAGCTGCTACGCAGCAGTGCATTTGCCGGGGGATCACATTTTGCCTGGCTGCCAG
>JBILHS010000175.1:0-7583 GCA_044350425.1 Saprospiraceae bacterium | reverse complement strand
AAAAAGAGCGGCCGATTCCAAAAACATGGAATCGGCCGCTCTTTTTATACCTGACAAAAACTAAATCTTAGTTCTTGTTCGCCACTTTCAAATAAGTCTCCAAAGCCACCGCAATAGACGGCGCTTCCGGCGTTCCGGCCTGAATGTTCACTTTCATACCGCGGTCGGTCACTGCTTTCAGTGCCGCAGTACCGAAGACACAGATGCGGCGGTCTTCCTGTTTGAATTCAGGAAACTGCTCGAACATGGACTTGATCTCGTTGGCTGAAAAGAATGCAATGATGTCGTACTTGATGTCCTTCAGATTGGTCAGGTCATTGTTCACGGTGCGGTACATCACGGCTTCCTGGACCGGGATCTTCAGGTCCTTGAAAAACCGGGTCACGTCAGGATTGCCCTGGTCGCCGCAAGGGAGATAATACTTTTCCTCTTTGTTGCGCAGGATGTACGATTTGAGGTCCAGGACGGACTTTGTTCCGTTAAAAACCTTCCTTTTCCGAAAATTGATAAACTTCTGAAGGTAATTGGCGATGGTTTCTGTGGCGCAGAAGTACTTGGTTTCGTCCGACATTTTGATGCGCATTTCGGCGCAGAGGCGGAAAAAGTGATCTACAGCGTTTTTACTGGTGAAAAGAATCGCTGTGTAATCGTTGGGGTACACGCGGTTTTTGCGATACTCCTTTTCTGTCAGTCCCTCCACGGTTACGAATGGCACAAAGTCAATATGCACCCCAAATCGCTTTTCGATCTCGTCGTAAGCGGTTCGCACAGCAGGTTGGCCTTGCGAAACGAGGATGTTCTGGACTTTGTTGGGGGAGGAATCCTGAACAGGTGCAGCACTAGCAGTTGCAGACATTCGGGAGTGCGTTTTGTGTGAAATTTGTGAGTGTTTGAACGGATTGCAAAGTTGAAATGCTCGACATGAATGCACTTTGAAATGAAAAAGCTCGGCAAATGACCGCCCTGTTTCAGGCGGTCTGCATCAGCGCGAGTTTTACAAGCAGCAATACCGGGGCAATTTCAACGGCGCAAAAGTACAACAAAAAGTGAATTGGGCTTTGTGTTAAAATTTTTGCGCCGATTCCGCTGGCCCGAAGACTCCTGTACGCGTAAAAAATAGCCACCAATCCCAGCATCCAGGACACCAAAAGCAGCTGCTGACTGCCTGCTTTGGCTGAAAAAGCGATCAAAAGGTTGAAAGGCACCAGGAAAAGTCCCAGGATGCAGTTGAAGATCACAATTAGAAAATTGTACTTGCGGACTTCCGTTTCAATCGAAAAAAGGTTGCCAATGATACTTAGCATCAAATGTTTGAACAGAAACGCCACCGCTGCACCCACCAGACAAAGCAGCAAAAACGAAAGGTTGTTGAAGTTCTCCCGCTGAAAAACCCGGGTAACCAGGAAAATAAAGATCCCGGCATTGAACAGGAAATTGCCATACAAAAGAAAATAGGGCGTGTTACCCACAAAACCGGAGGCTTCGCGTTGGGCCACCGAAAATCCATTGTCATTCAGAAAGCCGCCCCAGGCCTTGCCAACAGCCGAGCGGTTGGAAGCCACCGAAAAAGTGAGGAAGGCAAATGCCGCCAGCAACAACACGGCCATGATCCAGCCAGACAGTCCACCCCCGCGCGGCAAAACCGCAAAAGGATTGAAGGGCGCGGTGTTGTTTTCGACCAAAGCCACCGCCGCCACCGGAGCCCGGTGGGGCACTACATCAAAAGAATTGGCCGGCGTAAGCGAAATTCCTTCTGCTGCAAGCACCTCTTTGGACAATCTATGCAGCAGCTCAAATGGGTTTGCCGCATTCTGACCTTGCACACGGGTGCAAAAGCCTGTAAAAACCAGCCAAAAAAGCAAAACTCTAAACATGGTGCAAAGTTACGTGAATGATTTTTGAAAAAAATTCAAACTTGATTTCCCAGTTTCAGATAATTGCACTTATCTTTGCGTCCGCTTTTCAGCAAGTTGGTGTCTTAGCTCAGCTGGTAGAGCAATGGACTGAAAATCCATGTGTCCCCGGTTCGATTCCGGGAGATACCACCAGAAATCCCGGAAATCGCAAGATTCCGGGATTTTGCTTTTTGGGGGATTTGGTTAATCGGGGATTTGGGGATTTGTTGTGCCTGAGCCGGGCATTGATTCTGTCCCCAAGGAAAACACGAATACCCGGCTCTGGCACAACAAATACCCAAATCCCCCAATAACCGAATCCACCACAAAGTATGTCCGAAGATATCGTCATCCGAATCCTGCTTTTCCCCCTGGCCCTGCTTTACGGACTGGGGGTGGGCCTGCGCAACCTGTTGTACCGGGTGGGCATCCTGCGCAGTGTCCGGTTTGACCTTCCGGTGATCTCGGTCGGAAATCTTTCGGTCGGTGGCGCAGGCAAATCGCCGCATATCGAATACCTCATCCGTTGGCTGGATCAATTTCTGGACGTTTCTGTGTTGAGCAGGGGCTATGGACGAAACACTTCCGGCTACCGGCCTGTAACCGTCATTGACACTGCGGAAATGGTGGGCGATGAACCCCTGCAGTTCAAACGCAAATTTCCCACCGTACCCATCTGTGTCAGCGAAAGCCGGGCACTGGGTGTTCCGGAACTGGTGAAACGAAACCCGGAAACCCAGGTCGTATTGCTCGATGACGCATTCCAGCACCTGGCGGTTACGCCCGGACTCAACATCCTGCTGACCGAGTTTGCCCACCCTTTCACCCGCGACTGGCTACTGCCATCCGGTCGTTTGCGGGAAGGACGCTACAACTACCGCCGCGCCGATATCATCATCGTCACCAAATGCCCGCCGGATCTTACGGCTCAGCAGCGGCAAAAACTCGTGCAGGAGATCGACCCCTTCCCCCGCCAACGCGTCTATTTTTCCCGCTACCGCTACGGGACGCCGTATGACCTGCTGCGCCCTGACCTGACGCGCGCACTCGACCTGGACACCGATGTGTTGCTCGTGAGCGCCATTGCCAACACCGACTATCTCCTGAAGCACCTGGGCACTGCAGTAAAATCAGCCCAAACGATGGAGTTTGAAGACCATCACTTTTTCAAAGAAGACGAACTCCGCGATATGCTGCGCCGTTTCGAGCGCCTTTCCAGCCGCAACAAGATCCTGATCACCACCGAAAAAGATGCCATGCGCCTGGAATTGCACCGGGATTTTTTCTGGAAAAATGAGATCCCGATCTATGTGTTGCCGGTGGAGGTGGAGTTTCTGGACGCGGATGAATGGGCGTTTCAGGATGACGTGAAACGGGTTTTGCTGGAGTTTAAGAGTTGATTTGGCATTACCCCCCCAAAGCTCCCCGAACACTTCCAAACCGCAACAACAAATACTTCGCTTCATTGTATTCCACGCCGGTGGCCTGCATCACCATCTGGACGCCGCGATCAACGAGCTCGGCATTGCTGAGCAGCATATTTACCATTTTATTGTCACTGCGTATCTATTTGCCAGACACTCAGGTCGGACCAGGCCTGGGTCTTACTGTCTTCCGCGTTTTCGATGGGTTGGCGGATGGCCCGGTCTCCACCTGCGATGATGCCGATCACCCAATCCGGCGGGGCACCAATCAGGCTTTCTCGGGGAACTGTGACATGCGCATGCACACTCCCAAAAGCGCAACCACTTCCATTCCCTCCCAATAGCTAAAAGGAATAAAATAGCAGAACTTAAAATTTTATGCCCTGTAGCAAAAAAAGTTTGCATGTTTGATTGTAATGCTATTACCTTTGAAAGATAAGCTACCTCTTTCAAAGGTTCTTAAACCAATACTCCACGCCTCATGGACAACTCCCAACCCTCTTTTTTTAAAGTTCAAAATGATGATATAGAACTTGCCATTGAGTGAGACTATCACCATGCTACATATCTATTTTTTTGACCGATTTTTCCACCTTGAACCATGAACCATGAACCAATCATCGAAAAAGTTTCAATCCCAAGAACAAAACTTCAACACAAAGCAACAAATAGCCGCCGCGCTCAACATCGACATCAAGACTTTACGGCGACTTTTGAGAAGGAAAAATATTGAAATCCCAAGAGGTTACATCTGCCCGGCGGACGTGCGACAGATATTTGATGCGATAGGTTGGCCTGAACAGGGCTGAATCTGGTGTGAAGTGGGCTGAAAAAGGCTGAAATCTCACAAGTATTTGCTATCATCTTTGTACATCAACTTATTGGTTGATGTCATAAGGGTGTTAAAGCCGAAAACCCTGCAATCTGCGAAAAAGTAGGCTACGCAAAATGCCGAAAAGCGTTAAAATTAGGCATTCATAAACTATGTCGCGAATTTTTAGTACTTTGTCAGTTGTCTTTTCTTTGGTTGCCTTATGCTCATTTGCTTCCTGTCAAAAAGAGAAGGTGGTAAACAGTGAAAAAGAACAGGAAGCTGCATCTGATCGAACTGTCAATTGTCCGCTTATCAAAAGCAATATTGTCAAAACTAATGGCATGTTGGTTTTTACAGACCAGCGACACTTCGAGGACTGTATAGAATGTCTCGAACAAGAGGTAGAAGACTATAATGATACCTATGAAGGCCAATATCCAGAGGCAACTGCTGGACAATTGGATTCGCTTGACATTGTGAACGGTTTCAATGAATGGCAGCCGTTGGTACAATTTGAGAGTCAAAAGTCATTTGTTTCCTTGCGCTCAATTGTTGAAGCCCAGAGCGAGCAATGGTTATTAGCACAAAACTCAGAAACTATCAATTTTGACAATGACCCCGATGAACTTTGCCCGGTAATGGATGAAGAAGAGCGGTGTTTGTTTAATACTGATGGGTTGGTCAAGATCGGAAATAATATAGTTTCGATCCAAAATTATGGGGAACAGTCAATGGCAATAGGTGATTGTTGTGCTTGGGCCCGTAAAAGGAAGTACACTTTTGATGTCAACGATGACCCATATTTGGTAAATAGGCAATTGCGTGCTAAAATTAAAGTCAGTTCAGGTGTGATTGTCTCTAAATTGAAGGGTAAGATCAAAAACTATAAGAAAGTAAGTGGAAGTTATAAAAAAAGGCGTGCAGATATGAGGCTCTTAATAGGGGGCATTGGGTTTATGCAAGAAACTTGTAATCCAGGCCTTCAAGTTTGGTCAAAATTCAAAAATTTCAAGAAGAGAAAGACACGTAAAATAACTGCCCGTCTCTGGGAAGTATGGCGTGAAGCAATTGTATGTCCAAGCAACACATGGTATCCTACTCATAGATGCAGTTTGTCCTTCTTTGTTGACAACGAAACACATGGTTATCTATTACCTCTGCAAAAATAATAGTAAAATGAAGTTTTTTTTGAGGATAAAATTGGCGCGGCTCTCTATAAAGAGGGCTTCGCCTTTTTGCCTTTCGGTTTGGGTGATTCTCATTGTAATGGTACCCATGCTGTGCCCATTGAATGGGCAGAATTATTTGGGTATTGGTCTCCATCTTACACCTCCTGTATATCTAGAAAATACAAAGAACCCATATGTAATAGCAAAGCCTCAACTTGGTTTTGCCGGTTCAATTTCATTTAAAAAAGAATGGGCCTATTCAAAAAACAAAAATTGGTATGCAGAAACTGGATTGACGACTCAAGGTTTGAGATATTATCAAATCAACTACTTTGGAGATGAGGAAACAATTTGGAGCGATTTTGTCAACCGGCATATAGGATACCCAAGTATTTTATTCGGTTTTGGTCAATCGCTTAAGGTCTTCAAATCGAAAGGTCAGCTATCTTTAGGGCTTGAAGGAACTTTATTAATTGCGCAGGATTTAGAAGAAATTGTGAGTGCAAGTTATGGAATATCCAATAATCCGGAGGAGCACGTTACTTTTCCGGCCTTTTTAAGGCTTAATATTGCATATAGACATGATTGGCAGATCTATAAAAATTTATTAGGTCATATACAACTATATGCTGCACTGAGCCCGCAAAAAATTACAAATGGCAGGCAGTACATCCGAAACTTGCATACTGGAGGCCCCCCAACTACAATTGAAGGGACGTATCATGTTAACAATTCAGAACTTGGGCTAAAGTTTTTTACCAACCTAAGTAAAAAACAGGCTAAACCTGTCTCAAAAGGGAGTAGCACCCCTCGAATGACCTTAACAGAGAAAAAAGTCAGATATCGGTTCAGTATTAACAGTCAGTATTTTCGGCCCGACCCGGCTATTTATCACATTCCAAAAATAGATAGTTTTTCGGTCAAAAGCAGGGAAATTGCAATACCCCAGATTGGAATTTCTTTAGAGGTGCCATTTCGCAAACAAAGTTTATGGAGCAGTATCATGCACCTTGGCATCGGATACCGGGCTGCTACTTTAGTTTTCAAGTCGGTTAGCAACTTTGCATCGGATGGATTACCCGTAGCGAGGGTGATTGGCGCTGATATGGGGCTCTATGGCATCTGTAATTTGGGGATCTCCCGCCGCCATTTGCTAAAGCGTCAAACACTGAGCCAGTCCCTCACTTGTTCTGTGGTAATTCCCCTGAGCAAGGAAAAGGAATATTTGGGCATTCAACGTGGCGGAGCAGACTTCGAGTTTCCACCATTTACAGAGCCTATCCTGGAAGGATGGGTTGATTATAAGTATGGCAGAGAACCCTTGCTATTTGGCGTAGAATACAATCCGGAAATGTTTTTCAACCTTAAAAACAACTTTTTCCTCGCTCTGGGATTGGTCGGAAATTTTAGTTGCGGAGTGATCTCGCATGGGCGTTTTGAAGTTTCAAACAATACGTCCACCTACTACGGAGCAATGATTCAAAACTTTTCGAAGCTTGGGATTTCAATTCGAATTGGCTTAGAGAAATGACGTTCTCCGTGTTCCTAGTTTTGGTGTGCCATCAAATGCTCGCACATGCTCAAAACTTTTCGTATGTTTATCTCCTTGCAGACACACTGAACCTGCATAGTTCTTACTGGGCCGAACACAACGGGTCGCCTCATTGTATTCCACGCCGGTGGCCTGCATCACCATCTGAACGCCGCGATCTAGCAGCTCGGCATTGCTGAGCAGCATATCTACCATTTTATTTTCCTGCGTATCTATTTGCCAGACACTCAGGTCAGACCAGGCCTGGGTCTCACTGCCTTCCGCGTTTTCGACGGGTTGGCGGATGGCACTATCTCCACCCGCAATGATGCCGATCACCCAATCCGGCGGGGCGCCCATCAGGCTTTCTCGGGGAACTGTGACATGCGCATGCACACTCCCAAAAGTGCAAGCACTTCCATTGCCTCCCAATGGCTAAAAGGAATAAAATAGCAGAACTTAAAATTTTATGCCCTGTAGTTAGAAAGGGTACACATTTTTCAGGCTTTGTTGCATGAATCCACCGAGGCGTGAGATTATGGGTAGTTTGTAAAATGAGTCGGCAGGTGTAATTTTGAGTTGCGAAACCTAAACACCACACCCACGCGACTCATGACAAAGACAGATTCAAACTTGCAATCGGACAAACCCAAAGACCGTTATAAAATAACGAATTGGCGGGAGTACAATAATGGGTTAAAGCGCCGAGGGAGCCTGACGATATGGATTGACGATGCGATATCGCAAAAG
>JBILHS010000085.1:0-25910 GCA_044350425.1 Saprospiraceae bacterium | reverse complement strand
CTTTCCTTTGCCATTGCGCAGATACCCAGCCCAACGCCGCGCCAGGGTCTTGTGACCCGGCGCTCAAAAGCCAGCCCATAAAGCACAGATAATCAAGCTATTACACAAATTTTGTTCCCTGCTCCATGGGCGCTTGGTCACAAGACACAAGCGCGGCGCTGGGCCGGGCATCTTTGCATGTGGAACCAGACAAGACCGTGCGGGGCTCAAATCTTTCCTTTGCCATTGCGCAGATACCCAGCCCAACGCCGCGCCAGGGTCTTGTGACCCGGTGCTCAAAAGCCTGCCTATAAATTTAATCCTGCCAATCCTGCCCATCAAAATACTTTTCGGACGACCTTTGTATTAAAGTGAACTTCTTACTTTTAGGCCTGTTTCCACTAAGGTCAATTTAAACAACCCATTTCACCATTCATTCCTGCTGAGCGCTTCGCATCTGCAAAACGCTTAGCCGGCTAAAATATCAACAAAATTATGGCATTCACGCTACCAGAACTCCCTTACGCATTCGACGCGCTCGAACCACATGTAGATGCGCGCACCATGGAGATCCACCACGGCAAACACCACGCTGCTTACGTCAACAACCTCAACGCAGCGCTTCAGGGCACCGAGCACGAAGGCAAAAGCCTCGAAGAACTCTTCGCCAGCATGAGCAAACTCCCACCAGCGGTACGCAACAACGGCGGTGGACACTGGAACCACAGCATGTTCTGGGAAGTCATGGCTCCTAACGCAGGCGGCGAACCAACCGGCGCGCTGGCAGCCCAGATCAATAAGAATTTTGGCTCCCTGGACGAGATGAAAAAACTGTTCGCTCAGGCAGGTGCTACCCGCTTCGGCTCAGGCTGGGCATGGCTTTGCAAAGATGAAAACGGCGAACTTTTCATCACTTCTACCCCCAACCAGGACAATCCACTCATGGACCTGGCTGACAAAAAAGGCCAGCCCATCCTCGGACTCGACGTTTGGGAGCATGCCTACTACCTGCACTACCAGAATCGCCGCCCGGACTATATCAGCGCCTGGTGGAATGTGGTGAATTGGGCAGAAGTTGCACACCGATTTGGAAAATGAAAATAATGTGGTCAATTTGTTGAATGTGGTCAATTTGTTGAATGTGGCCAATGTGGTCAATGTGGTCAATGTGGGCCGCTCACATTGACCACATTGTTCACATTGACCACATTCAACAAATTGACCACATTGACCACATTAATTAATTGACCACATTTTCAACATGACCCTGCGCGAATTATTTGACTATCTCGGTGCCAATCCTTTGGTGGTGGCTGCGTACTTTTCACTCCTTTTGATCACTGCGATACTCGCCGGGATCATGGGCAGGGGAGAAGGTCACCTGAGTCCCTGGAAATACCTCTATGCTGCCATCGTGTACCTGGTGTGTGTACCTGGCATTTTTGCGGCAGCATTGGCGGTCTATCTATTCCTTTTTGAGCAGGGCGGAAGTATTTTCAATGTTAATTTGCTCACGCAGGCCTTGCCCGTGGCAGCGATGCTGGTCACCCTGAACGTTATAAGGCGTAATGTGGAGTTTGGTTACATCCCGGGTTTTGGAAAACTCACGGACCTGATGATGACCATCTTCACGATGTTTTTGTTGATGTATCTGCTCAACCGGTTGCGCCTCGTAGCCTGGGTGTATATCCCGGTGCAATGGCTGGTTCTGATCGTGGCGGGTATATTGCTCGTGGTACGCTTTGGCCTTAAACGTTTGACCTCGTGATCCTTAGAAATAGTTTTTGGTTGCTCATCTTCCTGTGGATGGCCTGTACAGACCCCATCCCGGAAACACGTCAGGTTTTTACCCAGGACGATGTGGCCGTGGAGGTCGGGGAAGATGTGGAAATACTCTACTCCGACAGTGCCGTGGTGCGGGTGCGGGTGACGGGTCCCATCCTACACAACCACTCAGGCCGTGACAAGCCCCGACAGGAATTTCCGGAAGGCATTAAGATGGATTTTATGATGCCCGACCTTTCTGTTCGCAGCGTATTGACCGCAAAAAAAGCCACCCGCTATCAGGAAGAAGGGAAAATTGTAGCCCGGGATAGCGTGGTGCTCACCACCATCAAACAGGAAAAACTAGAGACCGAAGAACTTATCTGGGACGAGAAGACCGCCAAGATCCGCACCGATAAGTTTGTAAAAGTGACCCAACCCGGCGAGATCATTTATGGTTTTGGTCTCGAGGCCGATCAGGATTTTTCATACTGGAAAATTCTGGTGCCTAAAGGCCGGATCAAAGTGGAACAAATCAACGAGGTGGTTAAATAACCCTATGGACATTCCCTTATCAAAACGAATTTTTGGCTGGACTTCCGCCCTGCGTATTGGAAGCCACACCTTTCCGGCCACCCTACTGCTGACGGTATTGGCCATCACGGCTGCCTGGACCCTGCTCCCTTTGTTTAGTTTGTTATTGGGTGCCGGATGGATGGCTGTGACAGCGGTCATGATGCTGCTTTTTGGCGTCTTGTTGTTGTTTAAAAACCTGATCTTCAGAGGAATTTACAAAAATGCGCACCGGGATGGCGAAGCTGCTTTGCTAGAATATCTGGTACAACAGAACCATACAGGACTGCCCGGTGAGGAGGAAGTAGAAATGGAATTGCTGGAAAATGCGCTGCACCTCAAACAAGTCCGGGCGCATGACTGTATGGCCCCCCGGCCCGAGATCATCCACATTGATGTGGGTGCTTCTGTGGCCGAACTGCGCGAACTGTTTGTAGAAAGCAGCCTTTCCCGCATCCTGGTGACCGAAGGTGGCGACGTGGATAAGGTATTGGGCTACGTGCACGTGCAGCAACTTTTCTCCCATCCAAAGGAAATTCAGGGGATTGTAATGCCCATCACCTTTGTGCCGGAGAGCATTCAGGCCAATGACCTGCTCAGTAAATTTATCAAAAACCGCACAAACATCGCCTGCGTCGTGGACGAATACGGAGGCATCGCCGGCCTGGTGACCCTGGAAGACGCCCTCGAACAACTCTTCGGCAAAATCGACGATGAACATGACCTGGAGGAATTCATCGAAGCGAAAGTGACCGAGCAGGAATTTATCTTTTCCGGCCGGCTTGATGTGCAGTACCTGAATGAAAAATATCCGGAACTCAATTTGCCTACCGGAGATTATAACACGCTATCCGGTTATCTCGTCACTGCTGCGCAGACGATCCCGGAGCAGGGATTAAGGCTCGAACTGGAAGGGAAGATCTTTGTGCTGGAATTGGTTAGTAACCGGAAGATTGAGACGATACGAGTTATAATAGTTTAGAGTTACAAGTGGGCAAGTTAAAAGTTGAAAGTGGTGGCGGGGCCTGGCATTTGGAACTCGCCCACTTGAAACTTTAAACTTGACACTAATAAAAACGAAAGGCCTCCCACAGCAGGGAAGCCTCCACGTATTCAAACTTGCAGCTTATATGTTTTTGTGTTTATCTTTATCAGGCGAGTTTGTCCACATCCCGGATCAGGATGCTGTTTCGATTAAAATAGATCAGATTGGAGCGTTTTAATTCGTTGAAAACAGAGGTGACCGTTTGACGGCTGGTGCCGGTAAGGCTCGCAATTTCCTGCTGGGTCAAATGATGTTTGACGAGGGTTTCGAAACCCACCCGGCGTCCTTCACGGGTGGCGGTATCCTGAAGAAACTCAATGATCCGTTCGCGGGCATCTTTCACTACCAGATTGGCGAGTCGTTCTTCTACTCGTTGCAGGCGTTGTGAAAGATGTTGCATACAGGCGAACATCAGTCGCTGATTGTCTTGCATGATGGTTTGAAAATCGACCAGTTTTATAACCAGGTAATCCGCTCCATCGTGCAGACTTTGTGCAAATTCGCTTCGCTTGGTTTCGCCGGCAAGCGCCAAATCGCCAAAAAGTGTCTCCGGAGAAATTAATTCCTTGATAATCTCCCGACCTTCGCTGGAGAATGTGCCGGTTTTCACCCGGCCCTGGACCAGGAAGTAAAGGTGCTCGGCCGTTTCGTCGGGTACAAAAACGAAATGGTACCGCGGAGCCGAGCGGAATTGCATAGATTCGGCCAGTTGCACCAGTTCTGTTTCGTTCAAAAAAACAAACATGGGCAATTTTCTGAGGAAATCAATTTTCGCGTTCTTGTCCATGAGCAGGAGATTTTAGGTCGATTAGGTTATTTAACAGGACAAAAGTAGGCGGGTAAACTTCTAATAAAAAGGACATTTTTAGGGGTTTGTCGGCAATTTTTATTTTAAAATATTTTCACAAATATTTGATAATCATATTTTTATAGTCAATAATCTACAAATTTATTTTGGAGTTTAATTAGCATTCGTGTTCCAGGTATTCTGGCACCCAAACCGATTTTTGATGAAAAAAACACACACACTGCCGTTTTTGGCCCTTTGTCTGCCGTTTTTTGCACAGGCACAAAGCAATTGCAACAACCCCGTTACCCTTGATGCGGTACTGGTTTCTAATACCCAATGCGGCGTGTCCACTGGCACCATCATCCTTTCACCGGGTGGCGGATCAGGGGCCTATAGCTTTGACTGGACCCCATCGGTGTCTAACTCCAACGTAGCCGTTAGCCTTCCTGCAGCCACTTACAAGATCCATATCGCGCGGCTGAATGACCCGAATTGCTTTCTGGATACCCTGGTGATTGTGAACAACAGCAACGGCCCTCAGGTACAAGCTGCGATTCAAGCCGCCCAATGTCAGATTTCAAACGGTTCTATCTCGCTTTCACCAACCAATTTTCAATTCAACTGGAGCAATGGTGCCTCCGCGCCCGGCATTGCCGGCCTGTCCAGCAAAAACTATTATGTGACTGTGACAAACCCGAACACGGGTTGTTATTCCATTTTCAAATATTTTGTCCCGAATGATACCAACGCCTTTACTGTCAATAGCCAGGTACAGGACCAGGCAAAATGCGGCTTGAGTATCGGCCGCGCACTCGTCACAGTGCCGGGCGGCTCCGGATCCTATTCGTTTATCCCCGGCCCGGGTCCGCAGTACAACAATCTGGCCCCCGGCAACTACACCGTGCAGGCAACAGACCTCACCACGGGTTGTAAAGGATCTACCAGCTTCACGATCCAGGATCTGGCCGTAACAGGTACTGTGAACATCACCGCACATGATGTGCGCTGCACTGGTCAGTCCACCGGCTTTGTGGAAATTGACGTGACGCCCGGACAGCATTTTAAACTCCCGTATACATTTACACTAAAAGACGCTGCTGGAACCAGCTATTCGCCAGGCAGCCTCCCCGCGGGCGCTTTCATTCTCCAGATTCTGGATGCTGATGGCTGCGCACTTCCTGCACAGAATTTTAACATAAACCAGCCTCTGGCCTTTGATCCACAGGTATTGGCAAGCCCTGAAACCTGTTCCGCTGGCGGACAAATTTCACTCTCCATTTCAGGGGGAAATGGCGCGCCCTACCTTGTAAACTGGGCCGATCTGCCAGGCGATGATAACCCGGAAGACCGGATCAACCTGCGGGCCGGGCGATATAATGCACAGGTTTTTGATTCCCTTTTTTGCAGCTATTCAGTTGATAATGTATTGATTTCGGCCAATTGCAACCGTTCACGCACCGTGCACACGGTGCTGGGCGTCAACACCAGCGATTTGTTCTGTGTGCCGCAGCCGGTAGGTCTGCCGGCCGGCGCTACTACCTACAGTGTTTTGAATGGCGGACTGTCCGGAAATTCTGCCTTTGGAAATTGGAACCTGCAAGCCAATGGCTGCCTGTCGTATGCTGCAGGCCAGAACCCCGGATTTGGTATTGATACGATCTGCATTGTCAGCACCGCGCCTTCAATCGGGCTGAAAGACACTACCTGCATCATCGTAAGCATTACCAAATTTCCACCCAGCAAGCAATCCGTATTCTTTTCAGTGCAGGTGGATAATTCCGCCACGGCCTGCGGTACCATCCCCGCTACGTATTCCAGCAAGCATATTCTCCAACTGGGAAGACCCGGGCTAGGGGGCAACAGCGATACGTACGGAACCTATCTGATCGACAACGTCAGCGCCTGTCTCACATTTTTTGCCAACCAATCTCCCGGCTTTAATGTGGATGAGATCCGGGTGGCTATTTTCGATACGCTGGCAGACAGGTGCCACATCATTTCATATTTTCCTACCATTCTGCCCAAAAATGATTGTTCCAGTGCCGTAAATCTGGCGGATACCCTGCTTTTTATCTCCACCAACTGCAATGGCATCGCCAGGGGTTGTGTTCCCATTTCTTTCGATGACATCGTGAATTATAATGTAATTGACAATGGCGCATTGTATGGGCTGGGGTTTTCCGGTTGCGCCGAGGACTCGGTTTTAAGTTACCAGGTATCAGCCCTGCCTTCCGGGGGCGGGCCTTATGAGCTGACGGAATGGAAAATTAACGGGCAGACCTTTTCAGGTAATTTCCTGAATTTCAATGGACTCATCGTGCTGATGAACCAACTGGATATTAGCTCCAATAACTGGTCCCTCCAAGGGGCCGGTTTTATTCGCAGCGTCAACCATTCAGCCAACTACGGTCCCCTGAAAATAAAATCAGCAGGAGGGATCACAGCCGTTTTCAATCCATCCCTGCTTTTGGTTCCGCTTGGGACTGAGATGCGGTTTGCCTCCGGTATCCATAAGCTGATTTTTCGAAGCATACAAACAGCCTGTTCTGATACCCTGATTGTGGATGCTCTATGTTTTGACTGTGCGCCGATTCATAGTTATCCTTTAAATGCGCAGGGAAACATTTCCTGGAAGACAACCCAGTGTAACCAAGACACCGTTTTTTGTACCAACATCCCTAATATCGAACTGGGACAATATGCTATCACGGACAATGGTACGCCTTTTTTGAACTTTACTTTATGTGGAAACTTTATCGGCATGTTGCTGGACACCGGTTTCCATCAGCTTTATTTCAAAAACCCGACCACCACTTGTGAGTGGAATGTGGATTTTCTGCTCGAATGTAAAACCGTGTTAAATGAGCAGAGCATCCCTGTCAATGTGCCGCTGGGCAGCACCGTGGAGGTATGCCTTGATTCCAGCTTTATCAACAGCCCTATTACCAGCATTACCAATATTTGCGAAATGGAAGGAAGCACGCTGGTTGGTTATGCTTTCAACAGCCAGAACTGGTGTGTTCAGATCACAGGACAAAACCCGGGGGTCGATACGTTGTGTATCCAGCTTTGCAATGCCCTGAGCGAATGTGCGGATTATATTTTGCTGATCAATGTGAGCAATACGCCTTCTGATAGTCTGCTGGCCATCACGGATCTGGTTTTTACTATAAAAAATGAACCCCTGGATTTTAATATCATTGCCAATGACATCGTGGGAGGTATTGCGGGCAATTTAGGCGGATTATCCCAGGTGGAATTTTTGAGCGATCCCGGCTTAGGCAGTTTTACTTACAATGCCTCCAACGGCATCCTATCCTACACACCCGATCCGGGCCAATGTGGAATAGACTCGTTTATGTACCAAATAATGGATGGAGCCGGGCAACAATCTTCTGCTACAATTAAAATAACCATTTCCTGTGACAAGGTATTGGTATTCAAAGGAATATCTCCCAACGACGATGGACGAAACGATACCTGGACCATCCTCGGGATCGAACAATTTCCCAACAACCAGGTACAGGTATTCAATCGATGGGGCAATCAGATCTTTGAGCAAAAAGGCTATTCCAATGCCAGTGCCTGGAATGGTCAATGGAATGGAAAAGACCTGCCCGATGGCACCTATTTCTACCGGATCGACCTGGGCGGAAACGCCGGGAATCTGAGTGGGTGGGTGGAGATTTTGAGATGAAATTGGGGCATTTGGGCCATTAGGGGGTCATTTAGTCCTTGGGATTAAGGCGCCCCAGGGCAGATGTATTAAAAGTAGGAAGTAAAATTTAGGAAAGGCAGAAGTTTTTTGATTGACGAGTGATGATTACATGAGTGATGATTGTTGAATTAGAGGTGTGATTTTCGATGGCCGATGTATCACACTTCAAAAATCGTCCATGACTTCAACAATCATCACCCATGTAATCATCACTCGTCAATCAAAAAAACCTGAATTACTGCGTCTTCCCTACCCCCCCAATGACCTAATACCCCTTCGGCCTAACAGCCAAAGCATCCTGGATCACGTTCCAAACCTGCTCACGCTCCAATCCTTCCAATGGAAGGCGTGGCGCCCGGACCTGTTCTGTACCCAGGCCTGTGGCGACCTCCGCCAGTTTGATGTATTGCACCAGTTTGGGATGAATATCCAGTTCCAGCAAAGGCAAAAACCATTGATACAGCCGGCGCGCTTCTTCAAACTGACCCGCTTTAGCATGCCGGTAGATCGCCACCGTTTCCCGCGGAAAAGCATCCACCAGACCTGCTACCCATCCGTGGGCACCTAGCATCAGGCTTTCGAGCGCAAGGGTATCTACCCCGCAAAGGATCTTAAAACGATCACCGAAACGATTGAGCATTCGGGTTACATTGCTGACATCGCGGGTACTTTCTTTGACCGCCTGGATGGTGGGCCATTCGGCCATGGTCTCGAACATGTCGAGGGTGACCAGGATCTTATAATCTATTGGGTTGTTGTAGATCATAATAGGTAGAGGAGTAGCCTCTGCTACAGCCTTAAAATAGGTTAGTGTTTCCCGGTCGTCTGCCTTATAGCGCATCGGCGGTAGCAGCATGAGTCCGCTCGCACCGCATCGCTCGGCTTCCTGTGCTGCGGCTACTGCGGCCCGGGTAGTTTGTTCGGCAATGTTCATGACCACTGGCACACGTCCGGCAGATTTTTCTACCGTAAAGCGCACGAGTTCATATTTTTCTTCATTGAGCAGACTGCTGGCTTCACCCAGGGTGCCGCCCAAAACGAGGCCTTCAGCTCCGGCAGCAACCTGAGCTTCCATGTTTTTTTCAAAGGTTTGAAAATCCAGTTGGTCTGATTCAGTAAAGGGCGTGGTAAGTGCCGGATAAACGCCTTGCCAGGAAGTTTGCATAGTAGAATATTAAGTTTGCTCTAATTAACAGTTTGCGTAGCAGGGCGAAGGTATCAAAGCCTGTAAAAAAGTCCACCTTCTGTTTACTTTTGCGCTCGCCAATTGACCACATTAAACCCATTGATTACATTCACAAAATTGACCACATTCACAAAATGTCAAAAGTCCTAATTATCGGCGCAGGCGGCGTAGGCCGCGTAGTTGCCTACAAATGCGCCCAACACCGCGACGTGTTCGGCGAGATCATGCTTGCATCCCGCACCAAATCGAAATGCGACACCATCGCAGATGCCATTCATGCTGCTTATGGCGGCAAAAAAATAGAAACTGCCCGCGTGGATGCCGACAATGTAGCAGAAACGGTAGAGCTCATCCGGGCGTTCAAGCCGGACCTGTTGATCAATGTGGCCCTCCCTTATCAGGACCTGCCCTTGATGGACGCTTGTTTGGAGACCGGCACGAACTACATGGATACGGCCAACTACGAACCCAAAGACGAGGCCAAATTCGAATATTCCTGGCAATGGGCCTATCAGGATCGTTTCCGCGAAAAAGGCATCATGGCACTCCTGGGTTGCGGCTTTGACCCGGGTGTAACCTCTGTGTACACTGCCTATGCGGCCAAGCATTACTTTGACGAAATCCACGAATTAGACATTGTGGATGCCAATGCCGGCGACCACGGAAAGGCATTCGCTACCAATTTCAATCCGGAGATCAACATCAGGGAGGTGACCCAGCGCGGCAAATACTGGGAAAACGGGCAGTGGGTAGAGACCGAGCCCCATGAGATCTGGAAAGACATTGATTACCCGGAGATCGGTCCCAAGCGTTCATATCTGATCTATCACGAGGAACTGGAAAGTCTGGTGAAAAATTTCCCTACCCTGCGTCGTGCACGTTTCTGGATGACTTTTGGACAGGAGTACCTGACGCACTTACGGGTGATCCAGAACATCGGCATGGCGGGTATTTTACCCATCAAATTCAATGGCATGGACATTGTTCCGCTTGAATTCCTGAAGGCGGTATTGCCTGCTCCGGAAGATCTGGGGGAAAATTATACCGGCTTTACCAGCATTGGCTGTCGTATCAAGGGCATCAAAGACGGAAAGGAACGCACCTATTATGTCTGGAACAATTGTTCGCACGTGGATGCGTACAAAGAGACCGGCACGCAGGCTGTCAGTTACACCACCGGCGTACCAGCTATGATCGGTGCCCGAATGATCCTGGAAGGCAAATGGGCTGGCAAAGGTGTTTTCAACGTAGAGAACATGAATCCTGATCCATTCATGGAGCGCCTCAATGCCGACGGACTTCCGTGGCATGAAAAGGTTGACATTGATCTTGAAATGGATTAATATCTGGGCCTTAGAACTATAAATGCTGATAAGCGGCGATGCGTGTGAAACGTGTCGCCGCTTTTTATTTTGGGCGGGCATTTAGCCTGTCAAAAGTCTAAAAAAAAACGGCCTCCAGACTTTCGTCTGGAAGCCGCTCCCTGGTGATTGATTCGGTCTGTTATGCTTTTGAAATTACTTCTTCTTTGATGATCTGGCCGCACGGGCCTTCTCCATCACCTCCGCGCGGGAAAGTTTAGGTGCGTTTGGATCCTTTTTAGGCTTGGCTGGCTGTCCTTTGGCGGCGCGATTGGCGGCGGCGGCGGCCCGGGCTTTCTCCATCACTTCCGCGCGGGAAAGTTTCGGTGCGTTGGCTTTAGCTAATTTTTCAGCGGCAACCTCCTCTGCGCTCCGACGAACACGTGTAGACTTTGCAGGTTCAGGCTTTTTGGGCGCAGAAGCCGCTTTGGCGGCGCGGTTGGCAGCAGCGGCGGCACGGGCTTTCTCCATCACTTCCGCACGGGAAAGTTTGGGTTCAGCAGCCTTGGCGGCTTTTGCAGCAGCAGTTTTGGCTGGATTTGGTTTGCGACCCGGTTTTCCTTTTTCTACAACAACGTTAGGTGTTGCAGCCGCTTTGGCGGCGCGATTGGCAGCGGCCGCAGCACGGGCTTTCTCCATCACTTCCGCACGGGAAAGTTTCGGTGCGTTGGCTTTAGCTAATTTTTCAGCAGCAACCTCCTCTGCGCTCCGACGAACACGTGTAGACTTTGCAGGTTCAGGCTTTTTAGGCGCAGAAGCCGCTTTGGCGGCGCGGTTGGCAGCAGCGGCGGCACGGGCTTTTTCCATCACTTCCGCACGGGAAAGTTTGGGTTCAGCAGCCTTGGCGGCTTTTGCAGCAGCCGTGGCTGGATTTGGTTTACGACCAGGCTTGCCTTTTTCTGCAGCAACTTTAGGGGCAGCAGCAGCTTTGGCTGGATTTGGTTTGCGACCCGGTTTTCCTTTTTCTACAACAACGTTAGGTGTTGCAGCCGCTTTGGCGGCGCGATTGGCAGCAGCGGCAGCACGGGCTTTCTCCATCACTTCCGCACGGGAAAGTTTAGGTTCAGCAGCCTTGGCGGCTTTTGCAGCAGCGGTGGCTGGATTTGGTTTACGACCAGGCTTGCCTTTTTCTGCAGCAACTTTAGGAGCAGCAGCAGCTTTGGCCGGATTCGGTTTGCGGCCTGGCTTGCCTTTTTCTGTTGCTGCTTTGGGTGCACTTACGGCTTTGGCAGCGCGATTGGCAGCGGCAGCGGCACGAGCCTTCTCCATGACCTCTGCACGGGAAAGTTTGGGTTCAGCTGCCTTGGCCGCTTTTTCAGCAGCTACTTCTGCACTGCTGCGACGGGTGCGCTTAACCGAAACCGTAGTTGAAGGCGCAGTCACTGCTTTTACACCTGGTTTACGTCCGCGCTTTTTCGGACCTTCTGCGACTTCTGCACTGACCGCTTTTTCAAACTTAGGTGCCTTGGCTTTTGATTCTGACGTTTTTTTACCATCCGACACCTTTTCAAAGTTTCCATCAGCGATCATTTTCAGGTGCGCCAGATGGTGCTTGCTGTGCCAGGCATAGAGTGCAATGGCCTCGCGGATGGAAACCGTGCGTTTGTTGGCGGGGTGGTAATACCCGCGATCGAGGTCATCCTCCGTAAGAGCGGTAAGGAAAACTACCCAACGAACATGGAGTGCTGTCAGGAGTTTGATAGAGATTTTGGGAGATCCGTACTTTGAATCATCGGTTTCAGCCCAAAGATTTTCCTCATATGGTTTAATAATAGGAGCAATCTCAGTAGCGGCAAGTTTGAAGCGTACATAAGCATTCAAATTGCTGTCTGCAATGTGGTGTATCAGCTGTCGGGCAGTCCAGCCGCCTGCGCGGTAGGGCTTGTCTAATGCTCCATCGCGGAGCTTCTTAAACACCTTTTTAAGGTCCTTAGGCAGTCGGGCTATTGTTTTTATGTGCTTTCTGGTATCTTCATTGGAATAAGTTTTGCCGTATTCAAACTTCCCAATGGGATAACGGCGATCGGTGATTTCTTTCATAAAAATTGAATTAATGTTATACTACTGTGTTATTGTTAGTCGGGCGGCCAATCCTTTGAATGGCCTGTGCCCTTAAGTGCCAATTTAATGCCTTTCCATCGCCATAGATATCTGCAAGCAACGGTGCGCCAAGGTTTCCAGGGTTCGGAAAGCTCGATCATTCTAATTTTTAACAGTCGGAGATTCTGTTCTTCTATTTGAAACAGTCGTTTCATTGCTTGTTGAATGCCTAGGTCGTCTGCCGGAAAAATATCCGGACGGGCGAGCGTAAACATTAAGAGCATTTGTACCGTCCATTTCCCAACACCTTTTATTTGTGATAGAAAATCTATAATTTCCTCGTCACTCATAGCGTCCCAGTCTATTTTTTCAAGATCATTTTCTATAGCAAATTGTGCTACATTTTGCAGGTATCCTGCTTTTTGACCGGATAGACCTGCACTGCGCAATTGTTCGGATCTGATCCGAACAACATGCTCAGGGTGTGGATTATTTTCAGGGAATAACGAAAGAAAGCGTTTAAAAATTACATCGGCTACTTTTACACTTAATTGCTGGGACACAATTGACTCCAGAAGATCATAATAAATTCTGCCTGACGGGGTGAAATCCGGCACTACTATATTCGCAAACAATGGCTGAATGTTTGCCTCTTGTTGCAAATGCGCTATTGCAGCCTGAGAATTCATACTGCAAAGTAACTGGTATTTTAGCAGATAGTAATAATTATTACGACTAATTGATTTGAAACGCACCTAATGGTGGATTTGATTTTCTATTTTTCAATCCATTCCAATGAAATTTGCGCTTTATCTTTAATTTAGGAATTCATCGTCCAATTCCGATCTGTCATCCCGAACGCAGTGAGGGAACTGGCCAGGAGCAAAGACGTGAACATTCGCTTAAGCGGTCCCTCACTGCGTTCGGGATGACAGATCGGTGGGGGGCTGAATTTCGTTCCTTTTTCATGGCACATAAAAAAACGGGTCGCTGAACAATTGCCCAGCGACCCGGTCGGTCTTTTAATAATTCCCAATCAATTGACTATCGCGCAAATGCCACTGCCCGCTTTTCGCGGATCACGGTCACACGGATCTGGCCGGGGTATTGCATCTCATCCTGGATCTTCTGAGAGATCAGGAAAGACAGATCATCGGCGTATTGGTCCGTCACCTTATCGGCTTCCACGATCACGCGAAGTTCGCGGCCAGCCTGCATGGCAAAGGCATTCGAAACGCCTTCGTAACTGCGGGCAATTTCTTCGAGTTCGCCGATACGCTTGAGGTAGTTCTCCAGAATTTCGCGCCGTGCACCCGGACGAGCGCCGGAAATGGCGTCACAAGCCTGAATGATCGGCGACAGGATGTTGTTCATCTCGATCTCATCGTGGTGGGCGCCTACGGCATTGATGATCACCGGATGCTCGCCATGCTGCTCACACAACTTCATGCCGACCAAGGCGTGGCTGAGTTCTGTTTCTTCTTCAGCTACCTTACCAATATCGTGCAGGAGACCGGCACGTTTGGCCATTTTGATCTGTTTCGGATTCATGCCAAGTTCTGCCGCCATGATGGCACAAAGCTCAGCGGTCTCGATGCTGTGTTTCAACAGATTCTGACCATAGGATGAACGGAAGCGCATACGACCGACCATGCGCACCAGGGCTGCGTTGAGTCCGTGTATGCCCAACTCAATGACTGTGCGTTCGCCGATCTCGACGATCTGCTCTTCCAGCTGCTTGGTTACTTTGGCTACTACTTCTTCGATACGCTGTGGGTGGATACGTCCATCTGCCACCAGGCGCTGAAGGGACAGACGGGCAATTTCACGACGAACCGGGTCAAAAGAAGAAAGCACGATCGCCTCAGGCGTATCGTCCACAATTACTTCGACCCCGGTAGCCGCTTCTAGGGCCCGGATATTCCGGCCTTCACGACCAATGATCTGTCCTTTCATCTCGTCGTTTTCCAGATTGAAAACGGAGACCGTATTCTCAATGGTAAACTCTGCAGCCATCCGCTGGATGGTCTGGATAACGATCTTCTTCGCCTCTTTGGAAGCGTTGAGTTTCGCCTGTGTCACAGCATCGCGTACGATGGTCTGGGCTTCACTTTCGCTCTTGGCGCGGACTTGCTCCAGCAACTGATCCTTAGCATCCTGCTGGCTGAGGCGGGCAATCGTTTCAAGGGCCTTGATGCGCTCCTCATTGGCTGCATCCAATTCTTCTTTTTTCTTCTGGATGATCTTGAGCTGTTTGTCCAGGTTTTCGCGCAGGATTACGATCTCTGATTCGCGGGTCTCGACGTCTGCTTTTTTAGTTTCCAGCTGTTTGAGGCGACTTTCGAAAGCGTCGTTCTCAATTTTCAGATCCTTTTGCTGAGAGACGATCTCCATCTCCAGATCTTTGAGTTCCAATTGCCTTTTGGTCTTCTCCTCCTCTAATTCCAGGCGCATTTGCGCATAGCGTTCTTTTGCTTCCTGTATCTTTTGCTGTTTGATGCGTTCGTTGTCGGCCTCGGCAGTGCTGACCAGTTTTTGTGCTTTGATGGCGGCTTCATCTTCTACCCGTTTGGCAGAAAGGCGAGACTCCTGAATAATCAGGTCGGCTTGGCGATTGGCTTCCTCGACCGCTTTGTTACCGTCTTTTTTAACGGTCATGCTGGCGAAGAGGTAAGCAGCAATGCCTCCTACGACCAATCCTATGATGATACTTGTTATATCCATGATTGTTTAATTGTGAGATTCGGTTTGTTATACTTAAGAGTCTGTTTCAATGGTTTAAATTGGTAAAATCTATTTGCGAACAACCGCTCCGAGCTTTGTTTCAAAAGCTCCGACCAATTGCCCCATCAGGGCGTCAATTTCTTTATCCTGTAAGGTTTTTTCAAGGTCTTCAAAAACAAAACTTACTGCATAGGATTTCTTTCCCGCACCCAGTTTGCTCTCATCTTCGAATACATCGAACAGGTTCATTTCCTTTAGCATCTTTTTGGCCGTTTTTCCTGCCAATTGCCGGATCTCGCCAAAGCCGACAGACTGGTCTATCACCAGCGCAAGGTCCCGACGAACGGTAGGAAATTTGTTGAGTTCAGCAAACTGAACTTTATTACTCCCCAATGCCTTCAGCACATTTTCAAAATTGAAATCGGCAAAAAACAGCGGATTTTTGAGGTCCATTTTTTTCAGGAAGGTCGGTGACACTGCGCCCAATGTCACCAATTCCTGTGGCCCCCGATGCAGTTTCAAGGCATACTGGAAAGGCGCCTCGTTCAGACTGGTCTCCTGAAATCCACTCACACCCAAACGGGTCAGCAGATTCGTTACGAAAGCTTTCAGAGTGAAAAAGTCGACCGATTTCTTTGCCGCAGGTTGCCAGCTTTCCATGCTGTGTGCTCCGGTCATAAAAATGCTCAACCGGTGGGTCTCTTTCATCTTTTCTCCGGCCCGGGCATACACCTTACCGAATTCAAACAAACGCAGATCGGCATTCTGGCGGTTCTGATTGCGTTGGATGGTTTCCAATCCACTGAAAAGCATGCTTGGACGCAAACAATCCAGCCCCTGATTAGCAGAATTGTGGATGAACACGATCTGTTCTTTCTCCAGGGGCAAGACCGCTGTTTCTCCAAGATAATATGCTGAATTGGACAAGGAAAGACTCATGCATTCATTGAAGCCATTGGAGGCCAGGAAATCAGCTGCGAGGTTGCGCACCGCATCCGGGTTGGGCCGGGCCTGGATCTCCATGCTGCTTCTGATCTGGGTCGGGATGGGCACAGCATCCAGTCCGTGTACCCGAAGGATCTCTTCTATGATATCTACTTCGCGGGTGACCTCGGGTTTGTTGGTCGGGACCATGGCGGTAAAACCTGTTTCTGTCTCGTTTTCCATCCCGATTTCCAACGCGGTAAGAATTTTTTTGACCCGGGCCTTGGTGAGTGCTTCGCCGATCAGCCCGTTGATATAAGCGTAAGTACAAGGGATATGGGCTGGTGTAACAGGATTTGGATAATGGTCCACCAGACCAGAAGCTATTTCCCCGCCAGCCAATTCCAGGATCAGCGCAACCGCCCGTTCAATGGCGCGCACACAGCCATTCGGATCCACGCCTTTTTCAAAAGACCAGGCAGCATCCGTGCGGAGTCCGTGCTGCAACATGGAGCGACGGATCGACTTCGGATTGAAATAAGCGCTTTCCAGAAAAATAGCGGTGGTATTATCTGACACGCCGCTCGCGTGGCCGCCAAATACCCCTCCGATACACATGGGGGTGGATTCTCCGTCGCAGATCATCAGATCCTCTGCGAAAAGCTTGCGTTCTACCTCATCCAGGGTTTTAAAAATCGTGCCGGCAGGAAGGGTTTTAACCAGAATCTTTCCGCCCTTTATTTTTTCAAGGTCAAAAGCGTGGAGCGGCTGACCGAGTTCGATGCGGACATAATTGGTCACATCGACCACATTGTTGATGGGGCGCTGGCCTACCGCGAGCAAGCGATTTTTAAGCCATTCCGGGCTTTCCTGAACTTTAATATTTTGGATCACTACTCCTGCATAGCGGGGACAAGCGTCCAGATTTTCAACGGAGACAGGGAATGGCGCTTGAGTGCTGGTGACCGCAGAACCTTTAGGCATTCGGACTGCCATTGATTCATTTTCGTGCACACGCAGGTAGGCCGCCAGGTCATTGGCCACACCCAGGTGGTTGGTAGCATCTGCCCGATTGGGCGTGAGGCCTACTTCGATGACCGTATCTGTTTCTTTCTGGAAATGATCTGCAGCAGAGCGGCCAAGCGGTGTGTCGGGAGGCAAAACTATGATGCCTGCATGGTCGTGGCCCAGGCCAAGTTCATCTTCAGCGCAGATCATGCCCTGCGATGGAACACCCTTTACCTTGCGTTCACCGATGGTAAACAGGCTGCCGTCTTTACTGAAAACGTTGGCGCCGGGCACTGCGAGGAATACCATTTGTCCTGCAGCCACATTCGGCGCACCGCATACTACGGAACGTATAACACCGTCCCCAACATCGACTGTGGTGGCTGAAAGATGATCAGTGTCCGGGATTCGTTCGCATGTCAAGACCTTACCAGTCAACACTTTATCTAAATCAACAGGCGAAGGCTTCACGGTATCCCATCCTTCAACTTCCAGGCCCAGCGATGTCAGTATATCGGCGATTTCAACGGGTGATTTATGTATGTCGAGAAAATCTCGAAGCCAATTCAACGATACTTTCATTACCTCAAAAAAACTAACGGATTACTTAGGAACGGGTGAATAATAACTTGTCATTTTCAGGTAGATTACTTTTTGTCCAAACAAGTATCTTTTTGTGCGAATGGTGGAACTCTTTAATCAAAAAGATGGGCAGTATGGGCGAAAAGGAATCAGATGAAAGTGACAAGTTTTTATTCACCCGTTCCTTAAGGGTTTTTTCCGCAAAAAATTGCGGACTGGCAAAGGTAGAAAGCTTACGTGAAAATATGTTGACTTTCCTTAGCTCAAAACCTGCCCTCCAAAAACGCCTCCACATCCTGTGCCGTTTGTACCGGATTTTCCTCCTGTGGCCAGTGCCCTGTATTGCGATAGATCTTTAACAAGGCTCCGCGAATACGTTTGTGAAAGTCGTAGGCATGCTCCGGCGATATCCGTGTATCTTCCGCACCCCAAAGAATGAGCGTGGGGGCAGTGATCCGCTCGATCAGGTCTATGGGCGGGCGGTTGTCGCGTACAGAAGCCCGGTCTGTAAATGCCTTCCGGTGACCCGGCAATAAGGAAAGATCGAAGTGGCGTTGCACCAGAGAATCGGTCACCAGCGCATCGTCGGCCCAGACGTCCTCGAGGGATAGGCGTACAAATGCGCGGGGGGTTACTTTCCATAGGGAGCGATTGATCACGGGCGTACTGGCCAGCCAATCGATCAGGGAGTTACTTTTTTCTTCAAAACCCGGCGCATCCAATAAGATGAGTTTATCGACCCGCTCCGGCGATTCTGCGGCAAATTGCCAGGCGATCTGCGCTCCGAGTCCACAACCCGCGATCGACACTTTTTTCAGGTTTAATTTTTGCAAAAAGCTATCGAGAAAACTCGCGTACATGAATGCACTATAACTCCCCTGTGGGTGTGGTGCGCTCAATCCAAAACCGGGGAGATCTACACTGACCACCTGTTGTTTTGGGCTCAGTTTTTCCGTCCAGCCTGCCCAGGTGTGCAGCGAACTCTGTGCATCGTGCAGCAAGAGTATCGGATTTCCTTTTCCACTGCTTCGATAGTGGATCTCCATGCCATCTACCTGCACAAACTTTGAATCCGGGTATGCGTAATGGGCAATATAATGGGCGGAAGGATGGTCTTCGTGCCAGTTGTCATACACCCACCAGGCCAATGTAAAGATCAGCGCCCAGCGCAGCAAGCGGGAGATGCTGAGAATGCTAAGCCATTTGCGCACAACGGCTACCCTTCTGGAGGTTGAAAGTTGGGTCATGCTTTGCTTTTCATGTTTTTGACCACGGCAGCCACCCCTGCAGCCAGCGCAAATCCACCCACAGCGCCCACACACATGCGCATCATCACAGGTCCCAGCGGTTGGGGTTGCGGGCTCAGAATGGTCTTTTCAAGATCCTGGATGCGCTCGCGGAATTTGTTGGCTTGTTCCGGGTCGCCTAAGCCTGCAGTGAGCTGACTTTTTAGCATATCCAGTTCAAGTTTCAATTCCACCTGCAAGAGACCCGGGTCAAAAAGATGCAGGCCGTAATAAAAGATCCAATAGCAGAGATTGATGATCAGAAAAGTAACGAAAGGCGTCCGAACGATCTCCCGAAAATCACGCGCTGAACCATTCGCCACACAATCCTCCATAGCGGCGCGGGCCATAAAAAACAAGTAAAAAGCCATGCTTCCCCATTGAAACAGGGGACTTAGAAAAAGATCTTGTTTGGCGACGTAAAGCAGCGTGAAATAAAAGATCACCACTACTCCACCTAAAAATCCATAACGTATACCAGGAGTCATCTTTGCTTGTGTAATTTTTGCAAAGGTAATTGCTTAATCCCGACTTTAGACTACTGGACATTGGACGTTGGACCTGATCCAGACAATGCATGATTTTCAATTTTTTAGCGCGCAAGTCTAACGTCCAATGTCAAACGGTCCACTAGTCTTACATAAAAGGCTTGTCTTTTTTCAGAACCAAACCAGCGACCAGGCCGCATAAAAAGCCAAAAAAGACGCTGGAAATGATCACGATAATGGCAAAGAAAACCGGAGTGAAAAAGAATGACATCATTTCCATGGCTTGCTCAGCCTGCTCTGCAGACTGACCGCCTTGCTCCTCCATCTGTTGCATAGAAATCTCCTTGATCTTATCCATCATGTCGGTGGCAATGAAGGAAGTAAAGATATAAAACCAGATGGCACTTAATACGCCGGTAATCAGTCCGGCAAGGGTACCCAAACCAATACCCCGGCCGATACTGACATGCCCGCCCAGGTCTTCATCCCGATGGCTTTTAAGCGCAGCCTGGATAAAATAGTAGGTGGAGCCCACCAGTAAAATACGGTTGAGCCAGCTTACTGCAGGGTTGGTGATCGCCTCCATGTCAAGTCCTGTGACATAGAAAACAAGATTGACCAGAATACCCACCCCTGTGCAGAAGAGGGCTGCGGTCACAGCACGTTGTGTTAAGGTCTTTTGGGGCTGCAAGGTGTCAAGTGAATCCATAATGTTTTGAAATTGATGAAAGTTTGATCGTTTTTCGTCCGGCAAACTACGTTACACTTTTCACCCGGGGTGGTTTTGTTCCGACGATTTTTTTAATTTGACCGACGAAATAGCAAAATGCAGGCCTTTCGGACCAGACCATTGGACATTGTTGATTTGGATAAAGGCCTATAGGGTTTTGGAAACCTACGGTAAGTACACAAATCTACTTCTCCTTTTTCGAGTGCCTAAGCATTGTCATTCTGTCGGAAACCATCCGCATCAAGTGCGCTTTGGAGCGAATTTTGCGCTCAAATAAGCAAATACTCGGCTTAAGCGCACTTGATGCGGACGGTTTCCGACAGAATGACAAGGCTTGAGATCAGTGTCAGGCTAAACGCAGACTAAGAACTTGTTGCACCCTAAAACATATCATAATACAATTTCAAAGTCGGATCTGTCTCTACCGCTTTGATCTCTGTGATAATGGCCTCCAGCTCCGTCACTTTGCCCGAGTTTCCTTTTTCACGGAAATGATTGCGCAGATCGGCAATGGCTTTGGTGGCCCCGAATCGCCGCCATTCGCTGGTCTGAAGATTCAGCGAGATGGATTTAAACTTCAACACACTGGCATCCAAAAGCGCCGGATCTCCGAGACCCAACAGAAATTTCTGATAGTTGTCAAAGAAAGGAAAGGCACCATAACCATCTGCTTTGTCCAGTTTTTGTTCAAAAAATGGAAGGTTGGCACGGTCTGGCTGGTCGGCGTACAATTCAGCAAGTACAGGTGTAAATGCCTCGGAATCATCTGTTTGCAATACTTTGGAAGCCTCTCGGGCTGCAGCGGGATCCAGTTTTTGCAGGGCCGAAAGCGCCGCTCCTACCACACTGTATGGCTGGTCGTTGCCCATATTTTTTTGCAGAATGGGGATATACTGCTTGTCCGAGGTCTGACCCAGCAGGTTGATTGCCGCAGCGCGGACATTCGGTTCCGGATCAGATTCAGCCAGACGAGCGATCACGGGCAGGTTGGCTGTTGCGCCCATCCCGTCTGCCATCAGCGCCTGGTGCCGGATGCCATGAAATTTATCGGAAAGCGATGCTATAAGTATGACCTCGGTCAGTGTCGATGGTTCTGCCATCAAACCCTCCAGGGCTTCAATACGATCCTGGTAAAGGGGAGCGTTGCGGTACATAAAGGCCCATTCCTGCGCATTGTGATGATCGGTTTTTTGAGCCAGCAAGGACTTGGTTGCGTCAAAATTGATCAGGGCAGGTTTAGTCTCACAGTTGAATGTAAAGGTCTGGCTGCGCTTGGTCAATCGAATGTTTTCGCGGCGTACTTTGCCCGAGACGTCATACAGATCTACCGAAAGCGGCAGATCAAAGATCCGTGCAATCTGATTTCCTTCCTGGCTTTGGTTCACCGTTACACTGGCTTTTTTGGTGTCTACATCCCAGCCGTATTCGATGTCCAGCACCGGGTGGCCCGCGCCTAAAAACCACTGATTGAAAAACCAGCTCAGGTCCTGTCCGGTAACATCTTCAAAAGCCATTCGGAGTTCGTGGCTTTCCACCTCGGTGTATTCGTTCTTTTTGAGGTATCGGTTGAGGGAAGCAAAAAACGCCTCATCTCCGACCTGTTGGCGAAGCATGTGCAGTACACAGCCGCCTTTGTTATACGAATGCGCATCAAACATATCCTCCCGGCTGTCGTAACCAAAATGAATGAGCGGGTGCCCGCCTTCGCTGGCAGAATAAAAATAGCCCTGTTGCTCGGTCATCAGATGCTCATCGGCAGCATCCCGGCCATATTTATTTTCAATCCAGAGGTATTCGGAATAGTTGGCAAAACCTTCGTTGAGGGTGAGGTTGGCCCAGCTTTCAGTGGTGACCAGATCGCCAAACCAGTGGTGGAACATTTCGTGCGCTACCACCTTCTCGTTGGTCATGTGATCGTCCAGCAATTCCCGTTTGGTCTTTTGCATAAACTCCCCAAAGATGACGGCCGTGGTGTTTTCCATGGCGCCACTCACATAATCGCGCACGATGATCTGCGAGAATTTTGACCAAGGGTAGGTGTAATCGAGTTTTTTAGAAAAGAACTCCAGCATCTCGGTCGTATAGGGGTAGATTTCGCGTGCGGAAGCCTCGAATTTGGGTTCCACATAATAGTCTACGTCAATGTCACGCCATTTGTCCTTCACGACGGCAAATTCCCCAACTGCCATCATAAACAGATAGGGCGCGTGGGGTTTATCCATTTTCCAGTAGTCGGTGCGGGTGCCATCGGCGTTCTTTTTAGAAGACAGCATCAGGCCGTTTGAGAGCGTTTTGTATTTGTCTTCCACGGTGATGTACATCTCCTGAGTGCAGCGCTCATTGGGTTTGTCCACGGTTGGCATCCAGAAAGAGTTACTTTCCGTTTCGCCCTGTGTCCAGATTTGCATCGGCTTGTCCTTTTCAGCGCCGTCGGCATTAATGAAGTACAGGCCTTTGTCGCTGGTGATAGCTGCCGATCCTCCGAAAGATTCACGCTCATCCGGTTTGGCTGTGTAGGTAATAGCCACCTTGAATTCTTCAGAACGCGTGTAGTTTTTACCGAGATAAATGGTCAGTTGTTCGTTGTTGTAGTCGCGCTTCAATTGCAGCCCCCCCTCCTGCCCATCTCCTTTCTGGGAGGGGAGTTTTTCATCGGCGAGGGTGACGGATAAGATGTCGAAGTTTTTCGCGTCCAGCGTCACTTTGTCCGTGGCATAAAACCAAGGGCGCAGGGTCAGCGTAGCCTTCCCGTTGGCGCGTTTTTTGGCCCAGTCGAAAGAGATCTCGACCTTGGTATGGATCAGGTCCACCTCAAAAGTATGCGAGGCATGGTATGGGCTCAGGGAATCAAGGTTATCTTCGGTCTGAGGCTCGACCATCACCTCGTCGAGGGCGTTATATTCCAGGGTTTCTTCTTCACCGATGACTGGCTTTCCCATAGTATCCCACTGGGTGGGTTCGCTGGGCTGCGTGGGAGTTGAAGCTGTTTTGTATCCGGTTTTTGGCGTGCAGGCCAGGAGAATTGTGAGGACGGCGATCAGGGCCGTTTGAAGGAGTGATCTCATTGATGTTGTTTTGTGAATGTGTGTTGGGGGTATTTGTATGGTAATGGTTGTATTTCGTTTTTCTTTATCCTTTCACTTTTGCAGCAGGGCGATTAAAACCCTGCAAAGTTACCCTCAACGGTATAATTTTAATTCCTTTTCGGCAAAAGCCCCCGCATAACGCCGTTTCAGCAGTTTCATTTGCTCATGGCAGGCATTGTTAGCCCACTGTTACTGCGCCTGCTCGCCTTTTTTCATCACCGCACTGGCTTTGGTGAGATATTCAGTGGCATGGTAAAAATCAAGTATTTCCACCTGCCCAATCATGCTTTGGCACCCACTCAGGCAGTAATTCAGCGCTTAATACCCTGCAAATACGCTCTTCGATAAAACGCATGGAGTTTATTCCAGGTCACTGCGCTATATTCATGCGTCTGCCCTGCGGCGGGCACCCTATCCCGACCGATTTCCCTTGCCTGAGGCCCATCTTCGGTGATTCGAACCATCTCAGCTGCACTCCGATAAATTCTTTTCCTGGGTGCCATTCATTCTCTCTATTTTCACGTCCGTAAAAATATGGTCGCCAGCAATAGAAGACAATCTGGGGTTGGTGGGAGGCTTACAACACAAACCCCTCCCTTTTTCCAAAATGTCCAGTAGTATGGGGAGCGCCTCACTTACAGCAAAAATATGAACAACTCAGCTTACCGCATCGAGGGCGGCAATCAACTATATGGCGAAATAACCTGTTTAGGCGCTAAAAATTTTGCCACCAAAGCGATGATCACGGCCTTACTCGGCAACTGTCCAACTACACTTACAAATGTCCCTCCCATTGGTGATGTAGAAATAACCGCAGATATGCTCCGGTCAATTGGTGTCACTGTTCATTGGGATAAGGCCCAAAAACGGATGGTCATTGACCCTTCAACGGCTAAAGATGCCCACGTCCGCATGCCTGAGGGTGGTGCGAACAGAATACCTATTCTGATGATTGGTGCATTGCTCCATCGTTTCGACGAAGTTCGTGTCCCCGTATTGGGTGGCTGTGCCATTGGCGCGCGCGCTGTTGATTTTCACTTGGATGCAATACAAAAATTTGGGGCAAAAATCATTGAAGAACCAGAAGGGTTTGTCGCACAAAAAAACCGAAGGCTGAAAGGCACGAATTTTAAATTGAACCGGATTTCTGTTGGGGCAACCGAAACCTGTTTGTTTCTCGCTGCCATAGCCGAAGGCAAATCTATCATTCAAAACATTTCCCTTGAACCTGAAATTCTGGAAACTATCACCATGCTTCGGGCAATGGGTGCCATCATTTATACGCAGCCCGGTCGGGAATACCACATCGAAGGGGTTCGGGAACTGACCGGCTGTGTGATGAACTGCTTGGGCGACCGCATCGAAACGGCGTCTTGGGCATGTTTAGCGGCAGCAGTAGATGGTTCAATCACCGTGCATGGCATTCGACCTGATATTATGGGCAATTTTTTAGCCGCTTATCGCCATACAGGAGGTGGTTTTGAATTAGTGGATACCCATTCTATCCGTTTTTTCCGCGCTGAAAAATTAAAAGCGATTCATGTGGATGCGGTCCCATGGCCTGGTTTTAATACAGATTGGCTGCAGCCTTTCGCTTTACTGCTCACACAAGCCCAAGGGGTGAGTGAGGTTCACGACACCGTTTTTGAAAATCGCTTTGGGTATCTGAAGCCGCTAAGAAATCTGGGGGCGTCCGTCCAATTAACGACGCAATGCAGGCATTCAAATACTTGTGATTTCAGCGGCAAAGGGCATGAACATACGGCTGTCATCACAGGGGCAACGCCTTTAACAGCGATTGAAACGCCTTTGCAAGTTCCCGATTTACGCGCAGGTTTAGCCTATGTCATCACAGGTGCCCTCGCCAAAGGCACGACAATACTGAGGGGCATCCCATTGATTGAGCGCGGTTATGGCAATATTATGCCTCGCTTACAAGCATTGGGTTTGAAGATTGAAAAAATACAGTGGGAATCAGCCGACGCCACACCACTGTAAGCCTCCCATCAACCCTGCCTATACGGCACCTCTAACCATTTTACACGCTTCAACCTTTGAATGTCATCATTCTCTTCGCCAACACATAGCCAATTCACCAAACGCGGCACCGTACGTCAACGCTACCGTTGTATCCGTACTTTCCTACTCACTACACCAGCCGATGTGGTCAGATGCACTACATATACCCCAACACCCAAATTTTTGCCTAAATCTGTTGAGTGGGTGCTCCATGGTAGGATATTGACCCCAGCTACGCTTCTTTCACGCCAGCAGGGGGAATCACTTACTATGCCTCTTACGTTCCCCCTCGTCCAAGTAAATTTTTCTTAGTCGGATGCTTTCAGGCGTAATTTCTACATATTCATCCTCTCGAAAGTACGCTAAAGCAGACTCAACATTAAACTCAAGAACTGGAGGTAAATCAACCTTGGTGTCGGAACCCGAAGCACGCATATTGGTCAGTTGTTTCTCCTTGGTCACGTTGATGACTAAATCATAGGGGCGGCTATGCTCACCAATCACTTGTCCCATATATACTTCTTGACCTTGTTCAATAAAAAAACGACCTCGGTCTTTTAATTTATCTAAAGCGAAAGCAACTGATTTTCCGCCCTCCATACAAATA
>JBILHS010000084.1:0-26131 GCA_044350425.1 Saprospiraceae bacterium | reverse complement strand
TCTCGTCCCATTCCGAACAAGTACTAACGACGGCGCTGATCGTCAAAAACAAAATCTCGTCCAATGGATACGCTATTTTCCCGCTCTGACGGGGTTCAGGAACTTCATTCAAGTGATCCAAAAGACCGCCCAACAAACTTTCTATCTCAGCCATCTTTTTTTTCCAACAAACATATGGAGATTAAACAATGTTATACTTCTGGGTTCATGCGTTTGCCCTGTGCCGTCTACCCATCCGGACAATATTTGTATCTCTCGTACCGTAAGAGTTTGTATCAGTTGGACCTATTGACATCTAATATAAGCGCATCTCAAACAACCGTGGCTGAATGGGATGGTTTTGCTGACCCCTTCCCTACTATATTCATTCAAAGCCAGCTTGGGCCAGATTGTAAAATCTACATATTGGCAGGCGGCGATACCCGATATTATCATGTGATACACAACCCAGGCGTACCCTGTACTGCTACCGTAAGCTCTCCACCTGGCACATTAAAGAGTATCCAAGTGTACCCCAACCCAACAGTGGATCAAATTACATTTGTATTCGGGTATGAAACAAGACAAAAAAATCACCTTGTGGAATACGTATGGGCAAATCGTAAAACAAGCTGTCGTGACAGGAGCGGGTGAGACGTACACCTCGGGAGTTGCAGACTTGGCTCGTGGCATGTGTCTTTGGGACGTGTCCACCGTTTCCGGGGTACGTTTAGGGGCTGGGAAGGTGATTAAGCAATAATTTGAATTCTAAATTGACAATTCAAAAGCTGTTTTCAATCCACTTGTCAGCGCGTTCTTTTGCCTCGCAGAGGCACAACATTGGTAGCTTTTTGTATGGCCTTGTTTTAAGCGAGCAGAGCCGATCAATCATTTAGCGGCTCTGTTCGCCCAAATTCATTGTGTCGTTTATTTTCTACCAATATTGCGCCTCTCCGAGGCTATTTATACTTCAGAACGCGCACCAAACAATAACAAATCTGGTTCACAGTGGCGCATTTTCAACCAATCGACATTCGGATCCTGCGTTCCTGCGGCAAATAATTATTCAATCGATTGGGCAGGATCTTTACCCAACCCAGATTCAAGCCTTCAAAACGAGCCAGCGTCCAACCCAGCGGTGCACCTGCCGGCGGATCGAAGGTTTCTTTTTTCAAAAAGAGGAGGGCTTGCTCGCGGCTAAGATCTACGGCAGGCAATTGGGTAGAAGCCCAGCGGCTCAGGGCCAGGGCGTGGCTGGGAATGAAATCTTTACCCTTGAATTCGCCTATATTCGTTCCAAACCACTTGGTTTTCAGGAATTTATCCAGCAAAAGGTATTGACTCTCCAATACTGCCGGCAAGGCCAGCACCTCCCCGGAAGGTGTCAGGAAAAATCGGACATCGGCATCCGGGGTAAGCCAGCTTGCTGCTTGGGATACCAGGGCTTTGGGGAGGGGTTTGATGCTTTTAAATAAGGCGCTTGGGTTGTGCTTTTTGGTTTCTCCGGCTTTTTTCTTAAAAATCGACATAAAAAACCCCTCGCCCTGCACTTTGTGCGGGTAAAACTGGCAGCCAAAATCGCTCTGTACAATGCCCCAGGCCTCGGGGATTTGTAAGTGAAGGGGTTCAAGATCAAAGTCTTTGGCCAGCCACCTGGCGTTTTCAGTATTCTCCTGTGCGTTGTAGGTACAGGTACTAAAGAGCAAAATGCCACCGGGAGCCAGGGCTTGCACCGCTGCGGCGAGTATGCGTCGTTGGCGTCCGGCACAAAATTCCACCTGCGGGAGTGACCACTCGCGCATGGCATCCGGATCCTTGCGGAAAAGGCCCTCACCGCTGCAGGGGGCATCGGCTACGATCAGATCGAACCAGTCTTCCAGCTGGGCAAACTCTTCTACTTCGCCGCTGGTAATGCCTGTATTGGGCATCCCCCAACGTTCCAGGTTTTCGCGGAGCGGACCCGTGCGCGGACGGATGGTTTCGTTGGAAATAAGCAGGCTGTCCTCGGTGGCCATATCAGCCAGTAAGGTGCTTTTTCCGCCCGGAGCAGCACATAGGTCCAGGATCTTCAGGGGTTTAGAAAAGTCAATGGTCTGCCGCAAAGCCTCGTGGATGAACATGGAGGAAGCTTCCTGTACGTAATAGGCGCCTGCATGAAACGTGGGGTCGAGGGTAAAAACAGGTCGTTCGGAAAGGTAATAGCCCAGTGGATGCCAGGGGATAGGGGATCGGGTGATTGGGGTTTGTTGATTTAGGGTTTGGGGTGGGGGAGTGCCTGCCATCTGGTGTCCGGCTTCCGGTGTCTTTCTAGGATTCAACCGGATGCTGACCGGAGCAGGGGCCTGAAGTGCTGCTTCCAGCAGGGGCCATTCTGCCCCAAGCAGGGCTTGCATCTGTCGGATAAAGGGCGGTGGAAGTGTTGGGAGCATTTTTTGTGGTGTCGGTGTGCAGACAAGTTAGGGCAAAAGTCAGTTGAATCTCTGAGAAGAATGGAATCGTCTCTATTTTTACACCGCGAAGTTTTATAAAACCCATTTTTTGAAAGGCATCGTCATGCAAGCAAAAGAAGCTATCTTGCTCTCCATCAACCAGATAAATGATCTGTTAGGCCAAATAAGTCCGCATGAATACCGTCAACCGCTGCCCGAATTTGATGGCAGCACGCTGGGGCAGCATTTCCGGCATATTCTGGAATTCTTTATTTGCCTGGAGCGAGGCGTCCATAGCGGGGTGGTAGATTATGCTTCCCGTGAAAGGAACCTGCTTTTTGAAGATTCGCCCGGGGTAGCCATGGCGAGTCTGGATGCGTTTGCAGTATCGCTCATGGAGATGCAATCTAATATGGCGGTGGCCTTAAAAGCTGAATTCGGAGGTGCTGAGCGCCCGAACTATCAAAGTACGGTGGGCCGCGAACTGGCGTTTGTATACGATCATGCGATCCATCATCTGGCCATGATCAAAGTTGGCCTGCGCTGTCATTATCCGCACATTCAGATTGATCGGGATCTGGGCGTTTCGCCTTCTACGATCAAGGCGCGGCAGATGGGTAGGGCAGATTATTTTTGAAGTAGTATTTACCTAAGGTGGATTTTTTTGAGTGACGATTACATGAGTGATGATTGTTGAAGTAGATGTCTGAATTTCGATTGCCGATGTATCAACAATCAACCCTTCTAAGTTCAATAAATCGACCATCTACTTCAACAATCATCACTCATGTAATCGTCAATCGTCACTCAAAATTTATGGCATCTATTATGAGATACTTTGTAATCCTTGGCATACCGCAGTGATCATTTCGCGTTCGTCCGGGAGGATTATTTTACTGAAAATTAATTGAAATTCCTGTAAAAAGTCTCCTTTTTCAACTTTTCCAAGGCCTTCTCCGTTTTGCCCGTCCCACTGAATATTTTCTACCAACATGTTTTTGCGGAAATCCAGTTCTTTCAGGCCATAAGCTTTGTAGAGGCTTTCTTTGGCGGTCCAGAATAAATGAAGTAGGTCAATATATTCGGATAACGGGCGGCTTTCCACAAAAACCTGTTCTGGCTCATTGAGGAATTTGTGTGATATCCGGGGCATTTTTTCGGTCAAAACCTGGATGTCGCAACCGATCAACTGTTGGATGTTGGGTTTTGATTCATCCTGATGGACAATGTATGCGCCCACCGTGCCTTTAGAATGGCTTAGAGAACAGGCAAGGTCTTGATTGCCCGGAAAAAAGGGCTTGGAAAAGGCGTCTTTGGCTAAAGGGAGACGCTGTGGAGCATCGGTCAATTTGTGCAATAGCCAGCGTCCGGCGAGCCATTCAAGCCGGCGGAGCGGGTTGTGGTGTTTTACCAGTTCATTCTCTTCCTCTATCGCTAAGGGCAGATCCACACGAAAAAACGCCTCGCTTTCGGCAATTTGCCAAAGGCCAAAACTAGCGTCGGGAAATGGGCGTGTGATCAGGAGAAGTGGCATGCAGTCTGAATCATGAGACTGCAAAGGTGCAGAATTGAGATCGTCTGTACCGTTAGAATGTTTAATTTTTAAGCCCGGAATCCGGGGGATTTTGGTTGGCAAAGCAAACTGAGCTTTACCAACGCAAATTGAGGCTTTTAATTTCCGGGCATAAGCACGGCAAACGCAGCACACGAAATCGGATAGCTGCATAGCAGCGTAATGTCGGTAGAACTACAAATTGCTAAATCAATGGAGGTGCAGCGCACCGAAACCCTACCGACATTACGCCGCTCTGCGGCTTTTATTTGACTGGCCAAGTAGTTGCTTTTTTGAGCTATTCTACTTTTACCAATTTAGCCGTTTGTACCCCTCCGGCATGTTGCAGTCGAAGGAAGTAAACGACCGGACTCAATGCAGGCAATTCAAGCGCTGCTTCGAGTTGTCCTGACTGCTCCAAGCTTTGACAATCCATGGATTGTACAAACCGGCCCAATAACTCTGTTGGTCGTAGGCGGATTGTAGCTAAAAGTGCTTCCGTTGCAGCTGATGGTCTGGGTACCTGTGAAGCTGCAACCACTTCCAAAAACCTGTGAACCTGCAAAATCTGTATTGCACCCGGATTGAGGCCATTTTCGGCTACTTCTTTCGCAGAAATTACACCAGGCAGGTGTTTTTCCCTGGCAATGAAATTTTCAACTTCAGTGAGCAACTGGAACTCGTAGTTGTCTGCAAAAACATAATCGGCCCAGGCGCCTTCCAGTTGTACGAGCACCTCTTCAGCAATCACGCCACCGCCAACGGCCAGTTCATAAGAGGTCGCTGTTGGGAAACTTGTAGCTCCGATTTTTACCCGGCCGTCAAAATTGGAGGATCCTGCTACATCCAGATCAAAGGTGCTGGGCGCTTTGCCGATGCCTACATTGCCTGTCACCGTTGCGTTGTTGGTTACGTTGAGCGAATTGGTATTCGTGTCGCCGCCAACCATAGCGTTGGTATTCACATTCAACGCATTGGTGGTGGTATTGCCATTTACAACGGCATTGGTATTTACACTCAGACTGCCTGTGTTGGTAGCCCCATTCACAGCAGCGTTGCCATCTATCATGCCATTTCCGGTAGCCCGCAGGTTGCCATCTGTGCGAAAGTTGCCCTTCACGGTGAGCATGTCAGCCGGATCAAACACGGGTGCTGGCACTACGGGTGCTGCTGGAATGCCACCGATCACGACGTTGGCGCCATTGTCAAACACCTGGCCGTCACTCAGTTTGCTGGACAATGGGCCAGGTGGAAGGAAACGCGCCACCAGATTGGGCTGGCCATTGATGTCGCCGCTGGTCAGGATCTTCTCCCAGGCAGCCCGGGCATCAGTACCTGCCAGGTTTTGCGAGCGGGTCCACAAGCCATCATCGCCGCCGGAAAAGAGCTGACGATTGAGGCTGCCACCACCTGGTGCCAGACTGAGGATACCGCCATTGGCATAAGTATTTGCCCCCAGGCCTAGCTGAGCGCGGGTTTTACGCTCGAAATAAGATTCGTCGTTGTAAGAGCCCGGCAAATCGGTCGGTCCACCCACATCGTAGTGCAGACGGCCATGAAACCGGCCCGTCGTGTGGGTGTTGCCTTTCACATGGAGGTTGAAATAGGTTGGGTTCAATTCGCCGATACCCACCAGCCCTTCCGGAGTGATCACCATCTTGTCTTTCAAGCCGGTCGCATCGCTGGTTGCAAAGAACAGATGCAAAAGCATTTGGTGAACCCATTTCGAAGATCCCACACAGCAAGGCTCCATACCCTGGCCTGGCTCATTGAAGAAGCCACAGGAATCATGCTGAGCTATAAATCGCTCACAAATTACATCAATGCGGTGCTGGAAGAAACTCCGGACAAGGGGAATCCAAGTTGTCTGACCCTGGCAACCTTTGCGCAGTTCGCCACAGGTGCCCAAGCCAGCAAGCAAATGGCTGCGATATGGTTTCGATACCGTGCTGGATGTTTGGCGGTGGCGTGATGGGGATTGGTTAATTGGTTATTCGGTGATTTGTTTCACATTTGCAGGGTATCTGATTTATCCTTAATAAAGTCCGCATGCCAGGCCGCTGCACCCCAAATCACCCAATCACCAATTAACCCAATCCCCCAATCAATAATTATTTTCATGGAGGGAAATAATTTAGAAGGCTTAAATCTTAAACGCTTGCCGCTGGAATTTTACACCCGGACAGACGTGGTGCAAATTGCCCGTGAGTTACTGGGAAAAGCCTTGGTGACCGAAATTGATGGTCAGCTGACTGTCGGCCGAATAACCGAAACGGAGGCCTATCGAGCTCCGGACGACCGCGCTTGTCATGCTTATGACAACCGCCGGACCGCCCGAACGGAAGTCATGTTTCAAGCGGGCGGGCGGGCTTATATTTACCTTTGTTACGGAATTCACCATCTTTTCAATGTGGTGACAGGCCCTGAAGACATGGCTCACGCTGTGTTGATCCGTGCGATCGAACCCATGGAAGGGTATGAAATTATGCTGAAACGACGCGGGCGTGCAATGGATCCGAATCAGCGATCTAAAATCACTTTAACCACGGGACCCGGTGCAATGTCTAAAGCCATGGGCTTGGCCACTGATTTTACCGGACAAAGCCTGATCCTACCCGCCACTCCGATATGGATTGAGGAAGGGTTTTTAGAGATTTCAGCAGAGGAGATCGCCTCCGGACCCCGCATCGGAGTGGCGTATGCTGGAGCTTCAGCAGCCTGGCCCTGGCGGTTCTGGCTCAAAAACTCGCCGTTTGTCAAAAAACAAGTTAGGTTAGGGAATATATGTGAATAATCCCACTACATTTCCGCGGGAAAACGAAACCGACCTACTGTGCATTCACTATTATTATTTGTACCCGATTTTGTCAGATACAGTCCAGAGCATTTTATCTGGTTGGCCCTGGGAGTGTTCAGTACGATCTTTTGGATCTGGCTGGGCAAGAAGCAGCCTGATGAAATGGGGCAACGCCGAATCGGGCTGGTCCAAAGCCTTATTCCTGCGGGATTGTGGGTGCTTATTTCTATTTACATGGCTATTTTTGAGCGCCCTTTCAATTTAGACCTGGTTCTCCCGTTCCATATCAGCTATTTTATGAACCTCCTGCTGCCCTTTATGCTTTGGCGGCGTTCGTTCTTCCTTTTTGAAATCACCTATTACATGGTTATGGGTGGTTGTATTCAGTCCTTGCTTACGCCTGCTTTGGAGCACAGTTTTCCGCACTACCTTAATTTGCGCTTTTTTGTAGTCCACCTCGGGTTGTTACAAAGTGTGTTTTATGCCATTTTTGTGTACAAGTTCAGGCCTACCTGGAAGAGTTTTGGCCGGGCATTCTTGTGGTCAAACATTTACATGGTATTCGTCCTGGGCGTCAACTATTTATTGGGTACAAACTTCATGTACCTGAGCAAAAAACCCACACAAGCTTCTTTGCTCGACCTTTTTGGCGAATGGCCCTGGTATCTTATTGGCGCAGAATTCCTTTGCCTGATGATGTATACCTTGGTGATGCTTCCTTTTGCATTAAATAAAACAGAAGAGAAAGAAGACTAACTGCTGTACGCCTTGCATTTATTTCCCTTGTTCTCACCCGGCTTTCAAAACTATAACCTGGAGCATCTCATTTGGTTGGCCCTTGGGATGGCAAGTTGTTTTTTTTGGATCTGGCTGGGCAAAAAACAAAGAACAGAAATCGGACAACGCAGAGTCGGCCTGATTCAGAGTCTGCTCCCGGTGGCGATGTGGTGTATAATCACCCTATACGTGGTGTTTTTTGAAAGGCCAATCGATCTGGGACTGGTATTGCCTTTTCACGCCTGCTATTTTATCAATCTGGTGCTCCCCTTTATGCTTTGGCGGCGCTCCTATTTCCTCTTTGAGATCACTTACTTCATGGTGATGGCAGGCTGTATTCAAGCCTTAATTACGCCGGATATGCAAGATTCATTCCCGCATCCTATCAATATGCGTTATTTTTTTATTCATATAGGATTGGTTCAAAGTATACTCTATGCTGCCTTGGTGTATCAATTCCGACCTAGCTGGCGGAGCTTAGGCAAGGCTTTTCTCTGGTCCAATTACTATTTTATTGGAGTGCTGGGTGTCAATTATCTGCTGAACACCAACTTTATGTACCTGAGACAAAAGCCACCAACGCCTTCCCTGCTCGATCTTTTTGGGGAATGGCCCTGGTATATCGTGGGCGGAGAAATTTTATGCCTGTTGATGTTTACGATCGTGATGCTGCCTTTTGCCTTTGATGCCAAGCAAGAAGAGAGATTGTCATAGTGTACAATAATCATCTACCAGATATATGTTTCCTGCACGTACGTATCCTCGGTGCTGCTCATCTCCGGGGAAATTCCCTTGCAGTTACCTTCTTGTAATTCGTAATGAACCTTGTTGTCTCTGTACCATCAATCCAAGGTTGCTTCACAAAAATTTCTGAAGGGTAAGGATTCCATTTGTCCGCCTTTACTGTAATATTTGGTGTGCTTTCGTCAAAAGGTATCTCTCCATTTTGGAATTGCCGGGCTTCTATGGTTCTTGATTTCACAAAAAAAGTGTCAGTGATCTGGCCAACCTTTAGGATCATGCTATCCTTTTTTTTCAGGTACCAGCCTATGGGTTTATACTCAGGCAATCCACCCCAGGCAAGTATCTGCATAGCCAAAATGCGCGTAGAATCGGGCACCTCATCAGAGCTTGCCCAGCGTATGACTTTAGAGGTTTTACCTTGCTTTATCCATAGTTGATAGTATTCGCAATCGAAACAAGTGCTTGTTTTTTGCAAGTTTATATGCCAAAAGCCTGACTGTTTGACTTTCCTATCCATGCCATTCCATTCTTCCGATGTGATTCTTTTATTCACTCGTGAAGCGGTACAGAATTCAGAGCGAAAAGCACAAGCAATCATACTTTCTGCGCAAACAACATACCCAAGCGAGTCTGGAAAAATTGCACAATAATGGTAAAGTCCTCCCCAGCTGCCATGCATTTCAAATAGGTAACACGTGTCTTTTTTTGCAAGGTCGACGGGCATTTGCTCGTATTTAGGCATAATTTCTTGCCAACGAATACTATCCTGAAGTGTATTTCTTGTTGAGGTTCCAAACTCATTTGGATCAGGATTTTTCTTGCAGCTGGCGAAAAATGCTATAAAAAAAAGCAGGCATACTTAGAAAATCCAAGGGTGCAATCTGAGCGTTTTGGAGGCTTTTTTAGTAATTTCCATGTTTCTGATTGGGCAATTAGTTTAAGGTTTGAGGTGATTATTGTTTGTATGTGGTAAAAACGACAAGAGCCACTCCAAATTTTGGAATGGCTCTTGTCTTTCAACTTTAAACTCAAAAAATCTAACGTTGTATCGTCACGTCCCCTTTGAAGAGCACTTCCTGTCCGTCAATAAACTCCACGACGGCATAATAAACAAATACCGCCGGATTCATATCCTGTCCCCGGAATCGTCCGTCCCAGCCAAGGGTCGGATCATTGGGTTGGAAGTTTTCGCGTACAAAGACCTGTTCTCCCCAGCGATCATAGATCTGGAATAGTTTGACCTGTCTAACTCCTTTCAGATCGGCATATACTGTAAACCAATCATTTTCATTATCACCGTCTGGTGAGAAGATGTTCGGAATGTACACTTTCACCTGGCGGTTTACACGAAGTTGGAGTGGCGCATCATCGCGGCAGCCTTCCTTGGTAATCACCAAAATCCGATAATTCTGACTAAACAAAGGGGTATCGATCCGGGTACTCAGGCAAGTATCACAACTTAGCCAAAGCGGTGGCGTCCAGGTGATCTGGGCGATCTCACTTTCGGGTATGTTCACCGTGGCGTCTACCTGATAACTGTCGCCCAATTGAATGGCTGCAATAGGATCTACCGTCACCTCGAATACCGGTGGCTGGATCACCGTTGCATTCACGCTGGTGGCACATCCGTTGGCATCTACAATGAATATGGAGTAGTCGCCGGGTGATAAGTTGCTGAATAGATTGCCGGATTGCAGGTGTGGACCACCCGTCAAAGTATAAGTGATCGGTGGTTTTGCACCCAGTACAGTGTCAATCAGGATAGAACCTTTTTCACCCACACAAGCAGGACTGTCTATGATCGGTAATGCTACGGGTTCGTTGGGTGCAACTACCACCACATCGGTGTCAGAGCAGCCGTTGCCAGTAGCCGTCACGAGTACGGTATAAACACCAGGTTCACTAATGGTAGGGGTAGAGGTGTTGACACCTGATACGATCGCCCCGCCTACAGTGGTCCAGCTAAAGTTTAATGCACCGGTACCTCCGGTGGCAGAACCATTGATCAAGGCAGTTTCACCAAAACAATCGATGTTGAACGGAGGTCCTGCATTGGCCGTTGGATAGGTTTGGTCGGCCACCACTATGACACTCAGGGAGTTGTGGCATCCGTTCACCGGATCATACCCGAAGAGACGGTAAGTGTTGGGTTGTGTAACAATTACACTGGTGCCAGTACCCAGAATGGTCGTGTCATTTCCAATTACAGTGGCCCATTCATAAAGTATTCCACCGATCGGCGAACCTCCGGTAAGCGTTACAGACCCAATAGAACAGGTCAGTGTTGCAGGTGGGTTGATAAAGAGTGGCGGATAAAGCTGGTCTTGTCCGATAACGATGCTCGCCGTATCGGTACACATGGTCACCGTGTCCACAATGGCAAACCAATAGGTACCCGGATTATCAATTTGTAGAACCGAACCGCCAGGGTAAACCCCACCATTTTGGTCATACCAGATGGTATTCGCATCAGAAGACCCCTTTATTTCCCCGGCCAGCACGATCTGGTCGATCCTACAGTCCAGTATATCATCCGGACTGGCGATGATCTTCGCCACAGGGTCGTTGCGGATGTCGAGTACAACAGCAACGGTGGTATCCAGACAACCGTTTACACTCACGATCAGTCGATAGCTGCCGGCATCATTCGCTTCAATATTGGCCTGGTTGGTCGGCCCGACAATATTACCATTGCTGGTAGACCATTGGAAGGTCGGGTTGGGTAAATTTGAATTTCCCAAAACGCTTACCTGCAATATTGCACAAGTGATCGGTTCGGGTATTGCTGCACCCGCCACAGGTTTTTCATAAAATACTATAGGAGTTCCGGTAGCGATGACGGTGCAATAATGCGCAAGAGACACATTGCCTGTGGCGTCCAGATTACCCACTACTGCTGAAATATAGTAAGTGGTACCATACGTCATATTCGCCGGATTGAAGCAGAACGTGGGTGCGCTGCTTCGGGCCTTTTCACCGACGATCAGCGAATCCGGGCCGGAGTGCAGAATGAATTGAAGGACATCATCCTGATCCAGCACTTGCCCAAGTGCATCATAGTTTGCTGTGATACAACCTGTACTGCAATGCGAAAGTTGAGCCGTTCCCATGGTACCCACTGCAGAAGAACAGGGACTTAGGAGAATACTAAAGTTGCAAATAGCTGTACAGCCATTCGCGTCTGTCACCGTGACATTATAAGTGCCTACGCCCAGGTTATTGAGTGGGAAAGCACCTGCGGCAACCCCATTTTGTAGCCCACCAGGACTCCATAAAACCGAGTAAGGCGCTGTGCCTCCACTGATCTGTACCTGTGCTTTACCATCGTTTAAGCCAGGCTGGCTGACCAGACTCACTGCACTGCAGGCTATTTGAACGGAATTAGGTGGCTGACTGATGTTGAAACTTGCGGTGGTACTACAGCCCACAGCATCTGTAATCGTTACGACATAAATACCGGCGGGCAACCCGCTCGGGTCTTCAATGTTACCAACGTTGGCCGGATTCCAGTTAAAGACAAAAGGCTGTGTTCCGCCACTGGTGACGAGGTCAATGGCTCCGGTACTGTTGCCAAAACAAAGTACGTCCACGTCTGTGCCACCTGCATTTACCGAAACCGTATTATTGTCGACAATATAGGTAGCTGAAGCGGTACAAGCCCCGCCTCCATAGACCGAAACGGTATAGGTACCGGCAGTCAGATTGCTGAGATTTTGGGTGGTGGCCCCATTGGACCAGATAATGGTGTAGTTCAGACTGGCAGGAGAAATGTTCAGATTTATGCTGCCATTGGGTCCCACACAAGCTGTATTGGGCTGCGGAAGGCCAGCCAGATTAGGTATCAACACGTCTTCCGGAACAATAAAATTGTCGCTTACCTGGCATCCGTTCGAGCCCGTCACGGTTACGTCATAGGGGCCGGAAAGGATATTGTCCAGATCTTCCGTAATGGCGCCATTTGACCAGGCAAAAGTATAAGGAGTGGATCCTCCATTGATGTTTAGATTGACGCCTCCACTGCTCTGGCCACAAAGCGCCTGGGTGATACTTTCTGAAATAGTGGGTGAGCCAGCGGCATCGTCCACTATAAAGGTAGCTGTACTGGTGCAGGTCCCGCCTGCGCTTACCGTAATATCATAAGTACCCGCCGGGACAGGATTTAAGTCCTGGGTGGTGAAACCTCCGGACCAGGTGTAGGTATAACCCGGCCCCACACTTGGAACTGCAGGTGAGATATCCAGGTCCACGCTACCGTTGAGCACAATACAAGAACTGTTTGGTACGGTGACAGCAGAAAGGGAGAAAGGAACATCGTTTTCGGGCACCAGGGCTGTAATGGTTTCAGTACAGTTGTTTGCACCGGTGACTGTGATGGTGTAGGTTCCGCCACCAATATTGACCAGATCCTCTGTCGTTTGGCCACCAGACCAAATATAGCTGAAGGGAGCAACGCCTCCACTCAGGATTGAGATGTTTACATTACCGTCAAAAAGGTTACAAAGTTCTGCGATAATATTTTGATTGAGCGTAGGCGAGGTGCGGATGTCCTGCACAAAATACGTAGCAGAGGCAATACAGGTTCCGGACTCGGTGACCTGAACCGTGTACGCTCCAGCAGTTAGATTGTTCAGATCCTGGGTTGTTTCGCCCCCTGACCAAAGGTAGGTGTAAGGTCCAACTGGAGTGACCGTTAGATTGATTGCACCGTTTATGGATGAACAATCGCTGTAATCCGTGGCAGTTCCGGATAGGCTGAAGGTGGTGGCATTATTTGCTACGTTCAGCGTCGTATCAGCTGTACAGCCATTGGCATCCGTAACCGTTAGGGAATAGTTGCCAGGGAAAATGTTGTTTAGGTCCTCGTTGGTAGCCGCATTTGACCAGAGGAAATTATAAGGGGTTGTGCCGCTGGTGGTTGAGATCTGAATGTCACCATTATTTTGGCTACAAATGGCGGCGGTCACTACAGGGGCCAGCTGCGGGTTCACGGTATTATTGGCCACCAGCAAATTGGCTTCAGCCGTACAGCCCACCCCGGCACTTACCGTTACGCCATAGATCCCAGGGGCGATGCCCGTCAGATCTTGTGTGGTCGCCATATTGGTCCAGGTGTAGGTGTAGTTTCCTGCAGGAATCACACTGATATCCAGGCCCCCATTTGGCGCTGCACAGGAAGTGTTGGCGAGCGGCACGCCGGCAATATTGAGTACGATCAGGTTGTTGACCACCGTAGTTGAAGCAGTGGCGGTACAATCAAAAAAGTCAGTGACCGTGACGGTGTACGTTCCCGGGGCTAAATTGCTAAGATTTTGCGCGTTGTTGGTGCCGGGAATATGTGCCCAGTTAAAAGTATAGGGAGCGGTTGCACCACTTACATTCAGGGTCACTGTGCCGTTACTCACACCACAAATGGCGGCGGTATTCGATATCGAAACATTAGGAGGTTGTGTGGCATCATAAATGTCTAACGAGACATTGGCTTTACAGCTACCGAAAGAAACAGTTACCGTGTAGGTGCCTGCACTGAGGTTGTTCAGATCAGGCATGTTGCTGGTACCGGCAATGTGCGACCAATCATAGGTGTAATTCAGCATGGGCTCTACATCCAGGTCGATAAAGCCATTGTCAGAGGTACAGGATAAGTCGTCAGAGACCTGGAAATAGATATCAATCGGAATCAATTCGTTGTCCACCGGAGCGAAGAGTATTTCTGTACATCCGGCTGCAGTAGTTACCGTAACCACATAGTTTCCTGCCGGCAGATTAAGCAGGTCCTGAGGATTGCTGGCGCCATTTAAATGCCCCCAATCGTAGGTATAGGGGGGAACACCATTCTCAACACTCAGATCCACCGATCCATTCGTGAAACCGCAAATTGCCGCAGCGATCTCTGCAGTTAAAACAGGTAATTCAGTTTCGTCGTTCACCGTATAAGTAGCTTCCCTCGTACAAGTGCCACCCATACTCACGGTGACGGTATAATCTCCCGGTGAAAGGCTGACCAGGTTTTTAGAAGTACTTCCATTGGACCACAATACAGTGGCACTGGTAGGTGTAATGGTCAGACTGATAGAGCCATTGTTGATAATACAGGATGTTTTTCCAATCACATTGGCATCAATGTCAATTGGAATATCATTATCGGCTACTACAACCACTTCTTCTGAAGTACAACCATTTGCACCGGTTACGACTACCTGATATAATCCTCCGGTAATATTATTCAGGTTCTGTGTGGTCTGGCCACTCGACCAGGCAAAGGTGTAGGGTGGTATGCCCCCATTGGCTGTTAAAAGGATTCCTCCATTCGGCAACCCACAATTGGCATCAGAAGAAATAGCGCTGGTATTGGGCGAGTTGGGTGCGTCAGGCACATTGAAGTTGCCAAATTCTATACAGGAACCACCAGCGCTGACGGTGACCGTATAATCACCGGGCGGCAGGTTGCTGATGTCCTGCGTAGTGGCTCCGTTGGACCACAGGTAAGTGTAATTCGTTCCAGGACCAGCAGTTAAATTGATATTTCCTGTTGGACTGTTATTGCAGGTTGTATTCGGAAGTATCGATGCAGAAAGGATAATGGGTGGGTTGATATTGGATACCGTAATATCCGCTGCAACCGTGCAACCATTCGTCGCAGTGACCGTCACCTGATAACTGCCTGCAGGAATCGAAGCCAGGTTTTGAGTCGTAATGCCACCGGGATTCCAAAGGTAAGTATATGGGGTGGGTCCTCCATTCACCGCAATATTGATGGACCCGTTGGAGAAGTCACAGGTCGTATTGGTCACCGTTGGAATAACAGTCGGAGAATTTGGATTGTCGGGCACATCGAAGGTCGCTACCTGGGTACATGTTCCGACTAAGGTGACCGTCACCGTATAGCTACCCTGTGTCACACCATTCAGGTCTTCCGTAGTCAGACCATTAGACCACAAGAAAGTATATCCGGAGTTGGGTGGAGTCACGGTAATATTAATGCTCCCGTTGGGGTTTGCATTACAAACCGTATTGGGCATACTGGTCGCGGTCACATTGATGGGTGGATTGTTGTTTCCTACGTCCACACTAACGGTTTTGGTACAGCCATTCGCTCCGGTTACAGTAAGTATATAGGTTCCTGCAGGTATGTTGGTAAGATCCTGACTGGTCGCGTTATTGTAGGACCAGAGATACGTGTAGGGTGCGACACCGCCTGAGACACTGGCATCTATACTTCCGTTGGAAGAACTACAGGTAGATTGAGTGGGCGTTGCAGTGGGGTTTGGGAGGTTAGGATTGTCCGGTACATTGTAGGTAGCCGTAGCGGTACAGGTTCCTCCGGCGCTTACCGTGACGGTGTAATCTCCTGGTGTGAGATTATTAACATCCTGCGACGTTGCTCCATTCGACCAGGTATAAGTGTAGTTCGGGTTCGCTGGCGCTGCTGTCAGGTCAATACTACCATTGCCTCCGGTACAGGTGGTATTGGCAACAATCGCTGAAGTCAGGTTGATGGGTGGGTTGTTGTTTGTAATATCTACGGTGATGGCTCTGGTACAACCGTTTGCCCCGGTTACCGTAAGCGTATAGCTCCCGGCCAGTACATTGGACAGGTCTTGTGTGGTTGTACCATTTGACCAGGTGTAGGTAAAAGGTGGCACGCCCCCCGTTACGCTAGCGTCAATACTGCCATTGGCCAGACTGCAGGTGCTCTGGGTTGGAGTTGCAGTTGGCATGGGTTGGTTCGGGTTGTCAGCTACTGTAAAAGAGTTGACTGCGGTACAAGTGCCCCCCATGCTGACAGTCACGGTGTAGGTGCCTGGGAGAAGTCCGGATATGTCCTGGGTCGTGCCGCCGGTCGACCAGTTATAGGTATAACTACCCAGGGGAGCAGGGGGGACTGCAGGGGTAGGTGTGAGGTCAATGCTGCCGGTTCCGGAGTTATTACAGGAGGTGTTTGCCACCGTAGTGGCAGAAAGGCTGATTGACGGATCATTGTTGCCCACCGTTACATTTAATATCCGGCTGCAGCCATTTGCGCCCGTAACTGTAACCAGATAATCTCCAGGGAGTACACCAGTGATGTCCTGCGTGGTGGCGCCATTTGACCAGTTATAGGTAAAGGGTGGGACACCTCCCGTTACGCTCACATCGATGCTGCCATTTGCCAGATTACAAACGCTTTGCGTTGGGCTTGCTGATGGGACAGGTGCAACAGGGCCGTCAACGACCGTGTAAGAAGCTGTGGCAGTACAAGTTCCCCCCGCACTTACAGTGACCACGTAAGTACCTGCCGGCAGACCGGATAAGTCTTGGGTAGTTTCTCCGTTCGACCAGTTATAGGTGTAATTAGGGTTCGCTGGTGCAGCCGTCAGGTCAACACTGCCGTTTCCGCCAACACAAAGTGAATTTGCAACCACTATGCCTGTAAGGGTAATTGGAGGATTGTTATTGTTAACCGTTACGTTCAAGAGTCGGGTGCATCCATTTGCGCCGGTAACGGTAACTGTGTAATTTCCGGACAATACATTGGAGAGATCCTGGGTCGTCTCATTGTTAGGGGCCCAGGTGTAGGTGTAGGGCGCCACACCACCCGTTACACTGACATCAATGCTGCCATTGGGAAGGTTGCAAGTACTCGGAACTGTAGTTGCCGTAGGTGCTGGCAGATTAGGGTTGTCTGCAACATTGTAAGTGCCCACTGCAGTACAAGAACCTCCAGAGCTAACGGTAACCATATAGCTTCCAGCGGGAAGGTCTATTAAGTCTTGCGAGGTTGCGCCGTTTGACCAGGTGTAGGTGTAGCCTCCAAGCGGGGCTGGAGGATTGGTAGGACTTGGGGTGAGATTAATACTTCCGTTTCCACCAATACAAGTCGTGTTTGCCACCGTGGTAGCAGTGAGGGTGATTGGCGGGTTGGTATTCCCAACATTTACGTCAATGCTGCGGCTGCAACCGTTTGCTCCTGTTACCGTGAGCGTATAGTTGCCAGGAGGGATATTGGCCAGATCCTGTGTGGTTGCTCCATTTGACCAGTTATAAGTATATGGTGAAACGCCTCCTGTTACGCTGGCATCAATGCTTGCATTATCCAGATTGCACAAGCCTTGGGTAGGGGTAGCGGTCGGAGTAGGAAGGCTTGGGTTGTCTGCCACATTATAGCTGGCGACACTGGTACAGCTGCCTCCCATGCTTATGGTGACCGTATAGCTTCCGGGGGGGAGATCGGTCAGGTCTTGGGTGGTTTCGCCATTAGACCAGGTATAAGTGTAACTTCCAAGGGGCGCGGGAGGGACAGCGGGTGTTGGAGTGAGGTCAATGGATCCGGTTCCGCCTACGCAGGCAGTATTGGGCGTCGTATTGGCAGAAAGACTAATGGCAGGGTCGTTGTTTCCCACATTTACGCTGATGGTTTGCGTACAGCCATTGGCCCCGGTTACAGTTAGGGTATAGTTTCCGGGCGCTACATTGGAAAGGTCTTGTGTGGTCTCGCCCCCTTGCCAGTCATAAGTGTAGGGTGCCACACCTCCCGTCACACTGGCATCAATACTCCCGTTAGCGAGGTTGCAGGTACTTTGTGTTGGAGTTGCTGTTGGCACAGGCCGGCTGGGATTGTCCGGCACATTGTAGGTGGCTGTTGCAGTACAAGTTCCTCCGGTGCTCACAGTGACCGTATAGTCGCCCGGGAGCAGATCTGCAGGGTCTTGCACCGTGGATCCGTTAGACCAGGTATAGGTATATCCACCCAATGGAGCAGGAGGGACAGCGGGAGATGGTGTAAGGTTAATGCTTCCGTTCCCGGAGTTGCAGGAGGTGTTTGCCTGGGTGGTTGCAGCAAGCGTTATGGGAGGGTCCTCATTACCAACGAGTATACTTACTGTTTGGGTGCAACCGTTTGCGCCGGTTACGGTGACCGTGTACGTGCCTGCTAAGATGTCAGCAAGGTCTTCCGTGGTTTGACCATCCGACCAAAGGTAAGTATAGGGTGATACGCCCCCTGTAACAGTAGCATTTACACTACCATTGGAAAGACTACATTTGGTTCGGACGCTTGTAGCGGTTGGGCTGGGGAGGCTGGGATTGTCCGCAACGGTAAAAGAGCCTGTGGCCGTACAAGTCACAAACTGGGTGACTGTAACCGTGTAAGTGCCCGGGGTAAGATCTGCGAGGTCTTCGGTGGTTTGACCACCTGACCAGATAAATGAGTTGTTTGTTGCAGGTGAAATGGTCAGATTTATTGAACCATTCCCATTAATACAAGTCGTATTGTTCACCACCACACCTGTCACAGTAGGTGCTGTAATTACGTCATCAATCGTATTCGAATTGGTAGCAGTACAGCCATTGGCATCTGTAACGGTAACAGTATAGGTGCCAGGTGGCATACTGCTCAGGTCTTGGATAGTTTCTCCACCCGACCAAATATACATATAGGGAGGTGTTCCATTTCCTCCTACCGCAAGGTCAATGGAGCCATTACTTTGTCCACAAATGGCCGCCACTTTGGTGGAAGAAGGATTGAGCGTTACCTGATTGATGACGACGGTGCCTGACACCGTTCCGGCACAATCCGGGTCAGAATCTACACTGACTACCGTCTTAATCGTATAAGTTCCAGGTTGGGTCGCAACAATGGTATACGGAGAAGTACTGGTGGTGATGGCAGGTTGATTCACGTTATTGATGGCGTACACAAAGGTCCAGTCAGGGTCGCCAGTTAGGGTAACGGTCAAATCCACCGAGTTGCCGGAACTGGTACAAAGCACCCCCGACCCGGAAAGTGTAGCCGTAGGTTTTGGAAGTACATTCACCGTGAAACAGGAGGTGCCGCCTTGAAAGCATGCATTGGAGACTTGTACACAAACATCTGCATTTCCACTGAAACCGGCCGCCCAGTTTACATTGATGTTGGTGCCGCTTCCGGTTATCGTTCCAGCGTTGGCCGGAACGAGGGTCCAGGTGTAAGTGGAAGCACCTGTCACTGCGGGTAGCGAATAGGCGCCTGAGGTGCCCTGGCAGATTGGAGTGGGGCCGGTTACAGCACCCGGAGCATCGGGTGGGAATGGAGTGGTTTGACCTGCCGTAACATCTACGGCATAATCGCACACGCTACCAGAACAGCCGTCAAATACAAACCAGTACACCTGACCGACCACAAAGTCGGTAGCAGTGAGCGTAAAGACGTCTTCTTCACAGGAACATTGTGAATCCATCAAGTTGGCATTGCACCATGCATTGTTAGGACTGGCGGGTGGGCAGGCTGCGTAGATCGCTGCCTGTAATCCCAGGTTACCATTGCTCCCTGGCAAACAGTTGGAGGGGTCTATGTCAATGGTGATGGTAGTTGTCCCGGCAAAAAAACCAAACCACTCGTCGTTGTTCAGGGTAAAACCTCCACAGCAAGGGAATGCCCGTGATTGGTTGTTATTGTTGATCTCGTTGCAATAGCCATCGAGATTTTCGCAAATAATAGGACTGCCGCAGTTGTTGCCGGAGGTTGGAAATCCGGGTGGTGGACATTGGGCAAAAAGAGATACTGAAAAAAGAATGAACGCACTGGTTAGTAGCAAGTAAACAGATCGCATGTGCAAAAAAAGTTTAGTCGTCAGTTTTGCCGTTACGCCATCGGAGCGTTGGCTGATGTAACCGGCTATAGAAAGATACGGCGCCAGGGACGAATTCTTTGCGCCATAGGAAAGGTTTGTTAAAATTTAGCTTTGGAGGCGTAAATGTAGAAAATTACAATATAAAACAGTATTTTTTTTGGTGTGAATATCTTCCTGCATTTTTCGGCCAGACCTGGAAGGCGAATCATTATAAGCCGCTACTTTCGCCACTACTTTCTAAATTGGTTTCCATGAAAAAACTTTGGTCTGGAATTTCATTGCTCATTCTATTCCTCTTCTCTTGTTCAGGTGGGCAAAAGGCTACTCAAACGGCTTACAGCAGAACACCTTTTCTGTGGCAAAATGCCAATATCTACTTCCTGCTCACGGATCGATTCCAAAATGGTGACAAAAGCAACGATGTCAATTTTGGGCGCATCGCAGCAGCAGCTACGCTTCGTGGATTTATGGGCGGTGATATCAAAGGAATTACCCAAAAGATCGAAGATGGATATTTTGACCGGCTCGGAATTTCCGCGATCTGGTTCACACCCGTTGTAGAGCAGATCCATGCCGCAGTGGACGAGGGTACCGGAAATACTTATGGCTATCATGGGTATTGGGCCAAAGACTGGACCAGCCTGGATCCAAATTTTGGGACTGAGAATGATCTTACCCAACTCGTGACATCCGCGCATCAGCACGGTATCCGAGTCATACTCGATGGTGTGATCAACCACACGGGGCCAGCTACAGGTCTGGATCCTTTTTGGAAGGATTGGGCCCGAACAGGCCCAAAATGCACCTACAAAACTTATGAATCCACCACCGCCTGTTCTTTGGTGGACAACCTGCCTGATATTTTCACAGAAAGCAATAAGGAGGTGGATTTGCCTCCTTTTTTAATTGAAAAATGGCGCAAGGAAGGTCGTTTAGCCAAAGAAACCGCAGAACTCGATGCGTTCTTCAAGCGTACCGGATACCCTCGCGCGCCTCGTTATTACATCATTAAATGGCTCACTGATTATATTCGAAAATATGGGGTTGATGGCTACCGTTGCGACACCGCCAAGCATATCGAAGAAAGTGTCTGGGCTGAATTCCGAAAAGAAGCAGACCTGGCTTTCCGGGATTGGAAGAAGGCAAACCGAACCAAAGTTTTGGACAATAGCCCATTTTACGTCGTTGGAGAGGTGTATAATTACGGTGTTTCCGGGGGTAAGCTTTTTGATTTTGGAGACAAAAAAGTAGATTTTTTTGCAAACGGCTTTGACGCGTTGATCAATTTTGACCTCAAAAGTGATGCACAAAAGAACTCTTACGAGGCCATGTTCTCCAAGTATGACCACCTGCTGAGGACCGAAATAAAGGGCAAAAGTGTGCTGAACTACCTGACCTCACATGATGATGGCGGCCCATACGATAAAGCCAGGCAAAAGCCGCTCGAAGCAGGCACCCGGCTCTTGCTCTGCCCTGGTGCAGCACAAGTTTATTACGGAGATGAAACTTCCCGCTCATTGGAGATACCGGGAACCCAGGGGGATGCTACCCTTCGTTCTTTTATGAATTGGAATGAACTGGCTATCAATACCGAACGAAATGGGTTCAAAACTCAGGAGGTGCTTTTGCACTGGCAAAAACTGGGTGTTTTCCGAAAAGAACATCCCGCTGTTGGCGCAGGTACCCATACGATGTTAACGGTGTTACCCTATACCTTCAAAAGGATCTATACTGCTGGCAAATATTCAGATGCAGTAGTAGTGGGGCTTGATTTGCCTAAAGGAAGAAAAACACTGGATATAGGGGGCGTTTTTGCCAACGGGGCTGTGGTGAAAGATTATTATTCCGGTCAAAAACTAACCGTTAATAGCGGGAAAGTGACCCTTGATTCAGAATGGGGGATCGTGCTGTTGGGCCGGTAGGCACGGATAAATATCCAATGTCTAACAAAGAAATTCCTTGTTGGATATTGGATGTTTAATAGAAAAACAGCTGTTCATCTCTACCAATTTCGATGGATTCTAATGTCTTAACTATTTATGGAGATCACCCTCGTCTTTTACCCAACCAACCGGGCAGAATGGCGCGCCTGGCTGGAAAGCAATCACAAAACAGCAACGGAGGTCTGGGTGCGTACTTTTAGAAAAGCTTCTGGCCAACCATCTGTTTCCTACGACGATCTGGTAGAAGAATGCCTGTGTTTCGGTTGGATCGATGGCACAGTAAAAAAATACGACCTGGATAGTACGGTGCAACGCATCACTCCTCGTCGTAAAAAGAGCTTTTTCTCCGAACTAAATCGGCAGCGGGTCTGGAAACTCCAGGCCAACGGTCTCATGACGCCAGCAGGGATTGAACCCATTAAAGACCAGATCGGTCGGCCGGAAGAAGTGCCGGAGTTGCCCGATTGGGTGGAAGTGCAGCTTCGGGCCGAGCCGGAGGTCTGGAGCGTTTTTCAATCGTTTCCCCCACGCTATAAACGGCTGAAAATCGCCTGGATCGCCGAGATCAAAAGCCTGAGCCGCCGTCCTGAAGCGCAAAAAAGGCTGGATTACCTGATCAAAATGACGCGGCAGGGGAAGATGTATGGCACGAGGCCAATGTAAAATGTGGTCAATTTATTGAATGTGTTCAATGTGGTCAATGGGTTGGGGCCTGGAATCTGTGGTCAAGCGTGGCACATTGACCACATTCAATAAAATTGACCACATTGACCACATTCAATAAATTGACCACATTGACCACATTCATTTAATTGACCACATTAATCAACTGGTTTCACCCGCCCGGCCAGCCAGACACTTATGAGAATAAGCGCAATAGAAAAATAGCCCACCCAGTCATAATGCATGAGGTGCCCATCCGGAGTTTTCGCAACGATAAGACCTCCGAGCATGGCTGCAAATCCGGTAGCAAGTTGCTGCACGGAACCATTGATGCTCATGTATCCACCCCGTTGTTCTGGGTTTACTACACTTGATATTAAGGCTTGGGTAGGAATCATCCGTCCATTGATCATGATGAAGAACAGACCAGTAATAGTCAGTACCGCCCAAAGAGGCATAGGCCAAAGGTTGGTGATCAGCCAGACCGGGAGGAGTGAAAAGAGCGCAAAAAACACAAAAACAGGATATTTTCCGCGCTTATCAGCCAGTTTACCCACTAAAGGTGCAGTAAAGATGGTGAGCAATCCCCCAATAAGGTAGATCAGAAAAAGGTCATCCTGCTGGAACCCTACATTGGCTACCAGCGAGGGTGCGATGAATGGAATGATGATAAAATGCCCCATCATCAGTACGATAGATAGCGAAAGGGCACGCATCTGATTCGGGTTTTTGAATATGTCGGTAAGTACCTGAAAGGGTTTGTGGGAGGGCAATTTTTCCCGGATGTGTTTATCCATGGGCGGCACACCCAGTGCTACCAGCACAAACACAGCAATACCCACAAAGCCGATCGCTAAAAATGGCATGTGCCAACTGAATTTTGCAGCCAGCCATAAGCCGGTCGGTACCCCTGCCACCGAGGCAACTGAAAATGCAGTCATGAGTACACCCATGGCAGAAGCCCGGCGGTTGTATTCAAAGGTGTCGGCTACAATGGCCAGTACCTGTGCACCGATCATACCGCCAAATAGCCCTGCCAGCACGCGAGCAGCCACCAAAAATTCGTAATTCGGCGCTAAGCCACAAGAAAACGTGCCCAATAAAAAACCAACATAAGCAAAGAGCAATACCTTCTTGCGGTCGAACCGGTCTACAAAAAATGCTGCAGCAAAGCTCGAAACCCCGGCAGTGATCCCGTATGCGGAAACAGACAGGCTAAATTGTTGTGGATTTATTTTAAGCAGGTCCATCAACTGCGGTCCCAGAGGCATCATGATCATAAAATCCATGATGTGGGTGAAGTTAACGGCGGCAAGGGCCAGGAGTAAAAGGCGTTCTTTCGGAGTCATAAGGAGCTTAAACAGCGTAAACAAGCCAGGGTTTAAATTTATTAAAAAAGGGTTTTCCAGCAATGCCTGGAAAACCCTTTTTCAGCTGAAAGAGCTCGGAGATTTCCAAAAACCTCCGAGCTCCCACCGCGCACCGTCCACCATCAACCGTGCACCGTCAACCGTCCAAACTATTTGATCACAAAATCCCCATAAGTAAGCCGGGCCTTCACCAGACCTTTCGCGCCTTCGTTGCCCAAATATCCTTTCATCGTTTCACGATTGCCGGAGTCGCTGCGACTTTTCACCGTAGCTGCGGTCGGCACATGTGCATCCGCATAATTCACCTCCGCGTCAAAGCGGTATACAGCACCACGCTCCATAGCAACGGAGACGCCGGTGTATTTGCCGACCACGTTCACGTTGGAAAAATTGCGGCTCAGGGCATCAATATCCAGGCTTCCATAACTCATGTCGGCATCTAAGCCATCGCGGACGGTGACAAAACCCATGTCGGAATATTGAGCCGTGATGTAGGCTGTCCGCACGCTATTGCTGCGCAGATTGGCATATTTGGTCTGCAAACGAAGCTCTTCTACTACGCCCAGGTTAAAGTCATCGTATTTAGAGGTGATCCGCAGGTTATTGGCCTTGTCCACCTTGGTTTCTGAGTATTTGGTGTCCAGCTGAATGTCATTGGCCTCGGTAATATTCAGTTCGCTGTAGCTGGATTGACCGTAGAGGTTATTCACTTTGGTAAGCCAGGTTTTACCGTATCCAAGATTCAGGTCCACATCGTTGCTGATGGCTTCTGCACGCAGTTCGCCGTATTTGATGTCGGCGATCAGTTTGCCTTTGAGCGCAGCGACCCAGGCGTTGCCGTATTTGTTCTTCAGGTCCAGTTGATTGGAAACGGGCATCCAGACCTCATAATTGATCTTAAAGTCGTCGCCGCAGGTTTTAGCCGGCCACCAGTTGCCACCGCCATAATTCATGTCCTCTGCGATCATGGTCTCAGCTTTCACATAACCCCAGGTGCTGGTAAAGTTAACGTTGATGCTTTTGAAAGTTTCATCGGCATCACGTTGGTTTTTAGCGCTGACTACGATCGTTACGTCAATTTTGACAGAGTTGTTCTGCCAGGTTTTTACATTTACCGTACCGTACTTGTTATAAAGGGCGGTGGTTCCATCGGCGGAGGTGCCAAACTCCCGGTTGATGGTTTTGGTGAATTCTTGCATTGGTCCATTCGCCCATGCGGCGAAAGTTTGCCCCAAAAAGAGGCACAAGAGGATGGCCGCTCTTTTGCTGGCCATGGCTGCAGGTTTAAATGTTTTTGATTCCATTGCTTTGTTTACTGTTGTCGTCCCCGTGGTTTGTTTCTTCCAGACGTTCCAAAACCCGTTGAAGAATAGCCATTTTGGCCTTATAATTATTGATCATAGCCCGAACTACTTGTTCGCGATTGCCAGGTGGAACCTCTGCCAGTTCGCGGCGCAGTTGTTCCATGACCTCATCCAGTTGTTCCAGATCTTCACCGACTTCCGCTGGCTGGTTGCCTGTGAAGGTTGCCAGTTTTTCCTGCTTTACGGAAATGCCGCGTTGGTAAAATTGTTCAAGTTCCTTGTATTCTCCCGAAACATCGCTCATGGCCATGCCGGATGCGGCGACTCCTTGCCGTTCGTACCAGATGCCCCCACCAATACCAGCCACCAGAAGTGCCAGGGAAGCAGCGATGCGCATGATCGAGCGTTGCCAACCGATATGTACCTTGATCGCCTTTGGTTTGGGCAGGCTTCCCGCAATCTTTTCCCAGGCTTGTCCCTGCGGCAATTCGCTGTCAAATGCCTCCCGGTTTTGCCGGATAAAGGATTCAAGACCTGCATGCCTGGCATTTTCGTCCAGTGTTTTTTCAATCCCTGCCCACACGGTTTCAGAAGGCGACTTCGTATCTAAAAGTACCCGGTCGCACATCAATTGCTGCTCCAGCAAATCTGAGTCCGGCAAGCGTTCCAGCATACGCTCCGGTCCCGGCCAGCCATGGGCACCCGGTACTGCGGCATCGAATGCGTTGCGGTTTTGTTGAATGAATATATTTAGTGAATCGGTCATTTTTTGTTTGTGATTTGATGAAGACCGACGTTTACTAAACTTTTAAAGTTTAGTAAACGTTTTCTCTAATTTGGTTAATGGGCTTAATGGGTTCAAATTCCAAATGTGATCAATGAAAAACCCAGGTCCAACGCCAATTGTCCACATTGACCACATTCCACTAATTGACCACATTTGATGAAAGCATTTCCCTCAATTTTGCTTTCGCCCGACTATACT
>JBILHS010000083.1:0-26190 GCA_044350425.1 Saprospiraceae bacterium | reverse complement strand
GCAATGCCCAGACCTTCCAGATCATCCATGAAGCTTTTGATGGATTCGGCCAATTCAAGCAGGAGCTCAGCATGTTCGCCATTGGTCGGATTACCGCCATCGACCTGCGCATTGTGGGTATCAAATCCACCCAGTTGACAAAGGTAGATCTTGGTCTTGCAACCACCTTTGATCAGTCGGGCGACGGTCTGCAGCTGCGGAGCAAAACGGCTGTTGACGTTGCTGGTATTGTAACTACTCAGAAAATTAGAACCCGCGTTGAACACCTGAGAGATGCGCTGCGCATACAAACTGGTGCTTTGCTCCACGCCCATGATGAATTCCAATTCTGTGCCGTGTTCCGAATCGGGCACATTGAGGATCGGAGCCCCCCCGATGGTCTGGATCAGCGAATAAAATCCGGCTGCATCCTGTCCACTCAGATTGATCACATTCTGGTGCTCCGTTTCTGTGTGGAATCCGAGTGCAGTGGTTGGATCGCCGATCTGAATGCCCAGCGGATCGGGCATATTGGTAGTAGGCACGCCCACCACATCCGGGTAAAAAGCCTGGAGGGCGCGGCCCATCCAACCGGAACGGATGTTGTTGTTGGCCTGAGTACCATCGCCGCCACTCATCCAAAGGTCAGTGCCCTTGAAGTGGCTTTGATTCATGCTTTCGTAACCCACGCCTTGGACTACCGTTGCCCAACCTTTATCATACAATTCCTTGACTTTCAATAAAGATGGGTGCACGCCCACCTGATCTGCATTGGACAGGGTGCCATCGAGATTGATGTACGCGCTCTCCGGAATGCCAATGCTCGGACGCAGGTTGGCATAGGTGTCGTATTGCTCGACCGGGATGATGTTGTTGAGGCCGTCATTGCCACCCTTGAGTTGGATCAACACCAGCACCCGATCTTCCACCCCTTCACAACTGTTCAGCAGGCGGGCCATTTGGCTGTTTGCAAAGGGTCGCATGGCCGTTCCATTTACCACAAACGGTGTTACGGTTGCGGCTGGAAATATTTTGAGAAAATTTCTACGCTTCATAATTTTGTTGATTTGTGGAATCGGTATTTGGGGATTTGGGGATTTGTTGTTCCTGAACATGGCATCCGTACTTACAGCTTGGCGCATTCGAATGCCATGCCTTGGCACAACAAATCCCCAAATCCCCACTTAACCAAATACTCAAAAAGTTTGGAATTCAGGTGAATACAGGATCGCTTTGATAAGCCTTTGAAGTGCCAGGGTCACTTCGGTGGCATCATTGGTGGTCAGATAGTTCTGCCATTCATACGTCCAGTCCGCCGGAGGTAGGTTGTCCAGAAAAATCTGGATGTGGAAATAGTTGAACCGATCAGTGTCCACTGGTTCCGGCAACAAGTATTTGAGCAGGTCTTCCACCAGAATCTGTGAATCCAGGGCATTAGAGATCACCCCGCTGTTTTTCACCCAGGGCGCGATATCAAGTTTGGTACCCAGCTGCGCATTGACCTGGTTTCCAATGGTCAGTTTTCCGCTGAGGAACATTTCACCCACCTTGTATCGGGTGATGATGGTACTGGAGTTGAACCACTGGTGACTATAATCCGGATCTGAATAATAGGCAGGATAGCCCGCTACGTCTGCTGCAAAAAAGAGCGGCAGATTGGCCGTACCGAAAGCCCGCTGAAGCATGCCCATTTCGAAGATCTGGAAATAAGCCGCGGTGTTAGTGACCGGGTCCGGCAAAGGCATTCCAAAAAAGGACATGGTCTGGTAATTGAGCTCCAGCGGCGATTTGATCATTCCACCGATGATCTCATCTGCATTGTCCGAGTCATCCGCGTCGTAGAAATGCTGACTTTTCAGGAGCTGCTGCAACACCGGTTTCATTTCAAAATTATTGGCGATCAGGGTATTGGCCAAGGGCACAATGATGTCTGTTTCGATCTCGGTGGTAATATTCCGGCTCACAAAAGTGCGGTAAAGCCGGCGACACAGGTTTTTGGCGGTTTCCGGTTGTGCGAAGATCATGTCCACAAATGTCTGAAGCTCCACCCACATGCCCGTGGCGTTGGTCGCACCAGTGATCACTTTATTGTTGAATTTGGAGGAAAACGTTTTGTTTCCCAATACATGCTGACCGAAAACAGCATCTCCACGGGGAATTCCTGTTTCGGCATCTATGACATCGCGGTTAAACCGAACGCGAAAACCGGTCAGTACTTTGGCGGCTTCGACGATATCATCTTCGGTATAATTGGTGTAGTCGCCAGGACCGATTTGGGGGCCTTTCCCGATGGTAAAGAGTTCGAGAAACTCCCGGGCAAAATTCTCATTCGGGTTGGACTTGGTATTTTCATTGTTATTGAGGTACAACAACATGGAGTTATCCGTTACGATCTTATAGGCCAGTTTTTTGAAATTCCCCAGGGCGCTCCAGCGCAGCAGTTGCAGGTAATCAAAGAAACTGGAACTCCGTCCGGTATTGGCCGTCACCTGCATGAACTGGTGCAAAAAGAACTGCATTTTATGCCCGATGCCCGTATCCCGCAAGGCTTCATTGCACCACCAGACCATGGCCCAACGCCGCAAGACAAAGTCTTGGGCCGGGACGTTCTGTGCAGAGCCTGGCAGTGGGAGCAACCAGGTTTGAACCGGATTGCTTTGATTGGTCAGGTCCTTGTAAATGGGCTGACTTTGCTGCAGCGGGTTCAATTGCAACAGCGAATTGCTCGCTTGTGTCACAGTTAGCCCGGCCAATTGGTTCACTTTAGGTTTCGTAAAATTGAAACTCGTGCGGCGTAACAGGTGAGCGGCGCGTCGATGGTCCAGCGGACCCGTCAAAGGAGAGAGTGATGCCATTGTTCTGGAAGGATTGTTTACCCGCCATAGCCCTTTAGAGCGTAGGAGGGTTGATGGTAAAAACTATATTTGGTTTAGGAGGGATTTGGGAACTTTGACGGCAACCAGGAACTAGGGTTTAACGAAGCGTTTAGTTTTTTGAAAATAATTTGATTCTACCCCAAAATGATAACATCTGTATCCCGGCACGCTCAAAATTCGGGATGACTCATGTTGGACCTCGGAGAGGTCAAACGTTTGTAGCCGTTATATGTTAAAGCAAAAAGACCTCGTAGAGGTCTAACATCGATGGGTTCATGGATATGAATGACCAATGTTAGACCTCTACGAGGTCTATATACCTCCCAAATTCCTTGCTACCGATATTAAGCCTCTACGAGGCCAGGCAGGATCAAAATTTGGGTGGATTGCGTTACTGAAATTTAATTCTAGTTTTTAATCATCGGACCACCGTCAGATCGCCGGTCTTTTTCAAGACTGTGCCATCTGCCAACTCCAATTCGATTTGCCAGACATATACCCCCGGGTTGACCAGATCGCCACCAAAGCGGCCATCCCAGGAAAGGGAGGTATCGCCCGGAAGTGCATTTCTGGTTTCATGCATTAAGCCACCCCATCGGTCAAATATGCGGAACAGGTTCACCTGGCGCACTGCCGAGTTGAAGCCTGGAGTCAGTACGGAATTGTCGCCGGATTCATTGATCACATTGGGGATATAAACCCCGATCAATTGTTCCACCATCAGGAGCATGACATCGGTCGCCGCACAACCATTTTCATCTTTAATGGTCAGTTCATAACGCGTGGTTTCCAGCGGTGTAGCTATTGGATTCGGACAGCTCAAACAACTGAGGTAGGAGGTGTCACTCCAGGTCCAGGATACGGGCACCAATCCGCCCAGCCCGATCTGCAAGGGCAGGGACGTTCCAAATTGTATGGTTGTATCTGCCGGCAATTGTACAAACAACGGCGGTGGCTGAAGCACTGAGACCAAAACAGTATCCTGACAATCAAAAACATCCTGACTTACAATGGCGTAATCCCCGGCAAGCAGGTTACCATAATCTAGTACCTGGGAAAAGGCCCCGTCATTGAACTGAAATAACAAAGACGGATCCGCTGACAGGATCCGGATGGCGCCGTTGCTTTCTTCAAAGCAACGTACCGAATCTGTTTCGGTGGTGAAAATGGTTTGGGGATGCTGATCAATGGTCACCACACTGGTCTCTGTACAATCATTGCCATCTGTTACAGTCAATGCATAAGTTCCTGCAGAAATATTGTCCAGCGTGGCTGCCGGGTTTCCGGTAAAATCCCAGGTATAAGTGATCGGCGGAACCCCATTGGCTACCGTAGCCGATAAGGAAGCATTCGCTTCTCCAAAACAGGCTATTGTACCATCCACCTGCAATTGTATCTGCGGCAACACATATAAACTGACTAGAATCGTAGAATCGCAGCCATTGCTGGCTGTAAATTTTCCGGTGAAAGATCCACTCGTCGTTTGATCTACCCCAAAAACATTGGAAGATTCGCCATAACAGATCTGCCGGGTTTCAATCAGATAGAAGGTGTCGAGTGGCGCAACACGCACCAGTACGGTAGAATCGCAGCCCGTACTGGCCGTCAGATAAAAGGTCATTTCATCCTCTGGCTCAATATTGGTGTTGAGGTATTGCAGGGTGGAGCCCAGACAAACGGCGGTGTCTACCGTAAAATTGAAAGTCCCTACTCCCGTTCCATGTACCCGAACCAGGACCGTAGAGTCACAGCCCGTGATCGTTTGAAGGGCAAACAGGCGATTACTGTCCGGTTCGATGGATTGACCATTCCAAATCAAAGTGCTGCCATAACAGATCGAAGTATCTATGGTGATATTGTAAGTGCCCACACCGGTGCCATGGACCCGAACCAGGACCGTCGAATCACAACCCGTGGTGGTTTGAAGCGAAAACAGCCTGCTGCTGTCAATTTCGATGGACTGCCCGTTCATGATCAGCGTGCTGCCATAACAAATAAAGGTATCTAGGGTGATGCTATGTGTCCCAACACCCGTACCATGTACCCTGACGAGTACTGTGGAATCACAGCCTGTGGTCGTCTGAAGCGAATAAAGTCGACTACTGTCAATTTCTATGGATTGCCCATACCAGTTCAGGGTGCTACCATAACAGATGGAGGTATCAATGGTGATGTTGTAAGTTCCAACACCGGTGCCATGTACCCTAACCAGTACGGTTGAATCACAGCCTTGAATGGTCTGCAACGCAAAGACCTGGTTGCTGTCCGGCTGAATAGACTGTCCATTCCATACTACGAAACTTCCATAACAAATGGTGGTGTCCACCGTCTGATTATAAGATGGATGTAGGAAAACCAAAACGGTATCATTAGCAGAACATCCATAGGCATAACTTCCTTTAAAAGTTACCAGGGTGGGATCCGTTGGATCCAAAGAAACACTGGAACAGTTGGTACAACTGAGTGCTGTACTCGAACTCCAGCTGTACATATCAAATCCCGCAGCGCTCAGGGTAGCCGTTTCACCCGGACAAACTGCGATGTCTTGTCCAAGGTCCACACTTGTTCCGGTGTATAAACCTACCAGCAAAGTATCTGATTGCAGGATGGAACAGACGTCTGTGATGGTAACAGCATACGTTCCAGGCCCCTGCACGGTCAAAGTGGAATCCGAAGAGCCATCAGACCAGCTCCAGCTCAGCAGATCCTGACCATCAGCATTGAGCAACATGGTGCTCAGATCACAAATAGAGGTGTCTTGCCCCAGGGAAATGCTCTGTGGTTGATATGGAAAGTAAAACGCCGCAATATTGTTGGCAAAAGCGCATTCCCCAATACTCGTCACCGGAAAGTCCGTTGACAAATTGAATGGAGGAAGCGTGGAATGGTCATCATTCAGCACCAGAAAAACCGAATCATTGGCAATCCTTGGGATCCTGAAAGAAAGGGTATCGCAGACGCCTAATTCTATCTCCGGGGTAAAGGCTACAATGCCTCCCCAGGTAGCAGCACTGGTCTGAGGATTTCCGGTATAGAGCGAAATTGGTGCATTGACCGGGAAAATATTATCCCCGCCATTACAGATCTCGACGGTCAGCAGGATTGAATCCTGATCACAGCTGGGCGAACCCAGAAGCGTGATCGCAGCATCCGGAGAGGGAAAGGTCGGATTGAAATACTGGTTCATGAAAGTATTCAACTGGAGCTTATCCCCTACAATATGCTGCATCTGCTGGTACTGCGGAACACTTAGGTCATCATTGATATTGGTATTAAAATAACCGTGTTGATTCCAGACCTTCCGGGTTTTAATATTTGGAGTACCTACCGCTTCATAGGCGATCACTGTACCTGTGACTTTACTGCCATTGGTGCCACATTCGATCAGAATTTCAGTTTTCCCGTCATTATCCACATCCAGGATCAGCGGATTTTCAATGTGGGTAAAACTCAGGCAGGCATCTTCCCAGTTTACATTCCCGGTTGCGCCATCCAGGATCTGAAGTTTTTCCTCACTTCGGTACACGACTTCTGAGGAGCCATCACCGCAAAAGTCAAAAATGCTGGTGCAGGTAACGGAGGAAGGGTCATTGACCGGATTGATCCAAAGGGCTGTAAAGTTATTTTTGAGTGCATAGATGTAAGGGTGCCCCACAAAACTTACGTCCAGCAATCCATCCCCGTCCAGATCGGCCACATTGACCCGCGATGCAGCCTCACTCCAGTTATTGAGCAATTTGTACTGCCTGATCACCGTACCCGACTGAAGATCCCAGATATAAACCGTATTCTGTCCGTTTCTTTGTCCTTGTACAATAGCATCCAGGTCGCCATCGCCATCAAAGTCGGCCACACTGGTATATCCGTCAGAAAAGTTGAGCGGTGCAAATGCAATGGGGGCCACTACCCCGGTAACGAGATTCACAGAGAGCACCTGGTTGCCGGCAATGATCTCCAGGCCCTGGCAACCTCCACAAGCACTGGTGGGAAATACATCTGCTGCAACCGTCGACGCAAACGAATAGCCCGATGCTACCCTTGCCGGGTGTTCACCATCCGACAAGAAATTTCCACCGGAAGCTAGAAGAGCACCTGTCTGCCCATTGAATACCTGGTTGCCAATATTGACTTCTGGCCACCCATTGTGGTCAAAATCTGCAATATTGGGCACTCCGTAACGATACCGGATATTGTATCCGACCAGGGAGGTGCTGACATACTTGAGGGCTCCGGTATGTTCGTAGCAGTACAGCTTTCGGTCTCCACCCACAATAACGATCTCACCAAAGCCATCATTATCCAGATCCGCAATGGCCGGGGCGGTCCCTCCGATCCATTGAACGCCCGGATTGCTTATTTGGGTCTTGATCTGTCCGGTAGCCCCGTTGAGAATGTATAACTCAGATCCTTCCACCAGAGTGGTGATCACTTCAGGGATGCCATCTGCGTCCAGATCTCCGGCAACCATAGGTGAATAAGTGCCTGTTTCTGCATTGGATACCCATTTGGTAGCCAGAGAAACAGGCCCACAGGGAGGCAGGTACGCACAATCCGGATTGCAGGTTTTGTAATAAAAACTATCGCACTGACCGGTGCAGGTACAGTCGGTATCAAAACAATCGATGAGTCCGTCGCCGTCATCATCCAAGCCATTGGTACAATTCTCCAGGGTTTGTCCTTGAAGACAAAATGGGAAAATGCATAAAAAGGCAAGGATGGAAAATTTGGGGAGCAGCGTGCTGCTTAAAGTGTGTGTTTCCAAATCCATTTGAAAGTCGGTTTAGGTTTTGCCGGGCGCAAAACGTTTATTATCCAATTTTCTTCCACCCGGGCAAGCAATTAACAGTGCGTTGTGTAACCTCAGAAATCAGAACGGGGAGGTTCGCTTGGGGCGCGGATTATAAACAAGGGCAAAGATGGGTAAAACCGGATTACTTCGACCGATTTCTTAGAGCTTGTTCGGGAATTGGATTTTGGCTCGCTTTCGGCTCAAAACCAATTCCCGAACAAGCTATTAAATCGCCTGTATCAGATCATATTGTGTGACGATGTGCATGACGCCGGTGCGATCGTAAACAATGACCGCCGGCATTTCTTTGGAGATGTATCGGTTGAGCTGACTGATCGGAAGATCGTCATTTACAATAGGAAAGGGCTCGCCCATGACCTCGCTGAGTGGCTTTTCTGAATTATTCAAGGGATTTTCCAGGATGAAATGTAATACCTGGGTCTCGGTAATGGAACCAACTACTTTTCCCCCGTCCAGAACCGGCAACTGACTTAGATCATGCGATTTCATCAGATTGAAGGCATTTCGAACAGAATCACCCACCTGAGCACCAAAAAACCTGCGGTCCTTTTTTCTGGCGATCAGGTCACTTATTTTCAACTCATCTTCCAGGAAGCCCCTTTCACGCATCCAATCATCGTTGTAGATCTTTCCTACATAACGGCTTCCATGATCATGAAAGATTACTACAACTACATCGTCTTCCTTCAGCTTTCCACGAAGCTGCCAGAGGGCGCCCATCGCACTTCCGGCGGAATATCCGAGTAGGATGCCTTCTTCTTTGGCCAGGCGACGCGCCCATAGTGCAGCGTCTTTATCGGTCACTTTTTCAAATAAATCGATCAGGCTGAAATCAACATTGGCGGGCAAAATATCTTCACCGATGCCTTCTGTGATGTATGGATAGATCTCTTTTGGATCAAAGATGCCTGTTTCGTGGTATTTTTTAAAAACGGAACCAAACACATCTGCACCCCAGACCTGAATGTTGGGATTCTGCTCTTTTAAATATTTAGCTGTTCCACTCACTGTCCCTCCTGTGCCGACACCAACCACCAAATGGGTGATTTTTCCATCGGTCTGCTTCCAGATCTCCGGTCCGGTGCTTTCATAGTGTGCCTGACGGTTCGAAAGATTGTCATATTGGTTGCACCAAAAAGAATTGGGTATTTCTTTGCTTAAACGTTCTGCAACGGAATAGTAAGATCGCGGATCTTCCGGGCCCACATTGGTCGGACAAACGATCACTTCTGCACCGAGCGCCTTCAGCATGTCTGCTTTCTCCTTGCTTTGCTTATCGGTCGTTGCAAAAATGCAACGGTAACCCCGCACGCAGCCTACCAGCGCCAGGCCCATTCCAGTATTACCAGAGGTACATTCAATGATCGTACCGCCCGGTTTTATATCCCCTCTGGCTTCTGCATCGTCAATCATTTTCACCGCCATCCGATCTTTGATACTATGCCCCGGGTTAAAGGTTTCCACCTTTCCTAAAACTAAACCGGGAATATCAACAGCAACGCTGTTGAGCTTCACGAGTGGTGTATTCCCAATGGTTTCGAGGATATTTTTTGCGTAGTTCATTCAAATCAGATTGTCAAATTAAGTTTTTGTTCTAATACTTCCGCGTCTTCACATAATTCTGGAAACGGGTAGCATTCATCTTATGTGCTGCAAAGCTTATTGCAAAAGCATGTGTACCCGATTCATCCGGCTTGGCACAGAAATACAGGTAATCGTGCTTTTCATGATTCAGCACTGCATCAATGCTCGGGATGGATGCCATACTGATCGGACCAGGCGGCAAACCCTTATACACATATGTATTGTAAGGAGAGTCAAACGTGGTATGATAGTCTGTCACCCGACGGGTCTTAAAATCCCGGGTAGCAAAAACACTGGTCGGATCTGCCTGGAGTTTCATGCCAATGCGCAGGCGGTTCAGGTAAACCCCGGCGATGGTAGGCTTTTCAATATTTGCATTGGTTTCTCGTTCGACGATGGAAGCCAGGGTGTAAACTTCCTTTTCGGTCAAACCTAAAACCTTCGCTTTGGCGCGACGATCATTTTTATCCCAGAACGCCTCATGCTCTTTGATCATTTTCTGGACAAAACTCTTCGGATCAGTGTTCCAGTACATCTCGTATGTATTTGGAATAAAGGCAGTAAGCAAAGTGGCCTCGTCATAGCCAAGTTCGTTCAGAAAGGCGCCATCCTTAAAGGTGTTTACGAGGGCAAAAGAATCAGACTCAATGAATCGGGCTGCCTTCCCAGCTACCTCTTCGGTCAGGCGTTCGTTGTTCAAAACTACTTTAACAGGTGCTTGTGGACCATTGCGGAGCTGCTGAATTAATTGACGGTTGGTCCATCCTGGTTCAACCTTATATCGTCCTGCGCGCATTTTTGGCTTCCGATAATTCATTTGTTCCGAAAGCCAGCGAAAATTTACTTCATCCTTGATAAACGCTCCTCTTTTCAGGATCAAAACCACGTCTTCAAAAGATGCATCTGTAGGTATGTAAACATAAGGGTCGGCAAGTTTGTCCGATACCGCCGGGAACCAAAATCCTTTGATCGGTTCCCATGCAAAATAGGCGCCGCCGATCAGTAAAACGACTAATAAAGCCAAGATGCCCTTACGGACAGAAGACTGTGTTGAATTCATGTTGTTGTGCCTCAATGGTTGGGCTAGAATGTTTTGGAAGGAAAAAAAAGCGACCATAACAAAATGGAATTAAGCAAATCACAGCGCAAAGGTAGGAATGTATCCTTGATCATCATACCATTATGGCGCCATGTGCAATAAAATTCCCCCTGTTATTTATTGGGTTAAAAATAATTTTGACTCGATCCAACGATGTGATTCAGCAAGTAAAACTTCCGGATCATTTCCGCGCATCGGAGTTCCATAATAAAGCTGTACGGATATTTTGGGCACTGCAAACCGGCGCCTGGCATGGCTTAAAAAGGTTTCCTTGCCGATCCAAAAGTCCTGTTCATCTTCAAATACGATCGCAACAGGTACCACAGGAATATTTGCCTGGGCTGCCAGTTTGAAACCGCCTTTTTTAAACGGCAAGGTGCCTTTAACTCCGGAGGTGGTCCCTTCAGGAAAAATAATGACTGGAAAGCCTGCTTCCATCTTCTCCAGCATTTGCCTCAAAATTCCGGATCGGCTACCCGCATTTTCTCGACGGAGGTAAAGAATACCTGCCATTTTAGCGCCTTTCCCGATCAAGGGCCATCTGGACAATTCCGCTTTGGCCACCGGGTAGCCCAGAACATCCCGCAGCATAATAATCGGATCAAGATAAGATCTATGGTTGCTTACGATCAGACAGGGGAAATCGGGCGCAACACCTTCCGTTTTTACGGACAAGCCCACGACATGAAGCAGGTTTTGCGCCCATCTTCGACGCACCCGCATGGACCTTTGAATGTCAGATCCCCAAAAACGATTGCGCAACCAGATCTCGGCTACAATGAGCGCTGTATACACCCCAAAAAAAAGTAACCGATAGAGAATTCTAATTGTTTTCACGCAGTAACAAGAAAAAAAGGTGCCTGCACGTAACAGACACCTTTTAATATCGGTGATAGAGACTTGATTATCAAAATTTTGCAGTCAATCCCTCTTTGAGTTCTTCCATGGTGATGTCTAATTGTGAGGCATCGTAGATACAATCACCATTTACGATCAGCAGCACCTGAGGAGATTCATGATGTACCTGAAACATCTCTGCAACCTTCAGGGATACCGGACGAAAGAGGAGTACATCGAGGTAGTAAGCTTCCATTTCTCCCGGCTCAAAATTCCAGTCATCTTCAAGCCTGTACTTCGCTATGGTGCAGATATTGCAGCGGGTGCTATGCTTAAAAATAAGGCAAGGAACTTCTTTCGAGCGGTTTTTTAGTTGCTCAATGGCTTCAAATGATTCGAGTGGTATCCAGTGAAGAGGCATAAGAATGATTAAAGGTCAGCGCCAGGGCAGCCGTAGCCACGGTGGCAGGATTCAAGTAAAAAAAGTGCAGCCACAAAGGCGAATGCGATGAATTTTTGCCAATTTTTCATGATAGAAAATGCTTAATTTCGGTATGAATGACGATGGTTTTAGAACCTTGCGGGTAAAAACGGCATTGCCGTCAGGTTATTGTTGCAAAGTGTATGCCAATACAAACAAAAACACAACAATGCTGCTTTCTAAATAAAGTTGGTACTTACATCTATCCCATGGCTGCCTTCACAAATGCCACAAATAATGGGTGCGGATTCTCTACGGTGCTTTTCAGTTCCGGATGGAATTGTACCCCTACAAACCATCGGAGTGCAGGAATCTCGATGATCTCTACCAGATTAGTTTCCTGATTGACCCCCGTTGCAATCATCCCGGCCTTTTCAAAGGTCTCCAGATATTTATTGTTAAACTCCCAGCGATGCCGGTGACGCTCCTTGATCTGAGCTGTTTTATAGGCTTCCAGCGCTTTTGACTTTTTCTTCAAGGTGCAGTCGTAGGCGCCCAGACGCATGGTCCCCCCTTTTTGGATGATATTTTTTTGCTCTGCCATCATATCAATCACTGGATGCTCTGTATCCGGATTCACCTCCGTACTGGCCGCGTCTTTAAGTTCCAAAACATTGCGGGCAAATTCGACACAGGCAGTTTGCATCCCCAGGCAGATGCCAAAAAATGGAACATTGTTTTCGCGTGCAAAACGAATGGCGCTGAGTTTGCCTTCAATGCCCCGCTCACCAAATCCCGGAGCGACCAAAATGCCATTCAGGCCGGTAAGCGCCTTGCTTACATCCTTGTAACTGCCCTCCAGGGCCTCCGCGTGAATGGGCTGCACCCGAACTTTACATTCGTTCACTGCACCTGCATGCACAAAGGATTCATAGATGGATTTATAGGCGTCCGGCAGTTCATTGTATTTTCCGATCAAGCCGATCTTAACTTCATGAAGCGGGTTCTTAAGCTTGCCTAAGAAGTTTTTCCAGGTGGTCAGGTTTGGCTCCTTGGTATCTTTTAAATGGAGTTTTGAAATGACCACAGAATCCAAACGTTCTTTGTGAAGTAACAAAGGCACATCATAGATGGTCTCCGCATCGATCATCTCAATGACAGAGGAGGTCTCCACATTGCAGAATTGGGCCAGTTTGCGGCGAATATCCAGACTGAGGGGGTGCTCCGTGCGGCAAGCAAGAATGTCCGGTTGTACACCCAGACTCAGCAGTTCTTTTACAGAATGCTGTGTAGGCTTGGTCTTGAGTTCTTTGGCAGCGTTCAGGTATGGAATCAGCGTAAGGTGAATGGCCAGAGAATGCTCTTTGCCCAATTCCCAGCGCAATTGCCGTACCGACTCCACATAAGGCAAAGACTCAATGTCTCCAACGGTGCCACCCAATTCAGTCAAAACGATATCAAACTGACCTGTTTGGCCCAACAAAAGCATTCTTCGCTTAATCTCATCCGTGATATGCGGAATCACCTGAACGGTCTTACCCAAAAAAGCACCAGCGCGCTCTTGTTCGATGACTGTCTGATAGATCCGGCCTGTGGTCACGTTGTTGGCCTGAGATGTAGGCGTATTGAGATACCGCTCATAGTGTCCAAGGTCGAGATCCGTCTCCGCTCCATCATCCGTGACATAGCATTCACCATGCTCGTAAGGGTTGAGCGTGCCGGGGTCTACGTTGAGGTATGGATCGAACTTTTGAATGGTGACTGAAAAGCCGCGTGCCTGAAGCAATTTGGCCAGGCTGGCACAAAGAATTCCTTTTCCGAGCGAGGAGGTGACGCCGCCCGTAACAAAGATGTATTTCGTCATAGCATATTTTTGTCTGGATTTTGGACTTTGGGCCGTTAAAACGTGGACTTTAGCTTAATTCTGATCAAGCCCGTGGTTACGGTTCAGCAGTCTGAATCAAGACTTTGTTACGGGACGCAAAGGTAAAAAATGGATTGGGAATAGCGCCTGGAAAAGAAAAAAGGTTTCAAGGTGAATCCCAATGATTTATCCTTTAAACTCAAATACATCTGCATCTGCTAAAAACGGCAACTGCTTGCGATAACCCTGTAAATCCTGTAGCGAAAGCTCTATGGTGACAATATCAGCGTGCCCATCCGATATTTGTACTCTTGAATGGCCTGCGTAGTCGATCACCGTTGAATCGCCTGAATATTCAAAGCCATTGCCATCCGTTCCGACGATGTTTACACCCACTACAAAAGCTTGATTTTCGATGGCCCGGGCGGCCAACAAGGTTTTCCAATGATGCGCGCGTTTGTTCGGCCAGTTGGCTACAAAAAGCAGGAGATCATAATAAGGCTTATGTCCGCTCACAAAGTTACCAGCAGTGTTCCTGGACCAGGCCGGGAAACGGAGATCATAACAGATCATAGGACAAATTTGCCAGCCACGCCAGGTGACAGTGATCCTTTTTCTTCCGGACATAAAATACTCGTTTTCCCCGCTGAGTGAAAAGAGGTGCTTCTTATCATAGAATTCGAATTGACCATCGGGCCGCATGAAGATCAGCCGATTATAATAATTACCTTCCACTTCACAAATAAAACTACCGGTCACGGCTGCATCCAGATTCTGAGCCGTGTCATACAACCATTTCATGGTTGGACCTTCCATGGGCTCAGCCAGTGGTTCAACATGGTTGGTAAATCCTGTACTAAACATTTCAGGTAGCACTACCAAATCAGTAGCATGACGCAACACGCTGAGTTTGGCTGTGAACATATTCCGGTTTGCTGCCGGGTCTTCCCAGTGCAGTTCTGATTGGACTATGGATATACGCATAATAGGTTCGTTTTAAAAAAAATCTATTCCCAGGCTATTCAGACCCACGCTAACGGATCAGGGTAACATTTCCGTTTAAAAGCTCAATTCGTCCATCCAGATATTCTGCTTCTAACACCCATACAAATACCGCCGGATCGCAGGGTTGTCCCCGGAAGGTGCCATCCCAGCCACGTGTGATGTCGTTCACGGAGAAGTTTTGATCCTCATAGATCAATTCACCCCAGCGATCAAAAAGCTTAAAGGTTCTAATCCGGGTGACTTGTCTGCTTTTGCCATGTACTACCAGCAGATCATTTTCAAGATCTCCGTTCGGCGAAAATCCGGTCGGAACATATACCCCACGTGGCTTATCAACGGTGATCTTTATTTCATCCTTGCCAACGCAGCCGTTTTCATCGGTCACCTTAAGTTTATAGATATTGGAAACTCCGGGAGTGACCCAGATAGCTTCACAATCGGGCATATCTGCGCATTCAAAGGTATCTACCAAAACACTTGTCCATTCAAAAACCGGCAGACCAATTGCATTGTTTACCGTGGACGAGATCAAAAAACTATCTCCCAGAACCAAAGTTGCATCCAGACCTACGTTTACCTGAACCGGCATAGGCTGCCCGACAACCGCCGAAGCGTCGGCTATACAGCCATTTGCGTCTGCCACCTGCAAGGCATATGATCCTGCTCCTAGCCCAAGAAAAGCACTACCACCCGCCAACGGACCTCCATTTAAGCTGTATTTATAAGGTGTAGCTCCTCCTGAAACTTTCAAACGAATTCTCCCATCCTGAGCACCAAAGCATTCAGGATCAGTGGTTTCCACCACAATAGAGACACCTGAAGGCTGAGCTATTTCAATTGAATCTATCCGCAAACACGCATTTTGATCTGTTATCTGCAAAACGTATAAACCTGGTCCCAGATCTCGAATCTGAGCAGTGGTCAAACCATTTGCCCAAAGAAAACTATAGCCCGGAGTTCCTCCAGTCACCATCGTGGTCAAAACCGCATTACGGTCGTTAGAGCAAATAAGTGGCTGAGCTTGAAATGAAAGTTCAAGCGGTTCGGGCTGTAGTACCGTACTAGATGCGATAGCCGTACATCCTTTCGAATCGGTGGCCGTAACCCGATAATTTCCTGTAGCAAGGTTCTCATTTAAGGCACCGGTTTCCCCATTGTTCCAAATAAAACTAACTGCACCGACGGCATTTTGCACTGAGGATACCCTAACAGACCCATCTGAAAAACCAAAACAGGCGATGTCCTGTACCTCCAGCTGCAGGGTAACCGGAGGAGGCGCTTTTACCTCAAAAGTGATTATTCCTGTGCACCCTTGAAAATCCGTTACCGTAAGAAAATGATTCCCTCCGGAAAAACCGGCGGCAATGGTGGCATTTGGGGCTCCCGGAAGACTCCATTGATAATTGTACTGTGTTGAATCACCCTTACCCAATCCTCCTTCAATCAGTACAATAGCTGCTATACCATTATTATCATCCGCACAGGTGGGTGGTGCATAAGCCGTCAATAAATTGATCTGATCTAATTGTTGAATGGCAACAATCTGGGATCCGGAACAGCCCTTTGAATCCGTGGCTGTTACAGTAAACAGACCTGGTGCGAGGTTTGAAGCTCCTCCCCCCATCTGACCATCACTCCATTTAAAAGTAAAGGGTGCGCCATTGCTCCCACTGGCAGAAACAGAAGCTTCTCCATCATTTTCACCCCAGCAGGCAAATCGGGTTTGCGTTGCGTTGACCGAAACTCCTGTTCCGGGTTGACCAATAGAAGCTGAAACAGTCGCGGTGCAAAAGTTGGCATCCGTTACGGTAACTATATATTGACCAGCTGAGAGATTGCTAATGGTTTGAGTAGTTCCAGCAACACCCCAATTATAGATGTAAGGCTGAACGCCTCCTATTGGATTTGCCGTGGAGGTTCCATCCGCAAAATTCAGACAAGAGGCATTGGTATTTACGGCGGTAACCGAAAGCTGTGCAGGTTGAGTGACACTTGTGTTCGCAGATACACTACAGCCATTGTCATCGGTTACTGTAACCACATAATTTCCTGCAAGCAGATTTTGGGTCGTGGCCGTGATCTGGCCGTTGGGATCATTCCATAAAAAACTGAGTGGCGGTATGCCCCCTTGTGCCAGAACGGTGGTTGAACCGGTGTTGCCCCCAAAACACAACACATTTTGGGCCGAAATGCTGGTGATCGCGATCGTTGGTGGACAATCCAGGCTGAAGGTGTAAACGTCTGAGCAGGCAGAAGGATCTGTTACCGTTAAAAAATACTGCCCGCAAGGCACATTTTGCAAGTCAGCACTGGTACTGCCGTTACTCCAAAGGTACTGATAGGGAATGCCTGAAGACGAGGTCGTAATAATGGAGCCATCCTGGGAACCAGCACAAGTCGGCGGTATGGTATCGAAAAGCACTTCAATGGGCATGACAAGCACAATACTCAGGGTACCCGACTGGGCTGTGCACCCGTTTGCGTCCGTTACAGTAACAAAATAAACATCCGAACACAGGTTTGTAGCCGTTTGTATTCCGGCAGGAATGGAGCTGTCGCTCCAGGCAAATTGAAATCCCCCTACCCCACCGGAAGGATTTACCGTGGCTTGTCCAAGACACTCTCCTTCACAGGTCGCTTCAGTTATAACAATAAAGTCTATCACAATGGCTGGCGGGGCCGATACCATAACAGTAACCCGTTCCGTGCAACCGTTCGCATCCGTAACCGTAACTCTGTAATTTTCAGAAGGTAATGCCACCGCCTGTTGCGTTGTTTGAGCCGTAAAATCATTCCACTGATATTGATAAGGCAAAGTCCCGCCAGTTGCAAAGACGGTTGCTGATCCATTGCTCCCATCAAAACAAGTTGCATCCTGGACAATTGTATTGCTGATCACTAACAATGGCGGCTCCAACACCTGAACAAAAGTGGTTGCTGCGCATAAATTAGCGTCCGTGATCGTAATAAAATGAAATCCTGCGTCCAGATTGGTCGCTGTAGGTAACGTCGCTCCATTGTCCCATAAATACTGCAAAGGCATCGTCCCTCCGTTTACTGTGATGGTGGCTGACCCATCAGAAAGTCCAGCGCAAGAGACCGAATCCTGTACGGTATTAAATACGAAGGGGTTTGGCTCCAGGATGGTCACCTCCGCAGTGCTCGTGCAGCCGTTTCCATCGGTCGCGGTTACACCATAGCAACCTGAAAACAGATCGACCTGGTTCGCGCCACCATAAGTGGGTCCACCCATGCAATCGCGCCATGCAAAGGCGAGGCCCCCTGTTCCTCCTGTTGCAGAAGCCATTACCAATCCTGAATTGTCCCCATTGCACAATACATCGGTTCCGGAGGCATTGATCAAAATCGCAGGTGGCTCATTGATGGTAAAATTTACGGTATCACGACAGCCCATTGCATCGAGCACAATGATGGCGTGATTTCCTCCAGTCAGTATGTTGATAAAATCGCCGTTCGGAAAAGGGACTGGATTGTTGTCCAGAAAAAACAGAACCGGTGGGCTTGAATTTGAAACGGATATGATGGCTGAACCATTCGCCTGCCCGGCACATATAACATCTACGGTTGAAAAAATATCAGCAAACAGCGTACATGCAGGGAAAACACTGCTTGCATTTTGGACTGCCGGCACACAGGTGCTTGGACTGATACACCGCACCGAGATACTGACCGCTTGGCCCACTGCAAGCCCCGAAACTACCTGAGAAAGGGGGCCATTGTTTGGGGTTTGCCAGGGGCCACCATTGACACTCACTTCATATCCAAGGGAACCAGCCACAGGATCCCAAACCCAGGTCATGGTGCCTGGTCCCAATTGAAAAACGATCAGGTTGTCCGGTGATGGAAAAAAGGTGGCAACATTCAAAACCACTGTATCTGTATGTACACAGTTGTGGTTGTCGATTGCAGTCAACAAATACGTCGTAGTATCTGTCGGGGTTGCAACCGGGTTCGGACAATTTCCACAGGTCAGCGACGTAGTATTCGTCCAAGTGTAGGCCACGCTATTTTGCGCATTAAAACCCAGGCTCCACCATTTCACCCGTCCAAATTGAGACGGGGCAAAGCCATCTGAAACTACCAGACTCCAGTCTCCATTGATGGCTGCTCCTGCCAGTGCATTCCAGTTTCCTTCAGGCGTGTAGGTGCCATTAAAAGGGGCCGTCTGACCGACGATCGGCAGGCTGGCCATGGGAGAAAAGCAGGTGATCTTGTAGTTATCTCCGGAGCCTCCGTTGCCTGTAGTAAGCATGAGCTGCTGGCCACCAGGGGCGCGCAGAAAAACATTCAGGTCGGAATCAAAATCCGTTTCAATATCCATGCAAACGGAAGTTATTTGCTGGATCGGATTGCTCAAAAAATTAAAACCGAGGCTACTGAGGCCGATTGAAGACAAATAAGGATCTGTGTGTGGATGATTGGCATTCCCGAAACGATAATCCGGATAGGCTTCAAAGCGAACTTCCTGCGTAGCAGGCGCCAGGGTGGTCGCATTCAAAGAGACCGGATCACCCGCACAGATGTTTGTGTCTGGGAGTATCGGAAAATTTGTTGCACAGATGTAGCAGGCTGGATGGGTTGGAGGCAATACGGCTACACTGACCAAGGTATCCCAGGCACATCCAAAGTCGTCATTTACGACAAAAGTATAACCCGCGGTGCCAGCATTTTGTGGCGAGGCGGCAATGCTGTCTGTAGAGGAATAAAAGATCGAAGGATGGTTGTTCCAATTCCAGCTTACAAATTGAGGTTGGAAAGTTTCAATGCTGGGATAGAGCAGGTCCTGAAATTTCATGGACCAGCTAAAAATAAAACCGTTGTCTGCAGGCCATAAATCTCTAACGCCAATGGTCCATGCTCCATTGAGGGGACAGCCTACCAGGTCACTGATCGGATCAAACGTATTATAATCGCCAGAAGGCAACGTTCCGGATCCGCCCAGGACAATGTTTGCAAAATCGATCCAGGTTCCATTGGTGGCGTTGGGTGTCCAGCAATAATCATAGCCCAGACCGGGAATTGGATTGAAGTTGTCCATGTCATTGGGTACCCCCAGAAACACCTGATTGCCAAAATTACCTGGATGTTCATGCAGGACAATACTTTGACCACTTGGACAAGTGAGCGTGATCTCCATATCGCGCATCCAGGAGTGCTCCATAGTGACACAAATACTTTCGAGGTCATTGGTATTGACCAGTATCTGTCCCGGAGAAAATTCGGTAAAAAGAATGCTGGTTTCATACAATTCACCCGTACCATCCGGCAGTGGGAGAGAATCTGCGCGGCTGGCTTCGACCTTAAACGAAGTCGTGACCGGGGTAACAGATACCGTAGCACCATTCGAACTTGAATGGAGTGTAGCGCTAAGATTCAAGGTATCTCCGGCACAAATTTGTGATACCAGCGACATATTGAAATCCGGCCTGGGCGCAACCCGCACCCGTTGACTGATCAAATTGGTATTCTTACAACCCAAAGTATCCGTCAGCGCCAATTGGACAAAATAGCCACCGGGCTGATCGAAGCGATGCGAGGTATTGGGACCATAGGCAATGCCGCCATCGCCAAAATTCCATTCAAAAGTGGTGGAAAAATCAGACTGGGGGTAAAAGGTATTATTTTGCGGATAAACACCTGCACCACTGAAAAACACCCTTTGTCCCGGGCAGATATCGATCCAGCCAGTATCCACCGGAAAAATTGCAGGGGTAGTTGACGTCAGATCAGCCAGAATCGTTTGACAGGATGCTACACATGAAACAGAGGCCGCCCAGCCTGTGCCTGTGCCTGCTCCATTGGATTGAAATGAAACGGTGATACAACCGGTGGGATTAAGTGCAGTGGCTTGCACAACAAAAGGCTGGCCTGCAGGATAATCTGTTGCGCATGAAAGCAAGGGAGTTGCAGCATTGGGGCCATCATAAAAACAAAGCACATCTCCGGATGCCAGATCAGCTCCGGAAAAGCTCAATCGCACATGTGTACCGCCAGCGCCATCGGAGCAAAGGGTGGTATTAAAACTCTGATTGTTGCCATAATTGCCTGCTGGTCCCCCGGAATCATAAAAAGTGCCGCTGCAATCTGTGATGGGGGTTCCATTCATCAGATAGTTTTGAGCGGCCAGGAAAGCTGGTAGGAATAAAATGAATGCAAGCAGTCCTTTCATGTTTATCGGTTTAAGCAATAGTTTGACCCGGCGAAATTAGCCCCTTCCACATCAAAAGGCAAATAAAAGGAAAGTTCGGGAAAACACAGAATTGACTTTAGCGTGGTATTAGTTCCAAAACCCGTACTTTTGCGGTGCCTTTGCACCAAGTCTTACCACGCTCTTTTCATAGTTACAACAAACATTACTCATGGCAAAAAAACGCATCGCCATCAACGGCTTTGGCCGCATCGGCCGTCTTACCTTCCGCAATCTTGTAAAAAATCCAGATGTCGAAGTGGTCGCTATCAATGACTTAACCGACAATCATACGCTCGCACACCTGCTCAAGTACGATACCATGCATGGTCAGTTCGATGGTACCATCAGCGCGGATGACAATAGCATTACAGTAAATGGAAATAAAATAGCCGGACTTGCCGTAAAAAACCCCGCAGAATTACCCTGGGCTGCAATGAATGTAGATGTGGTTTTAGAGTGCACCGGCATTTTTCTGGATAAGGAGAAAGCTGGCTTACACCTTCAGGCAGGCGCAAAACGTGTTATACTTTCCGCTCCTCCAAAGACGGACGATGTACCAACCTTCGTCATCGGAGCCAATGCAGATCAAATCAAAGACACGGATACCATCATTTCTAACGCCAGCTGCACGACCAACTGTCTGGTTCCGATGATTCTGACGCTCGACCAAGCTTTCGGTGTGGAGCAGTTCTTCATGAACACGATCCACGCTTACACTGCGGACCAAAACCTGCAAGATGCTCCACACAAGGATCTTCGCCGCGCCCGCGCTGCTGCACAGAACATAGTACCTACCAGTACTGGTGCTGCCAAAGCAGTAGTTACGGTGCTGCCACACCTCAAGGGCAAGATCGCAGCGCACTCTTTGCGGGTACCTGTAGCTACAGGTTCAATCACAGACTGCGTTTGTGTGATCAAAAAAACAGCTACGGTGGAAGAGATCAATGCAGCCTTCAAAGCTGCTGCCGACTCTAACCTCAAAGGCATTCTGGAATACAACACAGATGAGATCGTATCCAGCGATATCGTACGCAATACACACTCCGTTATTTTTGACGCACCGCTTACTCAGGTAAATGGTAACACCTGCCGGATTGTGGGCTGGTACGACAACGAAGCTGGTTATTCGGCTCGTTTGGCACAGTTGTGCGCTATGGTGTAACCTTTTTTGTTGATTTGGTTATTTGTTGATTTGGTTATCCGAGCAACCAAGCTCGGGTATTCAAATAACCAAATCAACAAATAACCAAATCAACAATAATTATGAAACTTAAATTCAAAGATAAAAAGGCCCTTATCCGGGTAGATTTCAATGTGCCACTTGATCAGGCATACAACATCACAGACGATACCCGGATCCGCGAAGCAGTTCCGACCATCCGTCATATCCTGGATCAGGGAGGTGCCGTGATCCTGATGTCCCACCTGGGCCGTCCCCTGGAAAAACTGAATGCGGATGGTTCCGTGAATGTTGAAAAATTCACGCTCCAACATCTCGTCAGACACCTGCGCAAAAAATTGAAAGCCAGGATCCAGTTTGCAGACGATTGCGTAGGCAAACAAGCCGTAAAAAAAGCTGCTGCCCTCAAACCTGGTGAAGTCTTGCTGCTTGAAAACACCCGTTTCCATCCCGAGGAAGAAGCCGGTGATGAGGCATTTTCTAAAAAACTGGCTGCTTTGGGCGATATTTACGTCAATGATGCCTTTGGGACAGCCCACCGTGCGCACGCGAGCACTACGGTGGTGGCACACTATTTTGACAAAGAGCATAAGACATTCGGCTTCCTCATGGAGCGGGAAATTGAAAATGCAACCCGGGCGATGAAAACGCCGGAAAAACCGGTCACCTGCGTGACGGGCGGTTCAAAAGTGAGTGATAAGATCATGCTACTGGAGACTTTTCTCGATTATGCCGACAATATTCTGATCGGTGGGGCCATGGCGTACACCTTCTTTTTGGCAAAAAAAGGGGCCGTGGGCAATTCTTTAGTAGAAGCAGATAAACTCAAGACCGCTTTAGAATTCCTGAAAAAAGCAAAAGCTGCGGGGGTAAAGGTTCTGTTGCCTAAAGACTCTGTTTGTGGGGATAAGTTTGCGGCAGACGCTGCAGTACAGGTTTGCCCGAGCAATCAGATTCCAACTGGTTGGATGGGCCTGGATATTGGTCCATCAGCAGCAAAATCTTTTGCTGCTGTGATCCGGAAGAGTAAAACGATCATCTGGAATGGCCCAATGGGCGTCTTTGAAATGCCTGCATTTGCAGATGGCACCAAGGTCGTAGCCAAGGCATGTGCTTCCGCAACCAAAAAAGGCGCTTTCACTATGGTCGGTGGAGGAGATTCTGTGGCGGCAGTGAATCAACTTAAACTAGCTAAAAAAGTAAGCTTTGTCAGCACCGGAGGTGGTGCGATGCTGGAATTTTTGGAAGGCAAGGAATTGCCGGGTATCAAAGCAATTACAGGTTAAGCCATTTCATAAATATTAGAAAAAAAAGTGGCCCGCACCGGAAATTCCGGTGCGGGCCGCTTGAATTATTTGCCTAAAGATCAGTCTATTTTAAAAAACTCAAAGGATGCCCGCTCCGGCAAAGTGATGGCCGCTTCATCGCCTTCAGCCACCATGTACCATTGTTTCACAATGGCAGCATCCAACATAGCGCTATAAATACCATCTGCTGCTGCTGCATCCCCGTTGGCTCCATCATCCAGGAGTGGCGTACGCTTAAATGCAAACTGCCGATCTAACCGATAATATAACCAGCCGCCACGCGTCGCATTCGTCAGTTTGCCTGTAAAATTTACTTTTGTCCCTTCTTTGGTAGCCTTTGCTTCTGCTATAACAGGTTGTGGTTTGATAAGCAAAGGGTGTTTGGATAAAAACTCGGAGCGTTTTGCCATGAGCTGCCGCAAACCGATCACGTTGTCCAAACCACTTTTCATGGTCTTGTCGAATGCGTTTTGAAAATCCACCATCGAATATAGCTTGAGCGAATCCAACTTCACCCATGGGTCAATCTCCTTACTCATGGCTTGTGCCCGGGTCATTAGCTGACCATTTTGGAGGTTTTCGTTGACGATGGTCCGTAAATGCGCCAGATAGACTTTACGGTAGAGCGGATTCTTCAACAATTTCGAGATGAGTGGGCGTCTCAGGTTTTCAAACTCCGCCAGTGGAGAATATTGAATCAACTGATCGTCCGTCATTTCCTGAAAACTAAAGTCGCGGCGCCAGCCACCGAATGACATATTCAAATCCCAAATGATCGGGTGTGCTACATTGGAAGAATCAAACCAGAGGTAATAATTGTGTGACAATGAGCCATTGTAGCTGTCCAGATTGACCATAGCGTTGTTCAACGCAAGCATCCAGAGGGTCTGATCCACATCCAAAACCGTTTCGATCTGGTCTGTTGATTTATTCAGTACCTTGATCAGGTTAAGCAACAATTTCCAGGCTGAAGGATCCTCTGCTTCATAAAAGGCATCATAGCAGCCCGCGTTATCGTTCAGATAGGTCAGGGAGGCATTTTCGCCCTTTGGACAACCGGACTGGCTCCGTACACGCTTCCAGTTATCCGGGTCACATTTCACAATATGCCCACCAGCTACGCCGTAATTTTTTTTGATGAAGCTTTCATCTACAGATTCTGAGTTGATGTAAAGCCCCCAGTATTTGCCATTAACATACAGTTTTGTAAAATTACACTGGGGTGCTGGCATATACTTACGGACCAGCTCGTAAGACAAAGGGTCGCGCAAAAAGCTGGGATCCAGGAAGGCGTTGGAAAGTTTAAGGGTGTTTTGGTTCCCTTTAAGCGCCTGTCCTTTTTTCTTGAAATCCAGTTTAATGTTGAATGGAAGCTTTTTCAAGGTTTCATTACGCGTTCGAAAATACGAGCTGTTGCCCTTGTAGCGCACACCCACACTGTCAAACCGTTGTCCATTTACCCATGCAGTTGCAGAAAGCCTTGATTCGGGATTTGCTTTTTTAAGGGAGTCCAGTTTTGTATCCCAGTTTTTGGGGGCAAACTCAATGCGAACCTCCTGTATACCAGTGCCATAAAAATCCTGGGCTAAGACACTCGACAAACAAAAAATCAAAAAGGATAAAAAGAGGATAATTCTCATAGTTCTAAAAAAGTCCAAAACCCATCTGTCTCAGGCGTAGAAGGCCTGGTACAGATGGGCAGGAACGGTTGAGTTCAATAATTTATTTGTTCAGTTCGCTCAATTTGATCTTGTAGGGCTGCTTGGTGTAGTTAGCAGGCATAAATCTTGCCGCACCCACATTTTCTGCCAGGATGTAATAATCCAAAACAGCTTCCGGGCTTTTTGCCTCTACCTGCGCCACAAATGTCTTAACGCCGGCAGCCAGCCCTGGAGTATTTTCCTCAGACATAGTTACCATCGTGTACGCCTCCTTATCCGAGAATCGGTAGTAAAGATGCATCCGCAAAGGATACTTGTCCGCCTGCGCACTAACCAAAAATGCATTGAGTTTTTGTGCTTCCAGTTTGCTGCGGCCTTTAACACTCACTTCTGAAATGCCCGGAGGAAGTTTGGTCAGTTCCTGATGGCTTTTCAAAAATTTTGAACGCTTGCCCATCAATTCGGTAAGTCCGGGAATCTTACTCTTTTTACCTACCGTCCCCGTAAGGCTACGCTGAAAGTCATCATAGCTGTAGGTTTTGTTTTTGTCCTCATTAAAAGGAACCACGATCATGCCACGCAATTCCTGCGCGCGTTTTTCGTAAGATCCGTTTAGGAAGTTCTCCTCGTTGATCTGACGGATGTGGGCGAGATAGATTTTTTTATTCAGCGGATCCTTTAATAATTGACTGACCAATGGCTTGTAAAGATTGTCAGAATGAAGCAAAGGGTCCAGATTCTGAAGGGCACGAAGGTCGAGGTCACTGCCACTTCCAGTGTTTTTATAGCTGCCGAAAGCCAGGTTGAGGTCCCAATGAACCGGCTGAAAGTGGTTGTTGCCATCACGGTACAAGAAGTAGTTGAGGCTGTAATTACCAGAGTAACTGCTCAGATTCACCATGACATTATTCAACGCGAGCATCCAGAGTACCCGGTCAATGTCCAGTACCTGACCCACATTGGCAGGTTCCTGCGCCAACTTCCTGGAAAGCTCCTGCAATTCGGTCCAACCTCCTTTAGAGGTCATTTCGAAGTTACCTTTGTAGCATTCCAGGTTGTCTTCATACTCCAAAGAGCCAAAGATGTTTTGCTTACAGGTGGTTGGCAGGTTTTCTACCTTTTTATCTACGCCTGCTTTAAATGCCGCACCATTAGAAGTTCCAAAGTTGTTTTCAAAAAACTGCTTATCCACGCTTTCTACATTCACGAATACACCAATGTACTCTTCATTTACGTAAAGTTTTGTGTAAGCTGCCTGAGATGCAGGCATGTACTTAGCGGCAATTTCATGAAAAAGCATCTCCCGGGCCATGCTTGGATCCCGTACTGCAGCTGAAAGCTTTATCGATCCATACC
>JBILHS010000174.1:0-7667 GCA_044350425.1 Saprospiraceae bacterium | reverse complement strand
CCAACCTTACCACCTTTGGCCCTTGGAAATGCAGGCTTGGGCTTATACTTATCCATCGAGGACGGGTAATTTGAGTTGCGGCTGTTCTGATGCAATTGTGACTCCAATTCTTTCACTCGAAGCTCCACTTGCTATGTCGTTTGGTAACTCCATTGAAACACAAAAATAAACTTTTTTCAATCGCCTGATAACAATTTTGAATCAGGCTAACCAGTTACAAAGTAAGTTTCAAATTCAGATTTCCAAATCATCCAATGGACTTTTAATTTTGTCCCAACCTCCCGCCGCTCAAGAATCTTGTATTGCCCAGCACCCACCCAGCAGGATTCCAAGCCAAAGCAAAAACCTTTTTGATCACAGCCGCCTCCAAACCCCAAAAAACAAAAGCCGCCCTGAACAATCAAGGTGGCTTTCGTTTTTAAAATAGCACTGGTCTTCGATTTTTACTTCTGGACCACCAATTTCCGGGTCTTAGCGATCTCGCCATTCCGCACCTGTACAAAGTACACGCCGTTGGGCAGTTGGCTGACATCGAAGGAGAACTGATTTTCGCCTTTGGTAAGCATTTGCTGCTGGGTCAGTGCTGCTTTGCCGGAAGGATCCAGGATGGTCACACTCACCTTACCGTCAGACTCCATCGGCACTTGGACCACTACCTGCTCGGTAGCAGGGTTGGGGAACAGGCCGAATCCGGCGTTTTCAAAGATGACTTCAAGCGCGATCTCTTCGCCTGGCTCTGTATCGGTGCCGTCGGTCCGCCAGGAAGTAGCCCTTCTGCTTGCCTTTAGGGTGTAGCATTGGGTGTTGCTCCAGGCGCCATTGTATCCATACACATACGCTTTGTAGTTGGTGGAAACGGTCGCATTGTTCAGGATGATCACTTCATCCGCAGTGCCGGCGTTTTCAGAAACCCCTACCTGGGTTGTGCCACGATAAAGTTTCAGGTCGTAGTCGAAAGGCAGGGTGGTCAATTCTACTTTGATATTCTTCTGGCTACTGGTATTCCCAAATTTGTAATAATCTTTATCCGTGGTTGTTGCAATTTGTGCTGTGAAGGCAGTATTAATCGTAATGTCTTTTGCTGTGCCGTTGGTGTTATTCGTCTCGTACTGGTCGGAGCAATCAGAGTTGGTCGTGAACTGTGCGGAAGCATAACTGCTGGGCACTCCATTGCAAATAGTTTTCACCCGATAGTCATACAGTGTACCGGCCACCAGGCCGTTCAAGGTCTGCGTAAGCACCGTAAGTCCGGCTACCACGGTCCAGTTTGGATCGGAGTTTTTCTTCCATTCGAACGTGTATGTGGTTGCTCCACCAACGGCGTTCCAGCTGCAGGTGGCGCTGGTTTTCGTGATATTGGTAGCGGTCAGGCCGCCTGGCGCGCCACAACCGCTGGGTTCTGAGCAACCATTCGAGGTGGTCAGGGAAACCCGCGCTCCGCCACTGGAGAAAAGCGATTGCATCCGGGTTTTTTGACCGGCAGAAAATACGTTCATACAGGCATCATCGGTGTAGTCCATATAATTCATGAACATATCGCCATTGGGGCCATTGCTGCAGCTGATGGTTGGGAAGGATGGGCAACCGTAGTTTTCATCTGCCTGATTGGGTGTGTCGGCTACGTTGTCCGTACCGTTACAAGAGGTGCCATCGTCGCCCCAGATGTGGTAGCAGTTGAGCCAGTGACCCACTTCATGGGTAGCAGTACGACCTTTATCGAAGGGTGGGGTAGCGCCGATCGTGCCGAAATAGGCATAATCACATACCACGCCATCGGTGGCCGCTGGTCCGCCGGGAAATTGCGCATAACCCAGCAAACCGCCAGAAAGGTTACACACCCATATATTGAGGTACTTGTTTCGATCCCAGATATTAAGCCCGCCTTGAGCAAAATATTTCATTTTGTCGTCCGTAGTGAAACCATTCACCGTCGTATTGCGGCGTTCAATACCATTGGTGGCAGCACCATTGGGGTCTTGTTTCGCCATGCAAAATTCAACCTCGGTGTCCGCAGCAATGCCCAGGAATGCTGCAGGGGTGTTTCCTTTGTCCGCATTGGTGCGGCGGAAGTCTGCATTGAGCACATCAATTTGTGAAAGTAGTTGCGCATCCGTCAGGTTCTGCGCCGCATTGTAGTATACCAGGTGAATCACAACAGGGATGGTAATGACCGCGCGATCCCCTGCACCACCAGACTGCGCGAACTGCTTTGTATGGTTTTCAATGTTTTGGATCTCTTGAAGCAAGGCCGGGTTTTCCAGCAGTTGGCGGGCTAATACTTCTTCGGCTGCACAGCTGCGGTGCTGGGCAATGGCCTGGAAGCCGAGCAGCAAAAAGGCTGCCATCGGGAGGAGGAATTTTCTGAACATGGATTGAATTAAGTTTAAAAGATGAATAGTGTGAGTTTGAAAACTTTTGGTTGGAGCCAACCTGAATGAAACAATAAAGTGCGTGTTTGGGGCGGGTTGATTTGTTTCAACCGCGTTCCTAAGAGCGAATTTTCGTAGGGCAAATGTATTTTTTTTAGATTACGATCCGGGAATATTTTTGGTAATAGGATAACATTTTTCAAGAGATGCTTTGTTGTAATTTCTATGAATTACAAATAATATGTGGTGTAACGCCGGCTCTTTATGGGTGTGTTTTCTTTTGGCGACATTTTTACGCGATTGCAAAATATCATTTGTTTTGCCAGATGGCTTAATCTCCCGTTATTAGCCCCTGAATTTTTCAATATTAGAGCCAAAACAGAATGGTTTTGTCCAAGAAGCTTTCATCAGTTTGAAATCAAGCAACTCACTCAAATCATTCAAGTCACTTTAATCACAGTCTAACCATGATGCTCCGTCGATTCCTTGCTACACTGGCATTTTTCACTGCCTTCACCGCACTCTTTGCTCAGACCTCGCTTTTTGTTCCGCGCAACTATCTAAACCCTTACGAACGCGGTACCCGCAGTTGGGATGGTAAACCCGGAGCCAATTATTGGCAAAACCGTTCTGCGTATACGATCAAGGCCAGCATTGACCCTAAATCACGCACCTTATCCGGGGAGGAAACCGTTACCTACACCAACAACAGCCCCGATACGCTTAAAACCGTTCGGTTCAAACTCCAGCACGACCGCTACCGTAAAGGCGCTCAACGGTCTTTCGACGTGGCGCCCGGCGATGTCACCGACGAAGGTACACGAATTGAAAATTTATTGTTCAATGGCCGGCCGGTAGAGGCAGGCGATCAAAATCGATTTGCCACCTTTCTGGATATTTCCTTGAAAAATACGCCGGTTTTGCCGAAATCTTCGGCCACTTTTACCGTACGCTGGTCGTACACCTTACCGGCTGCTAAAGGTTCGGCGCGGGAATGCGTGTGTGATAGTACCACGTTTTTTGTGCCGTATTGGTATCCGCAAATTGCGGTGTACGACGATCTGAATGGCTGGGCAAGTCATCCGTATACCGGACAGCAGGAGTTTTACAATGACTTTTCGGATTATGATGTGACCATCAGTATGCCCTCGGGTTTTCAGGTATGGGCCACTGGAGAATGGCAAAATGCAAAAGAGATGCTGAGCCCTGAATATTTTGCCCGTTGGGAAAAAGCGCATACGAGTGCAGAAGTGATCTCTATTTTTTCTGAAAAGGAATTGAAGACCTCGAAGGTTTTTAAAACCTCCGAGGTGCCCCGTGCTGCGTTTCGGTTTAAAGCCTCCAATGTACCGGATTTTGCCTTCGCCAGCTCGGATCACTATAATTGGGATGCAAATTCCGTCATTGTGGACGATAAAACCGGCCGCCGCACCTTTGTCAGTGCAGCCTATAATACCGCTTCGACAGATTATCCGCAGGTGGCCAGGATCGCCGCAGACGGTATCCGAGCCATGAGCACTTACCTACCGGGTTATCCCTTTCCTTACCCGGTGATGACCGTTTTCAACGGCGATGATGGCATGGAATACCCCATGATGTGCAACGATGTGAGCACGGCGCCACGCTCACCGATGGGTCTGACGCTCCACGAGATCAGCCACACTTATTTCCCGTTCATGATGGGGATCAACGAGCAGGACCACGCCTGGATGGACGAGGGCTGGGCGGCGTTTTTTGATTATCTTTTATCAGATTCACTTTCCAATCATACGGAAGGTGGCGTGCGGGATTATTCCAGCATAGCCGGCACAGAAAACGATGTGCCGCCCATGGTTAAATCCCGCAACCTAACCACAGCGTATCGGAATGCTTCCTATCAGCGGCCTTCTCAGGCGTATTTTACCCTATTGGATCTTTTAGGTTATGAGAAGTTCCATTCCTGCATGACGGAATACATGAACCGCTGGAATGGCAAACACCCGGCCCCATTTGATTTTTTCCAGACCTGGAGTGATGCCTCGGGCCAAAACCTCGATTGGTTCTGGAAGCCCTGGTTTTTTGATTGGGGTTATCCGGATCTGGGTATTCAGGGTGTTGTACGGGATGAAGCGGCGAACTGTCAGGTCATTTTGATAGCGCGCAAGGGAAATATTCCCGTGCCAATTCATTTGGAAGTGGAATATAAAGATGGTACGAAGGAGATTTTCCATCAGACAGCTGCGGCTTGGCGCGATGGGAAGCAAAATGTTCGAGTGGCTTGCAAAGAGAGCAAAACGGTAAAATCTGTACTGTTGGGGAGAACGACCATTCCGGATGTGGATAGGAAAGATAATGTGTGGCCCAAATAACTACGCTGGATTTTACTCCCGCTATTTCCATTGAGTACAAACGGGAATGGTATTGGAGGTTCGACTTCAAGTCGAACCTCCAATCGGCACCTTTACTCCGGAAAATTAATCTTCCGCTCCCGGCTCCCGTCTGCTTCCATCAGGTACAAACGGCAGCGTTCCTCAATGGCACATGGAGATAAACGTTTGCGGTCCATCCGGTTTAGCAATATTTTTTTACCATCATTAGATACGGCTATTTGTGTGTACCAATTGTTGTTGAGGTGCGAACTGAGCTGGCTGCGATTCCCATCAAAATCCGTTACGCAAACTCTTTTATTGCCTATCCAGAACACTTCATCGCGGTGTGGGTTGAGCGCGAAACTATTGATTAATCCATCTCCCGATCCAGAAGCATAAGAACTCGAATCGATCTCAATTTTAAGGTCGAAGTTCGTATCGGTTAAATAGATATATTCACTTTTAACTGAACTAATTGAACGTCTGTAAATGATACTTTTTCCATCCCAATCAAATAATGGACTTGGATTAGGTAAAGTGTCTAAAAATACACCATTTTCATCCAAGATAAAATTATCTACCCAATAGCTGACGAGAAAGCGGTCGCCGTTGTTGTTCCAACGCGGTCTATTAAAATTTGCATTGCCACCAACAATTGTCAGTTGTGTAAGACTGTCTCCATTGGATTTGATCTTCCAAATTTGAGACCCTGCTCCTTTGAAAACGATCCAGTCTTTTATGCTCCAGTCAGGTTGGGAAAAAGCCGTGTTTGTGAGTACCTTTAACCGGTCATTGCAAAAATCGTAGGTACACAATTCGAATATGAAAGGGATGTTCTGTGTATTCCACCGGATAAAAGCGATTTGGTTGTTGTTGCGTGGATTGAAACAGCCATCCCAATAGTTATAGTTTGGCGGCAATAAATATTCCGTTTGTGAGCCGCAGGGTTCGATGGAAAACAAAGTATCGGAATTATCGGCGGGTATGGTATTCCAAAAGGTACAATCCGGATCGAGACAGTCGGTGCAAACCGGCTCACGGCGGCAGGCATAATTGAAAAGGATGATTAACAAGGTAATAATCAGGACACTACGCATTTTTTAATTTGTTTTGATGAATGGAAGTGTATAGGAGTTATTGCCTTGAACAATGCGATAAAAATAACATCCTGAAGGCAAATCTGAAAAGTCCATTTGCCAGGGAGCGGCATTCAGATTAGATGAAATTATCTTAATCATTGCGCCTGTTACACTAAATACGGAAATATCTACTCGGTCACCACTCTTTTCCAAATCTGTTGTCAAAATGTGGATACCATTGGTCGGATTTGGCGCGATATTAAAACCGGCGTTTCTCTTTTCGATTTCAATACTACCTACGCTACCGCACGCACTTACAGAATAGGCAAATATTGCTAAGGAGAAAGCACTTGCAGGGTCAAAGGGAGCAAAGCCAAGAACTGTTCCTGCACCGTTCTTTATTGCATAGGTATAACCACTAATAATCGCTTGGTCTGAATTTATATTTTCAATTAAACACTTCACTCTCGGTGTTATCTTATTTACCCCGCCAATATCTGAAAATATTCCAAATGTAGTAGAAGAGCTGGGTCTAGGCCAGGAATGTTGGATCATTTTCCCTAAATTGTGATCAAATGTAGCTGTAATTTTATGCACGTCGGCTTTATAAGGAGTGTTTTTGTTAAAAGTAATCCCAGCCGAATTCGTGAAATTGGAACTAAATTGAACATCAATATCAGAATTTACTTCAACTTCATTAATCGATAGAGGGGGCAAATTGGAATTGCTAAAATGATAAAAATCACAATCAAGTAAAAAATCAACGGCATTTCCGGCATCTAGTAAGCCTGGGCCTGTATCTTCATCAGGACCAGTTGGAAAGATATCTTTTGCAGTTAAATAAAGAATGCTTTCCACATCTTCAGGGCTTAAGCTATATCCGCTTCCATTGGTTGGCAGATTCCCTGGGATATTTTCAAGACTTAATAGTAACCCAGCAACACCGGATACATGCGGAGTCGCAGCTGACGTAGCTTGAAATGAGCCATATGTATTAGGTGCTGTGGTAGTATTAATGTTCGCACTACTTCCCGGTGCTGCAATATCAATATCATCCCCAAAGTTCGAATTAGCCAATCTACCATTTCCATTTGCATTGGTTGCAGAAACATTAATTGCCCAATCATTATAACATGCGGGACAAGCAATCCTTTCTGCGCCCCCATTTCCTCTCGCTGCGCAAAAAATGACTTGGTTCCTATAGGCAAAGTACACGGCATCTTCAACCAAGTCTGTATTAGAAAACTGAGTAGGAAAGTAATATTGTAAACTATGATTCATTATGTCTACCCTTATACATTTATGGGGGTTTTCATCACCACAACATGGGTCGGGAATAACTGGCATATCAGCATAATCTATAATTGCATCAGCGTAATATTTTAGGTCTCCAAATAAAAAACCGTTTTCAAAAGTCGTATTATTTCCAATAACCCGAATTGAATATAATGATACCCCCTCTGAGCCTTCGCTTCCATTCCAATTGCCACCTGCAACACCAGCAATACCGATTTCATTGTTACGGACTGCTCCGATAATGCCTCCAACCTGCGTGCCGTGGAGTGTACCAATCCCAGGGGCTGGATTAGTACAATGGATACAAGTATTATTTTCATAGTCCCACCCTCCTTTAACAGCTGAAAAGCCATGTGGGCCGGAGTTCGGATCGAATTCAAAATCTTGATGGTTTCTTAAAATAAGATCATCAAACACCCCTACTTTCACTGAAGGTTTGCCTACGGTACACCCCCAGGGCAGACGCATGAATATTTGAGTTAAAAAGCCGCAGAGCGGCGCAACGTCTGTAGAAAAATGGCAAAAATTGAATTGGAGGTGCAGCGCACCGGAACCCTGGACGATTGCTTCGGTGC
>JBILHS010000006.1:0-94176 GCA_044350425.1 Saprospiraceae bacterium | reverse complement strand
CTCGATCAGAACGAAGGAAAAATGCAGATGGTTCTTTTGATATTTATTTTTCATTCGAAGATTTTCCGCATCCAGACTCACTTGGATTGGATCCTTCTGATACGCTTTCTATATTGGCCATCAAACTGGAAGGAATATACAATATTTCACAAGGTGGTATATTACATTGTTCCTTAAATGCCGGAAGATGGGTTTCTGGTGCATTGGCGAACAATTTTACTACCTACCAATTAGTAAGTACTCCTACAGATATTGACATTCCGGGCAATGAGCCTTGTAATAATAATTTAAAAATTACCGGCACGACCTTTCAGACAACTAACGATTGCGCATCTGGTATCCGTTTTACACTGACCCATGATAAACCAAGCGCTATGAGCTTGCAGCTTTTAAAGTTGCAACTGGTTTATGATCCGATTGCAGCAAATGGGGCAACTCCGGGTACTCCTGTCACTAACTTGCCTGATGCTACAAATAGTGGTAGTTTTACCATTGCACCTGGTAATTCAGCATGGATCTATAATTATGAAAAACAGGGCACAGTGAACGATCCTATTCTCATTGAAAATGGAATGTTTGTGAGTGTTCCGTTCGATATTAATGTGAATTGTGTGAGGTATCTGGTAACAATTGGGGAGGCTGATCCAACCCCTGGTGCTGGTAATGGCAATTCTTATTGCGCTTTGGAGGTAGAATTAGGTGGTCCATTGTGCGATCCGGAAATTGTTGGAAATGTATTGCTTCCAAACGAGGCCACGGCTCCTTACTATCGGGTTTTACTAAAAGACATTGATTCACCATATGATGATGAGGAAAATAATTTTTGCGAACCATTATTTTCATTTTGCCCCGACCAAGATTTTGCCCCGTTTTATTTGCAAATTGAAACCAACTCTGTTTTTGAAGACGATCTTCTGTGTGTAAATGCTGATAATACCGGAGTGACCACCTATGATCTGGTATTGATTCAAAAACATTTAAGGGGCGGTAATCCATTCATCTCGAGCTATCAGAGGTTTGCATCAGATGCAGATAAAAACAAATTTATTAATGGTAATGATATTATAGAGCTTCGAAAATTAATATTAGGCGTTTATGATAATACTGATAACGACCCTTCAAATGATTGGACTGGGAATCCTTCCTGGAGTTATATCAGAAAAAACATAAGTTTTCCAACCTGGCCGGATTCAGCTCAATACCGTGGTTTAATTCCGCTACTTCCTGCGGGCAAAGCAGACACCAGTCATGTTCCAATCAATGGTTCAGGGAACTATGGTAGATTTTATGCAGTTAAAATGGGGGACATCAACTTTACCTGTAATTGCAACAATCTCAGGCCCATTAGTGAAGCTGAAAAAAGTGCTGTAAGATTCCGGGTACCCGCTATGGAAGTTCGATCCAGCAGCAATACTGTTCTGGTGCCTGTGTATTCAGATGCTCCATTTGATTTGACTGCTTTACAGGGAGGATTCAGATTCGACCCGGGTTTATTGGAACTTTCCGCAATTATACCAAATCCAGAACTTCCTGTTTTTGCCCATCATTTCGGGCAGTCAAGAGCATCTCAGGGCGAGTTGCGTTTTGGATGGTCAGTTGACCAGAATTTGATTCCGTTGCCTGGAAAGGTACTCTTGTTTACGTTGCAGTTTCAAAGGAAACCAGGAGTGAGTTTGCCGCAAGGGCCTGTTATTTGGGCCTCTGACAATATCATGCAAAACCTTGCCTATCCGGAAGAAGGTACGGAGTATCTGGTTCGTCTGGATTGGGAAGGCAAGGGGCGGGATCCTCAACCCTTGTTAGGTCTTGTAGTCAGTCCCAATCCGTTTGAGGAAAGCCTGACAGCGTTCATATATGCCGAAAAAAACCTTCAGGCTAATATCCTGCTTTCTGATAACCGGGGCAGAGTTTATGATCAACGGTCACTCAGTCTGGTAACGGGGGACAATATTATTCAGATTCAATCGGGGGCTTCAGTTCAACCAGGAGTGTATTTTCTTACCTTGGAAGCAGAAGGACAAAAGCTCCAGCGTAGGGTAGTGAAGCTTAAGTAGTTTTCCAGATCCGTCCTACGGCTTTCACCGTAGGACGGATATTTCATCCCAAGCACTTTTTTCATGAAAAATATATTTTCACTGCTACTTTTTTCCTTAGGGATAGCCTTCTCAGGCGCGGCGCAAAGCCGCTTATACGTCAACCCAACGGCCCTAGGTCAAAACAACGGACTGACCTGGACAGATGCGTTTACTGATCTACATCAAGCGCTGACAATTGCTCAGGCGGGTGACGCAATCTGGGTCGCCGAAGGCGAATACCGAACCGATACTGCTAACAATCGTGACAAGTCTTTTGTGCTTAAAAGCGGGGTGAAACTTTACGGGAGTTTTGAAGGTGTAGAAACAAGCCCAGCACAGCGGGATCTGGCGGCGCATCCTACGGTACTGAGTGGCAACATTGGGAGTCCCATGGACAGCACCGACAACGCCTACACCATACTTTATATGGCTTTTCCTGATACCAGCACCAGACTGGATGGTCTGATCTTTCGCCATGGATTTGCTAAAAGTGATACCAATTTTAACCAGATATCTCCGGTTCAGAGCGGGGCAGCTGTTTATGTGGTGGCGCAAGGAGGGAAAGGGATGCCAACATTTGTCAATTGCACTTTTCGGGATAACTATGCCCAAAGCTATGGCGGCGCATATTATGTTTATGCCCAGAGTACTTCCGGCAGTACCCCTTTGTTTCGCAACTGTGTGTTTTTTAACAACAAAGCAGGCAAGGAAGGCGGCGCGGTTTTTATTGCAGGTGGAAACAGCTATGACCGGGGCATTGAATTTGATCACTGTAAGTTTGACCTGAACACCGCGTTTGGCGATTTTAACGGCGGCGGCGGGATTTATATGGCCAACGCTTTTGGCCCTGAAACCATAAATTTTCTGGGGTGTGAAATTTCCCGAAACAAATATGTTTTTTCGGGAGCATTTCTCTTTCTGTGGAGGACTGGAATGAATGCTGTTAAATTGGATATTGACAGCTGTATCTTTCAATCGAATGGGGTAGGATGCGTGTCAACTATAGAATTATCAGGTTTCCCCGTTGAGCGTCAGAATGTTTTTAAGCTAAAAAATTCCAGATTTCTAGATGATGGATCTAGTACCTCGCCAATTAGTTGGTCTTCTACGTTGCCTCAAAATAGCCTTGTTTGCGACACCTTTCTGGCGCTTAACAATCTTTTTACGAGACATACAAATACTTACGGTATTATTTCTATCTCATCGCATCATTTATGGGTAAAGATCAAATCCAATTTTTTCATTCAGAACAAAGGAACCTGGTTCGACCCGGATAGAAATATAGCAATTTTTGCCAGAGGGTCCAATATTGAAATTTCAAAAAATGTTTTTATTGGGAATAAAACACCCATTGTTGTTCAATTAAGGACTCGTCCTGATGCCAGGTTGCTTATAGAAGGCAATGTTTTTCAGGAGAACAAAAAGCAGATTGAAGTGGAGGTTTATCCACAGAATGTAGCCACGCCTTATTTGGCGCCTGCTTATATTGTGAACAATGTATTTCTAAACAATTTGGTTTTGCCAGAAGGGGATGTAACACAATATGAAATTTCAAAAAATATTCTTTTTAACAATGTTTTCGTTGGGAATAAAAGTACGGTAACCGGTCTGCCAACTTTGCCCCTTCGTTTAGGTTATGATACCTTTTACTTCGCCTATAATTTGTTTGACACATCTTCTTATTGTACAGATTTTCCCTACGTCACCTGCGGCCCCAATAACCTCTTCAACCTGGACCCCCAATTCCGAGACCCTGCCAACTTCGACTTCTCCCTGTTACCCTGTTCTCCCCTCATTAATGCAGGCTCCAACCTTGCCGCCGCAGGTATCCTGACAGACTTCACGGGCAGTCCACGTATCCAGGAAGGCACAGTGGATATCGGCGCGTATGAATCACCAGGTTTTGCCCTCGCCAGTATCCCAACAATAAAACCAGCCTGCATCGGGGCTTCCAATGGTAGCATCTCGGTGGAGCCAGCATTCGGCTGCGAACCATATACCTACAATTGGCTGCCCGCCGCCGGAATCGGGCCTGAACTCGATGGACTTACGCCTGGAAATTATTTGCTCACCATCACCGATGGCAGCGGCAGGCAAATACTGGATACCCTCAGCGTTTCCTCCGCGCCTTTACCCGAGCTCGCGCCCGTCAGCACCGATGTACAATGCAGCAACGGCCTTGGCGGCAGTATTTCGTCCGGCATTAACCAAGGTACGCCGCCCTATCATTTCCAATGGTTGCCTCTGGCTGCGGATACTTCGTATCTCAGTGCGCTTCCGCCCGGAAATTACGCACTCACAGTCACCGATGCCAATGGCTGTCAGGATTCTGCTGCTACCAGTATTGCCCTGCAAGGCATGATCAGCCTGATGCTGGATGGGCAGGTCATCCCTTGTCATGGCGAAACAGGCTGGTTGTCAGCTACACCGGTTACTGGAGCAGCGCCATACCAGTGGCTCTGGCAAGGTTGGCCGGGAACAGACTCCCTCGCGCAACCCTTGGGTCCGGGCCAGTATTCCGTTACGGTTACGGATTCGTATGGCTGCACCGCGAGTAATACGTACCCACCCATGACCGAGCCGGGCCTACTCACGGCTTCCATCGACTCTGACCCGCAAACCGATCTCAGTCAGCCCAATGGCGCAGCGGAGTTGACCAATGTGGCCGGCGGAAGCCCGGCCTTTCCGCCACTACCGCCTTATCAATTCAACTGGAGCACCGGTGGCAACAATGGCGGTATGGAATCTTTCATTGGTGGACTAACGGCCGGTACCTATACTGTGACCGTGACCGACAAAAATGGCTGCACCCTGGCTCTGGAAGTGGTGGTAGACCTGATGGTGGGCACTGCGGACCCTTCAGCGAGGGCGCTGCTGCTCTACCCGAATCCTGCCACAGATTGGGTCCGCGTGGTATTGCCGGAAGGCACAGGAGCCTGTACGGTTGAACTACTGGATGCCAGCGGACGAATATTGCAGTCTTTGCTCCTGCCCCATGCTGCGGATAAGGGGCAACTGGACTTGCAGGGATTGCCGGGCGGAAGTTATTGGGTGCGGGTGCTGGATGGAGGAATGGCTGTTTTTGGGGCAGTCTTGAAGATTTAAAGCCTCATTTCAAAACCTGCTTCAAAGCCTTCACACTAGCCTGATTGTCCGCAGTAAAAAACGCCTCAAAAATATCCAGTTTTTCCCGTCGGCTTAAGTGAAAACTGAGCGAGGCCTCTCTGTTTTTTCGCACCGGGCGATAGTGGAAACGCACCATTTCTACCTTGGCGCCCCCCATGGCATCATTGAGGAGTGCGAGCCCATTGTCCTGTTCAAAATCCTGAATGTCCGTAAGGTTACCGCCTGCTGCTTCAGCCGGGGTGAGCATGTTTTCAAAAACGCCCTTATCGTCGCTGGGTGCTATGCTGTGGATCTTGTCCCAGCAACGGATCTGGACAAAGACCACGCCGCCTGTGTTCTCCCGTATCCAGTCTTTAAAAACATGAGCGAAACGCACGGCCAGTCCCAGACCGTAATTGTCCCGAAACCCGGCATCCAGGGTTTCTACCGATGGGGTAGTGGGCATCCAGACGTTTGGCAAAATGAATGGATAAGTGCAGTTCATACGCATGGCACTGCTGAATGCCAGACTATCGGCTTGCTGGGCAGCGAAGAACCGACCAAAATCAATGCCGTCTATTTCAACCTGTGGGGTCAGGCGACCTGCGTTGGGCCGCATGAGGTAGCTTACGCCTTGCGGACTGATGAGCATCCTTCGGGCATCGTTCAGCACAAAGGGACTAGCGATAAGCATCGGGATTTTGGCTTCCCGTTCGGGTTGGCGATACTCCCAGATTTTTCGGGAGAAAAACCCGTGCGTGTTTTCATTCAGCGAGTGCTCAAACAGATAGCCCCGGTCTTTTCGGTAGGAAAAACTGCCATATTTAAAACTGGAGATCGGGTAAAAAAGATCGTTGGTGACCACAGCAAAGCTGATCGCATTCAGCAGGTCTTTGCCCATATCGTCGATCAGGCTCGGGTCTTGCGGCGCAAGCCGGTCTCCTTCTGCGTGGCGGAGCATGGCCTCCCTGATTTGTGCCGCACCGAGCAATCCGCCCGAAGCCCCGGTCATCAGAAAGGTTTGGCGGAGCAACTTGCCTCCGGTCGCGATATCGGCTTTTTGCAGGGTTTGCATGGTCCAGAGTGCAGCCCGGTGCCCGCCGCCACTTACGCAGACCAGAATGATCTTTGGGCGCGGGTTTTCGGCCGTCCGGTTTTTAGCCAGCCAGTTTTCCAGTATTTCAAGGGTAGCAGCCTGGTCCTGAGCGATGTTTGGAGGCGAAGCGATCTTTTCAAACGCGGCATAGTTGTACGCAGCGCGGTTTTCTTTTTGATAATCCAGTCCGTAGGCACGGTTGCGGTAATTCAATAAACCCCAGCCGGTGAGCAAATTCACAGAAAAGATCAGGCCCAGGAATACCGCCGTCCCCCAGTTTCTAAACCAAAAATGAATGGCGCCGTACAGGCCCATCAAAATACCAAAAAACAGAAATACAGTGCCGCCGGCTGGGATCCTTGCCCAATTGCTGTCCATAAAAGCGCCTTGCAGCATGAGCAGAATAAGGGCGACGATCAGCACGACCACGGCATTCCAGTGATTTTGACGAAAAACCTGTTCCAGCACCCGCGCGTCATAGTGTGCCACGCTGCGCACCAGGCGTGGATGTCCGCGTTCGGTCAGATAGGTGTCCACCCGCCAGCGGGTTGCGCCGATCTGGATTTCACGAACCGTAGGAAGCCGCTGACTGAAAAGCACCCGGCTACCGGGTTTTGGTGTCCAGTGGAAAGAAGTCAGATCATGATTGGTGAAGTGAAAGTAGACCGCCAGAATGCCCGTGATGGTGCTGGTCCCGACCAGAAATCCAGCAATGTTCCAGATGATTTCTCCGGTAGAAGTAAGTTCATCATGCCATTGAAACCAGATGGTGCAGATGAGCCAGATGGCCAGAAAAGCCAGGGGCACCAGACTGTTGTTGAGACAATATTTGCTGAAAGGCGCACCCAAAGTGGCCAGAAAAGGAAAACGATTGGAACAAAGCAGGTAGGTGGTCAAATGCCAGACCATCACCAGGCCGCCAAAAGCCAGGCCGGTCAGGAAAAAACTCCAGAAGTTGACCAGGCCATGATACTCCGGCGTAAGCATGAGGTAGTGCATGCCAAAAAAACGCCCGATGGATCCGGTACTAAAACCCGCCAATATCACCCACAACAGCAAAAATACCAGATGATTCCGCAGGTGAAGCACCAACAAACGAATGGGGAATGAAAAGTAGATCTGGCGGAAAAGGGTCACTTTTTTAGAGTACTAAGTACTAAGTTTCAAGTTGAAAGAGGTAGAAAAGCTTGTTGTCGGCATCTTTAGCGTTAACGCCGGAAGGTCGGGAAACGTTTTAACATCGCCAAATGTTGGATGGTTGTGTTCAGGAGACCAGAATAAGCTGCGATTTCTCAAAAAGAGGCAAAATCTTTTATTTAGCGAAATAATGGAAAATTATATTTGCAATAAATGATTTAAGTTTATTATATTTGCTGAATAATTGACAATTTTTAAATTTAAATTTACCACACATGAAACAACTGAAACTCAATGACTCCATGACCGTCCCATTTCTATTTCGATTAATTTTGTATCTTCTTCTCGCAACAGGTAGCGTGGGTAGTATGCAAGCACAGCCTGACAATTTCGAGTATGTCTGTGGCTCGGACGGCAGTATTTCTGGCCCTTCTGGCGGTGGCCCAGAGAATCCTATTTGCACCGATCCTGATGCTGTGCGTTATATTCGAGTGGCAATACATTTCTTATTAAGAGAAGATACTTGGGTTGAAACAATTACGGACAATTGTAACTCCACGATTCCACCATATTCTTTCACTTATGTGGGTCCTGGCAACTTCACGGAGACTAATGACGGCATAGGAAATCCTGCCTACAATGGTTTCCAACATGCTGAGCATTTTATTGGACTAGCCAATGAAATGTTGGCTAACAATGTTACACAATGGCGTAAAACGTCAGGCATAAATTATCCAGACAGTCCCCCAATAAACCTTCAATATCTTTTAGTAGGAGTGTATTTTCATCGTGACAATGAAGCATTCGATGGCTCTAAGTCGGAACAACAAATTCACGCCAAGTATGATGTTCAAACCAACCAAGTGCTTGATATTTATTGTATTCATAGAGCAAACCTGAATTACGATGGAAATGGTTTTGAGATCGGAGGCTTCAATAAATTTGTATACCTCAATGACTACAAGCACTATCTGAAACCTTACTGTCGTGTCTGGTCTAAGTCAAATACGGCTCACAGTCTGAATCATGAGATCGGGCATACCTTGAGTCTCCGTCATACCTGGAGTGGAGGCGATTTTTGTGACGATACACCAGAGGGCTTTATTTATGACAATCTGGAAAATGGTGTCTGTACGCTTAATGTAAAAGCCAACTGCTGGGACTACCGACCGAGCATTCCGGGCTGCCCAAGAAAGCCATGTGATGAATGGTTCAAAGTATCCAATAATATTATGGATTACAGCTCATATGCTCCAGCTTGGACAGTGTGTCAAATTGGAAGGATGAACCAAAACCTCTTGGGAAATGGTAATTCATACATCCACTCCTGCAATGGGTGCGCCCCTTCACAAGCTTTTTTTTATGTCCCAAGCCCACAGGCAATATGTCCTCCTCAGTTAGGGGGCAGTAATGTGATTTTAAATGGCGAGCCGTCTGTGAACGAAAACCGATACCTTATTGAAATCTGCGAAGTGTTGCCGGCCCAGCCAAATACTTGTATAGCAGGTTATTTTACGTCTGGTTGGTTAATAGGGTCACTTGGTAAAGTTCATTTGTCTTTACTATACACATTTCTTCCTAACAAAGTTTACAAAATAAAGCTCACCGTAGATAACACAGAGTGTCCAGGAAGTGATGTGCATGAACAGTTATTATACACAACAGAGGATTGTACTGTCCCGCCGCCGCCTTGTTGCTATGAAATGGCCGTAACTAATCCATTTAGCAATAATTTGACGGTCTACTATAGTACTCCAGAAAATGGAGAATTAAGCTTTGCGCTCATTAACCTGCTGACTAGTTTAACCACCATCCTTACTTCACCGACTCAAGTTACCACAGGTACCTACCAGCAAAGTTTTCAAACTAGCAGCATACCAAATGGAAACTACACTGTGCGGGCGATTTTTAATGGGCACGTCTACACTAAAAACATTGTAAAATTTGAGCCATGAAGAAACTCGCCCGCACCCTGCTGGCAGGCCTTATGGCTTGCCCTGTATTTAGCTTTGCCCAAATAACACCATTGTTCGAGGCTCCCCTGTACTTTGAAGACTCCATCGGCAACCGAGATACTATTATGATGGGCTATGATACTAGTGCTTCTTCCCAAAATTTGAACCCTCAATTTGGAGAGGTGTTGATTAGCGCACCCTTCGACAGCATATTCGAGGTCAGGGTATTACATAGCGACGATTCACAAGAACGAACGTCTAAGAAGGTCATAGGAGATTACGAAGTAATACAGGGGTTAACCTGTGGGGTGTCTTCGGTCGGAAGGATTGTTATACATACAAAGTATCCTCCTATCAAGATGACTTATGATAGCACTTTGTTCCCAGTCGGAAATGGCACCTGCAAAAATTATGTATTATCTCCCGAGTGGAATATTCACTTCTTACCACATTGGTGGGATGTGTGCGATTATTACTGTTTGGGGAGCTCCTCATTGTATGTGGATGACTTTGTGGTTCCCCCGCCAGCAAGTGGTTGTTGGAATCGTCTATTCCTTGAAAAAGAAGTGGAAGGTCAAGGGTTCAAAATGCTCCCTGGGTTTTTCTTAGAGATATTCAATGAAGGACCTTGTACCGATACGAGTCTAATAAGTAAAATCAAAGAACCAATATCAGGCTTTGGAACCTTAACACCAAACCCAGTTTCAAGCCATTTTTCCATCCAGATGCCTTCAGAGGGCAGCTTCAATGCCTGGGTAGTAGATGTAACAGGCAAAGAGGTGGTCTGCCCGTATGAAATATCTGGAAACCGGGCGCAATTTGATGTTAGCGGTCTTTCACAGGGTATATATTTTGTTTCTCTAAACTCCGGTAGAAGCAGTCCGGTAGTGTACAAGTTTGTTAAATTATAGGAGAAAATAATTGCTTTCCCAAACAAAACCGCCCCACCTCGCAAAAGCGGGATGGGGCGGTGTATGGTATGAAAAAACTCAGGTAAACCTTAGTTTTTTTGTTGCGGTACGGTAGGGTTTCCGCCTTGTTTTCTGCGCTCTTCCATCATTTTCTTCATCTGCTCCATCTGCTCAGGAGAAGGCGTTTTGGAAATGCCGTTGACACCACCAGCTGTTTTGGGTGGTACCTGCCCGTTTGGACTCCGGAGGGTTGCGCCGCCAGCAGCGTTGCTTCCGGCTGGCTGACCCATTTGAGGTTGTTGCACGCCTGGTTGTCCGGACTGTTGGCCCATGGATGGTGGAACGGTCATACCTGGTGGGAGACGATTCTCACGGATCTCCATTCGGATATTATCTTTACTTGTGCTGCCACCCACACCATGATTGCCCAGGATAGGTGCAATGGCCAGGCCTACCAGACAGGTCAGTTTGATCAAAATGTTCATGGATGGGCCAGAGGTGTCTTTGAATGGATCACCAACGGTGTCGCCGGTAACAGCGGCCTTGTGTGGATCAGAGCCTTTGTAGTACATCTGGCCATTGATCTCCACGCCTTTTTCGAAAGATTTCTTTGCGTTGTCCCAGGCGCCACCAGCGTTCGACTGGAAAATAGCCCACATCACACCGCTCACGGTTACACCGGCCATGTAGCCACCGAGTGCTTCAGGTCCCATGATGAAACCAACCAGGATCGGGGTAATGATGGTGATCAGACCCGGAGCCAGCATTTCTTTGAGGGCTGCCTTGGTAGAGATCTCTACACACTTTTCGTATTCAGCTTTGCCGGTTCCTTCCAGAAGGCCTGGAATTTCGCGGAACTGGCGACGCACTTCCTCTACCATTTCCATCGCTGCCTTGCCCACACTTTGCATGGCCAGGGCGCTGAAAACGACCGGGATCATACCACCCAGGAATAGCGCAGAAAGTACTTTTGCCTTGAAAATATTGATGCCTTCGATGCCTGTGAAATCTACATAAGCAGCAAACAAAGCCAGTGCTGTCAATGCAGCAGAAGCAATAGCAAAGCCTTTGCCGATGGCCGCTGTGGTGTTGCCCACAGAGTCCAGTACGTCGGTACGGTTGCGCACTTCCTTAGGCAATTCGCTCATTTCAGCGATACCACCCGCGTTGTCGGCAATAGGACCGAAAGCGTCGATGGCCAACTGCATGGCGGTCGTGGCCATCATGGCAGAAGCCGCGATCGCTACACCGTAAAAGCCTGCCAGAGCGTAAGCAGCCCAGATCGCACCAGAAAACAGTACGATTGGCATCCAGGTCGACATCATGCCCGTAGCCAAGCCAGCAATGACGTTGGTAGCGTGGCCTGTGCCGGACTGACGAACAATATCCATGACCGGCTTTTTGCCCAGTCCGGTGTAATATTCAGTAATTGCGGAGATCAGTGCACCTACAATGAGGCCCACCATTGTGGCATTGAACACAGCAGTGCTGGTAATGGTCAGTGAACCTTGTCCAAAGAAACGCATGGTCATGGTTTCTGGAAGCATCCATTTGATGACCGGGAAACAAACTACTGCGGTCAGGATCACACTCACCCAGTTGCCGTTGTTCAGGGCGCGTTGAACGGTATCAGAATCAGCCTCTTTGCCTTCTTTGATTTTGACAAATTGCATGCCCACGATGGAGAGCAAAATGCCGAGACCAGCGATCACAATCGGGAGCAGAATTGGACCAATGCCACCGAATACGTCATTGATGCCGCCTGAATCACGGATCACCGAGTTGCCGAGCACCATGGCCGCCAGTACGGTAGCCACATAAGAGCCGAACAAGTCAGCACCCATACCGGCTACGTCACCTACGTTGTCGCCCACGTTGTCGGCGATCGTTGCAGGGTTACGTGGATCATCCTCAGGGATGCCTGCTTCTACTTTACCGACCAGGTCAGCACCTACGTCAGCAGCTTTGGTATAAATACCGCCACCTACACGGGCAAACAATGCAATGGATTCAGCACCGAGCGAGAAACCCGCCAGCACTTCAAGTACTCGTGACATGGTGCGGTGACCGTCCACGCCGTAAGTACCGTTCATGAAAAAGACGTAGAACACCACAAAAAGTGCGCTCAAGCCCAGTACAGCCAATCCGGCTACACCGAGACCCATTACCGAGCCACCTTTGAATGAAACTTCCAGTGCTTTGGTGAGGCTGGTACGAGCCGCCTGCGTGGTACGGACGTTGGCTTTAGTGGCCACACGCATGCCGAGGTTGCCGGCCAGCGCCGAGAAAAATGCACCAATGACAAAAGCAACCACGATAAGCGGGTGACTAGTGTCTGCCTGTGTGCTGAGCCAGCCCAGGAGCGCGCCTGCGATAACCACGTAAATGCCGAGGATGCGGTATTCGGCCTTCAGGAAAGCCATAGCGCCATCAGCGATGTGTTTGGCGATGCCTTGCATCTTGTCGTCGCCTGCGTCTTGTTTGGTCACCCATTTCTGGAGAAAAAACATATAAACGAGACCCACTAACCCGAAGATGGGTAAAAAGTAAACCAGAGAACTCATCCCTATAAATTTGTTTTGTCGTGAAAGTTGATAAAAACGGGTGCAAAAGTAGAGAAAGAATCTTTCTAGGCGTAGTAAAGTTGAAACTTCACAACATTTCTGACGATTTTAAACCTTAAAACCACCAAACCTTTCGATTCATCGTTCACTTTGTACCTACTTTTGCAATAAAAAAACATGGCTGCACTCCTCAGATTGCTTTTTGCCGCTCTTTTGGTCGGACTGTTCATTACAGGAATATTTTATTTTGTTGCCAGTTTTTTGAGCGGTATTGCTTTTAACCCCGCATCCCGGGCCTGGAAAGAATTGCTCAACAAACTCCGCTCCCGAATTCGCCTGCGCAAAACAGAGCCGCTCATGTCTTGCGATACTGAGACCCTCACCCATTTATCGCTGAAGCCTAAAATACTTAAAAAGGCCGGTTGGCGCGATCCTGTTTATGAGGGCGTTTTTAGCACTATTTATCAGGAACCTGTGCTGGTTTTTGCGGGACAAAAAAGTGGAAAAACCGCCGTGGTTGTAGCAAAATCCAAAGATAAAGAATTCGTTTTCAGGCAAAAAGGAAAAGAAGTGGAGATCTGGCTGGACGATCAGCCTTATGCCGTGTTCATCAATGGAACCCTGCTTTCGAGTGGTAAGCAAAGCAAAATGCTGGCAAAGCTGGAGCTGGACCCGGAACTCCGGCAGTGGCCTGTGTTGCTGGGTCAGGGCGAAGCTGCCACGATCACGAACGCAGCCCGTACGGTGTCGCCCATTCCTCGTGCCGTTACCTTGCTCAGAAATCTTTCTCCGGAAGAAGAACAGGTGTTGTTGGTTTTGTCGGTGGTGAAAGGGCTGCAAGACTGAGCTTTTTAGGGTACAAGTTCCGGTGCTACGCACCTCCAATATACTTGAAATTTTCCTTTCTACCGACGTTTGGGTACTACGCACCTATTTCACAAAATCGGGTTGAATCATATTTTTCGCGGAGAGACCCAACCTTCAACGCCTGGTGCTCGTGTTTATGATCAGGTTGGCCAACCAATTTGATTCACAAACAAAAATTTCAACCATGAAAAAACTACTTTTTCCGATCTTATTCCTTGGGTACCTTCAGGGTGCTTTTGGACAAACCTGCAACATAGATATCCAGGCGATCCTTATTCCAGGGGGAGGATATCAACTCACGGCTCAGGATACTACAGGCCAGGCGGCCGACACTTATAGCTGGAATACGGGTGAAACGACCCAAACGATCTCTGTTTTTAGTGCCGGGCAATACTGCGTTACGGCAACGGGCGCAGGTGGATGCACCGCTTCGGCCTGCTTTGACTGGTCCGTAACAGGTAATTGTGGTGCAGAATTTCATGTAACTACCGATCCTGTAACCGGCCAACTGGTCAACCAGGCTTCCGGCTACCCCTACTTTGCTGGTCCCTGGTCCTTCGTTTGGAGCAATGGCGACGTGGGTCCGACTACCCCTTATGTTCCGGGAGAATCCCTTTGTGTCACCGCCACCAATCCGGAGGGATGTGTGGGTGATACCTGCGTTTCTGCCCTTGGGTGTACGGCCTTTATCAGTTCTACTTCGGGCGCTGCACCGCTGGTGGCCAATTCCTGGAACGGTGGCGTTCAGACTTACCTCTGGAGCACTGGCGAAACCACACAGGAAATATATCCTTTAGCACAGGGTTCTTATTGCGTGACGATCACCGATGCATCTGGTTGTGCGATCAGCGATTGTATCTTTTACAATACCAACATCCCATCTAATTGTGGCCTTTATATGATCGGTCTGCATTGTATCAATGGATTTTATCAGATCGCTGCTTTCTCCACGGATCCTTCTGCACCTCTGGTGTCGTATTCCTGGAGCGATGGAAGCTCCTTTGTGGTGCTGAATGTAGACGAACCAGGAGAATACTGCGTGACCGCCACCAATTCAATGGGTTGTACATCCACGGGTTGTTACAGTGTGTGTGGGATTGATTCCGCTTTTGTTACCGTTGGGGTAGGGGATAGCACTATAAATAGCTACCCGGCAGAAGTGTATGTGATCCAATACGATACGGCACAAGGCGGCATATTGATCGGCATCGATACTTTACTCACGGATATTAATGGGAATCTGCTGATTCAGGACCTACCAGATGGGCCCTTTCTGCTGAAAGCCGCGCTTTTACCGGGCACCCCTTTATATGATGATTATTTGCCAAGCTATTATTCCGGCAGTCTATTCTGGTCAGGAGCAGTACCCTTATTGCCCCTTTCTGAAGTTGGATGGTGGGGTGGATGTAACATTCCACACTATTATATTGATCTGATACCGGGTCAGAATCCGGGTGGGCCAGGTTTCATCGGAGGCCTGGTGAGCGAAGGCGCCAATCTGCAGGGACACGGGAATGGAGCAGAATGGGGTGAAGGAGATCCCATGGCAGGCGTCAATGTGGTGCTTACATTGCCTGATGGAACGCCCATGGCGGTCACAGTAACCAATTCAGCAGGCAATTACGAATTTCCGGACCTACCCTGGGGAACTTACGTAGTGACCCTCGACATTCCGGGCATGCCTCTGGTTTCTGCCACCGTGGTCATTGGTCCAAACCAGCCCACGCAGGGTAATGTCAATTTTAAAGTAGACAACAATAGTATTGCACTTTCCGCACTGGAGCATGAATTGAAGCTCCGGGTCAGGGTATCTCCCAATCCCGTAGAAGATCTGCTGCTGATCGAAACCGCAGAAAGGGCCGACATGACCCTGATGGATGTACAAGGTAAAGTGCATCTGAATGTATTTGGGAACGGCGCTGAAACCCGGATCTCCATCGGACATTTGCCCAGTGGGGTTTATTTCCTGGCTGTTCGTGCAGGGAAATCTATGGAAATGGTCAAAGTGATCAAGCAATAGGTTGGTCTTTCAAGAGCGATGATTGGGTTGAATTATTTTTTCGAAAAAATAATTCAACCCACCCAACCCCCAGGCCCAACACTGCGTGTATTCATTCAGACACAAACAAATAAGCACTCGTACCTTCCGCCGGGATCCAAAAGTGGTTTCCGGCGGAGGATTTTAAACCTCCCCGAAAACCAACCTTCAAAACAAAACAACCTTGAACCTAGACCCGCAACTCCTTCAAGCAGCCCAGAAAGGCGACCGAAAAGCGCAGTACGCGCTTTATCGCTCGTGTTTTCCTGTTTTGATGGCCGTTTGTATGCGTTATCAGCGAGATAAGCAGGAGGCAGTTTCGGCGGTGAACAATGGTTTTTTAAAGATCATTCAGAATCTAGATAAATACAAGCGGGATGAGGTGCCGTTTGAGGCCTGGATCCGGCGGATCATGATCAATACGGTCATTGATGAATACAGAAGGGAGAAAAAATGGCGGGAACTGACGGTCTTCACGGAGGATATTGAAAGGTCGTACCCCAGCGAACCAATCGACTGGAATGAGGCAGATCAACGACTCGATGTGCAGCACCTGGAAGCACTGCTGCAAAGACTCCCGCCCATGACCCAAAAAGTGTTCAATCTTTTCGCCATTGACGGATTCAGTCATCATGAGATCAGCGAGCTTTTGGGAATGAGTGAGGGTACTTCGAAGTGGCATGTCAGTACAGCCCGTGTTCAATTACAAACCTGGATTAAAACGGAGATGGTGACAGGATGATGACTTTGAAGCTGCCAGCACCAACACCCCAAACAACCCAATAAGCACACCTTACAAGCAGTCAGCGCATGGAAAATATAGACGAACTGATGCGACAAAAATTTAACTCGGAAGATCCGGGGGAGCGTTTCGAATTCCAGGAGGAATTTTGGGAACAGGCCCAGGTTTTGTTGGCGCAGGAAGAGCAACGGCGGCGCAGAAAAACGGGTCTTTTTCTATTTTTTGCCTTGTGTCTGGTACTGCTTTTGTGGCTGCTGTTGAGCCGTTCAAGCCTGTTATCAAATGAAAAAACCGAACCAGAAGATTCGAACACATCCATTGGAAACACAACTGTAAAAAAGAATTCAGAAGGTATTCAGCATTCAGATAGCATAGAAACAGGGCCTGTAAACGAGACAGCAGTTAAATCAACACCGGGTTTGTCTGCGGATGCAAAAGCTCCGGAAGGATCTGACTCCGGATCAAAGGCTAAAATATCGAATGCTGGTCAGTCCCGAATGGAATTGCAGCGTATTTCCAGGGATAACGACCAGCCGCAGCGCGCCAATGGCCCAACTGGAACCATGGAAAAGGTTAAAAAGGAATCCGGAGTAAAAAATGCACCAACGAATGCTAAAAAAACGGGTAAATCTGCAAATGGAATTACCCAAAAGGATGGTAGCCAAACAGCGCCTGGCCCCATAAAACCAGGCGGAAAGGAGCAAATTCAAGCGCCGGAGAAGGATCCGGCCAGCTTGCAGGCGCCTGTAAATATAATGAATGAGAACACCCCGGGCACCACGACTCCAATCCTTACCATACCGGTATCCATGGAGGAAAAGGCGCCGTACATTCCGATATTCATCCTTCCGACACCCTTAAGTCTATTTGATTTGCCAGGACCAGTTTTAGTGCCTCGCAAAATGAAAGTACCGGAGGCAACGCCCATTGCTCAGAAAAAAGACGCTTCCAGGGAAAAACCTTTCTCCTTTGGCTTGTCTCTGGCAGGGGCAGCCTATCAACAGCCTGATACCTCGGGGTTGTGGGCGGGCTTTACAGTAGGCGGCTATGGCGAATATCGTCTGAATAAAAGCTGGTCAATTCTGCTGGGTGCGCAATGGCGTTTTGTGCCGGGACTGGATGCTTCAGCAGAGGATATTACGAATCCCAAGGTGGTAGAGCAATTGCGTTATTCCTTTGGCTATAGAAGTGAGCTTTGGGAGCGTGAGACCCGCGGATTGCATATGCTGGAGATCCCATTATCAGCAAAATGGAATCAGGGACGATGGGGACTGGAAGGTGGCGGAGCGCTTGGCATGCTCCTCGCTGTACAGAACAAAACTACATCTACAGTGTCCTCTTCTTTGGAACCAGCAAAAACTACCGTCAAGAAGTATGTAACAGGGGTTAAAACGCCTTACAATGCCATTAATATTGCAGCATTCGCCGGGGCAAGTTACCAGTTGAGTGATAGGCTTTCGCTCCTGTCGCGGTTGAACTATCGTTTTACACCGGTTTTTAAAACTGCTCAGGATGGGGTCAAAAACAATGGTCTGGGCAATGTAGAACTGGGCTTTCGTGTGCGCTTGTTTTAAAAACAGAATCAAAAATGATGGGTAAAATATTTTTTTCAATTTTGCTGGCCAGTGTCATTTGGTCGGCATGTAGCAAGTCCGACATACCGGATGGAGGCTCAGGCAATCCGGTTTTTTGGCTTCGTATGAATGTTGAAGGTGCAGATACTGCGTTTTACACGGCAGGCCTGAACAATATTTATCTGTATACAGAAGTCAGTCGGGATGCCAACCAAGTAGTGGTTATGTCGGGCACTTTTGCAGATGTAAATTGCCCCAACAGTACCTGCCCGGGCAGCGCCCGTATTGACTTTCGGAATATATCCACTGAGCCGACTGTGAGTGAACCCAATTTCCTCTTTGGGCCGGATTTTAATTGGATCTATAAATCACCCTCGATCAATGCACCTTTTTTAGGTACGGTAGCGATCCGTTGGGTAACACCATCCGGAAATATCTATAAATCTGAATTGTTTTCTCAGGATTCATTGAGTAATTCCACGTTTAAAGTGCTGGAATCAGAGCCTTGGGAGCTGAACGAACGGGGAGAGGCCACCAGGAAAATGTTGATTGACTTTTCCTGCGTGGCGCTGGATTCCATGCAAAATCAAGAGTATTACCTAACCGGCACTGGCGTGATTGCGGTAGGTATTCGGTAAGTTGCATCGGGATGTTATTCGTGCTATTTCCACCTTCAGCCCTATCTTTGCACGATGACGCGCATTCAAACAGACATCCTCGTGCTCGGTTCCGGCATTGCCGGACTGACCTTTGCCATCAAGGCTTCCCGACTTTTTCCTGACCGACAAATCCTCGTATTCACCAAAACAACCGAAGGGGAAAGCAATACCCGCTATGCTCAAGGCGGGGTGGCAGCCGTCTGGGATCTGGATAAGGACAATTTTGAAAAGCATATTGCCGATACCCTGGATGCCGGCGACGGACTTTGTAAGGAAGATATCGTGCGCATCGTGGTGGAGGAAGGTCCGGAGCGGGTGCGTGAAATGATCGGCTGGGGTGCCCATTTTGACAAGGAAAAGGATGGCGTGGCGTACGATCTTGCCCGGGAGGGCGGCCACTCTGAGCATCGGATCCTGCACTTTAAGGACCTCACGGGCTGGGAGATGCAGCGTACGCTCATGGAAGAAGCCAAAAAATATTCCAATATAAAGGTTGAGGAACACTATTTCGCACTCGACCTGATCACCCAGCACCATCTGGGCCGAATGGTCATCCGGGTCACCCCGGGTATTGAGTGTTATGGCTGTTATGCCTTGAATAAACAAAACGGGGAGATCGATACCATACTCTCCAGGGTGACCATCCTTTGTACGGGCGGCGCAGGACAGGTGTATAAATCGACCACCAACCCGATCATCGCCACCGGCGATGGGGTGGCCATGGCTTACCGCGCCAAAGCCAGGGTGGAGAACATGGAATTTATGCAATTTCATCCCACCTCCCTTTACAACCCGGCAGGTGAAAACCCCTCCTTTCTGGTGTCAGAAGCGGTGCGTGGCTTCGGCGGAATCTTAAAGACGGCTGAGGGCGAAGAGTTTATGCAGCATTATGATCCACGACTTTCCCTTGCTCCACGCGATATTGTAGCCCGTGCCATTGACTCCGAAATGAAAAAGCGTGGTACAGATTGTATGTACCTGGACTGTCGCCATCTGGAACTGGAAGGCTTTCTGGCGCATTTTCCGACCATCTATGAAAAGTGTAAAAGCATCGGAATTGACCCGATGAAAGACATGATCCCGATCGTGCCGGCCTGTCATTATACCTGTGGTGGGGTGATGGTAGACGAGCAGGGGCACACCAGTATTCAACGGTTATATGCAGCAGGGGAGTGCAGCAGCACAGGCCTGCATGGGGCCAATCGCCTGGCATCCAATTCATTGCTCGAAGGCATGGTGTTCGCCCATCGGGTGGCCCATGATCTGGTAGGGAAAATGGACCAATGGGGGTTCCAGGAAGAGGTGCCAGACTGGAGCGCTGAAGGTACCACCGATCCGCAGGAAATGGTACTCATCACGCAGGGAATGAAGGAGTTGCGTGAAGTGATGTCGTACTATGTGGGCATCGTGCGTTCCAATGTGCGTTCCAAACGTGCGCTGGATCGACTCTTTTTGCTTTACGCGGAAACAGAAGAGCTGTATAAAACCACTACCATCAGTCCGCAATTGATGGAGCTAAGAAACCTGATCACGGTGGCCTATCTCATTACCCGATCTGCCTCACATCGTCGGGAAAGCCGGGGACTGCATTATACGACGGACTATCCGGAGCAGCTGCCCTTTGTGGAGCATTCTGTGTTGTAGGGTGTGATTTTCTGGATGAATGGAACACGGATGATACGGATTAGACACGAATTTTAAATATAAATAATCCGTGTCATCCGTGTTCCATCTTTTCCGTGTTCCATCATCTCACTTGGGCATACTTTCATATTGCTTCAGGTCGGCCTCGCCTTTGGCCGTTTCCCCGATTTTTTTGTAGCAATTGCCCCTGGCACGGTACAACCTTGAAAAAGTGGAGTCAAGCGCTATGGCACGGGTAAAATCAGCAATGGCCTCCTGATTGCGATCCAAGTTTGCATAGGAAAGGCCCCGATTGTATAATTCCGGCACTTCATCGGGAAATTTTTCCAAAAACTTGCTGAGGTCAGCGATCGATTGTTCGTAATTTTTCGTGACCCCAAAAATGTTGCCCCTGAATTTGTAGGCCTCATATAGTTCCGGGTTTTTTTGAAGGGCGAGGCTAAAGTCTTTGAGTGCTTTTTGGGCATCGCTGGCTTTGCCATAAGCCATTCCGCGCCACAAATAGGCTTTTCCAAAATTATCGCCAGTGGCTACGATCGCCTTGTCGATCAGGGTGGTCGTGTCTTTCCAATCCCGGATCCGGAGTGCTGAAGTGATCAGCCAGGTAAACACCAGTCCAAGCAAAATGGCCCATACAGCGCCGGTCCAGGAAGGTCTTTTTTCTTTCAGATAGTCTGGCAAAGAAGCGAGGACGATAAAAAAGCCCAGACCGGCCAGGTAATTGTATCGGTCGGAGCGCAATTCAAAAGTGCCGAAAGTGGACCAGGGCAGGGATAATACGATGTTGGACAGGTAAAAGAGGATCCCGATCCACAACAAGGGCATGGCCTGACGGCTGCGCCAGGCGGCGAATAGGGTGCCCAATAGGATCGCAGGCGCAGCATAATAGTCCCAGCTCCAGTTTCCGTTTGTTTTTTCAAAAGGATACCAGATACTTAAACCGGTGGGGAACAAGAGTTTTTTCCAGTAGAACAACACGGTATGGCAAGCCATGAGCCCGCGGTCTACTAAGGTAAAATCTGCAGGCTGGTTGAGTTGGCCTGCGTGTTGCCGTGAATAGAGCGTCAGGATACCAAAGACAAGCGAAATGGCGAAAAAGGGTGCTTTTTCAATCAGAACCCGGGTGCCAAAGCCTCGTTTTTTCCAAAGGTCCAGCACCAAAAGGGTGAGAGGCAGGGTTACGGCAGCAGATTTCGCCAGGCAGGCCAGTAAAAACATGGTGAGTGCAAGCCAGTAGTTTTTGCCGAAACCTCCGTTTTCCTCTTGAGTATGCCGGACATAATAATTCATGGCCAGCAGGCAAAACATGGAAAATAGTGGCGTACTAAAACCAGCGATCCAGGCCACAGCCTCCACTTGCAGCGGGTGTATGGCAAAGAAAAGGGCCACAAATGCCGATACGATTAAATTAAGATCCAGCCGACGAAAGAGCCGGAAGACCAGGAGTACATTGAAAGCATGAACCAACGCAGAGAGAAAGTGATACCAGGTGGGACTTTCCTTGCCCAGAATATAGGCGATCTCGTATCCGATCCAGGTGATCGGGGCGTACATGCCGAGGTTGAAACCACCAAAGATCAGAAAGTCTTTTACGGCCGGATTGTCTACAGTGGCGGAGTGATCGTCCATACCCACCATTTGGTTGGAGATACCCGTACTGAATAGGATAAATGCAAGAGCTGCTAAAGCCCAGGGAAGCCATTTTTCGCTGGAATCAGAAATTCCGGCGCCTTCCTGGCTGGAGGATTTTTTGGATGCTTGTGTTGATTTTTTCGCCATGGCGGATGCGTTTTTAATATGCGGGGGCGAAGGTCGTAAATCGGCAGTATAAACTATGAAGTATGATGTATGAAGTATGATGTATAAAATATGATGTATGTGGCTCCATTGTTTATGGTTTTCATCCTAGACTCTACTTTGTCACTTTAGCCGCAGAGTCCCGAATACTCGGGACTCTGCGGCTAAAGTGAAAAAGAAGAACTAAGGAGTTGGCAAAACTTGCAACTCAAAACTTGCAACTCAAAACTTACATTTGCACCAACAATCTATTAGCCGCAGTTTATTCATGATTCGCAATATTATTTTTGATTTTGGCAATGTCTTGTTTGATCTGAATTTAGGTGCTTTTGAACAGGAAATGAAGGTTTTATGGGGGGGGCACTTTCAGGCTGCCAAGGAAAATCTTTTGCGCGAACGTGTGTTTGAACTATATGAAACCGGCGGACTCAGCTCCGAAGAGTTTGTCGAAAAAATTGCAGAAGCGGGAGCGGTCAAACTCGCTCCGGAACAGGTCATTGCGGCCTGGAATGCCATTTTTATTCACATGCCCCGACATCGTTTTGATCTGCTGTTGCGCTTGCGTCAACATTACAAAGTGTTCTTGCTCAGTAATATCAATGACCTGCATGCGCGCTGGATCTCGGATTACATGCAGCGCGAGCATGGTTTTGAGGATTACGAGTCATTGCACTTTGATGGCGTCTATTTTTCCCACCTGATCCGCCAGCGCAAACCCAGCTGCGAAGCCTTTGAGTATGTGCTGGCGGATGCAGAGATCTTGCCTGAACAGACGGTCTTTTTTGATGATCTGCCCGAAAATGTTGCAGCGGCGAATCAGGTAGGCATTCAAGGGGTTTGGCATGACCCGGGGACAGAAATCGAGGAAAGGCTGGTGCAGATGAAATTTTTACCGGGATTGTGAACCGCTCAAAGTTATTATTCACCTGGTCCTGGCCGGTTCAGTCCATTATCTTTTCATGATTTGAATGCTGCTGGTCTTTTTGCCTGCGACTTCGAGGGTCAGGATGTAATTTCCAGCAGCCAAATGGTTTGGACAATTTAGGCTAAGGGTGTGTTCGCCAGGGTCGAAGGGCTGGTTTTGAATCGTAGATTGGATCAGCCTGCCCTGCATGTCATGCAATTGAACGCTCAAGGCCTCTTTTTGGTTAAGCACAAATTGCAGTGTAAACACATCTACAATTGGATTGGGATAGACAAGCAAGCTTGGGTCTGCGGAAGTATTAGGATCTTGCAAGCCGACATTTAGGTCAAGTATGAAGCGAAAAAGCTGTTTAAGTGTAGTGCCTGTATGTTTTCTGGCAGATACTGTAACCTTATTCCCCACAAGTAGCAAAGCTCTTGGATGCATGCCGGGATCGATCATTCTAAAAACACCGTTCACACCAAATGACGGATCTCGTTGTCCATCTGGAAGCAATTGTACCAACGCCAGATTGCCCAACGTTGAATTTGAACTCCAATTCACGGTGAGGATTCCTCCATCAGGCTTCACGGCTATCGCTACGCCTTCATCCACTTCTGGAAAATACTGCACACCTTGTTCGCCAAAATTGATGTCACGAGTGCCATTCCCATTGTACCGCACTACAATGGCATCATACTGAGGGCCAGAATCGCCTGTAACTAGAATTTTCCCATCCGTTTGTAGCGCCAATCCATAAGCATTGCTACTGCCATCAATTGGATCGATCAGGATCCCATCTACTCCAAAGGTGAAATCCCTGGTGCCATCCGGGTAGATCCGGACCATGAAAACATGGTTGTTAGGGTAGCCGATGGTGCCGGCAAAAAGTAGTTTATGATCCGCACTCATCTCCAAAAACAATTATTTTTCCATCGGACTGTTCAAAAATATTACGGATGAAAAAATGGCTAACATGCGTTTGTGCTATGCCACCTATGCCAAAACCAGGGTCCAGGATACCTAAAGTATCCACCCGCATTACAAAAGTGGTAAGTCCTACCGGGTTTTCTCCAACCAATAAAACCTTTCCATCTTTTTGTATACAGACTCCAATTTCCGGCCCATCTGATTCTACGAAGGATTGTGAGAATTTGGTGTCCAAAACTCCGGTATCGTCATATTTCTCAAGGCCAACAGTGCCGTTGATACTTCCGCCAACAAATATTTTTCCATCAGAAAGCCCTGCAATATCGATGCTGTACGCATTGCCATTGTTTCCATAGACCCCCGTAATAAGTTTTCCATTTGATCCAAAATCAGGGTCAAGTGCCACAGATTGGGCCGGTAAGAAACCAGTGAAACAACCCAGGGTGATGCAAAGCAGTATCTTTTTCATAAAAGGATGATTTTTAATGGTGAATAAATGACTGAGGCAAAAGTGCAGTTCGGAGGCAGAGAAAATCTATAACACTTTTTGACACTTATTCCCGGGCAAGGACTACCGGATATTTTGAAATTGGACCTTAGACCAGATTCAGCAAGTGGGTGATTTTCAGGTTTTTAGCGTGCAAGTCCAGGATCCAGTGTCAAATTGTCCCATAGTCTGGCTGCAGGGAAGGTTAAAATGATTTAATTGTCTGATTTTCAATTTTTTAGATAAAAAGTCGTTCTGAATTTTACCCAAAAAAAACGCTGCTTTTGGTTTCTTTTAGCGAGCAGTTTATCGTACCTTTGCACATATTTTTCAAAGAAATTAGCAGCAAAAGACTCGGAACGCATGACAGAAGACTCAGTACTCGACCCACAACAAAAGCCAGCGGCCTCTACAGATTACGACGCCAGTAGTATTACCGCCCTTGAAGGTTTGGAAGCCGTCCGTAAAAGGCCCGGCATGTATATCGGAAGTACCGACATCAAAGGCCTTCACCACCTGGTGTGGGAGGTTGTAGACAACTCGATTGACGAGCACCTGGCCGGACATTGTACCCACATCGAAGTGGTCATACAAAAGGATAATTCCATTAAAGTTACCGATGACGGCCGTGGTATTCCAACCGGAATGCACGAAAAATTACAAAAATCAGCCCTCGAGGTCGTTATGACCGTGCTGCACGCCGGTGGTAAATTTGACAAGGACTCCTATAAAGTATCCGGTGGTCTGCACGGGGTAGGTGTTTCCTGTGTGAACGCGCTCTCGATCATGTTGCATGCTGAAGTGCGTCGTGACGGGAAGGTTTTTGAACAGGAATACAGCCAGGGCAAACCCAAATACAATGTGCGCGAGATCGGTACCACCAAAGAACGGGGTACCAGCATCACCTTTTTACCGGATCCTGAAATATTTGAGACGGCTGAATATAAGTTTGACGTGCTGGCGCATCGCCTCCGCGAACTTTCTTATCTGAACAAAGGTCTCCGCCTTTCCCTCGTGGATGAGCGGGAGAAGGAAGATGATGGCAGTTTTAAAACCGAACTCTTCCATTCCGAAGGCGGTCTGCAGGAATTTGTGGTCTATCTGGATGAGGCAAAAACGAACCTCATCGACAAACCCATCTATATCAGCACCCGCGAAGAAGGGGTGGAAGTAGAGGTGGCGATGATCTACAATACGTCCTACTCTGAAAATGTGGTCGCTTTCGTAAATAACATCAGCACCCGCGATGGCGGTACACACGTCAATGGTTTCCGCCGGGCACTTACCCGGGAATTCAAAAAATACGGGGACGACAACGGTTTTTTCAAAAAAGTAACCTTTGCCATCTCTGGAGAGGATTTCATGGAGGGCCTTACTGCGGTGGTATCCGTAAAAGTTCCTGAGCCACAGTTCAAGGGGCAAACCAAAGGGGAGCTGGGCAACTCTGAAGTACTCGGCATCGTGAGCCGCTGTGTTGGAGATGCACTGAAAACGTTCCTGGAAGAAAATCCGAATCCGGCCCGTCGCATCATCGAAAAAGTGGTGTTGGCAGCTACAGCACGAAACGCAGCCCGCAAAGCCCGCGAAATGGTACAGCGTAAAGGTGCGCTCACCGGCAGCGGACTTCCCGGCAAACTAGCCGACTGCGCCAGTCGTAGCCCGGCAGAAAGTGAGGTATTCCTCGTCGAAGGAGACTCGGCAGGTGGTACGGCCAAACAAGGCCGGGATCGTCATACCCAAGCCATTCTGCCACTCAGGGGTAAGATCCTGAATGTAGAAAAGGCCATGGAGCATAAGATCTACGAGAACGAGGAGATCAAGAATATTTTCACCGCGCTGGGCGTGAGCATCAGTGAGAACGATGAAGGACATCGGATCCTGAACACCGAAAAACTCCGCTATCACAAGGTGGTTATCATGTGTGACGCCGACATCGATGGCTCGCACATCACCACGCTTATCCTAACTTTCTTTTTCCGCTACATGCGCGAACTGATCGAAAAAGGCCATATTTACATTGCACAGCCACCGCTTTACCTCGTGAAAAAAGGTAAAAACCAGCGTTATGCCTGGAATGATGTGGAGCGCAAAGCAGCTCAACTGGAATTTGGGGGCGGCCGTGAAGACGACGACTCTGTAAAAGTGCAGCGCTATAAGGGTCTGGGTGAAATGAACGCCGAGCAACTCTGGGAAACGACCATGGATCCGAAAACCCGTATCCTGAAAATTGCGACGATCGATGATGCCAACGAGGCGGATCGGATGTTCGCGATGTTGATGGGGGATGAGGTGCCACCGAGAAGGGCGTTTATTGAGGCGAATGCTAAGTATGCGAGGATTGATGTGTAGAGAGTTGAGCCTATGAAACCCCCTGTTGACAGCGTCATTGCGCCTGAAAAATTAACTCGTTATCTTCTGGTTTTTAATGAACAGAGTGATAAATCTAAGTTTTTAGAAAAGGGGGGATATTCGCTTGATAACTGGGAGGCACTCGAAGCAGATTTGAGAGATTTGTTAAAAATCGATGCGGTTTTTCAAAAAGAGGATACTTTTGGGGAATACTTTGTGATTATTGGTGAACTTTCTAACGGCTTGAATGTCAAAGCAATATGGCTTCGAGAATCTGGTTCAGAAGTTGTCAGGTTTATTACATTGATCCCAATGTCTAAATTTTAGCAATATGAAATTTGCACTCTTTTCTCGCGTAGCCTTGGCTGAAGATGTGCCAGAACATGGCCTTCTTCGTGGTGATATAGTCACTATAGTAGAAGCATTGCCAGCCAATGCCAATCATTTATCTGGTTATATCGTTGAGGTATTTAGTGTTACAGGCGAGACATTAGATGTTTTTGGGCTATTGGAAACCCAATTGATGCCGCTTCGGGCAGATGCCATACCAGCAATGCGTGAGCTGGCAGAAGCTGCCTGAGCGCTCATAGAATAAAATGAATATGCCGTCGCTAAGTCATGACTACTTAGCGACGGCTTTTTTTATCCAGGCTCTTCCTGCTCCGCCACATATTCCAGCACATCCCCTGGTTGGCAATCCAGGGCCTTACAAATGGCTTCCAGCGTGCCAAAACGGATCGCTTTTGCCTTGCCCGTTTTCAGGATGGATAGGTTGGCAAGCGTAATATCTACTTTTGAGGCCAGTTCGGTGAGCGACATTTTACGCCGGGCCATCATGACGTCTACATTTACAATGATCGGCATAATTCAAATGGTTAGGTCTTGTTCTTGTTGAAGTTGGGTGCCGTTGCGGAAAACCTCTGCCAGTCCGAAAATGACCAGCGCAATCAAGCCTCCCAACAACAGCGACTCGCTGAATATGGATAACCTGGCTGAGGCAATTTGATGTCCCTGCGCTTCATATACGATGCCCAACATGATCCGGGCAGCGATATAACGGACGATTGGGAACGCGATCACGGCCAATGCGATGCGTCGGATGCGGCGCGTATTTTCTGCGTGGAAAGTCTCTCCAAGATCCAGGTTGCGAAAGATCCGAAACATTTGATAGAGCACCCAAATGCCCAATACCCAGGCCAGATTTTGGAAAAGGATGTAGCCCAGATTTCTTGCCTGCAGCATACCAGACAGGTCGGAAAATTCAACCATGACCAGTTTTTGAGCACCCCTGTTGTACATTTTCAGGTCGCCACTGCCGTCAGGATGTGGGAATACCACCGGGTTGTTTTCGGCCAGGGTGGTCACCCAGCCCCGGATAAATGGTCCGTCACTACTGATTCCAAAATAGGAAGTGAGGTTGAGTAAAAGGAAAATACCACTCGCAATACTCAGTGCAAGGAAAACGTAGCGAAGTACTTTTAGTAGACGGAAACTTTTTTCTGTTTTCATAGATCAACTTTTTACTGTTGGTGAGAAGATGTGGCAAAGGTGTGGGATGTTTTTCTATTTTGCAAATAAAATTTATTGATAAACAGTAAATATTTTCTGTTGCGCTTAAGTGGTCTAATAATCGGAGTTCAAAATCAGCTTTGGAAAGGCTATTTTTATTGCTGAACACCGAACAATGAATATCGAACACCGAACACCGAATATTGAAATGGGCTCCGGGCAAAGACTCCCATCAAAACAGGCATTGATCCTCATGATGCCAAGCCCAGTGCCTACTTCGATATTCGGTGTTCGATATTCGGTGTTCGATATTTTCGGTGTTCGATATTCCATTCATCCCCTGTTTCCCGCTATCAAAACTTTCTAAAACCTTCGTTTGCCGAAAAAAGAACCAGAAATTCCTGCGACCTTGCGACTTTCGGCCCGAATTACCAATCACCAATTCCCCAAATCCTCGAATTGCCAAATCCCCAAATAACCAAATCCACCAATAAACAAATCACCATTTCATGATCCTTTCCGTACAAGATGTCGTTAAATCTTATGGCGACTATATGGCTGTCAATCACGTCAGTATAGACGTGAAAAAAGGCAGCGTCTTCGGTCTGCTTGGCCCGAACGGTGCAGGTAAGACCTCCCTGATTCGGATGATTACGACCATCACGGCACCTGATTCAGGGCTCATCTTTTTAGATGGGAAAAAGCTTCATTCCGGCTCTCCGGAAGAGATCGGCTATATGCCTGAGGAGCGTGGCCTTTACAAAAAGATGAAAGTCGGGGAGCAATTGCTTTATCTCGGGCAACTCAAGGGACTGAGCAGAGCACAGGCCCAGCATGAGATCGACTACTGGTTCGCCAAGTTCGATATCAAAGACTGGTGGAACAAAAAGGTGGAAGATCTCTCTAAGGGAATGCAGCAGAAGATCCAGTTCATCACCACCGTACTTCATAAGCCCAAGCTGCTCATTCTTGATGAGCCGTTTACAGGCCTTGATCCGATCAACACCAACCTGATCAAAGAAGTCATTGGCGAACTGAATGAATCGGGCACCAGCATCATTTTCAGTACCCACCGAATGGAGCAGGTAGAGGAAATGTGCGATCATATTGTGTTGATTAACAAAGGGAAGAATGTGCTTTATGGCGAAGTACAAGCCATCAAAAATCAATACAAGAAAAACCTTTTCAGGATAGAAACACAGGGCGAATCACCCGCAGATCTTCAAGGGCATTTTACTGTGGTGAAAACCGAAAAGAACGCCCTGACCTTCAAGTTGGACGACGACGCCCAGAGCAACGATCTTTTGAAATTGTATTTACAAAAAGGGGTTAAGGTTACGCGCTTTGAGGAGATCTTACCCACCTTCAATGAGATCTTCATTCAACGCGTCGCTGAAACCGGGGAATAGGAATTTTCCTTCCCAGGCCTTCTGAACGCAAATCTATAGACTCGCTACTTTAAACTTGCAACTATAGACTTGCAACTTTAAACCTGACAACTTTCAACTAGATATGTCCAAACTTTCCTTAATCATAAGCCGCGAATACCTGACCCGCGTGCGCAAAAAATCATTCATCATCGGTACGTTGCTCGCACCGGTAGGCCTGCTCGTGTACATGCTCGTGATCATTGGCTTGTCCAGCTATCAGGGCGGTGATGAGATCAAAGTCGCCGTGATCGACGAAGCCAAAATGGTGAATCCACTCCCCGACGAAAAAGGAGTTCGATTCATTCCCTCCGGAAATAAAACCTTGGAGCAACTGAAGACTGAGGTGACTGCCAAGCAATTGGATGGGGTGCTTCGGATTCCAATCCTGGGCAATTTCCAACAGAAAGATCACACGATCTTTTACTATTCGGATGAAAAACTCGCGCCTGAAAAAAGCAGCCAGATCGAAAAAAGGATCTCAGAGAGGATCAGAGCTTTTAAGATGGACTCGCTCCATCTGGACGCCGCGCAACTAAAACTCCTGGATTCTGATGTTTCCATTGATCCGGAAGGCATCAACAGCGATCAGGAAGATGATCAAAGTAAATATACTGCGGGTGTGGGGCTTGCGGTTGGTGGTATCATGACGTTTTTGCTGTTCTTTATGGTGTTGATGTACGGGCAAATGGTCATGAAATCTGTGATGGAAGAAAAAACCAGCAGGATCGTAGAAGTGATGATGTCTTCAGTGCGGCCTTTTGATCTGATGATGGGTAAAATCATTGGCGCCGGACTGGTTGGCCTGACACAGGTGGTAGCCTGGGTAGTTCTGAGCGGAGCGGTTTCTTTCATTGTGCCGCTGGTCATGGGTTTTGACACTTCACAGATGCAAGCGCCGATGACAGCGGGCGGGGAAGCCGCCATGGATCCTGAATTGATGCAGGATACGGGTATGCGCATCATGGCTGAGCTCAGCAAACAGAACTGGCCACTTTTGATAGGGTCCTTTATCATCTACTTCCTGGGCGGATACTTCATCTATTCTTCCATGTTCGCAGCCATTGGCTCCGCCATGGGGGATGATATGGGCGAAGGACAATCGTTGACCTTGCCGGCTACCATTCCACTGATTCTTGCATTTTACATCGTCTCTATGGCTGGTTGGCGCAATCCGGATAGTAGCTTGATGGTATTTTCATCTATTTTTCCGCTGTTCTCCCCGGTTGTTATGCCGTTCAGACTAGCCTTCAATCCGCCCTGGTGGCAAGTGGCGCTTTCTTTGACCCTGGTGATCGCATCGGCGGTATTTTTTGTCTGGCTTGCCGGGCGGATCTATCGGGTAGGCATTCTGATGTATGGCAAAAAAGTGACCATGAAGGAGATGTGGAAATGGACCTTTTATAAAGGGTAATACATTCCCCACGCAACGCTTTGCAGTTTTTCACCGTACTTTACCTTTGATACCAGATATCAAGTCGAAATACGATGAAAAACTGCACCGCGCTAGTCGCTCTTTCCCTATTTCTTTTCAATACCCTTTTCGCACAGCCGGAGCCCTGTGGATCCAATGCGGCAATGATGCCCTTGTGCGTTGACGCCTGTATCATCTGTGATATTAATGGCTTTACGGGCGTAAATCTGGATGGCATAACGGGGCAGGCTCCGCCCGGTTTTTGCACCGGAACGGTACACCACATGCAATGGATCGGCTTTATTGCAGGCAGCACGAATCTGACCCTTTCGGTAAGCGTTTTCAATTGCCAGAATGGTTTCGGGCTGGAGGTCGGTATTTATAAAAGTCTGGATTGTCAGACCTTCCAATTAGTGTCCAATTGTGACGGTGATATTCCACCCAACACGACGCAAAATTTCACCAATACCGTTCCACTCACCATTGGACAATACTATTATTTTGTCATGGACGGCAATGGAGATGATGTGTGCAATTACACGATCAAGGTGGTGAATGGAACTACGCTGGTAATGCCACTTGAAAATTCAGGAAGTATCGGTGGGCCTGAAAAAGTTTGTGCCAGCACTTCAAATGACTATACCGTTAGCCTGCCTCCAGGTGCAGCGCACTTTTACTGGACGCTCAACGGACTTCCTTACGCCTCCGAAACAGATACAACGGTGGCCTTAAATTTCCTCACGCCTGGTCTCAATCAACTCTGCGTAACAGCCTCCAATACCTGCGACACAGCATTTCCGGCATGCCGGGATATTTATGTGCATGGCATACCAATCACCCAGATCGATGCTAGAATCTGCGCCAATGAATGTTATGAATATGGAGACACCATGATTTGCGATGCAGGCAATTATGAATTTCATTACAGCAGTTCAGAAGGCTGTGACAGCATCGTACGCATCTCGATCGAAGCGCTCCAAACGGTAACCACCAACCTGAATGTTTTACTGTGTGATGGCGACACGATATTTGTAGGTGGAAATCCATACACGCAAACGGGTCAATTTCAGGAGCAATTGCTTTCCATCGGCGGGGGCTGCGACAGCCTGGTGAACCTCTCCCTTCAGATCATTCAGTGTGAAATTCAAGGCCAGGTCACGGCGAATCCAGTGGTTTGCATGGGCGAATCCAGCGGCTCTTTACAGTTTTCGGTAGCCAATGGCACTCCACCCTTAAATTACACCTGGGAGCGTCTTGGAGGTAGCGGTCCGTCCGGGTCGGGCGCCATCGTTGCCTTGAATACCCTGCAAGAGATCCCTGATCTGCCTGCTGGTTCCTATTCTATCCTGGTGAAAGACAATTTTGGGAATGATGTCGCCTTCTTCCAGGACGTGTCGGAGCCAACTTTGCTTTCATTTTCTGTTTTAAGCCCAGATTTTAACGGTGTAAGTATTTCTTGTTCAGGCGCCGAAGACGGGTACATTCAAGGGTTACTTTCGGGAGGTATTTCACCTTATACTTTTGCCTGGAGCAATGGGGCCAGCCTTGGTAACATTCAAAATTTAGCTGCAGGAGTTTATACCTGTACGGCTACAGATGCTATGGGCTGTGTTACGGTTCAGAGCATCGAATTGTTTGAACCTCCCGAATTGCGCATGGAAGTGCAATTTCAAGATCCTGGTTGTCAGGGCATTAATACGGGTGAAGTACACATGATCAGTACGATGGGCGGTATAGTGCCCTACCAGTTTGCACTTTCCGGGAATGATTTTGGCACAACCACGGATTTCAAAAATCTGCCACCGGGTAATTACACGTTTACCGTAAAAGATACAAACGGCTGTATATCAACAGCCTCTGCCACGCTGATAGCCCCACTCATTCCGAATATTGAACTTGGGCAGGACCTAAGCGTCAATCTTGCCGAAAGTGTACAGATCCTGCTCTTGCAGGATACTCCGCTGGACTCTTTTTTCTGGCTGTTGAAACCAGGGCTTTCCTGCTATGATTGTCCGCAGCCAATCGCCACCCCCTTTGAGACTACTACTTATACCCTCACCGCCGAGGCGCCGGGAGGCTGCACCGATACAGACAGCCTTACGATCCTGGTTCAAAAGGTGCGCGATGTGTATGTTCCGAATGTTTTTAGTCCGAATGACGATGGAGAGAATGATCGTTTTACTGTTTACGGCGGACCAGAAGTACTGGAGGTAAAACTGGAGGTCTTTTCCCGTTGGGGCGAGCTGGTGTTCCGGAGTATTGGCGCTGCGAATGATGAACGGGAAGGTTGGGATGGCACTTATAAGGGTGATCTGCTTCCATCGGGGGTTTATGTTTGGCGCGCTGAAATTCTGTTTGTGGATGGGGTGATGCTTCCTTATGAAGGGGATGTGACCTTGCTCCGATAAAGTATGGTAGCTTTTCGCCGGCGGGCTTCAAAGTCTAAATGTCGTGTCAATCTTAACCTGGCTTTGTCACTTTAGCCGCAGAGCGGCCTAACGTCGGTAGAAATTGGATAATAGCAGCGGTTCGGAGGTGCAGCGCACCGTAACTCCTGGCGAAATGTTCCGGTGCGCTGCACCTTCTCGACTGTTTGTTGATTATTTCTACCGACGTTAGGCCGCTCTGCGGCTTAAGTGACAAAGCTGGTAGACCTCGGAGGTTTTCAAAACCTTCGAGGTCTACCACAGACTAAACCCCACTTTTTCCTTACTTTTGCTCCAAATGATACCTCCAAAGCAAGTTCAGGAGATCCTCGACGCCACACGAATCGAAGACGTTGTGGAAGATTTTGTGACGCTCAAGCGTCGCGGGGTCAACCTGATCGGGCTATGTCCGTTTCACGGAGAGCGTACGCCATCCTTCAATGTCAATCCGACGCGAAACATCTTCAAGTGCTTTGGCTGCGGTAAAGCAGGAGATGCGATCACTTTTTTGAAGGAACATGAGAATCTGACCTACCCCGAAGCCTTGAAATGGCTGGCCCGGAAATACAACATAGAGATCCAGGAGATCGAGCGCTCGCCGGAGCAAATGGCAGAAGCACAGCTGGCTGATTCGCTTTATATTGTCAATGATTTCGGGCTTCAGCATTTTCAAAAACAACTCTTTGAAACTGACGAAGGAAAGTCAGTCGCCCTTTCCTATTTCCGAAAACGCGGTTTGCGGGAAGAAACCATCCGGGCTTTTGGGCTCGGCTACGCGCCGGATGAGCGCGATCTGTTGCTTCGAAAGGCCAAAACCGCCGGGCATAATGTAGAGTTGCTCAAAAAAGTGGGGCTTTGCAGCCATGACGGATCCCGCGATTTTTTCCGTGCCCGGGTCATGTTTGCCATCCACAATATGTCAGGCAAAGTGGCTGCTTTTGCGGGCAGAACGATGTCGTCTGAAAAGACCGTTCCAAAGTATATCAACAGCCCGGAAACAGAGATCTACGTCAAAAATAAGATTCTTTACGGGGCTTTTCAGGCTAAAAAAGCCATTCGCCAAAAAGATGAATGTCTGCTCGTAGAAGGGTACATGGATGTGATCTCCTTGTATCAGGCGGGTATTGAAAATGTGGTAGCTTCGAGTGGAACCTCACTTACTGAGGGACAGTTGCAGCTCATTCGGCGCAATACGGCCAATCTGAAAATCCTTTATGACGGCGACCCGGCGGGCATCAAAGCTGCTTTGCGCGGACTTGACCTGGCGCTGGAGCAGGATCTGAATGTGAAGATCTGTCTGCTTCCCGATGGCCACGATCCGGACTCCTATGTGCAGGAATTTGGCGGAGAGCAATTTACGAAATTTACCACCGAGAACGCCAAGGACTTCATCTTTTTCAAGACCGATCTGCTGTTGGAAGAAACCAAAGGTGACCCGATCAAACGGGCTGGGCTGGTGAAAGACATTGTGAGCAGTATCGCAAAAATCCCCGACACGATCAAGCGTAGCGTGTATCTTCGGGAATGTTCGAGTTTGCTGGAGGTGCCCGAACAAGCCTTGTACAGCGAGGCCAATAAGCTGATTACCAATATTTTAAAAAAACGGGAAGACAAAGCTGCCAGACAGCCCGGAGCAGCTTCGGATGTGCCACCAGCGGCCCCGCCGATGTGGGGTGGAGATGAGTTTTTCCCGGCGGACATGGGTGGATATTTTCCCCCCAGCGAGGCCGGAGAAATGCCGCCGGATTGGGAAACTTCCCGATCCAATGCGCCCACAGCGGAGCGAAAAGGCGGCGCGGAATTTCAGGAGCGCGACATTGTTCGCTTGCTCATTCTGTATGGACAGCATATATTGCCGGATGAAAACATTACGGTGGGGGCGTATTTGCTGACGGATATTGAAGAGTCGCTGGGTGATTTTGACAATCAACTATATGGGAAGATCGCCACAGAATGCCACGCTATGCTTAAAACCGGGAAGGTCTTTGATCAGCATTATTTCATTCAGCATGAGTCGGGGGAGGTTGCTAATCTGGCGATCGATCTGCTGGCCGAGCCCTGGGAGTTTTCACCCAACTGGGAAGCCATGTGGAATTATCCTTTGCAAAACCAGCCGCTGCCGGAGCGCAATTTTATGCTGGATATGCGGCAGTCGCTGGATCGGTTCAAGCTTCAGAAAGTACAAAAAATGTGTACGCTGAACCTTGCCCGGGTGCAAACGGCTTCCAAATCCGGCGACCATGAAGCCATGATGCGATTCATGAGGATCCAGCAAAAGTTGAATGAGACGCGGAATGAGATTGCGTTGCGGGCGGGGACGGTGGTTTTGGTGAAGTAGCATGGCGCTTTAGGTTGGCGTTATGCGGCTTGTCTGGATTGCTACAGACGTTTCGCCGCAATGCACTTTGGATGGCATCCTGAATTGCATTTTTTATAATATACCGATAGTCAAGGTATATTTTTTTGCATACTGGATCACTGTGTAGTATTTACGGAAGGCTATTGCTTTTCTAACAAAGAACCCAGATATTTGTAATGAAGATGCAATAGCCGCATAGCGGCGCAACGTCTGTAGATACATAACCAATAATGAAAATCCAGGTGCGTAGCACCGAACCAACACACGCCATGGCCAATACCTTTACCCAAATCTACATCTAAATCGTTTTTGCAGTAAAAAATCGCGATGCCCTCATTCAAAAAGAATGGAAAGAACGGCTTCATGGTTACATCACTGGGATTGTTCAGGGCAATGGGCATAAAATGCTGGCTATCAATTCCATGCCTGACCACATCCACTTGTTCATCGGTTATAAACCTGTGCAATTAATTCCAGACCTTGTAGAAGAAATCAAAACATCTTCCAACCGTTTTGTCAAAGAAAACAAATTTTCCAAATTCCAATTTGCGTGGCAGAAGGGTTACGGGGCATTTTCATACAGCCGTTCTCAAATTCCTGATGTTGCCAGATATATTGAGACTCAAGAATTACACCATTCCAAGAAAACCTTTCGGGAAGAGTATCTTGAGATGTTGCGTAAGTTTGAGGTGGAATTCGATGAAAAATACCTGTTTGATTTCTTTGATTAAAGATTGGGAAGCGCATTGCGCTTCGGTGCTACGCACCTCCGATGATGATTTTTTTAATTTCTACAGACGCTTCGGTGCTCTGCACCTAAAACCGGGCTGATGGTTGCTAGAACTATTATAACTTAGTTATTCACTTTGTAAAATACTTACCATGCACCTCACCATCCTAGGCAACTCCTCCGGCGGCCCTTTTCACGGGCGGCACTACACCGCGCAGGTTTTGCAGGTGGAGAATCAAACCTTTCTGATCGATTGCGGAGAGGGCACGCAGATGCAGATCTTTCGGTATCGGATAAAAACGGATCGCTGTAATCATATCTTTATCAGCCACTTACATGGAGATCATGTATTTGGACTGATCGGAATGATCACGAATTGGAGCCACAAAAAGCGCAGTGAATGCCTGCACGTTTTTTCACCGCCGGGTTTACAGGAATTGATCGAAACGACCATACGGGTATGCGGGATCCGGCTGAGTTATGAGATCGAATTTCACGCAGTGGACACCACGGTTTCTGCCAAAATTTTTGAAACGACGGGCCTGGAGGTCTGGACCATCCCGTTACACCATCGCGGTCCCACCACGGGCTGGCTTTTCCGGGAAAAAACCAGGCTCCGCCACATCCGTCCGGAAAAAATCGAGGAATATGAAATTCCTTTCAGCGCCATTCCGGACATCAAAGCGGGCGGGGATTTTGAATTGCCTGACGGCCGATTGGTGCCAAACGCGGCGTTAACGATAGACCCTTCGCCGCCGGTTTCTTATGCTTTTTGCTCGGATACTGCTTTTTCAGAGACTTTGATCGACCTCGTGCGTGGGGTAGATCTGCTGTATCACGAAGCTACATACAACAACCAGAACATCCAGGAAGCCGAATTGTATTACCACTCCACTGCGGCCCAGGCTGCGGAGATCGCACACAGGGCAGGGGTGAAGTATTTGATCCTGGGGCATATTTCGGGCCGGTATGCAAATACAGATCAGCATTTGGCAGAGGCCAGGGCAATATTTACAAAAACTGAAATTGCTGTAGAAGGGGGCAGATGGGAAGTGGGGGGTGATAGGGTCATTGCCCACACCAACGGTGCTCCATCCTAAAGGAAACTACTATGAAGGAACCCTCCAATGAAATGACGGATGCTAACATCGTACGGATCTCCAAATTTCTGAGCCAGATTCTTCGTCACCGACCCGAGAAAATAGCACTTCAACTCGACGAACAGGGTTGGGCAAACGTGGACGAATTGCTGGAAAAGTCCTGCGCAAAAGGCGAATTTTTTGATCGGGCACAGTTGCAGATCGTCGTGGATACCAACAACAAAAAGCGTTTTGCCTTTTCTGAAGATGGAATGCGTATCCGCGCCAGTCAGGGGCATTCCATTGACATTGATCTAGGTCTTAAGCCACAAAAGCCACCTGAGATACTCTGGCACGGCACGGCTGAAAAATCGCTTGACAGCATTCGAAAAGAAGGGCTGCGTTCTATGCGTAGGCAACACGTACACCTAAGTAAGGACCGCCAGACCGCAGAAAATGTGGGTGGAAGGCATGGTAAAGCGGTGGTATTAACGGTTCGTACAGGCGAGATGTCCCGGCAAAAACATAAGTTTTATCTATCTGAAAACGGGGTTTGGTTGACGGAGGAAGTGCCACCGGCGTTTTTAGAGTTTCCAAATTAGAGCGTGTCAGGATTGTCCCGGGCTTCCCATAAGCCAGGTATGCTTCACTTGCCTCAGTATGGCAGTGACTCAAAAAAATCCGAAAAGAATTGAATCGCTTTGAAGTAGGCAATTAACCTTTTGCTCAAAAGGACATTTGGTTGAGGGGGGCAAATCCTCTATTTTTCGGAATAAATGACTGCCCCTTCCGCAAGAACGTGTAAATGAGTACCTTTGCGGCTCGTTATGCTATCACTCTCGAATATCTACATCCAATACGGCGACCGCATTCTGCTGGATCGCGTCAATTTTGTGCTCAAACCCGGTGAACGGGTGGGTTTGGTGGGCCGTAACGGCGCCGGAAAATCCACGCTGCTCAAGATCATCGCTCAGGAAATGTCGCCCCAGGAAGGCGAGGTGATCGTTCCAGGGCACTTCACCCTCGGCTATCTTCACCAGGATATGCTGATGCCAAAAGGCAAAACGGTGATCGATGAAACGATGACTGCTTTTTCCGAGATCCTGGAACTGGAAAAGGAGTTGGAGCATGTCACCAATGAACTTGCAGTCCGGGAGGATTACGAATCCGACGACTACCATAAGCTCATCGAACAGATGGGCGATATTACAGAGCACCTGCACCACATGGGCGGCGCTACCAGTGAAGCGGAAGCCGAAAAAGTACTGGGTGGACTCGGCTTTAAGTCTTCGGATATGAAGCGATTGACCGATGAGTTTAGCGGTGGCTGGCAGATGCGTATCGAATTGGCCAAAATGTTGCTTCGTCGCCCAGACCTGATGTTGCTCGATGAGCCCACGAACCACCTGGACATCGAAAGTATCCTTTGGCTCGAAAACTGGCTCTTAAATTATCCCGGAATGGTCATCGTGATCAGTCACGACCGGCGATTCCTGGACAATGTGACCAATCGTACCGCTGAGATCGTACTTGGCAAGATCCACGATTACAAGGCGGCCTATTCCAGATATGTAGAGCTTAGCACAGATCGCCGCGAACTGGCTCAAAACGCTTACGAAAATCAGCAGCGCCTCATCGCCGACCGTGAACGTACCATCAACCGGTTTATGGCGAAAGCCACCAAGACCAAAATGGCGCAGTCCATGCAAAAGCAACTGGACAAAATGGATCGGATTGAGATAGATGATCAGGATACCTCTACCATGAAAATTCGCTTCCCGGAGGCACCGAGAAGTGGAGAGGTAACGGCCAAAGTGGAGCACCTGACCAAACGTTACGGCGCTACAAAAGTGCTGGAAAACGTTGATTTTCAAATGCTTCGTGGCGAACGTGTTGCTTTTGTGGGTCAAAACGGACAAGGCAAAACCACCCTGGCTAAAATTCTCGTCGGACATGAATCTGCCACTTCAGGCAAGGCTACCCTGGGTCATAATGTGAGTGTGGGATATTACGCTCAAAATCAGGCAGAAACCCTCAATCCTAAAATTACATTGCTGCAAACGTTGGAACAGGATTGTCCGGAGGATATGCGCACGAGAGTCCGCAGCATTCTGGGCGCCTTCCTGTTCAGTGGCAAAGATGTAGACAAGAAAGTGTCTGCCCTATCAGGTGGCGAACGTGCCCGTCTGGCTTTGGCAGCAATGTTGCTCCGTCCGTTCAACCTGCTGCTGCTCGATGAGCCGACCAATCACCTGGACATGCTTTCGAAGGACGTGTTGAAACAAGCCCTTGCAGAATATGATGGTACGCTACTGGTGGTTAGCCACGACCGTGAATTTTTGTCTGGATTGACGGACCGTACCATTGAATTCCGGGACGGACATTTAAAGGAGTACCTGGGCGATATCAACTACTTTCTGGAAAAACGCCAGTTGGACAACATGCGCGATGTGGAAAAAGCCACAGCGATCAGCAGCGCCAAGGGCGGAGGATCCAGATCTGATAACGGGGTGCAGGTATTGGGCTCTGAAGAGAAAAAACAGTTGGAGCGCGCAGTCCAGAAACAGGAAAAACGCATTGCCGAACTCGAAGTGGAGATTGGAAAATGGGAACAGAAACTGGCAGATCCGGAATTTTACAGTAAGCCCGGAGCCAACAATGACCTGAAAAAATATGGCGATCTGAAAGCCGACCTGGCCAAAGTGTATGGTGAGTGGGAAGCAGCGGTAGAAAGATTAGGTTGAGTATTTGCAGGTTTTGATAAATGAAAAATGAGGTGATATCTCCTGAAATGGTGGAGGTGTCACCTCATTTTTTTGCCCTGAAAAATTGGAATTGTAATTAAGTGCTCGTATTTTTATAAGCCTAAGCAAACCCAATACCATGGAAACTCAAATCATTCAATCGAAAATCCACACCATTCGTGGTCAGCGTGTGATGCTGGACTTTGATCTGGCTGCACTTTATGAAGTAGAAGCACGGGTACTCAACCAATCAGTAAAACGAAATCTTAGACGATTTCCAGAGGATTTTATGTTTCAGCTTTCTCTGGAAGAGTGGGAAAAGTTGCGCCTGGAATTGGCCGAATCTCCAAATATGTCATCACAATTTGTGATGACATATTCCAACAAAAGAGCACTTCGCTACATACCCTTTGCTTTCAGCGAACAAGGTGTGGCAATGCTCTCATCAGTCTTGCACAACGATAAAGCAATTGATGTCAACATTGCAATCATGCGGGCGTTCGTCGCGCTGCGTCATTTTGCACTCACATATGCTGATCTTTCTGCCAAAGTAGGCGAACTGGAAAAGGAACTATCGGATGTAAACGAAGTCCTGCATTGGCTGGGTCAGGAAAATCAAACGCGCGCGGATGAAATTGCGGGTTTGCAGAGCACGCCAAAGGACTGGGAAACGCGCCGTCCCATTGGTTTTTAATAAGAAGAACTACTTTGTGAAATAGCTACAAAGGTTTTAAACCAGAACCCAATACTAATGGAAACTCAAATCATCCAAACGAAAATCCACACCCTTCGTGGTCAGCGTGTGATGCTGGACTTTGATCTGGCACAACTTTACGAGGTAGAGACAAAGTATTTGAAACGCTCTGTCAGGCGCAATGTCGCGCGATTCCCTCCTGATTTTATGTTTGAACTGAACCCCGAAGAATGGGAAATCTTGAGGTGCAATTTTGGCACCTCAAGTTGGGGTGGAGTACGCTACCCTCCCTTTGCCTTTACCGAACATGGCGTTGCAATGCTATCGAGTATCTTAAACAGCGAGCGTTCTGTTCAAATAAATATCGCCATAGTTCGGGCCTTCATTGCCTTGCGCCAATTCGCTTATTCGTTTTCGGAACTAGCCGCCAAAGTAGGCGAACTAGAAAAGGAACTCTCCGATGTAAACGAAGTACTACACTGGCTGGGTCAGGAAAATCAAACCCGTGCCGATGAAATTGCAGGTTTACAGATCACACCAAAGGACTGGGAAAAACGCCGCCCCATTGGTTTTTAATAAGATTAAGGTTTAGCAAGCTTCTCTCCTTGTTTACCCTTCAGTTTCTCATTCAAAAACTTCGTCATCAGCGTGTAGAGGTGTAACCGCGCGTTGTCGCCATTGATCCCGTGATTTCGGTTTGGATAGATCATGGTATCGAACTGTTTGTCCTTGGAAATCAGCTCGTTGGCCATCTCTGCCGTTTGCTGGAAATGGACATTGTCGTCAGCCAGACCGTGCACCAGCAGGTAGTTTCCTTCCAGTTCGTCGGCGTAGTTGGTGGGTGAATTTTCCTCGTAGCCCAACTCGTTTTCCTCATGCGTTTGCATGTAGCGCTCGGTATACACGGAGTCATACCATTTCCAGTTGGTGACCGGGGCGACGGCGATGGCTGCTTTAAAAACCTCCTTGCCTTTCAGGATACAATTGGTACTCATGTAGCCGCCATAACTCCAGCCAAAGATCCCGATTCGTGCGGCATCTATAAAATCCAGTTTGCCGAGATATTTTGCCGCTTCGATCTGATCCAGTACCTCGTAGTGACCTAACTGCTTGTAAGTCATCTTTTTAAATTCCTCACCGCGCGCGCCGGTACCGCGATTGTCAACGCAGGCCACCACATATCCTTGCTGCGCAAGCATCTGAAACCACCAGTAATTGGCGCCCTTCCAGGCATCCGTGACTTGTTGGCTGCCAGGACCTCCGTACACAAACATCAGCACAGGGAGTTTTTGATCTTTAAACTCCGGCGCGGCAGGTTTGATCATCCAACCATTCAGGGTTACTTGCTCCGTGGTCTTGAAATCAAAAAATTCGACCGGGATGGTCCCGTATTCGCGCTGTTTACTGCCTAGTTCTGTGTTCTGTTCCAGAGTGCGGATTACTTTCCCTTTTCGGTCACAAACCGTGTATTGTGGCGGAGTATTGGCGGTGGAAAAGTTATGAACAAAATATTCAAAGGTGCTGCTCCATTGTGCCCCGTTGCTGCCTGCTGCTTTTTTGATCTTTCTGTTTTTTTGACCTTTCATATTGGTTTCATACAGCTCGCGACCCATTGGCGATTTGCTCGCTGCCTGAAAATAGACCTTGCCATTTTTTTCATCGATGCCATAAAAATCGGTCACCTCCCATTTGCCTTTGGTGAGCGCAGCAACTTCACGGCCAGACATATCATATTTATACAGATGATTGAACCCGCTTTTTTCGCTTTGCATGACAAACCCGGAACCATCGGCTAAGAAAACCACGTCATGCAGATCGAGGTAATATTTGCTTTTTTCTTCCTGCAATACAGTACAATCGCCTGAAGTTGGATCCACCAGGAGCAAACGCTGGCTGCTTTGGTGGCGATTCATCCAGGTCAGGCAGACTTTTCCGGAGGGTGTCCAGGTAATTCGGGGCAGGTAATCGTCGATCCTTCCGTTGCGGCGTTCGCGATCCGGGATATTGACATCGATGGTTTTTGCAAGCTGAATATCGTAGACATGCGCCGTTACCACCGAGTTCTTTTCACCCACTTTGGGGTATTTGAATGTGATCGCTTCAGGGTACATTCCGCCCTTATACATATCCATCGTCATTTCCGGCACTTCACGTTCGTCAAAACGGAGGTATGCCAGATATTGTCCGTCGGGGCTCCACTGGAAGGTACGCACCAGCTCAAATTCTTCCTCGTACACCCAGTCTGAGGCGCCATTGATAATGGCATTTTGCTTTCCATCAGAGGTGATTCGGGTGAGTTTTCCCGAGGCTAAATCCTTGAAATACAGGTCGTTTTTCAGTACAAACCCCACCTTAGAACCGTCGGGCGAAAACGTGGCATAGCGTTGTTTGTTCAATCGCCGGGTCTTATCCAGGTAGGCCACATTGTCTTGGTAGAGCTGCATGAGTTTTTTTGTTTTGAGGTCAAAAACAAAAAAATCGGCCTCTGAACTCCTTCGGAAGATCGGGGTCGAATGGGTGGTCAATAAAATTTTGGATTCATCCGGACTGAAAGAATAGCCATCAAAAGTACCCTCCCATTCAGCAATTTCACTGCCCACATAAGCGGCATCGAAAATAGTGCCGCTGCGCTCGCCCGTCCGCAAGTCGTACTGCGTGATGGCGGTTCCTTCCAGACGCGTGAAATGCGCACCGTCGTTCTGGAAGTTGAAGCCTGGGATTGCCTTGGCATTGAAAGTTCCTTTTTGCCAGATATCTTCCAGGGTGATGGGCTTGGGGGATTGCTTCTCCTGCGCCAGGGCTACATCGGGTAAAAGTAAAAGCGGAGAGAGCAGCCAAAGGAGCAGAGTCGATCCAGAGAGAGAATAGAGCATAAAAACAGTTTTTATCCGGTCAAAATTAGGGCATTGTATGGGTTTCGTGCTTGCTATAAAAATCTACTCATTCGCCCGCCAAACCCGCAGCACATTGCCACTACAAATTTTTTGAACATCTTCATCCGAATAGCTCCTGCGAAGCAATTCGGCAATCAGATTTGGATACTCATCCGCATCGTCCAGATCTGGTGGAAGTGCAAGTCCCACGCCATCAAAATCAGATCCAAGTCCAACAAAATCAATGAGTCCGTGATGCGTATGCAGGGTGTCGTAAGAGGAGTCAGAAATGTGGTTATCCTTACCATGGGTTAGGGTGACATATCGGATGCCGCGCTGGTGAAAGTAGGCTACATCTTCAATTTTGTCGAGTGGGGAGCCGTTTTCCATACCCATCGGGAGGGAAACGATGCCTTTTTTGAAATTGCTCAGGATGTCATCGGCACGGGGAGCAGCACAAAAGCAGTATAACCATGCGTGTGCCATTTTTTATGCTCCACCAGATACCAGGGGAAATCGATGTGTGTATCCACAATGGGCGTAGTGGCAAGGAGCGCTTTGGCACGGCGGAGGTATTCGTCCTCAGGCTTGTTTTGGGTACAGAAAAATATGGAAAGTAGCGCGAGTAACAGGATTGTAGGTCGTAACATGGTTAGAGATTTTGTGTCGAAAAGGTAAATGATGTAAAACAGATCGCCAAATCCAAAAAAAGTTTTCCACTTTATATAATTGATATTCAATGGTTTGTTTTATTTAACGTAAAAATACGTTATAAAGCTAAAAAAATAGTTGTATAAAAAAATAATCCGTTACACCTTTGTATCGTTAGTTCATGAAATTGGTGATTGGGGGATTTGGCTATTTGGCTATTTGGGGCTTCGAGCGCCCAGGCCAATCAAATCCCCCAATCACCAACCACCAACCACTATCATGCAGAAACTTACCAAAGCAGAAGAAGACGTCATGCAGCTTCTCTGGGAAGTGGGCCGAGGCACAGTCAGTGACCTGCTCGAGCGCTGCCCTGAACCCAAACCACCCCATAGCACCATTTCCAGCGTAGTGCGCATCTTAGAGAAAAAAGGATTCGTCGGCCACAAAGCCTACGGCAAAACCCACGAGTATTTTCCCCTGGTAGAGCGCGAAGCATATGGTCGCCGTTCACTAGGCGATCTGCTGCGCAATTACTTCGGCGGCTCGGTGCCGCGGTTAGTGTCACATCTGGCCGAAGAAGAGAAATTGAGCAAAACTGAATTGGAGGAGATGATGCGGCTTTTGGAATCTGATAACGATCAAAAATCATAAACCTACACGGTTTCAGAAATGATTCATTATGACCATTTTCCTACTTAAACTAAGCCTTTGCTGGGCCTTTTTTGCCCTGCTTTACGCCTTGTTACTGCGGAAAGAGACCTTTTTCCGCGCCAACCGCGTTTACTTATTGGGCACCGCTGCCCTTGGAATTCTATTGGCGGCGTTACCTGCTGACCAGTTGCCGGTGCCTGTGGAAGAAAGTGGCCTGCCTGTGTTTGCCTTGCCGGAATTTTCGGTAGGGGTTCAACAGGTAGAGGCAGTCGCAAGTACCTGGCAAGACCTGGATTTTTTATGGATGGTGTATTGGCTGGGCTTTTCTCTGATGTTGGCTCGGGTGCTGTGGGGTTTGTATAAAATAGTTCAAATGGCCATTAACGGTCGGTCTCAGCAACTCCCGGATGGTTGTTTGCTGATTGAAACCAACGAAGCAAAAGTGCCTTTCTCGTTTTTCAAATGGGTGTTTGTGCCTGAGGGTAGTATGGACTTTAGTCCGTCGGGAGAAGAGGCGTTTACGCCTCCAACACAGTTATCCAGTGCCGTAAACGGCACAAATTCCATGCTACCCACCACACTCATGCTCGCTCACGAACGCGCCCATGCCCATGGCTGGCACAGCGCCGACGTGTTGTTCGCTGAGCTCCTATGTATCGTATTTTGGTTCCACCCCGTGGCACACTGGTACAGAAAGGCCTTGCGCACGGTGCACGAATACCTGGCAGATGCTGCGGCATCGCGTCAGGCAGACAGAAAACAATATGGCCTCTTGTTGATAGGGCAATCGCAGTCCGGAATGTCGATCGCCTTCGCCAATCACTTTTTTCAATCACCTCTCAAACAAAGACTCATTATGCTCACGAAAAAGGCATCTGCCCCCGTTCGGGCCATTAAATTTGGATTTGTGGCCCCGCTGGCCATCTTATTTGCGGTGTTGTTCCGGCAAGCTCCGGCCATTGCACAGGTTGTGGACGAAAAACACCTCGAATTTGTACGTGAATTGGAGTCAAAAGGCTGGATGAGGCAAGATACTGTAGTCACATTCGACCCCAATACCTACCAAGAGACTGTGAAAATTGTGCGCAACAGTGTCGCACCAGAAGTGGATGGAACCGGCAATTTGGTGTACCAATATACAGAGGTTCAGCCACAATTTCCGGGAGGACAAGAGGCCCTGAACAAGTACCTGACGGATCATTTGAAATACCCCGAGGCTGCAAAGCAGGCAGGCGCTGAAGGTATTGCGACCGTACGCTTCGTTGTGAATCAAGATGGTACTATCAGCAAAGCAAGGGCAATTGCGAGCAGTGGATTCAATATGCGCGAGGATATGTTAGCAGAATCTGAACGTGTCGTGTCATCCATGCCCAATTGGATTCCTGCAAAGCACAAAGGCAAGACGGTAAGTTGCATCATGAATATTCCGTTGAATTTCAGGTTGGATTCAAAACCTGTTGAAGCGGCTTCCGTTCTAATTTCAGCTGGCAAAACAACCCTGATGGATCCTGCTTTTCCTGGTGATCCGTTCAAGTTTCTCCGCGAGAACATCAAATACCCGGCAACCGCCAAAGCAGCCAAAGCGGAGGGCATGGTGATCGTGAAATTTGTGGTGAAAGAGGATGGCTCCCTGACGGGAATTGAACAAGCCAACCCCGACAAACCACTTCACCCTGATCTGGTCATTGAGGCCATCCGTGTGGTGAGTGCTATGCCTAATTGGAAGCCAGGTATGAAAGAAGGGAAGGTGGTCCAGATGGAATATATGTTACCGATAAAGTTTAAGCTGGACAAGAAATCTCCGGAATAATAGCCGGGTATTGATTCCATGAATACGAGATAGAATGCTCGCAGCGGAGCGACAAACCTGATTTGTCGCTCCGTTTTTCGTTTAATTGGGGGATTTAGGCCCCGGTTTTTAATACGTTCTTACAATCATAAACTTTTTCACCACCACCCCGGTTCCGCAGAAAACGCGGGCGAAGTACGTCCCGGCTGGCATTTTTCCCAATTCAATCCGGACATGCTGGACAGGGTTTTCGAATTCGGAAATTTCGTGCAATGTACCATCGGTACCGCTGATTTCAACCCGGTGGATGGGTGCAGACGAGCTTTTTAGCAGTAGAAAATCAAGAGCGGGGTTAGGGAAAAGTTGGATGGCATGATTGGGCAGCAAGGCTGTTTGAGTGCCTGAGTTTGTTTGCCCGCGCAGGACGATTTCCTGCCGTGATTCACCCAGTGCGATGAGTTTTTCGGCCGGAGTAATGGCCAGCGCATGGGCGGTGAACAACACGGTTCGGAGCAGTGAATCAGGTGGTAAAGTCTTGAAAGTCAGCACCAAATACCCGATTGCGCCCGCCCCGCTGGAAGCTTGTCCATCGGTGCGGGTAATCGCAATGTCGAGTCTACTCTGGTTTTGAATATCTTTTTGAACACAAATCAAATCGGATAAGGGATCGCCCAGCCAAGACCCCGAGGGCTCAAATCTCGCGTCGGAGACGACCAGCACCGAATTATAACTCACACTGAATGCCAGGCCCTGTATCCCGTCCGCTGCAAAAGAGAGGGGGATTTTGACCTCTGCACCTGCGAACACCGTGTCAGCCTGAATGCTGATCTTCCTAGCGGCGTCAAGCGTGTCTGGTATGTATGGCATCCGATAGGGTTGCATGGCGGCAAAAGGGCTGATCATTTGCCCCCAGTGCCTGAGCAACGTAGTTGTGTCGGCAGCTTCGATGAGACCGTTTCCGTCCAGATCAAGATTTTTGAAATTGATATGTCGGGTGGAGGTGCTTTCCAACCAATCCTGGGCATCACATCCTCGCCAAAGGCTGGCGGATTCAGCACGCGGCGCGGACTGGCTGTTCATGCCCAGACCAAGATAAAGCAGGTCGAAATGGTTGACGACACTGTTGTTGTCAGCATCGCCGGGCCAGACGCACTCGGAGGCGGGTAAAGAATAGGGCGGGATATTAACGTAGAAATTACCCGCTCCAGCTGCCCGAATATTCAGGATGCCCGGCTTTGCAAAAAGCAAATCGTCCGCTGAAATAACCGGAGTAGTATAGTTGAAGGATCCGTAAATCTTTTGCGTATAAGGATTAACATCGGGGTCGTTGCTATTGAGTTGTATGCTTCTATAACCGTCGTAGGCACAAGAAGGGGCCGTTAAGTTAAATTCAGGTATAACGTCAAATCCACCCGTAGGATATGCAAAATGGGCGGTGCCACACCGTCCAATGAAAGGTTTCTTCCCTTCCGTCACATGTTCGATACGGTAGGGGGCATTGTTGTATTCCCCGAAATTTACCGAAGGGTGATTGTATTGGTTGTCTGCAAAACGCAGCCTGAACAGGCGAATGTCCGTGTCGCCAGAATGCCCTTGTGGAGAAGGAGAGCTCCAGGAAAAATCGATCCGGCCTGAACTTGGGTATGTGGTGAAATTGTTGAAACTTACACCAGACAGGAAGGAACCCTGCCAAATCAATTCATCAAGATCCATGTCATTCGCCTGCCAATTCAAACTAAAAGCAAGCGATTTTATACCCTTTAGACCTTTTCCACGCACTTCTACATCGCCATTGGCCGTGTTGCTTTCGATGTAAAACTGGGGCGAGAGGGTATCCAGCGTTATGTTTTTATAACACTTAGACGCTATTGTCTCCACCTGTGAACAGCCGTCAGCATCCGTAATGGTCACCGCATAAATTCCGTTCGGAACCCCCTTAAAACGGCTCATGAGCTGGTATACAAGGGTCTCGTCCAGATCGTGGATTTCTTGTCTGGTTCCATTGTTCCAGGCAATAGAAAGGGGTGGGTTCGTTCGTTGCGCCATGGCATATCCAAACAGGTCAATTCGGCCAAGCGTCGCGTCCGGGTCGCAATAATTGCCCAAACTGAATTTCCAGTCAAAGGTGCCATAGTCCTTTATCAAAGTGGAAGCACTTCCTGCACAACCCTCTGCATCCGTTACACTTACGGAGTAAGCGCCCGGATGGGTTTGTTCCAGATTGGCAGCGGTCGAGCCGTTCGACCAATGATAACTAAAAGGAGGCGTTCCATCGGTGCTCAGGATTACCCCGCCCAAAAGATCGAATCGACAATCGGCGTACGAAGGCGTTAGTTCGACTCCCAACAGCGTATCTTTTTCAATAAAAAAATCCTGTACAGTGATGCAGCCCTTCGTATCCGAAATGGTCACGGAATGGTTGCCACTGTATAAATCACAGCGACTGAGGTTGACTGAACCCGGCTGCGACCATGAATAGGTGTAGGGTGGAGTTCCAGAATATGCATTTACCTGAGCACAACCATTCGCCAGTTGGCACTTGGATGCATGGACGGTGACACTGCTATAGACCGCCGCCCCGCCAGAGAAAAACCGCGTAATAGCCTGTACCTCATTGCCCACCGCATCGGTGACGCGGAGATCGTAGCGGCCGGGGGTAAGCGCGTTCAGCAGACTGTCTGCTGAAGTAAATCCATTCGGGCCGATCCAAAGATATTGATAGGGTGGAATGCCGCCCGAGACGCTGGCCTGCAGGTTCCCGGCGTTTCCGGTGCAAGGCGGTGGGATTACGCAGAGGTCGCCCAGCACAAAATCGCTGGATTTATTCACCCTCGCGCCACCGATTACATGAGATAAAGGGAACTTGTTCGAGTTGTTATTGGCTACCTCGTAAATGGTTAGATTGTCGTCTGGTTTAATTTTTATCGGGCAAAACCCTATCGTATCTGCCAGTACCTTGAAATACATTTTGAACAACAAGGCATCGTTGGGTGCCGTCATACCGGAGGCGTTCACGTCACTCCACACCGCGCGAAAAATCCCCTGAGCAACACTGCTGGCACCGAATAATTGCCCGGCCAATGCCGCACCGCTGGCGCTATATTTCACATATTGCAATTCAGCGGGATTCCACTGTGCCACAAACTGATACGAAACAATTTCCACGAACCCGCGCACCGTTGCGAGCACCTCAATGGTGTCGCCCACCTGAGCGTCTTCGGTGGAAAAACGGATTTCAAAACAGTTGTCTTGGCCTTTGGCCATTACGCTCAACAGGATGAAGCAGAAAATCGGAAGGCATCGGGTTAAGCCGATCGAGCAAAAAAATTGGGATATTTTTTTCATGCGTAAAAGGGAATTGAATGTTCTACGGAATGTTCTTTTAAAAATTAACGAGCAATCACGATCTTTCTAACAGCAATACCATGCTCCGTAAAGACCCGCACAAAGTAAGTCCCCAGGGTCAATGAACTTACCGTAAGCTGCAGCTCGTTTGTGCCAACACTTTGCACAAGGGCAAGCCGTCCGGTCATGTCAATGACTTCAACCCGTTCGATGTAGGTTTCGCGGCTCGAAAGATGCAGGGTTTCAGCGGCTGGGTTGGGCGCCAGCGCGATGCCGCGCTCCCAGTCTGGCATGTCTTTTACCCTGGAAGTGGAGCGGTGAATGAACAAAGCTACAGGTGGCGCATCCATCAATTTGGTTTTTTCTTCAGTATTTACCGAGCTCAAACCCCGGAAGTAGACCATCGTTTTCAGGGTAGTGTCTTGTGGGTTGAGTGGCTCTGGTTCGCCGAAAATGTTGTCCTCAATAATAATGAACATATCCCCGATGGCGCCCCAGCCGCTCACAGGCACTCCATCGGTTCGGGTGATCGCGACATCCAAATGGCCCTGCAGGGGGAAGTTTTTTTGCAGGAATAAGAACTGGGTAGAGTCGCCAAACCAGGAGCTGGAAGGTTGGAAACGAACATTGTCTTTCACCAGCGCAGGATCGTAGGAAATGCTGAATGCCAGCCCGTAAATGCTGTCCATTGGCATGCCCGCCGAACCGAGCGAAATAGGTAATGCGACAGATTGGCCCGCTTCCAGCGTGTCTGCTATCAAGGTGAGCATCGGTTGTAAGTAGCTCGAGTTGCTCCCAAGCGGAGCAGCAAATGGGTTATCGAGGTTGGGGTTGACCACGCGACCCCAGTTTTGAACGAGCCCTGTGGTGTCGGCGGCGGTGATGGTTCCGTCGCCATTGGTATCTATGTTTTTGAAGTTGACGTTGCGCACGGAGGTCACCCCGGCCCAATCGGGACAGTCCTGGCCCACCCAGTTTTGGGAAGCGCTGGCACGGGCAATGCCTTGTTCGCCAAAAGCCAGGCCGAGGTACAACAAGTCGTGGTGGTTCACCGCGTTGTTGTTGTCGGCATCGCCGGGCCAGACACAAGCGGTAGAGTCTCCGGAATCAGGTATTTTGATATAAAACTCCTCCCAAAGGGAGGCTGTCTGGGTGGCAGTGATATTATATTTTCCTGGTTCCAGCGACAAGAGGCTGCCTGTAGCGCCCAGATATTGGAAATTGCCCGAATGGATAGCGTAATTGACTACCGTAAGTCCCAGCCCTGGGTTGCACTGTCCAAGCCGTACCTGGCTGTTGCCGTCGGCGGCACAATCGGGTGGTACCACGCCGAAATCACAAATGGAGGGTTGCAAGGGGAAAAAGAGATCGAACATAACCCAGCCATTCTTGCCAATAAAGCCCACTTCATTTCCTTGGCCGTCTGTCAGCTGAATGTCTACCGGCTCGTCTCTAAATTGAAGAAACGCAGCAGGATTCGTACTGCTGGTAGGGTCAAAGCATACCTCAAACAAAAGACTCTCGACTGGCAGTGTGACTGGAATGGGCGATTGCCAGTTAAAGCCTAACTTTTTTGTTTGCTGATCGAGTGTAAAATCTGCAAAACTCAAACCCGGAAGGCCCAATTTGCGGATATTGGTTATTTCGCCAGCGACAGAATTTGACCAACTCAGCGAAAAGGAAGCCGATTTCAAATCCGTGAAATTCCGGGCATACACCCCTACACAGCTGTCCAGGTCGTATTGCGGGTTTAGGTATTCGTCCTGAATATAAAAAGCGGTAAGCCCTGCGGGCACAGGCGGCATTTTTGCACAATCCAAAGAAGCAGATACGGTGACCGAGCAGCCCGTGGTATCCGTCACGGTTACCGTGTAAAGTCCGGAGGGAACGCCCAGTAAAGAGTCCAGTTTATTGGTGGCAGGTTTCGATGGGATCACCCGGGTCGTGCCATCGCTCCAGCCAATAGTGATTGGGAAACCCAAGCTGGGATTCGAGTAGTTGGTTGTCAAAATCACTTTCCCGGAATTGGGCAAATTGCTGTCGCAATACGCACTAAGGGAAAGCCCCCAATAGTAGGTATAGAAGTTGAAAATTCCAAAAGAATTAGTGTTGACACAACCGCCTGGCCCTGTTACGGTTACCCCGTAACTACCTTCCAAAAGTCCCGTAATTTCTTGCGTTGTATCGCCCGTGGACCACAAATATTGAAACGGGCCATCACCGTCGGGATTCGCTTTTGCGCTGCCCGTACCACCACATTCCTGAATGCCTGTCGCGGATACTTGCAAATAAAAGTTACTTGAGTTGCCGATCGTAAAATCGGTCGTTTTGGTGCAGCCTAAGACATCAGTTATGGTCACCGAATGCTGACCTGGGGGCAATGCGCAGTTCTGGTTGGTTTGGCTTGAGCCGGCAGACCATGAAAAGGTGTAGGGGGCTTGTCCGCCATGAACACTTATGGTTGCGCAGCCATTGGGTTGACCGCATTCAGCATTGGTCAACTGTTGGGTCGTCCATATTCCCGAGTTGGAAGCCGTCACAGAAACCAGTGCCATTACTGTGCTGCCGGTTTGGTCGGTCACGGTTACCCGATATTCGCCTCCTGAAATATTTGAGATGGTTGGTGTAGCCACTGAAAATCCAGACGGCCCGCTCCAGGCATATTGGTAGGGCGGTGTTCCGCCCGTTATTTCCACCGATGCGCTGCCTATGGGAGCGTTGCAATTCGCCCCGGCCATGCAGGTAGCGGCCACCGCTAAGTTGCCGGGAACGCTACCGCCCACCAACACTCCGCCAATTTGTTGCGCCAAAGGCATCATTACCGAATGCCAATCAGGAGGGAGCATTTGTACCACCTCGTACTTGCTACCCGTAAGGTTCAGATTGCCTATTTGTAGCGGGTGAAGGCCCGGGCTAACATTGTTTGGCACTCGAAAACAAAGGCTAAAAAGCTCGGTCGAGTCAGGAAGCGTGATGCCCATTAGCCCTAGAGCATTCCAGGAAACCAGCATTTCACCGGCGGAATAGGTGGTGTAATTAAAAGAACCAAAGTCGGGCAACCCTGAGCCTGAAACATCAACGCCTACCAGATGAAGGGCCGTACTGTCCCATTGGACGCCCAGTTGTATAGAAGCGATCAACTCAAAATCGCGTACCATCAGCGGCACACAAACCGTATCACCAGGTTGTGCTGCCACGGTAGGGAAAAACAATTGAAAGCACACAGGGCTATTCTGCGCCGAAACACGGGAAAAAAGCCCGAAAAAGAAACAAAAAGCAAGGAGGGTAAACCGGTGGTTAGCAAAAAAAATCATGGGAGATCGAATATTTAAAATACAAAAAATAACAGCACGAATTTAGGTCAGAATATTGGTTGTATTTTGCGACACTTTTTTAGGTTTATAGAACTTTTAATTTATTTAATTCTGTCAAAAATGCTAATATTTGTTTTTAAATAACAGATTATTTGGCCAAAAATCATATGATTATAGAAAATTTGCCTTTATTAAAAACTGTCTATTAGTACAAAATGCGACAAACAAAACTCATCGAAACCCTACAAACCCTTTCTGTTCGAGAGCGCAACCGCTGGCGGCAATATGTTTGGTCTGATTTCTGCAATCGGCATAAAGACTTGCGTGCACTTTGTGATGTGGTACTAGGCAATGCTCCGTTGCAGGATGAGTCATGGCAAAAACCTGTTGTTTTTGCTAAAATTTTTGGGTCGGAAGCACCCTATCAGGAGCTGAAATTCAACAACTTAATCTCAGATCTTTACGAATTGTTGCTGGATTGGCTGGCGCTCGAACGCTATTGGGCCGACCCGCTAGAACAGCAACGCCAACGCACCCTTGCCTTTCTGGAACGCAATCTGGACAGGCAGGCCACTTCTGCCCTTGAAAAATACAGGACACTCCTTAATCGCGCGCCACAGCGCAACGCCGAGTGGTATCGCTACGCGGCGCAACTGGAAGAGGCTGCTGAAACGCTGCACAGCCGTCAACCACGTCGGGCAGATAGTCCTCATTTGCTGCATCAGTTAGAGCATATCCAGCACGCCCACGCCTTAGAAAAACTTCGACTCTGCCTGGCCCTGCGCAGCAGAAGCCAACTTGCGGTGATACAATCAGGTGAAAATGCCTTGCTCAATGACGAACTGATTGCTATCCGCAAAGATCATGCTTTGCTATCAGCTTTGCCTGCTGCTCGTACTTATCTCGCCGCGTATGACCTGCTTGAAAAACCGTCGCCGGAAACGTTTCGAACGCTAACGATCGCCCTGGAAGCACACCATCAGCTTTTCGAGCAGGAAGAATTGGCTTCCCTTTATCAATGCGCCCTCAACCATTGTATCCGCCGAATCAATGGCGGCCAACCCGAGGCTTACCATGATGCACTGGCACTTTACCGGATTTTATTGGAGCGCGGTTTGTTGCTCCAGCACGGTGGAAGGCTTTCGCAATGGACTTATAAAAATATCGCGACGACCGGCCTCCGAACCGGCGCTTTTGAGTGGACCGAGCAATTCCTTCACCAATACCGCGAGGCATTGCCGCCCGCTGAAGGCGACAATGCATTTGCCTTCAACCTAGCCAGTTTATACTTTGAAAAGCAAGAACTTGCGCTCACTTTGCAGACCTTGCAAAATGTTGAATTTACAGATTTTACTTATCACATTGGGGCGAAAATTCTGCAGCTCAAAACCTTCTACCTACTGCATGAAGCTGATGCCCTGAGCTATTTACTTTCTACCACGGAACAATTGCTTCGGAGGGACAAAACCCTTTCGCCATTTGGAAAAGCGACCAATTTGAATTTTTTACGGATGCTTCGACAAGCCAACAAATGGGAAATAAAAAAAGCCCGGTTGTCGACCTCAAAAGCCACCCGGGAGCGTTGTAGTTTGATTGAAAAAGTCGCGGCGATGCAACCTTTAGCGAATAAAGACTGGTTGCTAAAGGTACTAAAGGATGGAGTGTAAAATTAAAAACAAAAAGTTTTATTTTAAAAAACAAATTGCACTACTTTCGCCTCCAAATTCGAATCTTATGGCAACTCCTTTTCTTGGGCTGCGCACCTGCATCTACCGTGTACCGGATCTGCCAGCCGCAGCAGCATGGTACTCCAACGCATTGGGTATTCAACCCTATTTCAACGAGCCTTTTTATGTTGGCTTCAATGTTGGTGGGTGTGAACTGGGGCTACATCCACAAATGAACGCTGTGTCGGGCGGAGAAAATGTAGAGACCTATTGGGGGGTAGACGATATCCAGAGTACTTTTGCGCAATTATTGACTTGTGGGGCAACGGCTCATGAAGAACCAACGAATGTAGGAGGAGATATCTGGGTAGCCATGTTGAAAGACCCCTGGGGCAACATCATAGGCATCATCCAGAACCCACATTTTAAAGTAGCCTGACCCCAGGCCACACTGATCATCAAAAACTGTAAGTTTGTTTCTTTTGGGATTTTAATTCACCGGGTGACTGACAGTCACCCGGTGAATTAAAATCCCAAAAGAAACAAACTCCCCTGTAAAAAGAATGGCAAAGCTAAAACGAGATACCGCCCCCCCACCAACCACCGCGATCAATCACGAGGACAGTGTCATCACCCTGTCGGGGATGTACCAGAATTACTTTTTGGATTACGCCTCTTATGTTATCCTCGAACGGGCCGTACCTGCCATTGAAGACGGACTGAAACCTGTACAGCGGCGCATTCTGCACGCCATGTTCGAGCAACACGATGGGCGATACCATAAGGTAGCCAATCTGATCGGGCAGACCATGCAGTATCACCCGCACGGAGACGCAGCGATCGGTGATGCGATGGTAAACATGGGCCAAAAGGAACTGATGATCGACTGTCAGGGCAACTGGGGCGATTACCGCACGGGCGATTCGGCAGCAGCACCCCGTTATATTGAGGCGCGTTTGACCAAGTTTGCGCTCGATGTGGCATTTAACCATGATACTACGGTCTGGCAGTTAAGCTACGATGGTCGCAAGCGCGAGCCTGTAAATTTGCCGATGAAATTCCCGCTCGTGTTGGCGCACGGGGCAGAAGGTATTGCGGTAGGCTTGAGCACGAAGATCATGCCGCACAATTTCATCGAGATCATCAAAGCCAGCATTGCCAGTTTGAAAGGACGGAAGTCGGATCTGATTCCGGATTTTCCGACAGGAGGTTTGGTGGATGCTTCCAATTATCAGGGCGGTGGACGAGGCGGCAAGATCCGCGTTCGGGCCAAAGTCAGAGAAATTGACAAAAAAACGCTCCAGATCACCGAAATTCCCTTTGGTGTAAATACAGGAGATCTCATCGAGAGCATCCTTAAAGCCAACGATAAAGGCCAGATCAAGATCAAAAAAGTGGTGGATAAGGTGGCCGCAGAGATCGATATCGAGATCGAACTCCAACCCGGAGTCAGTCCGGATGTGACCATTGATGCGCTTTATGCGTTTACGGATTGCGAAGTGAGTATCAGCCCAAACTGCTGTGTGATCATCGACAACAAGCCGCTGTTCACCGATGTGAACGAAATGCTGCGGATCTCCACCGAAAACACAAAAGAACTGCTCCGAATGGAGTTGGAGATCCTGAAAGCCGATCTGGAAGAAAAACTCCATTTTGCCTCGCTGGAAAAGATCTTTATCGAAAACCGTATCTACCGGGATATTGAGGAATGTGAGACCTGGGAGGCGGTGATACAGACGATCGACATTGGGTTGAAAAAATATGTGACAACCCCTTCGGATCCTACCTATAATGCTCCCTCTCCTTTGGGGCCGGGCCGGGGTGGGGCGAAAATAAAACTGCTTCGGGATATAACTGAAGAGGACATCACCCGCCTTACCGAGATTCGCATCAAACGGATCTCCAAGTTCAACTCCTTCAAAGCCAATGAGGAGATCGCCAAAACAAACGAGGAATTACTTCAAACCAAACACCACCTCGAACACCTTACCGACTACGCGACCGCCTATTTTGAAAATCTGCTGTCCAAGCACGGGAAAGGCCGGGAACGCCGCACCGAGATCGCAGCGTTCGATACGATCCAGGCTTCAGCGGTAGTGGCGAACAATGCCAAGCTGTATGTCAACCGTGCCGAGGGCTTCATAGGTATGGGTTTGAAGAAGGATGAGTTTGTACAGGACTGCTCGGACATTGACGACATCATCGTGTTCCGCAAAGACGGCGTGATGAAAGTCGTGCGCGTGGGCGAGAAGATCTTCATCGGCAAAGACATCGAGCATATAGCCGTCTGGAAGAAAAACGACGAGCGCACCACTTATAACATGGCTTATTCCGATGCAAAAACGGGCAAAACATTTGTCAAACGTTTTAATGTGATGGCCATCACCCGCGATAAAGATTATCAGCTCGGCTCCGATGCCAAAGGTTCCAAAATGCTTTACCTCACCGTGAACCCCAATGGTGAAAGCGAGGTGGTGCAGGTGACCCTGACAGCGGCCAGTACCGCCCGGGTCAAGATCTTTGACTACGATTTTGCTGAACTCGCCATCAAAGGCCGCGATTCGCAAGGCAATGTACTGACCAAATACCCGGTCAAACAGATCAAGCAGAAAGAAGTCGGCAAAAGCACCATCGGAGCACAAAAACTTTGGTTTGACAACATCACAGGCCGCCTCAACACGCTGGAACGCGGCGCACTCCTGGGCGAATTCGACACCGGCGACAGTCTCTTCATACTCTACAACGATGGCTCCTACGAAGTCACCGACCTCGATGTGCAGCAGCGTTTCGACATGAAAGAGATCCAGCATCTCTGCAAACTCACGCCGGAACTTGTGGTGAATACTGTGCATTACGACGGCCACAAAGGCTGGACCATGGTGAAGCGTTTCAAGATCGAAGCTCAAAAATTGAAGGAACGTTATTCCTTCCTGACCGACCATTCCAAATCAAAGATCCTTTTTGCTTCGGTTAAAGACAACCCACGCATCAAGTACACCCTGAAGATCAATGGCAAACCCATGACCGGCGAAGTGGCGATCGGAGATTTTATGGATGTTAAAGGCTGGAAGGCTGTGGGCAACCGACTCAGTGACCAGATGTTGGGCGGGATCAAGGAGATTGAAGTGGGGGAATCGAGGTTGCTGCCAAAAACTGAGGTCCAGGAACCAGAAGCAACTCCGTCAGCTAAAGTAGCCGATGGAATCGAGCATCATTCTGCGGCTAAAGCCGCCGGTACAGCCCAGCAGGCGAGCCTGTTTGGGGAGCCTGAAGAGACGCCTACTCCGCCTGTTGAATCGCCCAAGACGCCTGAGCCGGACGCATCGGATAAGAAGACTTTTAGGGCAGGGGATACGATTGAGTTTGATTGAGGAGAGATAGTGACACGATCTTAAGTACATACCGCTTTGTCATTTCGCAGAGAAGGGGAGGAAACCACATATCCCCAACTACTTGAATAAAGTGGTGCAAACCCAAAAAAATAAGGAGAATTGCCCGTCGGCAATTCTCCTTATTAAATTTCAGCGAACCTCGGTTCGCTATACATCCGGCTTGCGCCGATTACCTTACAAAGGTACTACCTTTCGGATCATTTTGCAATACAATTTTATTTTTCCTGTATTTTGTGCATTACCACCGACTCGCAATTGAAAAACTGCCCCCAATCTTTAACATCCTTCTAAGCAAAATTCAACCAGGTCAGAACTCTCATCCGCGAAAATATTGAAAAACATCAGCGCGGGGAAGATGCCGCTTTTCTTGGCCTTGGAAACTTATCTTTATGTTTACTTTTAGGAGAAGGTCCAAACTGCTTAAAACCAACTAGCCGCTCAGCCCCCAAGCCGAGCGGCTAATTTTTTGCCCTCCATCCTTCCATCCCCTTCCTTCGTCGTTAAATTCCAACAATCCACAGTAAAACCCTTGCAAAATCCAATCCAATACGATTACATTTGCTATCAAATTAATATCAAATCAAAATCATTTATAACCATGGAAAAAACAATCAAACCAACTTCTGGCTGGGCAATGTTGCTGTTACTTCTTCTGTTGGTAGCAGCAGGAATATTTTTATTGATCATAAGGCAATTTCCGCTGGGTGCTGTGTCTTTGGGCATTGCACTCCTGATCATCGCTCCGGGTTTTATCGCCATTGAACCCAATAGCAGCCGGGTACTTACCCTTTTTGGTTCCTACATCGGCAGTATCAAGGAGAGCGGATTTTTCTTTGCGAATCCTTTTTATCTGAAAGCAAAAGTGTCACTTCGGGCAGTCACGTTAGATGTGCCTTCTATCAAAGTGAATGACAAACAAGGCAATCCCATCATGATTGGCGGCGTGGTGACCTACCGGGTGAAGGATACTTTTAAGGCAGCTTTTGCGGTAGAAAATTACCCGGATTTTGTAAAGATCCAAAGTGAAACGGCGTTGCGCAAACTGGCGGGAATGTACAATTATGACAACTGGGAAGATGAAGCAGCGACCATAACCCTGCGTTCCAGTTTTGATGAGGTGAACCACCAACTGGCCCACGAAGTCAGCGAACGCCTGCAAATTGCCGGTATAGAGATCATCGAGGCAAGGATCAACAATCTGGCTTATGCCACCGAAATTGCTCAGGCGATGCTTCAGCGGCAACAGGCAACGGCCATCGTAGCCGCCCGGAGCAAGATCGTGGAAGGCGCGGTCGGCATGGTCGAAATGGCACTGGCCCAGTTGTCGCACAAAAAGATCATCGAATTTGACGACGATAAAAAGGCTGCCATGGTGAGTAATTTGCTGGTGGTGCTTTGTGGCGATCGAAATGCGCAGCCAGTGCTTAATACGGGTACTTTGCATCAGTAATAGGCCAGGGGAATGGGAATGTTTTGGGTGAGGGACACCTCGGAGGTTTTCAAAAACCTACGAGGTGTCCCTCACCCAAAACATTCCCATTTACAAGTGCAGGATGATGATCTGTTTAAACTTTAAACCGTAAATGGATTGTCGGGTATGGATGGTGCGGGACACCTCGGAGGTTTTCAAAACCTCCGAGGTGTCCCGCACCATCCATACCCGACAATCTATTCCCACACAATAAAATGGCAGCAAAAAAATCATTCGTACTCCGCATGGACGAGGCTTCCTACGTCGCACTGGAGAAATGGGCCGCGGACGAATTTCGGAGCGTAAACGGGCAACTGGAATGGATGATAGACAAAGTGCTCCGGGAAGCAGGGCGTTCACCCAAAGACCGCAAGGGCCCGACGCCCAAAGAAGCACCCTCCCCGCCCACTGAAGGCAAATAAGTGCAACCTTTTCGCGGACTCTCCGTTTCTTTGCCGACTTTTTAACGCAAAAATTTACACGCACCTTGAAAAAAGGATACTTAGCAGCACTGATCGTTTTCATTGTGTTGCTCATAGACCAAGCCTCGAAGTACTACATCAAGACCCATTTCGAGTACAATGAAGACATGCTGATGTTTGGCCAGCAATGGGCGCGCCTGCATTTCGTAGAGAATGAAGGCATGGCATTTGGCATCACTTTCGGTTGGGAGTACGGCAAGCTTTTACTCAGCCTTTTCCGCATTCTGATGGTAGTGGGTCTTATCTGGTACACGCGTTTGCTGATAGATGCCAAAGCGCCTACCGGTTTCATTATAAGCATCGCACTGATCACAGCCGGCGCTTTGGGCAATATCATCGACAGTACTTTTTATGCGATGATATTTTCTGACTCCACACACCATATCGGTGAATTGGTGCCCTGGGGAACCGGTTATGGGCATACGAACGAACTGCCCATGGGTGGATTCATGCATGGAAAGGTGGTGGATATGCTCTATTTTCCGATAAAATATTTCGAATTCCCGGAATGGTTGGGTGGGGATACCTGGTTGTTTTTTAGCCCGATCTTCAACGTAGCCGATGCAGCCATCACAACCGGGGTATTGAGCATTTTACTTTTCCAAAGGAGATTTTTCCGGGATGGCTTCATGGAGGATCAACCTGAGCCGCATGCAGAGATTTTAGCTGAAATTGAAAAATTGCCGGAAGGGGAAGGTGCAAGCGATGAAATGCTTGCAGAGCATATGGAGCAGGAGGTGAATGATGCCCCGATAAAGTCAGAAAACGACACAGATGAATCAGCAGCCAAGCCTTACAATGAAATGGGAAGGCCGCTTTTATAGACGCATTATAAGCCAGGTAAAAACAACCTTTCCGTCCGAAGTGAATTCGATCTCAAGGTCCAGTAGTCTGCTCAAGGTCTTTCTTTGCAGTGGGGTAGTGCATTGGTAGCGCCAAGGAGTGCTTTGGTGGCCTGCCATTTTCCAATGAGGCGTTCCTGTGGAGTAGGTCCTGGCGTGTCTTTTTTGCAGCTGGGTGCCAGGCCTATAAGGACAAGAGCAGCTAAAAGGAGCATGTGTTTCATCATGTGATGCGTTAAGTTTTGTTACCCGATAATACCATCGGAATATTGATGAACGAAGAAACTGGAATCTAAATGAATTTATTTCAGCGGAACTAAACTACTCCATTCGAATCATCCCTTTGTCGCAAAACCTCATACAAAACGATCCCTGCGGCCACACTAACATTGTAGGAATCAAAGTCTGTAGCTTGCGGGATCTTTACGATTACATCAGACATTTTAAGCAATTTTGGGTGAACACCCTCGCCCTCGGATCCCATTAAAATGGCAGTTGGTCCGGCGAATTCGGCCTTAAAAAGTGGAATACTCCGACCACTGAGGGCCGTAGCTACCACCTGAACGCCACATTCCTGCAGCCACTCCACCGTACTGAAAAGACTGCGCACACGACATACCCGAATGCGTGCCAGCGCACCGGCCGAGGCCTTCATGGCTTCTTCATTGGCCAAAGCAGAGCCAGACTGCGGCACAATGACCGCATGGGCGCCAGCGCATTCCGCAGAACGGCAAATCGCTCCAAAGTTTCGCACATCCGTCACCCCGTCCAGGATCACAAACAAGGGCATTTGCCCTTGCTCAAATACATAAGGCAACACATTTTCCAGGTTTTGAAATTCCACGAGCGCAAGGTGGGCCACTACGCCCTGATGCTGGCCACGCACCATTTTGTTCAGTTTCTCCTTCGGAACCACCTGTAATGGAATACCATATTCCTTTGTCAGATGTCGGATCTCTTTTTCCATTTCGCCCCTTTCGCCTTGCTGGAAAAATACTTTCTCTACTGGCTTTCCTGCACGAATGGCTTCGGTAACAGGATGGTGGCCGTATATCAGGTTGGTGTCTGCCATTTGAATCTGGACTGTTGAACTTTTGGGTCATTCGATATTCGATATTGGATATTCGAAATCCCCAAGTCTTCCTCCGGCAAAAATAGTTTTTCTGAATGGGTAAATCTTGAAAAAAGTATTCCTTAACTTTGCAGGACAAAGTATTTTGATATGGATAATTCCAAACAGCAGTTAGAACATCTTGCCGAAATGCGCACCCTCATGGAGCGTAGCACCCGATTTCTGAGCCTCAGTGGACTTTCGGGGGTATGGGCGGGCGTCTGCGCACTGGTCGGTGCTTTTTTTGTGCGCAATTATCTGGAGGCGCAATATCTAGGAGAATATGCTGCCAGTGATGTGTATTACGATCGTTCGGGGGCAGTCGAAAATGCTGGACTTGGATACGAAACCAGTCTCGTATTGACAGCCCTGGTCGTGCTGGTCGCTGCGTTGGCCGGCGGATGGTTTTTTACCGCCCGTAAGGCTCAACTTCGGGGTGAACGTGTTTGGGATGCCAGTTCCCGTCGACTTTTGTGGGCTTTGCTCATTCCATTGGCGACTGGCGGGGTGTTTTGTTTGGCCTTGTTGTACTGGAATATGATCGCTTTTGTGGCACCTGCAACGCTGGTTTTTTATGGCCTGGCATTGCTCCATGGAGGTAAATATACTTTGGGTGATGTGGGCTCCTTGGGGTTGTTACAAATTCTGCTCGGACTAGCCGGGATGTTTTTCCCGGGGCGTGGCTTAGAATTCTGGGCCATTGGGTTCGGCTTATTGCACATCCTCTACGGCAGTTGGATGTATTTTAAATATGATCGATGAAAGATATCCTTACCCAACTCAATCCTGTTTTTGACCACCGCAACCGACTGGGCATCATGTCCATTCTGGCGGTGAACGACTGGGTGGACTACGGAACACTCAAGGAACTGCTCAATCTGACCGACGGCAATCTGGCCAGTCATATGAAACCGCTGGAAGCCGCTGAATACGTGGAGTTTCGCAAACAATTTGTGGGTCGCCGACCACAAACGACTTATGCTGCAACAGCTGCTGGTAAGACTGCTTTTAAAGCGCATTTGGATGCATTGGAGGCCATGTTGAAATTCGGGAAATAGCGGATGAACGAAGCGGTTCGAACTTGTTTTTTGAGGATTTATAAACACAAAATGCTATGAATTTTCACCTATCACAAAAAGAACAACAGGCCGGGCTATTCCGGATGTTAACTATAGCGACGTTTTGTTGCGGCATGCTGATCGCAGGTCGTATTGGATTTAAATGGCACAGCTTGCCAGAGATTTCTTCCTGGCAATCCTTTGTGGATTCACGTGGCGTGACCTTTGTCTTCCTGATCTGGAACCTGGTACTTGCCTGGATCCCCTACATCGCCTCCCTGCGATTTTCAAGCTTGCAAAACCAGGGAGCGAACCAATTCTCCAGGATACTTTGTTTCTTCATCTGGCTGCTCTTTTTACCCAATGCGCCATACATCATAACAGACTTTTTGCACCTGAGCCACAAACCTCCGGTTCCTATGTGGTATGATCTGGTGTTGCTTTTTGCATTTTCCAGCACGGGTTTACTGCTCGGATTATTGTCTTTGCGCAACATTCACCAGACTTTGCAACCACACTTTTCAAAGGGGGGCGTACAAACCGTGATGCTGAGCGCTATGGGGTTGAGCGGCTTCGGTATCTGGCTGGGACGGTTTCAACGCTGGAATTCCTGGGATATCTTCACCCGTCCCGACCAGCTGTTGCTGGATATTGTCAACACCCTCTCCACCTGGCATGAATTGGTGCGTGCAGTGGGAATCTCTGTATTATTATCTGGAATACTGCTGATAGGATATGGTCTGTTGGTGGCTTTGATGGGGAATCCGGCGACTTCCAGAACCTGAGCGTTTTTCAGCCAAAATCTAATGTGCAGAAAAAATCAGGTTCATGAAATTGCCTACCTCATTTCGAGCTGCCTGTAACTCTGAATAAAAATGGTACAGCAGACGATGGTTTTGAGTAATTTTGTATAAACTTTTCCTGTTATGCCAGCACAAGCACGTTCGATGCCCCAACCTATAGAAGCTCCTGCGGCCACTTTGGAGGAGTATTTTGCTTTTGAAATAAAAGCAGAAGGAAGACATGAGTTTGTAGATGGCAAAATTGTGGCGATGGCTTATACCTCAGAAGCCCATGGTAAAATTGCCAGTAACCTTAACCGCCTGCTAGGAAACTGCCTGCTTGAAAAAGCCTGCGATGTGTATTCAGGAGACCGTATGCTATACATCAAAGCTTGTAACCAGGTTTTTTACCCTGATCTACTTGTAGTGTGTGGTGAACACAGTTTTTATCAGTCTGGCCCTAAAATGAAGGCAACATTAAATCCTTCTGTTGTAATTGAAATCCTTTCTGATTCAACAGAACAGCATGATAAAACGAATAAAACCCGTTGTTATAAAAAGATTCCTGGTTTGCAACAGATCGTGTTTTTATCCCAAAAGGAACAACACGTTCGCATTCTTGAAAACGAAGCAGGTAAGTGGGTCGACACGGAATTCTATGAGCCAGAGGACGTGCCTCGTATCGGTGATTGCGATATTCCGATCCAAGAAATTTATCGACGTGTAGTGTTTGAAGTGCCAAATGGATAAAACCTACTTCCCGCCTTCGTTAATACTACGACGGGTAAATCGGCTCACCCCCTCCAAAAACGGCACAAACCGAAAGTTATCCAGGCGTTCCTCCCGAAATTCTGTAGCCGAAATACGCGTGATTTTCAACATCTGTTGCACCGATTCTCCCACAGGGATCACCAGAATTCCCCCTACCGCAAGTTGAGCCTTCAAAGGTTCAGGTATTACCGGCGCACCGGCGGTCACAATAATTTTATCGAAGGGCGCTTTTTCGCTCAAGCCTTTAGAGCCATCTCTGAAAAAACATTTCACGGTCTTAAAGCCCAGTTCATCCAACAGTTTTTGGGTCTGGAAATACAGTCCCTCCTGCCTTTCAACCGTAAAAACTTTGGCGCCCAGAACAGCTAAAATGGCAGCCTGATAACCCGATCCGGTACCGATTTCCAGGACATGATCGCCGTTTTTGATATTCAATAAAACACTCTGGTATGCCACTGTATAGGGTTGTGATATGGTTTGCTCGCAGCCAATTGGAAAGGCTTTGTCTTCATAGGCATGTTCCTCAAAGGCTTTTTCCAGAAAAAAATGACGTGGTACCGCCGCCATTGCGGCGAGCACAGCCTCGTCGGTAATTCCCTTTTTGCGCAAGGTGTCTATCATGCGTTTGCGCAGGCCTTTATGGCGGTAGGAGTCGGTCAATTTTTTGCGAATTTGAGGCGCCGGAGAAAGCCTGATTTGAGAAATTGAAAAATGAAGTGCGAAAGTACGTTTTGAACAAATACTTTTGCCTGTAAGAATGGATCAACAATTCAACAAATCAAAAGATAATGGCAATTCCAATCAAATTCGGTACAGACGGCTGGCGTGCAATCATCGCCGACGAATACACCGTAGATAACGTGATGCGTGTGGCAGAGGCTACTGCAATTTTTATGAAAAAGCATAAAATGAAACGTGCGGTCATCGGCCACGACTGCCGTTTTGGTGGACTGCTTTTTGCAACCACCACCGCACGCGTTTTGGGCGCTTATGGTATCCAAAGTCATATCGCCAGCACTGGTTTTGTGAGCACGCCGATGGTATCGCTGGGTGTAGTGAAACTCAAAGCCAACCTTGGCATTGTGATCACAGCCAGCCACAACCCACCTTCTTACAATGGCTACAAACTCAAATCAAGCTTCGGTGGACCTTCGATCCCTTCCGACGTGGCCGAGTTGGAAACCTATATTCCGGAAGTTTGCTCCCTGAAAGAACTCCCATCGCTCAGCGAGCTGCGGGCAAAGAATTTGCTCAAAGAAGCAGATCTCGAAGGGATGTACCTCAAGCATGCCCGGAAAAATTTTGACTTGAAACTGATCAAGTCTGCTGCCGGAAAGATCGCTTATGATGCGATGTATGGCGCTGGCCAGAATGCAGTCAAAAGGTTGCTTCCGCGCTCGATATTCCTGCACTGCGACAACAATCCTGGTATGCATGGCCAGGCGCCAGAGCCGATCCACCGCAACCTGTCGCTGCTGAGCGAGACCATCAAAAAGAATCCGAAGATCACCGCAGGTCTTGCCACCGACGGAGATGCCGACCGGATTGGTCTGTATGACGAGGATGGCAATTTTGTAGACAGCCACCACATCCTGCTCTTATTGTTATTGTACCTCCACAAGTACAAGGGCATGAAAGGAAAGGTCGTGTTTACCTTCTCAGTGACAGACAAACTGAAAAAAATGGCCGAGAAATACGGCCTGCCTTATGAGATCACCAAAGTGGGCTTCAAATACATCGCAGAGATCATGACCCAGGAAGATGTGCTGGTGGGTGGTGAAGAATCCGGCGGACTGGCTGTAAAAGGCCACATCCCGGAGCGCGATGGGGTATGGATCGGCCTCATGGTGTTCGAGTTCATGGCGGCAACAGGCAAAACTTTGAAAGGCCTGGTGCGTGAAGTCTATGACGAAGTGGGTGAATTTGCTTTTGACCGTGACGACCTGCACATCACAGAAGCGCAAAAGCAAAACGTGATCAAAATGTGCAAAGACCGCGCGTATTCAGCTTTTGGTTCCTACAAGATCAAAAGTGTGGAAGATCTGGACGGCTGGAAATTTGTATTCGGCGACGAAAAATGGGTGATGATCCGCGCATCCGGTACTGAACCTGTCCTGCGGGTATACGCCCAAGGGCCAAATCTTGCAGAATGCCGTGTCATGCTAGATGCCGCGAAAGCTACCATTCTTTAAACCATCCACCATCCACCGTTAACCGTCCACCGTAAACCGTTAACCGTAAACCGTCCACCGTAAACCGTTTAAATCATGAAAATTGCAATTGGCTGCGACCACGCAGGTTTCCCGTACAAAGAAGGCATCATTTCCATGCTTCAGGCACAAGGGCACATGGTGCTCGATTTTGGTACCCACTCGCTTGATTCGGTGGACTATCCGGACTTTGCACACCCGGTAGCAGAATCCGTAGAAAGCGGCCAGGCGGAACGGGGTATTCTGCTTTGCGGAAGTGCTAACGGGGTGGCTATTACGGCCAATAAACACCAGCAAATCCGCTGTGCCATCTGCTGGACGGAAGAACTGGCTTCACTCGCCCGTCAGCACAACGACGCGAATGTGATCGCGCTACCGGCCCGTTTTGTGCCGGAGATATTGGCGCAGGCGATGGTACGTATTTTCCTTTCGACTGATTTTGAGGGGGGAAGACATGGCACCCGGGTTGGAAAGATTGCTTGTGCATAGTAAAGAGGGTGTATCACAAGTCTTTTACCCAAGCTTAACCCCAAATTTTATTCTTTTTGAGTGGATAAACCTTCCAGGTTTTAAAAACCTGGAAGGTTTTGTGCCAGAGAAAACGGAATAATCTATGGTCGCTTTGGGTTGAGATTGACTTATGATACACCCTTTTTTTTCCAGGTTCAAGACCTTATTTCCTGGCCAATTTGCCCGAAACCATTTGCCCGCCAACCCGCAAACGCCAGATGCCAAGGCTTCCAGGCGCTACAGCAGTGGCAGGAATTTCCCAACGGGTAACTCCCGACGCAAGCTGCCGTGCCTCAGAAAAAACGATACGCCCCATCAGGTCAACCACTTCCAAAAGGCCTGTTTCTGCCCCTTCCAGGTCGATCTCTAAAAAAGATCGGGATTCAAATGGATTGGGGCTGGGCGCTTGAATGCGCATCCCATGCAGTTCAGGTGTATGCGTAGCAACGGACCCGGAATAAATCGAACTGATCTGGAAGTAGCCCGAGCAATTTGGCCCCATGCCAAAGGTCCTGGAATCGGGATCATTGGTAACCACCTTCAAAATATCCTCCAGGTTCGCATTTTGGGTCGTTTTCAGGTGAATATAAAAGAGTGGCTCTCCAGCAGGAATATTGGTCGACCCAACCGTTTGGTCTGCGAAAATAGCTACCTGAAAACGACCTGTGGTCTGGTTCAAATAAGAAATATTCTGCCACTGGATGGGGAAACTTACAGCACCCACAGAAAGAGAGTCGATTTTTGCAATTGGAACCTTTAATTGAAAGTTGATCTGGATGCCGCCATACAGGAAATCCTTATCCAGTTTGACGGGTATACCCAATGAGATCCCTGCATTGATTGGCCCCTGTGGTAATATCACTTTAATGGAGTCTGTCGAACCGGTATAAACATAAGGTTCGTTGTCTAAACGAACATCCCCGTTTACATCTCCCACTTTCACAGCAATGACCCTGGCAGTATCTCCCTGGAGTGCTATGAGCTGACTTAGCTCAATATCAGGGAGGCAGCTGCCCTGAAACGGGTTGAGCGGGTTGGCAAACTGGCAATAATCAGGGAACTGCCGCCAAGCTGTGTTGTTGGGAAATTCCTTATAAATGCCAAGGATCAGTTTCCTGGATTCAACGATGTCAAATGTGGTAACAGAGCCTGATTTATTTACATCCGCTGCAATGATGGAATAAGGAGAAGGCAATGTGGAGATCCCTAAAATATGCTGGGTGGTCTCACAAAGGTCCCGGATATCTATACCATTGACTCCTCCGGTATCCTGGAGTAAGGCGCCATAATTAAATCTTGTACCGGGCAAATAGTCGTTTGGTACGACCGTGACATCAGCACAGCTCTGGCTGGAATCCAGCACGAATACCAGGGGGGTATAAGGGAAAGCAGGGTTAACGGGTTGAAAAACCAGCGTGGTGCCTTTTATCGGACGTTTGTCTTTCCAGCGTTCAGTACAGAGTTTGAATCGGAGCGTGTCCCCGGTAGGGGCCTCCACCACCTGTACATTCCCCCAGCAGGAATTGCCACTCACCTGGTCGACTACCCGGGCCTGAAAGGTTTGGCCAATGTGGGTTGCATTGAAAATCATATTGCCGCTGGCGGGAAGCCATTGGGCGTTAATCTGGGCCTGTGTGCGCAATATGCCGTTTGGGCAGCTCACAGAAAGATCACCCTCTACAATATCTAAGGGTAAGAATTCAGCATTGCCATTGGCCGGAATTGCTACGACGACCAGATCATTGCATGCTAAAAGGCAGGGTTGAGCGGCAATTTGGGCTGGAAGGATTAGAGCCAAAAACACTCCAAAAATGGAGGATGGAGTGATCAATGCAGCCCAAATTCGGGTTTTGAAATAGAATTTTTTCATGATGAAAATTGAATTTATTAAAAGTTTTTGTGTTTAAAATCAACGACTTAGCTTCACGATCTGCACCTGACCAAAGCGCTGTCCATTTTTGAAAACGGTTGCGATAAAGACACCGGCAGGCAATTCTGGATCCGAAAGCTCCAGTAACTTCCCTGAAAAATCTCGCTCGAGTATCAGGCGCCCAAGTATATCTGTCAATTGACAAACATACTCGCCAGATTGGCTCATCTCGATGCTTACCCCGGCAGTTGTCGGGATTGGCCAGACCCGAAGCGGGGGCAGTGGTGGTTTCGGGTTTCCACCCGTGCCGGAAAGGAGTGGATCTCCGATGGTGTGGAAAGTTTCGTTTGTAGCAAGCGGAGCCATAAATCCAGGGTATGCCCAGGCCCGATTGTAAATAACCGTGCCATTGGGTAGATCGGGAGTCTGACTTATCCTGAATTTTACCCAGGCACGAGCCGAGTCTGCCAGCTCTGTTCCGATAAACCGGAAAGTCAATACGCCCTGACCGCTCAGATCAAATTCATAAGGGTGACTAGCCGGACCTGCTTCGAAAGAAGCGGGGTTCAGTAGCAAATGATCCAGCGTATCCCGCAGGGTAAGCACTCGGACCGTGTCGCCAGAGGTGTTTTGGAAGTGCAAGGCATACTCCAGATCTGTATTGGCAGGAATCAGATGTTCCGCATTCCAGCCAGCTGGATAGGCCGTTTTTTCTTGCCCTTGTGCATTTGCCACTACTGGGCGGCATTCAGTCTCTGAAAAATATCCCCCGTCATACAAACTGAATTGGTTGATGTACCCCGTAGAAAAACTACCACTTGCACTGCAACCCTCCACCGCTGCTGCTACATGCGGATCACTTTGCCAGTCAGGAATGCCAGGGCTTTGCAATACCTCAAAACGCCAGGTAGAACCATTGGCTGGTAAACTAAGCGTAAGTGTTTCTCCAGTTCCAAGCATTAGCTCAAGTCCTTGCAGTAGCATGACATCATCTTCCACCACGATATATGGTTGCGATTCGGTCATTGGCAGACCGATATTCCGAACCTCAAAGCGCACGCTATCGCCATCACAACGGCCTTCAGCAATCAATAAGGGTCCGTTTAAAGGTGCAAGGCATGGAGCATCAGGCTCAATATTGGTTTCTATGCAAAGCGTTCGATCCAGGGTGCCTAAGCTACAATCGGCATGGACATTTACCAGAAAACTGCTGTCTGTCAAAGGAGGCAAATTGCCCAATGGGAATCGCCAGGTATGGGCCCCTATCTGAGAAAATGCCTGGGAAGCCCCGGTTAATGTGAGCAAAGAATCGAGTTTAAGTGTGATGGCAGAGTTTTCTGCCATCTCAGTTCCTGTATTCGCATATCGAATCATAAAACTGTTTTCAGCGCAATGCAGCCAGTAGTCTATACCGGCATCTACCCTGGGTAGCGGGCAAAAAGTGCTGCTTTTTACGTGAAAGTCAAGTTTTTTGGATTGAAATGCCGCGTCAAATGTGACGCTTACATCCTGTGAACACACCGCTGCCCAAAGCCCATTGGGCAACAAGATCGAGACCTTGTGCTCTCCCAGGCCAGCATCAAAAGCATAATGTCCAGTGCTGTCAGTGGTCGCGTAATGAAATGCGCCATTAGGCCTGACCACTTTTAAAAGCCAGCCTGACAGGGAAGGTTCATTGAGTGTGGTGGAACAATCGTTGTTTTTATCCCAGTAAACGCGCCCTGAAATTTTGTTGGTAAATGCCTGTCCCAGGGAGTCGGTGCGAAGTATGTAGCTGAAATACGCTCCGTTTTTGGCATAGTTACCCGTCAGAAAAAATCCACCATCTTTGGTACGTATGGCTGCCCAGGAGGAATGCAGATAATTGGGTGCGGTAAAATATCGCTGCCACACCTCTGTTCCATCTGCTTGAAAACGAGCAAAATAAGTGCGACTAAAGGCTGTGCCGCTAAAGGAATAGTTGGTGCCCAGTGCAAAAAATCCTCCGTCTTCGGCAGGAATTAAATCCGTCAAATACAGATCAAACGGCGAAGCAAGTCGCCAGCTTTTCAGGACACTGGTGTCGCGATCCAGCAGATAAACCGAGTCACGGTGCATGAGCCAAAAAGTGCTGTCGCTGGCGGGTTTGCAGCGCACCAAATCGGTGGTGACAAAATTACTCAGATGGGGTAGGGTGGTCTGGAATTCCAGGTCGCCTGAGGCACTTATCTGCAATACGACAGCAGCCGGTGCCCCAATGGGCAGGTTGTTTCGAAGCAGTGTTGCCACAAAGCCTCCGTCACTCCGTACTTCCAGGTGCTTGACGATCAGGTTTTGGGTGCTCGGATAGGCCTTTGACCAGAGTTCATTACCAGCGGCATCGGTACGCAGGATCCGAAGTTGGTTATCAGCTTCCACCGCCAGAACAAAGCCGCCATCGGTCATTTGCCGCACACATTTAGCATCATCAAGCACCCCAAAATTATAGTTGCGCTCCCACAATTTTTGACCGTTCAGGTTATAAACCGCTAGCAGCGCATCTCCATTATTGGTAACAAAAGAGATTTTGCCAGCCAATACGATATTTCCCGTAGAGCTCAATACCATAGAGCGTCCCTCATCATCTCCGGGTGCGCCAAAAATCTTTTGCCATTGAAGCTGACCATCCTGGTCGGTTTTAATCAGAATGATTTGTCTGCCCTGCGCACCTCCGGGAACGGAGCTGGACAACAATACAGCACCACCATCAGGAGTTTCGAGTACAGCTGCGGGGTTGAGCAGACCATTGAAAGTTTGCTGCCAGCCCTGCGCGTGGATCAGCGTGGTGCAGCATAAAAGGAAATATGGGACGAGACTTTTCATGGGCGATTATTGATTATGGCACAAAAGTATTCCCATCTCTGGCCGCCGCATCAAAATCAGCTAACAACATTTATATGTTTTTGTCGGAAATATTAGTCCAAAAAATTGAACTTTGCGCATGGTTCAAAGCAAACTTATTTCCCTTTTCAAAACGCTTTCTACTGCTGAACGGCGGCGATTAAAAAAATGGGTAAATTCTCCAATTCATAATTTTGACTATAGAATATCAAAGTTTTATGATTTTTTGGATACCAGAAAGGGTTACTCTGAGCGGAGTTTAAGACGTGAAAAAGTCTATGCCGCAATCTTTGAAAAAGAAGCTTTTGATGATTTAAAATTGCGACGGATCATGTCGGAATTTTTAGGCGTATTAGAACGCTTTTTAGCCCATGAAACCTGGCAGAACAACCCCGCAGAACAGTGGCTTACCTTAGCAAAAGCCTACCGGCAACGCCAACTATCTTCCGATGCAACCGCTTATTTAACCAAAGCGGAGCTGACCCTGAACGAACAACCACTTCGGGATTCACAGTACTATCTCAATCAATATCGGCTTCAAGAGGAGCGTTTAGCCCAAAATTCTGCCCGGGATTCTTCGCTGAATCTGCAAGAGATGACGAATGAGCTCGTCAACTTTTTTGTAGTTGAATTATTGCGAAATGCGTGTTCTGCGGCAAGCCACACGGCGGTTTATAAAGTGGATTATCAACTGCCTTATTTGGAAGCAGTGCTGGCAAATTGCGCGGCTGGAGGATATAAGCATGTACCGCTCATCCAGTTATATTACCACAGTTATTGTTGCCTGAGCGAGCCTACCGCAAGTGAGCATTTTTTTGCTTATAAAATGCTGGTGTATGAAGCCGGGCAGTGGCTTTCGGTCACAGATTTTCGTGATGTATTGCTTTTTGGTGTAAATTATTGCATTCGTCGCATGAACACGGGTGAATTGGCTTTTTTACGCGAAGCATTTGATCTTTACCAGCTTGGCTTAAAACAGGAAACCTTTTTAGAAAATGGTATTCTAAGCCGGTTTACATATAAAAATATTGTGGCGATTGGACTAAATTTGAATGAAACACTTTGGGTTAAACAATTTCTGGAATCCTATACACCCTTACTCGCACAAGCATTTAGAGACCACTATGGACGGTTTTGCAGGGCAAAACTTGCCTATCATGAAGGCAATTATGATCAGGTAAGGACGCTGCTTTACGATCTGGCTTTCGAAGATGTATTACTTGAGCTAAATGCCAGGTTATTGCTTCTCAAGGTCTACTTTGAGACAGCAGAATGGCGGCTTTTAGAAGGGTTTCTCACCACATTTGAGCGCTTCGTTAGCCGAAAAAAGACGCTGGCCTATCATGCGCCCAACTACCGGAATATTATACAGTATGCCTCCAAACTGATGTTGTGGAAAACCGGCAAACGAAATTTCTCAGAAGAAGAACTAGAGAGTCTCCGTACTCAGATCAGCGCGGCAAAACCACTCACGGAGCGGGAATGGCTCTTGGAAATGGCTCAATAATATCCATTAAAAAAGGCCACAAAACACTGCAATGTGTGCTTTGTGGCCTATTGTGTCTTTGTGGTTTAAATACCTCAGGCTTCATTATTTTTGATCAATTCCTCCTCCTCACGCTTGGGTCGTTTTTTGAAAAATTTAGGATTTACCACCAGCAAGCCAAACGATTCTCCATCAAACTGGTCGCGTTTGGAGTGGTGCGTGCCATGCGCCCGAAGTATGGCGCGGCTGTATTTGCTGTCCAACTGCTTGAACCAGCTAAACCGCCGGTGGATATATACGTCGTGTATGAGGAAATAGGTAATGCCATAAAGTGAAATACCCACCCCTACGAACATCACCCAAAAATGAGGCGTAGCGGTTCCAAAAATGTAACAAAACATGCTAGGAATAGCAAAAACGAGAAAAAATCGATCGTTTTTTTCAAAAAAACCTTCTTTTTCATGCTTGGGCAAGTGGTGGTCTTCATGCCATTTCCAGAGAAAACCGTGCATCACAAATTTATGCGTGAACCAGGCCATGAATTCCATGCCAACGTAGGCGGCCAGTGTAACGAGTGTATAAAGTAACCAGGAGGGCATCATATCAGGTAAAGCTTGAGTTGTGGGTTTAAAGGATCAAGTTACAAGTTGCAAGTTTAAAGTTGCAAGTTTAAAGTTACAAGTTTAAAGTTACAAGTTTAAAGTTACAAGTTTAAAGTTACAAGTTTAAAGTTACAAGTTTAAAGTCCTTCGTTCCCATGGGGCTTGTTGAGGGCTTAAATGTCTTGAGAACGTGACAAAAACAGCGTTTTGAGCGATTTGTTCTTTGCCTGAACAGTTTTATGGCCGAATATCTTAAAAAATTATTCAAACATGAAATCAGACTTCTGCTTAATTTGGCTTCGAATTTCTGCACCACACAAGCTTTTACTATGATCAAAAATTACCTGCTTTCTGTATGCTTTTTGGCCATCTCGGCTTCGCTTTTTGCCCAGGATGAACATTCCTTTCAGTGGCGTTACGAGTCAGAAACGGGCTCGGCTATGTTTCTGCTGGATGTACTGCCGCTGGCCGACCGCGGCTATGTATGCTCAGGGCTGATAGAAAGCCCGGCCGGGAGTAATTTTTACTATCCATATATGTATCGTTTGGACTGTCAGGGGCAAGTGGTTTGGACCAAAATGTTCAATCAGGTCACGGAAACACCCAACAATGTGAGTAGCCGGGTGCTTCAGATCTCGGAAACGGATTTCGTTTTGGTAGCCAATGTCGGATTTTATTTCACCACGCCCAGACAGGATATATTTCTTGCCCGCGTAACCGGCGAAGGCGATGTGGTCTGGACACAACGCATTGGCGGCGGTACCAACAATCAGGATGTGGCGCAATCGGCCATCATCACTTCAGATGGTAATATCGTGATCGCCGGGCAAACAGGCTCCTGGGGCACGGACAAAGGCACAAACAATAACTATACCGACCAGTATTTCCTGAAGGTGAGCACAGCCGGCAATATCCTCTGGACCCGCACCGTGGGGAATGCCCAAAAGGTGGATCGGTCTTTTGATATTGTTGAATTGCCCGACCAAAGCCTGGTGGCTGCGGGTTCCTATATTCATACCGGCGGCACGTTTTACGCCAATCTGGTGAAGATGGACAAAAACGGTACCGTGCTTTGGCATAAGGCTTTTGGTGAAGGCGTGGCACCGCAAGCCAACCATGCTTATGGAGTGCTGGCCACCTCAGACGGCGGTTTTTTGGTCACAGGATCTTCTACCAACTTGCAAACCAACTTCCAGGGCTACAGCGATCTGTTGATCGTTAAAACAGACGCCAATGGAGACCCGGAGTGGTCGCGCGTGGTAACCGGCGCAGCACCCGATCTATTCGAAAATGCAAGCAATGCCATAGAAAAGCCCAATGGCGATTTTGCTATCATGGCAGCTACCAGTTCATACCCGACGGTTGGATTTGTGGGAAATAAATATGCATTACTAACCCTTACGCCCACCGGCGATATGGTGAATCTCAAAACCTACAATCAGGGCAGTTCGCACTATCCACGGATTGTTCGCCACCCGCAGGAAAATAGTTTTCTTCTCCTTGGTTTCTCCAACTGGACGGGTTATGGCGGCAATGGCAACCGCTTCGATCCGCTCCTGATCAACCTGGATGCCGACATGAAAGTGACTTGTGCGTTCAATGATTATACCGGTCTTACTTCAGTCTTTAATCCTGCTTTCGACTTCGACGACGCGCCGGGTACACTCGGTGTGGGAGGTGCAACGGTAAACCATGTGGCCACCACCTCCACTTTTGGACTGAAACAAGACGTGGTTTGCGAATTCCGCGCTTATGATAGCTGTACACCCTTTACTTCGGTCCAGAATTTAGCAACCGACTGGCAGGGTTTTGAGGTATTTCCTAATCCGGCGCAGGCGGACAACCCAATATCTCTGCGCTGGGAAGGCCAGGAGGTCGAACAAGTAAGAATCGTGGATGTTAACGGCAGGCTAATACAACAATACAACCCGGTGCCGGGAGCAGACAATCTGGATGTTCGTATTGAATCGCCTGGGATTTACTGGGTTTATCTGCAAGGTCAGGGCAGGACCAGTGTGGAGAAAGTGGTGGTGGGACGCTAAGGCGGTAAAGAAGAGGCTGTCCAAAACTCGCGTGTAAGGGTAGTATGGCCTTTAGGCCGTCGGGAAAAGCGCCGTTTACGGCGCAGAGACACAATCAAGGGTGAAAATGCCTCTTTTCCCGACGGCCTAGGCCATACTACCACTTAATAGGCAGCCATTTCTGGCGCCGACAGATTCAATATACCCGTTATTTCGCATCATTCGCAGGCGAGCTGCTCAATACCACCCGACTGCTTTTATGCTTGGGACAGTTGACTAGCGCTGCACCACCAACTTGCCGTGCTTCCGGATGCCATCTGCGCCTACTGCCTCCACATAGTAGATACCAGGCTGCCAATTAGCCGTTTCCAAACGATGGGTGTCCGAAGCTATGGCTTGATGGCATAGTTTGCCTTGAGTATTCCACACTCGCACTTGATAATCCGCTGCCGTGAGTTGCAGCAATGCAAAATTATTGGCAGGATTAGGAAATATTAACAAGGTTTCCAGAGAAACGGCCTGTGTGCGTTCACCGCCAGGACGTTGGAAATCAGGGGGAATATTATCACTCGCGTCTACAAAAGCTTTCGCTACCCGGATATATTGTTGGCAATTGTCAGGATAAGCACTCAAATCAGGCTGCCATAAGGCTGCTACGGGGCGCAGGGCTTCTATACCAGCTTCTACACTGTCTGCTTTCATCAGAAAAGTCCCGAGGTGGAACTGCTCGTGAACCCGAATCGGGTTACCAGTGCCAGTTCCAGTGCCTACACTAAGCATACATTCCGAGCCTGGAAAGGGAGTAGCAAAACTCGAAGGTCGTTGCTCCAAAATGCATAAAGGGTCTCTTGAGGCGAAGGGCAGAAATGATGGCACTGCAATGTTTACCTGGCAGTTAGAATTATTATGTGTCAATAAAATTTCTCCTGCAGGATTCGGGTCGGGCGTCAGTAGACCTCCGACTTTCAATAGCCATGCATTGTTGCGCATCAGGTTGGAGCCGCCAGGACCTTTCAACTCATAGCAGATCTGAACATGGCTTTCGGCTGTTTGTGGGGTATTATCCCGAATGAATACATTTGGACTGTCGGTATCAAACTGGAAAATTTTGGAATTCCAGGAATCAATCATCAGGGTAATGTCGCGTCCGCGAATCCCGTTCTTGTTGAGGTCGAAACCCACGCAGTCAGCGAGCACTGTGCCCTGTGTTGCATTGCCGTTGACGAATATACCTGCGCTGTTTTGAACAAAGCTACTGCCGCCATAGACAAAAACATTTGCCGTTGCATCTGGATCGACCGCCTTTATCCCAATGGTATTGGCTGTGAAAGTGCAGCCTTTTACCATACAAGCCACTGAGTTGCTGAGATTTACAGCAGCGAAAGACTGACTGAGATCAGCATCCGTGATGATGCCTTGTAGTGGTGCGCCATAGCCGGAGAACTGGCTATAGTCAAGGAGTAAAAAAGACATATCTGTCATGTTTAATGCCATTGACCAGGAATTAGTACTGGTGAATATGGAATTTTTGACTCGCACTACTAGAGAATTGGCCCAGTCTACGCCAATAACTCCGATGTTCAAAAAGGTACAATCGAAAATGTTGCAGCCTGCGCCGCCCACACCCACAATTGGTTGCGCCAAATTTTCTACCGTGCAGTTTTGCAAAGTGATGGCGCCACTATTGACCGCATCTATTGCGAAATCTCCACCACCATTGAGGGTCATCTGGTTGAAATCAAGCCCCGATGCTTCCGAGAAATGCAGCAAGCCATTTTGGGATTCTATCCGTCCATTGCTCCAGTTAAGCCGGTGTGCCTGGCCTATTTCAACGACCGCATTGAGTTGCACAAACCGTTTGTCTTTGCCTGCACCTGAAAGATTGAAGGTATTATAGCCGGGGCCAAATACAAGTTGGTTGCCCTCATCAAAGCTGAAGTAGCCCAGGCCTCCAAAGATGATGTCGCCATTGACAACCAGATCTCCATTTATTTGAATGCGTGAGCCAGGAGCATCGAGACGCACAACCGCGCCAGCGTCCAGAATGAGGGTAGCGCCATGCTTGATAATCAGGCCGCTTTGCTCGCTGGTGAGGTGGAGGATACCGCCTGATTTGATGTGGACAATAGAACCTTCGCTTACTCTAAGGACACCGTGTTTTAGCCCTCCATCTGCGCCGACCACAAGTTTTGCTCCATTCTCTACTGTGATTACTGCATTGCACTTGGTGTCTGCAACTAAAAGTGAATGTGGTGAGTTTGGCTCATTCCCAGTAGCAAAAGCAACCTTGCCAATATTGTTGACGGAAAGTTGGCCACTGGAAGTACTTATGGTTACGGTCGGTATGGGGGAGTATATCGCTAAACCAACATTGAAATAGGTATTGAGTGTCCCCGAAAGAGCGAGTGGGTGTACAGCAGGGGGAGGCGAGTTTGTGACCAACTCCTCAATCAGAACCATAGCAATCCTTTCGTCCAAAAACACATGTGCTTGATTGATTTCAGAGAAAGATCCGTATGGGCAGGGTTCTGGTGTCGAAGCAGTAGTACACCGATCTGCCGCTCCACATGCAACCGGAGAACCAAAGTTTGAAGGCTCGGAAGCATTAACCGAACTAAACGTCGGGATAAAACAGTGGTGAGTGGCAAGAAGACCCGGCCCAGTTGTCGTAACACCTGCTGCCGATAAAGATGCCATCAATCCACCTGGGCTGTTACCGAGGGGCGCCGTTCCAAGGTTTGTAGTACCTCCAGGGGAAGTATCATACGGTTTAGATAATCCGTTGACTGTCAAAGTTGTAGAAATAGTAGCCAAGGGCGTAACCTTTTCAATAAAGCCATAAAATAGCGTGGTCTGCCCATTCCCACCACTAGCTCGGAGCGTTACAGAGAAACGTATATGGCCACACAAGATGAATGGCCCCCATGGTTCACATTTTTCCTTTCGGCCGTTAAGCTCGAAAAAATTGTTTCCAGCGATTATATTGTTTTCAATAAAAGTGCCTGTCCCCGCACCATTGGAGAGGGCTACATGACGCATATTTAATCCACCCAATGCATCAAGCTCGGTCATAAAAGCCGCATGCTCAACATTCTCTAGGCCGGAGCCATTGGTCAGGCCGTTTACATGATATTTCAACAATTGCCGTGGCACAGGTGCCTGAAGTGCGTCCCAGACCGCATCAATACTGGGTATTGAAATATCGTCCCCGGCATATGTTGGCAGATTGTCCACCATGAATTTTATCAAGCATTGAGTGGCAATCGGAATATTGGCGCCGCTCAAGGGCGAGTCATAAGTGAAGAAAAGACGAGTATCGTGGTCTGGCCCATTGGTTTGCATTTCTAACAAGGCATATTTGCTTACTACACCACCCATGCTCACGCCGATGATGACGTTCTCCTCTGTGCTGCCTGCCGCCGCCTTCATTTCGTTCACCTTCTTGATCACCTCTTTTACGACAAGGGCGTTACGCTGTATCCAATCAGAGCCGTCGTCGAAATCTATATAGATTAGGTCGTACTCGTATGGGTAGAGGTAGTCGGTGAGGTTGTCAGTTGGCGGATTACCACCAAATATTGGAAGGTCTAACAAACCAAACATTCTTTCAAAAGTGTTTGATACCGCACCATCTTCATAGCCTTCCACTACGATGAGTGGGCGAAGCATCCGTTTCACACTATTGCAATTGTGGGTATTGTAAAAAATGTGCATAGTTGCGCCCCCTGCCGCGCCCATGTATGATTCAGATGCGGTGATGTGCAGCGATTCATTGAGTTCCCTTGGCCAAGTCATCCCACCGCTACGGTCGCCTGCACCGGCCTCAGTCACCTCCAATTTGGAATGCGAATAGCGTACATAACCGGAATATTCAATACGAAACGCGACCTCTTTTACTCCGTCCGAGGTATATTCCACTGCTACGGGCTGAGTTGGTGAAATGCTGCGCCAACCATTTCCATCGCCAGGGTCAATGCTGATACTTAAAGGCAGTACGCCCAAGTTGTTGAACAAAAGTTCGCTGGGCAGTTGAAAGACCAGTTCCCTAGTTTTCGTCTCCGTTCTTAACAGCGTTGTAGCGTAGACCGTATCTTGAAAGTAAGGGCTTTGGGTCCTCCCCGTTACATCAAACAACTGGCCGTTGTTGAGGTAGATCAGGCCAAGATCAATGGCATCAGGCCTGATCCGGTCGTACCGCAGGGTCAAAGCGGCGATGGGTATTGAATCTGCCGAAAACGGAGGTTTTGTCCTAGATAGGTACACTTCCGACGAAGGCAAACCCACTGCATTAACCATGCTTCCGCGCATGGCACCGTACAGCATCCCGAACACGTCCGGGGTAACGAAATTGGAATCAGTGAGTACGCCCTGATAATCCGAAGGGCTTGCAAACGACCACGAAAGATCGTAGAGGTAGCCGGTTTGCACATGGCTCTTGTCTAGGGGTGCGTAAAAATGTTGGAGTTTTTGAGGCAGTGTTTGCTGCGCTTGCAAAAAAGCAAGGCATAGCCAGGGCAGCAGGGCTGCCAGAATGACTTTTTTCATATTGAAAAAATTTAGAAGTTAGAAAAAGTTATTGTGGGTAATAAAGCAGGTCAAATCTGCCTTCTGTTATTTCAATTTTGTCGTTAAGGTTTGTGCTATCACGGTAGAGTGTAAAATTGAAAGTGCCCGATATTATATTTCTAATACTGTCAATTTTATTTATTATTACACAATTTGTTTGCACTTTTATTAAATCACTCCTATAATATTTGCCTCCTTGAGTTCTGAAATTTGCAAAAATTTCAGAACCACATAGGGTTTTGGCCATGAATTCTGTTTTTCCAAAAGTAAATACATACCAATTGTCTATGCCTTTTTCCACATCTACCAGGTTTGTTTGCACGAGACCCGTGCCGCTGTTGTCTTTCTCCCATACAGTTGCTTCTTTATCTCTGTAAGTCAATGCCAACAGTGGTACCCTAGGCACCCACACCTCCCCATCCACCAAACAACCAAAGGTGTTAGCACCTGTCTGTGTTATGGGTGGCAGCACGGTGTAGTCAATGGGCGGAGGGTTGGTATTTGGAGGAGGGTCTTTGGTACAAGAGAGCAGCCATGTGCTACCTATCGCCAAGAGCATTAGCAGGAAAATGATTTCTTTTTTCATAAAAGCTTGATTTTGTGAATGTTGAAGGGGGGAGAGATGGCCGCAGCATTGCTCCAAAAAAGAGTTGTGCTGCGGCTATCTTCGTCGAAGGTAGGGGTTTATAACGTTTATATACACATCTGGGGAGGGTAATGCGTTCGCCCCTATGCAGACAAAAGCGTTTCGAGCCTGAACGTACAAGAAACCAAATGCTATGGGTTGGAGGCATACCGAGTCTCGGATGATACCGTCAAATATGGCTGGTTCAGCCAAGCCATTTAGACCTTTGTCCCAGAGGAAGTTTGATGAGATTTCGGTTTTGTCAAGTGGCGCGACCATATTGGTCAGGAAATCTCCAAGCCGTTGAGCTTGACAAAACATTGGCTGGCCGAGCAAGAAGCTCAGCATAAAAAAGATGTTTTTCATGTTAAATGAAGTCCTTGTTTGTAACTCTTTGGGCATTTAATGAAAGTGAGTAACGGTCATACATTCCTATCCCGGGTTCATCATATCGACCTGTTAGGCTTCTTAAACTTGGATCTAATATTTCAGGATCAATCCAAGCCACCCACGGCTTTCCATCAATATAGCAGCCAAAGGTGTTTTTCCCTTCCTGGGTGGCGGGCGGGAGTGGGTCCGGGGTTTCGGTGTGCTTGCGGCAGGCTGGCATCATGGCAAGGGGGGGGGCTGCCAGCATCGACAGTAGGAAGAAAAAAATCTTGTTTTTCATGTCTCAAGCGATTTGAAGTGTGAAAGGAATGAAGAGTATTGTACAATTGGCAAGCGCTCATCTAATCTGGGCTTTTATCCCAAAGGTCATATTCAAACTGCCAGATAAATTGTCCGAAGTCTGGTTAAAAACTTTGCCGCCGAACGTCTCGCCAATTTGGGCGAAAAGTTTTACGGGGTCATGTCCAAACCCCAAGGTTGCGGCAGGAAGTGGTGGTGGGACGCTAAGGCGGTAAAGAAGAGGCTGTCCAAAACTCGCGTGTAAGGGTAGTATGGCCTTTAGGCCGTCGGGAAAAGCGCCGTTTACGGCGCAGAGACACAATCAAGGGTGAAAATGCCTCTTTTCCCGACGGCCTAGGCCATACTACCACTTAATAGGCAGCCATTTCTGGCGCCGACAGATTCAATATACCCGTTATTTCGCATCATTCGCAGGCGAGCTGCTCAATACCACCCGACTGCTTTTATGCTTGGGACAGTTGACTAGCGCTGCACCACCAACTTGCCGTGCTTCCGGATGCCATCTGCGCCTACTGCCTCCACATAGTAGATACCAGGCTGCCAATTAGCCGTTTCCAAACGATGGGTGTCCGAAGCTATGGCTTGATGGCATAGTTTGCCTTGAGTATTCCACACTCGCACTTGATAATCCGCTGCCGTGAGTTGCAGCAATGCAAAATTATTGGCAGGATTAGGAAATATTAACAAGGTTTCCAGAGAAACGGCCTGTGTGCGTTCACCGCCAGGACGTTGGAAATCAGGGGGAATATTATCACTCGCGTCTACAAAAGCTTTCGCTACCCGGATATATTGTTGGCAATTGTCAGGATAAGCACTCAAATCAGGCTGCCATAAGGCTGCTACGGGGCGCAGGGCTTCTATACCAGCTTCTACACTGTCTGCTTTCATCAGAAAAGTCCCGAGGTGGAACTGCTCGTGAACCCGAATCGGGTTACCAGTGCCAGTTCCAGTGCCTACACTAAGCATACATTCCGAGCCTGGAAAGGGAGTAGCAAAACTCGAAGGTCGTTGCTCCAAAATGCATAAAGGGTCTCTTGAGGCGAAGGGCAGAAATGATGGCACTGCAATGTTTACCTGGCAGTTAGAATTATTATGTGTCAATAAAATTTCTCCTGCAGGATTCGGGTCGGGCGTCAGTAGACCTCCGACTTTCAATAGCCATGCATTGTTGCGCATCAGGTTGGAGCCGCCAGGACCTTTCAACTCATAGCAGATCTGAACATGGCTTTCGGCTGTTTGTGGGGTATTATCCCGAATGAATACATTTGGACTGTCGGTATCAAACTGGAAAATTTTGGAATTCCAGGAATCAATCATCAGGGTAATGTCGCGTCCGCGAATCCCGTTCTTGTTGAGGTCGAAACCCACGCAGTCAGCGAGCACTGTGCCCTGTGTTGCATTGCCGTTGACGAATATACCTGCGCTGTTTTGAACAAAGCTACTGCCGCCATAGACAAAAACATTTGCCGTTGCATCTGGATCGACCGCCTTTATCCCAATGGTATTGGCTGTGAAAGTGCAGCCTTTTACCATACAAGCCACTGAGTTGCTGAGATTTACAGCAGCGAAAGACTGACTGAGATCAGCATCCGTGATGATGCCTTGTAGTGGTGCGCCATAGCCGGAGAACTGGCTATAGTCAAGGAGTAAAAAAGACATATCTGTCATGTTTAATGCCATTGACCAGGAATTAGTACTGGTGAATATGGAATTTTTGACTCGCACTACTAGAGAATTGGCCCAGTCTACGCCAATAACTCCGATGTTCAAAAAGGTACAATCGAAAATGTTGCAGCCTGCGCCGCCCACACCCACAATTGGTTGCGCCAAATTTTCTACCGTGCAGTTTTGCAAAGTGATGGCGCCACTATTGACCGCATCTATTGCGAAATCTCCACCACCATTGAGGGTCATCTGGTTGAAATCAAGCCCCGATGCTTCCGAGAAATGCAGCAAGCCATTTTGGGATTCTATCCGTCCATTGCTCCAGTTAAGCCGGTGTGCCTGGCCTATTTCAACGACCGCATTGAGTTGCACAAACCGTTTGTCTTTTCCTGCACCTGAAAGATTGAAGGTATTATAGCCGGGGCCAAATGTAAGTTGGTTGCCCTCATCAAAGCTGAAGTAGCCCAAGCCTCCAAAGATGATGTCGCCATTGACAACCAGATCTCCATTTATTTGAATGCGTGAGCCGGCAGCATCAAGACGCACAACCGCGCCAGCATCCAGAATTAGGGTAGCGCCGTGCTTAATAATCAAGCTGCTTTGCTCGCTGGTGAGGTGGAGTATACCGCCTGATTTGATGTGGACAATAGAGCCTTCGCTTACTCTAAGGACACCGTGTTTTAGCCCTCCATCTGCGCCGACCACAAGTTTTGCTCCATTCTCTACTGTGATTATTGCATTGCACTTGGTGTCTGCAACTAAAAGTGAATGTGGTGAGTTTGGCTCATTCCCAGTAGCAAAAGCAACCTTGCCAATATTGTTGACGGAAAGTTGGCCACTGGAAGTACTAATGGTTACGGTTGGTATGGGAGAGTAAATTGCCAGACCGACATTGAAATAGGTACTGAGTGTCCCTGAAAGCGCCAGCGGGTGTACGGCTGGGGGAGGCGAGTTTGTGACCAACTCCTCAACCAGAACCATAGCAATCCTTTCGTCCAAAAACACGTGCGCTTGGTTGATTTCAGAGAAAGGCCCGTATGGGCAAGGTTCTGGCGTAGAAGCAGTAGTGCACCGATCTGCTGCTCCACAACTAACCGGAGAGCCAAAGTTTGAAGGTTCGGAGGCGTTCACTGAACTAAAAGTTGGAATAAAACAGTGGTGAGTGGCAATAAGACCTGAACCTGTTGTCGTAACACCTGCCGCTACCAATAATGCCATTAATCCACCTGGGCTACCACCCAGTGGTGCCGTTCCTAGATTAGTTGTCCCGCCCGGAGCGGTATCATACGGTTTTGTCGTTGCGTTGACTGTCAAAGTAGTCCAAATCAGAGGGCCATTGGGCACATCTTTTTCAATAAAGCCATAAAATAGCGTGTGCAATCCATTCCCACCAGTAGCTCGCAGCGTTAAGGAGAATCTAACATCGCCGCATAAGATAAATGGCCCCCAAGGTTCGCACGAATCCTTGTGGCCGTTAAGTTCGAAGAAATTTTCTCCAGCCACAATATTGTTTTCAATAAAAGTGCCTATTCCCGAACCATTGGAGAGCGCAACATGTCGCATATTTAATCCCCCCAAGGCATCAAGCTCGGCTATAAAAGCCGCATGCTCAACATTGTCCAAGCCGGAGCCATTGAACAGGCCATTCACATGATATTTCAACAATTGCCGTGGCACAGGAGCCTGCAGTGCACCCCAGATTGCATCAATACTGGGTATCGAAATATCCCCAGCATACGTCGGCAGATTGTCCACCATGAATTTTACCAAGCATTGGGTGGCAATTGGGATGTTGGCGCCGCGCAGGGGAGAGTCGTAAGTGAAAAAAAGTCTGGTATCATGATCTGGCCCATTGGTTTGCATTTCCAGCAGCGCATATTTGCTCACGATGCCTCCCATGCTCACGCCGATGATGACGTTCTCCTCCACGCTGCCAGCGGCTGCCTTCATCTCGTTCACCTTTTTAATCACCTCTTTTACCACAAAGGCATTGCGCTGTATCCAGTCAGAGCCATCGTCGAAGTCCACATAGATCAGGTCGTATTCATAGGGGTAGAGGTAGTCGGTGAGGTTTTCTGTGTTGCCATTTAGTACTTCCGAATTTAGAAGATTAAACATCCTACTGTAAGTATTTGAAACACTCCCATCTTCATACCCTTCGACTACAATCAGTGGGCGTACCATCCGCTTCACGCTGTTGCAATTATGCGTGTTGTAAAAAATGTGCAAGGTGGCACCGCCTGCAGCCCCCAGATAGGATTCGGAAGCCGTGACGTGCAGGGTTTCATAAAGGTCTTTAGGCCAACTCATCCCATTACTGCGTTCGCCAACTGCACTTGGCAAGATATTCAATCTGGTATGCGAATAGCGTGTAAAGCTCGGATAATTAAGACGAAGCACTACCTCTTTTTCGCCATCTGAGTTGTACTGCACTGCCAGTGGCTGATCAAGCAACAAGCTGCGCCAGCCATTGCCGTCGCCTGGGTCAATGCTCACGCTGGGCAACTCGCCAAGGTTGCCGAAAAACAGTTCGCTGGGCAGTTGAAAGACTATTTCCCGAGTACTTATCTCCGCTCTCAGTACGGTGGCAGCAAAAACCGTATCTTGAAAATACGGGCTTTGGCTTCGATTCTGCACATCGAACAGTTGCCCGTTGTCGAGGTAAAGTAGATTGATGTCTATGGCATCAGGCCTGATCCGGTCAAACCTAAGCGACAAAACGGTGATTGGTATCGTATCTGCTGAGAACGGAGGTTTTGTCCTCGAAAGGTACACGTCAGGTGAGGGCAATCCCGCAGTGTCAACCATGCTTCCACGCATGGTGCCAAACAACATCCCGAACACGTCTGGGCTGACAAAATTGGAGTCCGTCAGTACCCCTCGATAATCAGAAGGGCTGGCAAAAGACCACGAAAGATCATAGAGGAACCCAGTGGGCACTTGGCTTTTGTCGAGCGGTGCGTGGAAATGTTGGAGTTTTTGGGGGAGGGTTTGCTGCGCTTGCAAAAAGGCAAGGCATAGCCAAGGCAGCATCGCTGCCAAAATGAGTTTTTTCATGAATGAAAAGATTTAGAAGTTAGATAATGTTATTCTGGAAAGTAAAGAAGGTCGAAGCGGCCTTCGGTAATTTTTATACTTGCTGTTTTATTAGCGTTGAATAACGTACATTGAAAAATGCCCGAAATGAAATTCTTGGAAGTGTCAATCGCTGTTATTTTTAAGTAGTTTGTGGTATCGCCATTTTCATGATGGAAATCTTCACTTCCTTGACTAAAATCAGGATTGAACCATTGATCGCTTAAGGAGTGGTCTACTGTCATATAATGGGTTGGTTGGAAATAATTTTTCCCAAACGCGATAGTGAAAAAGTTATCTGTTGATTCGTTGAGGAGCCTACAAGAAATTATTCCTGTACCAGTGCCATTTTTTTCATGGAAGGTTACTGCTTTATCGTACCAAGGCACCCAAAGCTCCACCCTAGGCACCCACACCTCCCCATCCACCAAACATCCGAAGGTGTTAGCGCCCGTCTGTGTAATGGGGGGCAGCACGTTGTAGTCAATGGGCGGAGGGTTAGTATTTGGAGGAGGGTCTTTGGTACAAGAGAGCAGCCATGTGCTACCTATCGCCAAGAGCATTAGCAGAAAAATGATTTCTTTTTTCATAAATGGGTGATTTTGTGAATGTTGAAGGATGTAAAAGATGGCCGCAGCATTACTCCAAAAAGAGTTGTGCTGCGGCTATCTTCGTCGAAGGTAGGGGTTTATAACGTTTATAAACACATCCGGGGAGGGCAATGCGTTCGCCCCTGTGCCGACAAAAGCGTTTCGAGCCTGAACGTACAAGAAACCAAATGCTATGGGTTGGAGGCATACCGAGTCTCGGATGATACCGTCAAATATGGCTGGTTCAGCCAAGCCATTTAGACCTTTGTCCCAGAGGAAGTTTGATGAGATTTCGGTTTTGTCAAGTGGCGCGACCATATTGGTCAGGAAATCTCCAAGCCGTTGAGCTTGACAAAACATTGGCTGGCCGAGCAAGAAGCTCAGCATAAAAAAGATGTTTTTCATGTTAAATGAAGTCCTTGTTTGTAACTCTTTGGGCATTTAATGAAAGTGAGTAACGGTCATACATTCCTATCCCGGGTTCATCATATCGACCTGTTAGGCTTCTTAAACTTGGATCTAATATTTCAGGATCAATCCAAGCCACCCAAGGCTTACCATCAATATAGCAGCCAAAGGTGTTTTTTCCTTCCTGTGTGGCGGGCGGGAGTGGGTCGGGGGGGGCGGTGTGCTTGCTGCAGGCAAGGACAAAAGTTGCTAGGAAAAGCACGAGCTGTATGGATTGGGAAAGGTTTTTCATGGTAAAAAAGGTTTTGAGTTAAGAAATGAAGGTAAAGGCTCAACCGATGCTGATTGAGAGTTTTTTATGCAATAAATGATTGAAAAGCGATTTTTTAGACCTAAAAACAGATTACCACACTTGATACTTTATGTCAAAACGGCCATCTGTAACAGCGATAGTATCAGGGTTGCTTTTGGATACAGCTGTAAAATAAAATTTTCCAGAACATACGTTTCTTGCTGTATCAAGAAGCGTGATGTCAAACTTGTAGGGAAATAATGTATCAATATCATACTCAATTCCTTTTCTCCAATCAGCTCGAACGTTCGCATGAAGGCTTGATAGCGAGGAGGCATCGATTTCTCCTTCGTGATACAAGGGCATAAAAGAAAGCATCACCCATTCGAATGTTGTGTCGTTTACAAACTGAGCAGAAATATTGAGCAAATACCAATCGGTAATGCCAATTCCGGGTTCATCATACCCAGCATCAATCTTTCTCAGGCTCGGATCAAGTATGTTTGGGTCAATCCCTGCCACCCACGGCTTTCCATCAATATAGCAGCCAAAGGTGTTTTTCCCTTCCTGGGTGGCGGGCGGGAGTGGGTCCGGGGTTTCGGTGTGCTTGCGGCAGGCTGGCATCATGGCAAGGGGGGGGGCTGCCAGCATCGACAGTAGGAAGAAAAAAATCTTGTTTTTCATGTCTCAAGCGATTTGAAGTGTGAAAGGAATGAAGAGTATTGTACAATTGGCAAGCGCTCATCTAATCTGGGCTTTTATCCCAAAGGTCATATTCAAACTGCCAGATAAATTGTCCGAAGTCTGGTTAAAAACTTTGCCGCCGAACGTCTCGCCAATTTGGGCGAAAAGTTTTACGGGGTCATGTCCAAACCCCAAGGTTGCGGCAGGAAGTGGTGGTGGGACGCTAAGGCGGTAAAGAAGAGGCTGTCCAAAACTCGCGTGTAAGGGTAGTATGGCCTTTAGGCCGTCGGGAAAAGCGCCGTTTACGGCGCAGAGACACAATCAAGGGTGAAAATGCCTCTTTTCCCGACGGCCTAGGCCATACTACCACTTAATAGGCAGCCATTTCTGGCGCCGACAGATTCAATATACCCGTTATTTCGCATCATTCGCAGGCGAGCTGCTCAATACCACCCGACTGCTTTTATGCTTGGGACAGTTGACTAGCGCTGCACCACCAACTTGCCGTGCTTCCGGATGCCATCTGCGCCTACTGCCTCCACATAGTAGATACCAGGCTGCCAATTAGCCGTTTCCAAACGATGGGTGTCCGAAGCTATGGCTTGATGGCATAGTTTGCCTTGAGTATTCCACACTCGCACTTGATAATCCGCTGCCGTGAGTTGCAGCAATGCAAAATTATTGGCAGGATTAGGAAATATTAACAAGGTTTCCAGAGAAACGGCCTGTGTGCGTTCACCGCCAGGACGTTGGAAATCAGGGGGAATATTATCACTCGCGTCTACAAAAGCTTTCGCTACCCGGATATATTGTTGGCAATTGTCAGGATAAGCACTCAAATCAGGCTGCCATAAGGCTGCTACGGGGCGCAGGGCTTCTATACCAGCTTCTACACTGTCTGCTTTCATCAGAAAAGTCCCGAGGTGGAACTGCTCGTGAACCCGAATCGGGTTACCAGTGCCAGTTCCAGTGCCTACACTAAGCATACATTCCGAGCCTGGAAAGGGAGTAGCAAAACTCGAAGGTCGTTGCTCCAAAATGCATAAAGGGTCTCTTGAGGCGAAGGGCAGAAATGATGGCACTGCAATGTTTACCTGGCAGTTAGAATTATTATGTGTCAATAAAATTTCTCCTGCAGGATTCGGGTCGGGCGTCAGTAGACCTCCGACTTTCAATAGCCATGCATTGTTGCGCATCAGGTTGGAGCCGCCAGGACCTTTCAACTCATAGCAGATCTGAACATGGCTTTCGGCTGTTTGTGGGGTATTATCCCGAATGAATACATTTGGACTGTCGGTATCAAACTGGAAAATTTTGGAATTCCAGGAATCAATCATCAGGGTAATGTCGCGTCCGCGAATCCCGTTCTTGTTGAGGTCGAAACCCACGCAGTCAGCGAGCACTGTGCCCTGTGTTGCATTGCCGTTGACGAATATACCTGCGCTGTTTTGAACAAAGCTACTGCCGCCATAGACAAAAACATTTGCCGTTGCATCTGGATCGACCGCCTTTATCCCAATGGTATTGGCTGTGAAAGTGCAGCCTTTTACCATACAAGCCACTGAGTTGCTGAGATTTACAGCAGCGAAAGACTGACTGAGATCAGCATCCGTGATGATGCCTTGTAGTGGTGCGCCATAGCCGGAGAACTGGCTATAGTCAAGGAGTAAAAAGGACATATTTGTCATGTTCAATGCCATTGACCAGGAATTAGTACTGGTGAATATGGAATTTTTGACTCGCACTACCAGAGAATTGGCCCAGTCTACGCCAATAACTCCGATGTTCAAAAAGGTACAATCGAAAATGTTGCAGCCTGCGCCGCCCACACCCACAATTGGTTGCGCCAAATTCTCTACCGTGCAGTTTTGCAAAGTGATGGCGCCACTATTGACCGCATCTATTGCGAAATCTCCACCACCATTGAGGGTCATCTGGTTGAAATCAAGCCCCGATGCTTCCGAAAAATGCAGCAAGCCATTTTGGGATTCTATCCGTCCATTGCTCCAGTTAAGCCGGTGTGCCTGGCCTATTTCAACGACCGCATTGAGTTGCACAAACCGTTTGTCTTTGCCTGCACCTGAAAGATTGAAGGTATTATAGCCGGGGCCAAATGTAAGTTGGTTGCCCTCATCAAAGCTGAAGTAGCCCAAGCCTCCAAAGATGATGTTGCCATTGACAACCAGATCTCCATTTATTTGAATGCGTGAGCCGGCAGCATCAAGACGCACAACCGCGCCAGCGTCCAGAATTAGGGTAGCGCCGTGCTTAATAATCAAGCTGCTTTGCTCGCTGGTGAGGTGGAGGATACCGCCTGATTTGATGTGGACAGTTGCGCCTTTCCACACTTCCGTGATTCCGTGCGGGCTTTTGTCGAGCGCGCCTAAGTTGTATTGTCCGCCCGCTTCTACCGTTATGATTTGGCCACAATTGTTTAGGTAGGTGGTGAAGACAGGTTTGGTAGCATTGCTTTGTGGACTGCTCTGCACATAACCTGTTGGGCCAGGGTTATTGACATTGAGCACACCGGTGGAGGTAACCGTTGTGTTGGGTATTTGCTTGTACTTGTCGCCATAATTATACACCTCCTGTAGGATGCCTGGCTGTGGGGCCGCGTCTAGTCTGTCTATTTCCTCAAAGATAAATGCGACCATTCCTCCGTCTAATTCTACATGACGGAGGCTGGAAGGCGGAGCATAAAATTGATCAAAATTTGGAATTTTGACATTTGGTAAATTTTGTTCTTGAAATTCTCCAGTAGTCAAATCTACAAACAAATTCGCATTGGTCAGTTCTGTCCCCATAGCCAGCCCGCTCCAGGTGGGCACGAAAGTAGCGATGGGGAATTTTACGGGGTTCAAAAATTCAACCCCTGATTGGCTTTCTAGCGAGGACTTAATACTTGCATTCATAGCACGTAAATCCATCCGGAATCCTCCCGGAGCGTTGTCCAGATGAAGCAACTCTGCATTTGATTGAATATGAACAACATTGTATAAGTAGGGTGCCTTGTTTCCAAGACATGGATTCAAATCATGGGGTTTGGCAATGCTTAAGAGTAATTTGTGCGGATATGCCGAAATTCCATTTTTGATACAATTTTCAGTAAAATGAAAGGTGTATTCGTCTCCATATTCTGGCCCTCCGTTGCTAGCCCGCATTAGCATTTTAAAAACAGTGCCATAGTTGACCAATCCATCGGCTTTCCCACTGGCATCATAAAAGAGATCTCCGGGGTTATATCCCTGTGTACTAGGCAAAGTCCCGTTTATCATTCCGTCCGACATAGCAATTTTCCGGGGTTGTTTCGGCCAACCTATTCCTGTTAAATCGCTCGATAGTTGATTGCGCAGCGCACCATAGTCCGAATTTGTTAATTCTGAAAAATCTAAGGGAGTAATATGTGAGTCTCCTTCTTCATTTTTCATTTCTATGCGCCCTACTTGGACTTCTACTCCAAGGTGTTGAATTAGCTGCTGACGTGCGGCAGGGCTGTCCATCGCTTTCCAAGCCAGGTCGTTTGATCCTGTTGCATGGAAAAACCATGCAAAGCCCTGCATTGCCAAAGGAATATTTGCGCCATTGTGTGGAGTGTCTAAAGTCCCAAAAAGCCCAACACAATGGGTTAAGCCCTCGTTTTCCATTTTGGCTAGGGCATAACGACTAACAATGCCGCCCATACTGGCTCCAACCAGCACATTTTCCTCATCCGTAATTTTGACATTGTTTACCCGTTCTATCACATCAATAAGAAACTCAGCATTGGCCTGTATGTAAGTTCCGGCATCGGCAAAGTCAACATATACGATATCATATCCCCGGTTTCGGAGACCTTGAATCAAGGTAGGCAATTGTTCAAACTGAGGAGTGTGCGGCACTCCAGGTTCACTTGGATCAACGTCGAAACTTTCATTTCGCCCAGTGACGATCACATCCCAACGTACCCCACCAAAACCCAAGGTGTTACCGGAAGGGTCTGTAACTTCATACTTAGAACCACCTTCTAAAATCGGATCAAAGCCTTCAACAAAGATGAAGGGTTTTCGCATCTGATGGTCTGGATTGGCGTAGAGGATATGAACAATGCCCCCTGCCGTTACCGGGAGTGTGTTGAGGCTGCCCGGAGGATATGCGCCATTGGCAGGAGGTGTATAAGTGTTCCCTAGTATATCGCCCCAGGTTTCATTAGGCAAAAAATCGTTGTAGTTGGCATTTGTGTTGTTGAAATTTGTTTGGAATGTGAAATGCCCTGATTTTGAGCTGGTTATGGGAACTGGATTTCCTTGTGGGTCAAGTTCGTACCCGGATACCCATTGAACTACCCAATACAATCTATACTGTCCTGGAGCTGAATAACTAATTGTTTTTATTTCTGCACTGGAAACATTTTCTATTGGGATACCATCATTTGAATCATAATCAAAAAAAACCGTTACATCGGAGGGTAAGATGGGAAAGGTAAATCGAACAGGATTATGTATTGTTACGTTTTGGTCAAAACTTAAAGTGTAATCTCCATTATAACAGACATACACTTGGTCCATAGCACGTGGGTAATCAGGACATTGGGCTATAGAACGGACAGAAAAGGTGAGTAGAAGGCATAAA
>JBILHS010000173.1:0-7828 GCA_044350425.1 Saprospiraceae bacterium | reverse complement strand
CAAAGCAGACTATTACAGCCGCCTCCCGGCATCCTGCTTCGTGCTAATTTTAAAGACCTGCTGGAAAACTATGTCATAGAAGCAGGCTTCCGACTCCCCACGACTTTTAATGGCTCTGAGTATTACCTGTGGCTGGACGACAAGAAAAAACGCCTGGATAAGCGGTATGTACTTTATCGCCGCACCCTGGTAACCAATAAGTTACGCGATGCAAGCAGTCCGCCCAACCTTCCGCCAGACTTCCAGGAGCGTACCAATACCTTGTTGGCTCAATATGAGTTGCGCTATCCATTGGACGTATTTACTAGTCTGAGAGCCACCTTTTCTATGCGGGAGGACAAGGTGCGTGCACTTAGTTCGGATGCGATCACACTGGCCACCCCAGATCGCGCAGAACAACGGGCCTCTGTTCGCTTAGCCGCTGTATTTGACAATGCAGTAGATGTAGACCTGAATCTGAAAACAGGTACCCGAGCCAAGATCTACACCGATGTGGTAAAAGGCTTTGCGTTTAATACAGATCCGAATTGGAGTCTGAAACTCAACAATGGATTTATGACCATCGTGGGGATTGATGCCAGACATTATCAATTGCTGGATCGTCGCTCGGTTTTGGCCGTTCGCTTTGCCGGGGCCACTTCATTTGGCACTGAAAAAATGCTCTATATTTTAGGCGGGGTAGACAATTGGGTGTTCCCTAAGTTCAATAACAACATTGCGTTGCCAGAGGATGAAGGCTTTGCCTATCAGGCTCCCGCCGTGAACCTTCGCGGGTTCAAGCAAAATATACGCAATGGCAATACTTTCGCACTGATCAATACCGAATTGCGCATTCCTGTGTTTAAATATCTGATCAAAAAGCCGGTCATTGGCAACTTTTGGCGCAATTTCCAGGTGGTTGGATTCTTTGATGCGGGAACCGCGTGGCAAGGCAAAAGCCCTTACTCGCTGAACAATCCGATCAATACCACCACCCTCTACCGCCCAACTGATGGACCGATCATTTCTATCATGAAGGTCAACTACTTCCGTGACCCGATCGTAATGAGCTACGGGGCCGGTTTAAGAGCCGTGATCTTTGGCCTTTACCTTCGCGCTGATTATGCCTGGGGGATTGAATCGCGTCAGATCCAAAAGCCTTTGCTGCACATCGCACTTGGAACGGATTTTTAATGAAAACCAGATCATGTTGACGACCGAATCACTTCAGTATTTATACGAACTTAGTCAAAACAACAACCGTGACTGGTTTGAAAAAAACAAAAAACGCTACGAGGCTAACCTGAAAAAGTCGTTTGAGGCATTTGTGGGTGAATTGATCCTGCGCCTGAAAAGCTTTGAGCCGGATTTTCAGATACAGCCCAAGGACTGTATTCACCGGATATATCGGGACACCCGGTTTTCGGCAGATAAAACACCTTACAAAACACATGTTTCAGCTGTGTTTACTCCCAGAGGTCGGCAGACCATGGACGTGCCCGGCTATTATATGCAGCTCTCTTATGGCAGCCTGATGATCGGCGGAGGCGCTTATTTTTTGGACAAGGAGCCTTTGACAAAAGTGCGCACGGCGATCATGCAGGATACTGAAGCGTTTCGTTCGCTTGTATTTACCGGAGAATTCTTTGACAAATTTGGTGAACTCAAGGGGGATAAAAACAAGGTCTTGCCTCCAGCATTCAAAGAAGCCGCTAAAAAAGAACCGCTGATTGCAAATAAACAATTCTATTTCATGGCAGAGTTGGATCCGGAGCTTTGTTTACAGCCGGATTTCCCGGAATTTGTTGCAGCATATTTTCAGGCAGCCCAGCCAATCAATGCGTTCTTTCGGGATGCCATTGGCAAACCATAGGTCAAGTTTCACAGTTTACTTTCCAGCCATTTCAGGGTGTATTCGAATACTTCCACCTGCTCTTTTTCATTGTGAATTTCGTGGTAAAGTCCGGGCCATTCCCGGAAGGTAATGTCACCTTTTACCCGTTCTGCAAACCTGCGTGTGGCTGGAGCCGAGGTGATCTTATCGTCGCCGCCATGTTGCAATAACACAGGAATTTTGAAGGTTCCTGCCCAGGAATCCAGCCATTTAGCCCCTTCTAATAGTGCGATACCAGCTGCAGCGCTTAGTTTGCTGTGTACCAGGGGGTCCGAATTGTATGCTTTTACCACGGCTTCGTCATGCGAAATAAAATGCGCAGCAAGGCCTGTAGGCAAAGTCAGGGTGGGCATAAACCGTCGCAAAAACCTTCCGGCGATCACCTTGAATGCCGGCGCTTCAAAAGCAAGTCGGATCCAGGGCCCGGTGACGATCAGTCCGGCCAGTTTAGGTTCCTGGCGGGTAACATAATTCAAGGCAAGTCCTCCTCCCATACTATGTCCATATAGAAACAAGGGAGTGCCGGGATACATTTCCCGTGTCTTTTCCAAAAGCAATCCAATGTCATTCAGCAACACCTGAAGATCCCGGGCATGTCCCCTTTTGCCTTCACTTCTGCCATAGCCCTGGTGATCAAACCCTAAAACGGCGATTCCATGTCTGTTGTACCACTCCGCCAGGTGGTTAAAGCGACCAATATGCTCCCCTTGCCCATGAAGCAGGGCAATGACTGCGCGTGGGTTTTCTGTGGCCCAATGGGCTGCAAAAAGGTTCATACCCTCTGCGTTTTTCCAGTGTAATTTTTCCATCATTGTTTGATTCAAAATTTAAATTTATTCATTGTTTAAGGGCAGGCAATGGAACAGAATTATTGGCCTCTGGCAAGCGTTTATGGGTGCGTGAATCACTTTTCCTGGCGGGCTTAAGCAACTCGCTTTCCAGGGTTTGTAGGCATTTTTCCCAGGCTGCTTTTTCTGAAGGGCTGTTTAAACGCAAATCCAGTCGGCGGTTTTGCCGATGAGCATCTGCACTGCACGGAATGCCGTCCTTACAATGATTGATAATCTTACTTTCTCCGAATGCTTTGACCCGCATTCTGTTTCGATCCATGCCTTTTTGGACCAAAAAAGCCACAAAATTCTCGGCTCTGCTTTCGGAAAGGGACAAATTGTACGCTGAACCGCCTTGACTATCTGTATAGGAATCCAGTCCGAAGGTGCTTTCGGGATGCTCCTTCATAAAGCCCAGCAACTGATTCGTATACTTGACCATCACTTCAGGAATGTCCCGGCTATTTGGGTTGAAATAAATACTAAGTATGCCCTCGCGAACATCAATTTTGAGGAATGTCCTTTCTTTGCCGGGGATTTCCGTATTTTGAGCTTGCATCTGTAATACTCCCTCAAAACAAAGGATCAGGAAGCCGACTTTAAGCCAAAGATTATTATTCATTTTACATCAGTTTCGCCTGCAAAAATAGGCCTTATGCGCATCATATTCATGGGTACTCCGGAGTTTGCAGTACCCTCCCTGGAAATATTATTGGAAAACGGTTACAAAGTGGTGGGTGTTGTTACAGCCCCTGACAAACCTGGTGGCCGGCAAGGCATGATGCAATCTGCTGTAAAGCAATTTGCGGAAGCTAAAGGGCTCAACATCCTGCAACCTGAGAAGCTTAAAAACCCGGATTTTATAAACGCCCTTCAGGAACTCCGTGCGGACCTGCAAATTGTGGTTGCATTCAGGATGTTGCCAGAAATCGTCTGGTCAATGCCTCCGATGGGCACCATGAACCTCCATGGCTCTTTGCTCCCGAAGTACCGGGGTGCTGCGCCGATCAATTGGGCGGTCATCCGTGGCGAAACAGAAACCGGTCTGACCACTTTTTTGCTCAAACATGAAATTGATACCGGCGACCTGCTTTTTCAGGAAAAAGTGCCCATAGGACCGGACGAAACTGCCGGAGAATTACACGACCGCATGATGCAAATCGGGGCAAAACTTGTCCTAAAGTCAGTAAAAGCCCTGGAACGGGGAGCGACCCAACCCATGCCTCAGACAGATGTTGAAGCGACCCATGCACCCAAGATATTTGCCGAAACCTGCAGGATCAATTTCAACCAGCCCGCGGCAAATGTGCACAATTTTATCCGTGGCTTGAGCCCATATCCAGGAGCATGGACTACAATGGATGGAAAAACCTTAAAGCTCCTTCGTTCCAGTCTGGACAAGCACTCTGTGACTCCACGCGCCGACCTTTCGATCCAAATCGGTCAGTTTTTCACAGATGGAAAAAATACCCTTCAATATCGGACCTCTGATGGGTTCATTTCCATACTCGAATTACAGCTGGAGGGAAAACGACGCATGTCAGTCAAGGATTTTTTGAACGGATATAAACCTGGAGGCTGATGCTTTAGATCTGATACAACTCAATTTCACTTAAAAGCGGAGTGTCCTTTGCCTCCAGCATAGTGACTCTGATCCTTCGTGCTTTTATGCCCGGAAACTGGATGATTTTTCGTGACCCGATGGTTTTTGACCGGGCAATTTCCTTCCAGGTTTCACCCAGTTGGGCTTCCACTTTAAAGGATTGAACCCGTTGACCCTCAGCGATAAACTCACGAAGGACGATCGTATTGAAGCGTTGTTTTTTACGAAGGTCAAACTGAATGGCAAGCGTTCCTGTTTCTATTTTACCAATACGTTCAAAAGTATTTCTGTCTCCATCATTCAGCTTTCCGACCATCTTTTTGGGCGAATTCACACCCATCGGATCCGTGAATTCACACTTTTCCCCCTTTAATAAATTGGTTTTAAAGCTTTGCTGTAATTGCTTGCCAAAGCGTACTAAAGAAGCTGAGTCACGTGCATGGATGCGTCCGCGCTGGTCCGGAGGCACATTAAGGATCAGATTAGCTCCTTTACCTACCGAGTTTGAATAGATGTACCAAAGCTGTTCCGGGGTTTTCACCTTTTCATCCTCTTCTGCATGGTAAAACCAACCGGGCCGGATGCTTACATCGCATTCGGCGGGTATCCAGTTGGCACCATGGATATTGCCCTGATTCAGTGTATCCTGTGGGGGGCCTCCTGCGCCTCGTTGAAAACCCACAGTGTCAAGGGTACACCAATTGGTCTCCGTTCGGATAAGACCTTCCTCATTGCCTGCCCATCGGCATCCTGGTCCAATATCGCTGAAGATGACTGCATTGGGTTGTAGTTTAGCTGCCATTTTTTCAAACCGGTGGAAATCATACACCTGCCGCTTCCCGTTTGGCCCTTCTCCATTGGCTCCATCCCACCAGATCTCAAAAAGAGGCCCATAACCGGTCAGCAGTTCAGTCAAGGTTTTGGCATAGACATCATTGTATTCCGGTGTACCGTATTGCGGGTGATTTCGATCCCAGGGACTGAGGTAAAAGCCCAGTTTCAGTCCATTCCGTTGAGCAGCATCGGCTAGTTCCCGAAGGACATCACCTTTACCATCCTTCCACTTGCTTTCCCGGACCGTATGTTGGGAATATTGAGAGGGCCAAAGACAAAATCCGTCATGGTGTTTAGCCGTAATGATCACGCCTTTTGCACCAGCCTGTTTGGCGATGCGGCACCATTGGTCACAATCCAGATCGGTGGGATTGAACAGGTCTTCTGTCTCAGTCCCATGCCCCCATTCTAAATTTGTAAACGTATTAGGACCAAAGTGAAAAAAGAGATAGAACTCCGTGTTATGCCAGGTCAATTGCGCTTCCGTTGGATGCGGCAATGACGTTTTTTGGGCAAATATTTCGAAAGTTAAGAAAATGAAAACAGCAATAAGGGACAGGTGATTACGCATAACTAGTGGTACTATTGACGCCAAATTTGTTAAGAATTACGGTGCAAATAAAATGAAAAAACACACCTTCTTTAGCTTACTTTTATTGCTGTCCGGTGCTGTCGTCCACACGCAGACCACGCTCCGCGGCACGGTCATCAACCAGCCTGGCAACAGAAGCCGGATTCTATCGGTTGATTGTTGGATTACTGATCATTGGCAACAGGCCGCTGGAGGCAATATCAATGCGGATAATAGTTTTGAAATCGCTGTACCAAACGCTGTTCCCGGTCAATATAGGCTTCGGATGTTTGGAGAAGCCAAGCTTTGGAATGACTTCATCATTCCCGATTCATCCATGAAAGAGCCGTTCCTGACATTTGCCCTGGACTATAAATTAATGGATGGCGGACCCGCAGTAACGGTTGGTTCAAAAGCAAATGCGCTCTATTTTACACTTATGAGCGCCTACCTTGCGCGAATGGAACCCAATGCTCCTCTGGGCACGATTATCACACTCAACCAGCATTGCAAAGAAATTTTGGTCCAATCCCGGAAGTCATTGATCGGCGACATTGCGTTGCTTTTATACGAACCTCAAAAAGAAGACTACCCGGGTAATGCAGCCATCCAAAAAATGTCCTCCAATGAATTTGCTCAAGTGCATGCGCTGGAGAAGATCCCATTCGAGCACGAAAGCATCCTGCGCCACAATGCTTTTGTTAAGGTCTTAAATCAGTATGATACGGCCTTCGAAGATCATGAAAAAGGAGACAATGCATTTATTGATGGAATTATGGCGCGTCGGAATGGCAATGAGGCGGTAGATGGCTTTGTATTTCGGTATTTAATGGACAAACTGATGGAGCGCAAAAACGACCCATCTCTGAGTTATTTATTGAAATGGTACACCCCCGACTGCCCGGAAGATGAGCCGCTGCCCAGCCATATCCAAAACCTTTTAGAAGCCTTGAAAGTGTGTGCGCCTGGTAACAAAGCACCAGATCTGAATTTCACTGACCTGGAAGGTAAGATGATGAATCTCAACACGGTATGTGCAAAAAATAAGTTGACCATGTTGTTATTTTGGCGCACGACCTGTTCACATTGCAAGGAATTGGAGCCTGTGTTGTCAGAAATCTATAAAAAATACCATCCGTTGGGTCTGGAGGTCTATGCGCTTTCTTCGGATCGAACTGAAGAAACCTTACGGACGGCCTTACAGCAAAAGCCTACACCCTGGATCAATGTATTTATCCCGGCAGACCAACGGGTTGGTATTGACCGGATTTTCCCGACTCCCAGTACGCCAACTCTGATCGTACTGGATAAAAACAGACGCGTGGTCTCGCGGGTATTGTCGAGAACAAATCTGGAAACTTATCTGGACACTGAATTAGCCAAACAAAAGTGACCCTGCTGGTTGGTGACGCCTCATTCAAAAACTGGTCCGTTGTTGGATACTACAATCACTGTATATTCGCCCAAACTTTTATAAAGATGCAATTCCGTTCTGTTTTTATCCTGCTGGCTGCTTTCATCCTTGCGGCTAATTTCGCGCTTTCAGCCCAAAATGTCAACAATACCTTCCGATCTAAAATCACATTCCCGGGTCAGACCCTGGCCAATGTGTGGGGCTACGATTACAGAGGCAAGGAATATGCCCTGGTAGGCGCCGCTCAGGGCCTTGTGATCGTCGATATCACGAACCCGGATGCGCCACAACAAATTGTCCAGATCCCGGGTCCAAACAACCTCTGGAAGGAGATCAAAACCTATCAACACTATGCGTATGTCACCTCCGAAGGCGGTCAGGGCATCCAAGTCGTCGACCTTTCCAAGCTTCCTTCTCCAGCCCTTCAAAGCCACTTTTATACCGGGGATGGGGTGATCGCCGGACAATTGAATACGATTCACGCCCTGCACATCGATGAGACCAAAGGATTTCTTTATGCCTGGGGCGGTGGACTTTTTGGCGGCGCAGCCAAAGTATTCGACCTGAAAGCAGACCCATACAACCCGAAGTACGTTGGAAAATATGATCAACTGGGTTACATCCACGATGGGTATGTAGACAACGATACCATGTACAGCTGCCATATTTATGCCGGGCAATTTGCCATCGTAAACATGGCCAA
>JBILHS010000082.1:0-27300 GCA_044350425.1 Saprospiraceae bacterium | reverse complement strand
CCGGCTGGTCATCCCCTCGCATTCCCAGAGTACCCAAGCCCAGCGCCGCGCTTGTGTCTTTTGACCAAGCGCTCAGGATTCAATCTATTAAGCGCTGAAGATCAGCTATTTATTCTTAAATTTTGCCCTGCTCCATGGGCGCTTGGTCAAAAGACACAAGCGCGGCGCTGGGCCTGGTATCTTGACGGCTTACGGTTAACGGTCCACGGTTTACGGCCACGTAGCCGTGCACCTATTTCCTGCCCCGGCTGGTCATTCGCTCGCATTCTCATAAATACCAAAAAAAATGAGCGTCAACCTTTCGCCGACGCCCATTTATCGAACTCCCTTTTTATCTTAGCAAGGTGATATCACCTCTTTCAGTCTTTTCTGTATCGCCCCGCAGGCGGTATCGGTACGTGAAAATATAAGTGGCAGAATTGGCGGGTGATCCATTCGGGTTTGTGCCATCCCAACGGTCATTTATTTGCTTGCTTTGGAACACCAATTGTCCCCAGCGCGAATAGATGCGCATTTCGGCAAATTCCAGCGGGTTGCAGTCCGGCAGGATCAGTGCCCGTGACGGAATAGACGCCTTGCTGAATTACCTCGACGTATGGGATCTCTTTGATCTTGCCTGTAGCGCCATCATTCCAGAGATAAGTATTGGCTGGCGGTAAGGGTCAGCATGCCGCCTTCGCAAAGGCTTGAATCTCCGCTCAGGAGACATTTGGCAGGCCATGAAAAACGAGCGGCTGAATCATTCAGTGTGTAAAGGAGCAGACTACTGAACATTTTGAAGTTGGGCACTAGTGCCGCGCCCGGCCATTAAGGTATGAATTGGGGAGGCACTAGACACACGCTATAGCCAACACAGCGTCAGGTCAAACGCTCCTCCAAATACAGCTCAAAATCCCGAACAAACAATACACCTGTCTGTTTTGCCAAAACTCGCCTGAAAGACAATCTCCAGGCCGCCCGCGAAGCGTGAAAGCGTGCGCGCGATATCTACATCATAAGAAATGGTAGCAGAAAATTGTTCATTTCCCAGTTGTATGGCGGGTACCAGGGTGTTAAGGGTGAATACTGATTTGGGCAGGCTACCACCTCGGAGATAGGCGCCTGCGGTTATTTTCATCCCCGCCTGCCCGGAGAAGGCTGTTTGATAAAACACACCGGCCATGGTCTGCCACTGAAGGCTGTTGGAGCCTGTTACGGATTGTCGGCGGTACAAGGCCCGTGCCTGTATGCTTTGTTTGTTAACATGGGTTTTCCAGAGCGAACAGGTTCCATAAAAAACCATTCCCACGCCCAGCCGGTTTTCGTCGCCCAGCAGTGAATACACCGGTTTGTTCAGATGCCGCAAGGAAATGCCGATCGACCATGCAGCTTTGTTGTTGTACAATACAAATCCCGAAGACAAATCGGGCTGGAAGATATTGTTACGCAAGAATTTCTCACCATTGCTGTTGGACGGATCATAGGTGCCATTCTGAAACTGTTCGTCGAACTTCAGTTTTTCCGGTTGTATGCCCATGACCAATCCGCCCAGACTGCCGCCGACTGCCCCGAAGGTTCCATTTCCCAAATGGTGGTGGTAAGAAGCGGTCAACATTCCGTTGCCGTTATAGAAGTAGCCCAACGGACTGAAATCGTGTTGAATGCCGATACCAAGTGCGTAGTAGTTCTTTTTGCTGTTTTGCAAGCAGAAACGTATGTCGGCAAACACAGATTCGCCCTGATATGAATTCTGGCTCGTGAGGTTGTCCCACTGTCCGCGGTACAAGGCGGCCACCTGCGTTCTGTGTACCGATCCGCTGCCGGTGGCTGCCGGGTTCAGCAACTGTGGCACCTCAATACTGTTGGCAAAGTGATAGTCTTGCCCCATGGCGAACAATGGGGCGGTAATCAGGAATAAAGAGATTGCTTTGGCGCGCATGTTACTTATCTGATGAGTTGAACTGCTCCCGCAAAACTCCGGTTCACTCCGTCCGGGAAGACAACGGAAATGGTGAAACGGTAAGAACCAGCCTCGGCCTTCTCACCACGAAACACGCCGTCCCAGCCGAAAAGACGGTCTTCAGGGGTGGCATTTTCATGGCCTTCAAGTTCTGACAGGTCGAATACCGTTTCGTTGTATTTATCAAAAATTCTGAAGTAGGCTATCCGCAGTGCCTCCGGTATGTTGCTTCTGGAATAGAAGATATCGTTTACACCGTCGTTATTGGGTGTGAATGCATTTGGGATGAACAGCGACGCATCGTAGTCAATGGAGAGGGCTATCCGGACCGTGTCGATTTTGGTGCATCCGTTGTTGTCGGTGGCTACAACCGTATAAATAACAGGTTGAATGGGTCTTGAAACCGGGTCAGCGATGGCTGGATCGCTCAACCAGGAGCTGGGCTCCCATACAAAATCAACGTCCGCCTTATTTACCTTGGCTGATAGGGGAGCATATTCTCCCAGAATCAGTTCATAATAATCCTGTTCAACGTGCAACAGAAGTTCGTTGACGGGAAGTACATACACAATAGTATCCTGAAAGCAACCCTCCTTGCTTTCGGCCCTGACTGTATAGCTTCCTGGAGCGAGTCCGTCGTGTATTGCCCCAGGGACATTGTAGCTTGGGCCACTCACAAAGAGGTTATCCTGAGGCCCGGTGGTAGCAACCAGATCTGTTCCGGCACTGGCCACACACTGCAGCGTTGTGGCGACCTGCAGTGCGGGTAAGCGTAACACTTCAAAAGACACGTGTGCAGTGTCGGGGCATATACCATCGTTTGAAGTATAAAAGATGGCGGAATAGTTGCCAGCCTGATTAAACGTCCGTTCAAAAACAAAATTATCCGTCGAATACCCATCGCTTACTTCCCACCGGACGGCTGTAGCGCCGCTTGCCTGACTCAGGAAGGAGGCTGTTGCGGGCGCGCAGGCCTGCGGAAGACTGAAACTAAAATTGGCTTCCGGGATGGTTCTGACCATGACCTCTGTGGTATCTGCCGCTGGGCAGCCCTCGGGCGATAATACCCTCAAAATTGCTCTAAAATTGCCCTGTGCGCCGTATTCGTGTATAAGTGTGCAGCCGTCAGAAGAAGTTCCGTCGCCAAAATACCAAGCGCAGGAGGCATCTGGATTATTGCTGACTCCCTGAAACTGAGCCGTAGTAAAAGTGCAGATCGAATCAGTGGCCGTGGCCAGTGCGGTGGGTGGTTCGTGTATGACGAGGCTCCCCGACGCAGTGCTTTCACAGCCGCGCTGTGTGGTGACTCGTGCAAACGGCGTGTAAGTGCCCGGTCCGGGGTATACGTGAGAAATATTGCGCTGCTCCGAAGAGTCGCCATCGCCAAACCAGAGTTGTATTCCCGGCGCAACAGAATTCACCCAGAAATTGACAGGCTCTCCTGGACATTTTTGCTGGTCGTGGATCAGATCGATATCGGGCAGCGGATAAACGGTCATAGGCAGTGTTACACTATCGTAGCCACAGCCGTACGCATACAACGTGATAAAGTATTGGCCCGGGTATTTAAAAAGTACTGAAATCGTATCGCCCGAATAACTTTCGCCAGTGGATACTTTCCAGGCAATTTCCGAACCCGGGGTGGCAAAACTGATGACCTGTGCCTGAAATCCTTCGCACAGGCGTGTAGTATCAGGCAAGCCAACCAATACAGTTACATCAGGAGAATTCACAACCACCTGGCGCCAGGCGGTATCGGAACCGCACAGATTGGACGAAACAAGCCATATGCCCAGGGTATCTGGCTGATCGCCCGTAAATAACTGGAAGGAAGTGGGCTGATCGAAGGACCCCGTGTACTGGTGTCCATTGGAAACGTAATAATTGTTTTGTAACGAATTTCCGTAACTTCCGAGCACAAGTTCTGCAACGCTGCCGGAGCAGGGTTCATCAAAAAGAACATCAAAATCGGCCCTAGGTCTCGGCGCTACCTTTATCGTGTGGGTAAATTCAGCCAATCCACAGCCATTGACCATACTGACCCGCACCTGGTAGGTGGTGTCTGTGGTTCCATCGTAGTAAGTAACCGGGGGCGGATTATAACCGTAATATTTTTGTCCATTCCCCATATCCCAGACATACTGACGGCCATCGTTCGGACTCAGGTTGGAGAAATAGACGGTGAGTGGGGCGCAACCTGAATCCGGAAACACAGAAAAACGAATCTCTCCTGACTGTTGCTCTACGGGTATTACCACCTGAGTACCATCCGTTACGGTGCAAAGAGGCTCTCCTGTGAGTGGGTTTACGGTAAATGCGGTGTATTGAACGGAATAGCTGCCTGGTTCGGTGTATGCATGTTCGAGCAGTCCGAGCCCCGAGGTTCCATCGCCCCAATCAATCAGGTGAACCACACCCGAAGTGGCCTCTGGCAGCACGCTGACCACTTCACCCCGACAGGCGGTATCCCTATCTAAGCTGAATCCGGCGGCTGGTGGGCCATACACGGTCACTGTCCGGGTATCCAGGTTACAGGCGTCTGGCAAGCCTGGATTTATGTATGTGTAGAGATAGGACGTATCAAGCGCCAGTTGGGATACGTTCACCACGTTGCCGCTTAGGGCAAAACCGTTGAAGTAGCCTCCCGGAGAGGCATTGGCCAGTTGCACAGCCAGTTCAGTACTGCACACGATCAAGTCTTCGCCAGCTTCCACGGCGTTACCCGGGGCCACATTGACCCTGATAGAGTCGGTACGCCGGCACAGATCGAAACCGCGCACGAACACCAACAGATACGACCCAGAATCAACCGGGTCGAAGTAAAAACCACTGCTGTTTTGAAAAATATGCTCTCCCTCCCAGAAACCGAGGATGGTATCGCTTGCTTCCAGATAAATCCTGCCTGTACCAGAGCACAGCACAGTATCTCTGGAATAAATTTCAACATCCTCAGGCGCTATGAACTCAGAAACCACGCTTTTTTCGGCCAATCCGCAGGAATTACTGGCGGAGGCTGTGATCATGTAGGGCCCAAATGCGGCGTTCAGGTTAACCGGAAAACTATCCTGAATAGCACCATTCACCTGATACACCAGGCTGGAGTCGAATGGAGCAGGGATGAATTCTGTTTCCAGACAAGCCAACGCCGGGATGTCGAGGGCTATTTCAATGGGTAATTCTATGGTAAAATGGATTGTATCGGCACGCCTGCAAACACCTATTCCACTGTAGGTAAATGCTTCAAAATCTCCCGGAGTATTGGGCACAAAGAAAATTCCGGAGGTGTCGTTGTAGAAACTGCCTGAAGGCCCCGACCAGTTTCCGGCAGGATAGGCAAATATGCGTATGGTATCAGAATTGATGCAAGCTGTCACGTCCCCATTTGGATAAGCAATAGCAATATTGGGGGCAGCTTGAAGCGCGAAAGTGTCATAAGCATGAACTTCCCCGCAAAAATTCTTCATGACCGCCTCGATAAAATATATATCGTTTGAAATTGGCAGAAAAATTGGGAAAGTATCCAGTTTAATACCGTTAAGAGTATAAGTCACGTTCGTGTCGAGCTGAATCGGTGTATAAGTAATCGCAGTACAGGAATCTCCCTGCGCTTGTAAACTGACCGCAGGTAATTTGATCAAATTGACAATCACTTCTGCCCTGTCGTCGGCGATACAATTATTGCTGACCTCCATATAAATCTTGTAGGTGCCTGGCTGTGAGAACTGCATGGCCACAATATTGGTATCTGGCGCTGTCGGATCGGGGTACCACTGCCAGCCGCCAGCCGGACCCTCTACATTCCAAGAGAAACTGGAACTGGAGAATGAGTTTGCACCGGTCAACTGCAGGTATTCCAGCGAATCGTCCATGCAAATATTGTACTCGTTGCCTATTACATTGATTGCATTATTGGTGATTGGTATCAGTTCGGCATCGGGTGGGTAGGATATGGTAACGGTTTGGGATGAACACACTGTATCACAGACGTTCCCTACACAGTAGGTTACGTCATAGGTTCCGCCGTCGGTGAATACATATCCAAGGGTATTTCCGGTGTAATACAGGCTATCCCCCAGATCCCATACCTCATAATTGACGCCGGCAACGGGACAGGCGGACAGTCCGCCACTGCCCCCACCCACTAAGGATCCCTGAAGGGTAACTCCCTCGTTTGCGCAGGGGTTAGACGACATAAAAAAGTTGGCAACAGGCGGATTCCGGAATGTTAGAATGAAAGCACTGTTGGTGGGGTCGGCCAGTGAGTCGGCCTGGTAAGTTTGCAAAATAATCGTGAACGACTTCTGATATTGGCAACTGCCATAAAAGTCAGAAAGGTTGTACACATGCAACTGCGAGGGTGGATTCAAGCTGCCAGGAACCACCGTAAGAGGGGTATTATCCCCCCAGTCAATTTCAAAATGATCTATACTGTCTTTGCCTGGATCATTCGGATCCACAATGATATTTACACAAATCTCTTCCAGCGGACCGGTGATACAGTAAAACTGTACCCCGTCACAAGTGGTGATGGTTGGGTTATTGTAGGTCTGACCGAAAAGCCGGGCTGAAACAGCCAACAACCCAAGGACAAACAGGATAGTCTTGCTCATTATCTGATTAATTTAAGCGTTCCGCTAAAAATACTGATCTGATCGTCAATGAACCGTACGGCAATCACGTATCTGTACGAACCTGCCTCTGCTTTTTGTCCCCTGAACGTACCATCCCATCCGAAAGCGGGATTTTCAGGCGCTATCAGACTGCCGTTATCTGTAACCCGGGCCTCAAAAACCTGTTCGTTGTACTTGTCAAACACCCTGACGTAATCCAGGCCCTGTACCGAAGGACTGCTGCTGCGCACGTAGAAAATATCATTGACCCCGTCTTCGTTCGGCGTAAAGGCATCCGGGATATAGATTTCGTCTTCTCTGGTGATTTTTAGCACCACCCTTACCGTGTCTATTCTGACACATCCGGTTGAATTGGTGGCATATACATAGTAAACCATGGATCGTTCCGGCGTGCAGACCGGATTGCTGATCGTAGCGTTGTTCAGAAACAAATCGGGTTTCCAGGCAAAAGTCACATCGGCTTGATTAGAAGTTGTATTGAACTGCACCGATTCTCCGAGGGGTACCTCGACGTAATCTGAGTCTACCTGCATTTCGACCAGACCAGGGGTTGACAACTGAACAACAGTATCCAGCCGGCATCCAATCTGATTCAGTATAGCGATATCATACTTCCCGGTATCGAGGGCTTGGTGAAAATCACCAATCTGAAAGTAGCCGGGCGCACTAACCGTGACAATATTGGTTGGAGCGGTGGATATGCGCAGATCAATAAAGTCTTCCGGATCACATACCGGATCAACCAATATTTCTGCCCGTATAGCATCGTCGAGATGCAGGACAACTTGCCCGGTATCCGGACACAATCCATGGTTACGGGCAGTCATACTTATCAAATGGGATCCGGTTGTTGTTAACAGCAGATCAAATGCTGTTTGATAGGATACCGGAACACCATTGTCTTTCCAAATGGCATCAGTTGCAGCCGCTGAAATAACCTGAAATGATGCCGTTACGGGCACGCAGGTCTGCGGAAGCTGATATGCAATTGCCGCGCTGGGTGTTTCTACTACCTGTAGCTGCGAGGTATCTGAATGGAGACACCCGTTCGGGGCAAAAACGGTGAATATGGCCTGATAACTACCCGCTTGGGCATATATATATTCGGCGTCACATTCAGGCTTTACATTGCCATCGCCAAACCGCCAATAACAGTTGACAGGCGGCGGAGTGCTGGTTCCCGAAAAAAAGACTTCACGGCCTGTACAGACAACATCATTCACCACTGTCTGAATATCAGGAAGTTCTAATACCTCAATTTGTCTTGTATCGGTAGCCTTACATCCAGGAAGTGTGCTAACCGTTGCAGTGACGACGTAGTTGCCCGGGAAAGAATATTCGTGTGAGGAAGTCGTCTGGGTGGTGGAGGTGCCATCGCCGTAATTCAGCAAAACAGCCGAAACATTGGCATTCACCTGAAAAACAGTCTCTTCATAAACGCATAGGTTCGGGTCTATCACCAGGCCCACCTCAGGAGTGGGATAAACCTGGATTGGCAAATTGATGCTGTCATACCCGCAACCAAACGTGTAAAGGGTGGCCGAATACATACCTGGCGAGTTGAAGACAACAGAAACGGTGTCGCTGAGGAAGGTATTGCCATCTGAAAACTTCCATAGAACCGGTGCTCCATTGGTAGACTGGCTGTACAATTCCACCGGAATACCGGTACATAGTGGTGTGTTGGGTGTGCCGATCAGCGCATTGACAGCGGCCGGGTGGACCACCACTTCCTGATAGGCTGTATCGGAACTGCAGCTGTTGGAAGATACAAGCCAGATTCCTATTGTATCGGGTTCGTTCTGGGCATAAAAATGGAAAATTGAGGATATTCCTGCCGTAGCCGTGCTGACTTCTCCGGTGGAGGTGTAAAAGGTGTTGCTTCCCGGGTATCCGGTACTCAGTATGGAAGCCTCCAGCGGGGCACCAGAACAGATTTCGTTCAAAAAAAGTGCAAAATTAGCCACTGGATTAGGCAGCACTTTAATGGTCTGTTCCGATTCGTAAAACCCGCAGCCGTTTGGCACGCTCAGACGAATGTGATAAATTGTGTCAGCTGCGCCATCCGGATAAGTCACCTTTGGCGGAGAAAAGCCATAAAAACTCTGTCCGTAGTCCGTTTCCCATAGATAATGGTTGTGCTGAGCTGTGCTCAGGTTAATAAACTGCACCGTAAGCGGCGCACAACCGAAATTGGGCTGTGCGACGAAATTCACGGCTCCGGGTGGTAATGGCGCAGGAATTTCAACGATGGCCGAATCCCTGATGGTACACAATGGCTGGCCTGTTAACGGATTGATGTTATAGGCCGCGTAAAGGAGCGAATACGTCCCGGGTTGGTTATAACTGGCAGAGAGCGTATTGATAAGCCCGTTTCCCCAGTCGGTCTCATATGCTACCCCGCTGACAGCATTGGGTTGTAAGGTGATCAGTTCACCCTGACAAGCGGTGTCTCTGTCGAGCATAAAACCGGCCTCTGGCAGTGAACGGACTACCAGTGTCAGTTCGTCGCTTTTGCAACCAGGAGGAAAGGTCGGGTCGGTATATAGGTATTTATAGACTGAATCACGTTTTATCAACGACAAATCAATCATATTTCCTGAAACAGCAAATCCGCTGAAAAATCCGCCAGGTGAGTAGCCCGTAATTTCAACTGACGAAGCTGTTTCGCAAACAAAAATATCCGTACCCGCCTGAATACTGTCCGAAGGGGACACTTGAATGGTTATAGTATCCCTGCTCAGGCAAATACCCAGGCCCCGGGTATATACCAATTGGTATGACCCCGGTGTGAAAGGATCAAACCAGGTTTGTCCCTGATACTTGAATAGATGTTCACCACTCCAGAAGCCGGTCGAATCGCTGGCCCAGAGGGGAAATGATGGCGTCCCCGTGCAAAGTGCTGTATCGGGAGAGAGGATATAGACTTGTTCGGGATAAATTACAAGCAGCGTGGTGGACACGGTTGTGTCTGTACAGGTATTCTGCACCCTTGCTATAATGTGAAACGGACTTTGCGGGGCCTCGAGGGCAACCGGAAAGCTGTCGATCTCTACACCATTGATGGAATATACCGCTTCTGGTTCAAAGAGTGTTGGGGTGTAGTCCCACAGGAGACAGGCCACAGAAACCGTATCCAGCGAAAGCGGGATCGGCTTGTCTACCTTCAGTAACAGGGTATCAGCCCGGCGGCAAATTCCATAATCGCGGAAAGCAATGAATCGGTACGATCCAGGAACATTTTCCACAAAAAAGGTATCCTGAGGTGTAATTTGCAAGCCTGCCCCATTCCAAAATACTGGCAGGTTGGCCTTCAGCCTGATGGTATCCAAATTGATGCACACGGCTAATTTGGAGGTGTCGGGGGACAGAATAACGACATCCCGGGCCGTTTTCACCCAGAAGGTATCTTTCAGCACCTGGTATTTGCAGGTATGCGCCAGCTCAGCCTCCACATAGTATGGCGTGGTACTGACCGGTAGCGTCACAGGAAACGAGTCGGTTTGTATGCCGTTGATCCGATAAACTGCTCCCGGGATATATGGAAAAGGTGAATAGGATAAATCCACACAGGTATCCCGCTGAGCTTTGAGCGATAAAACCGGAGGCTCAACTACCTCAACGGTCAGTATTACGGTATCCGGTAGGTTACATAAATTGTTGGCCTTGAGTTTGATCTCATACACCCCTGGTTCGATGAAAATGATTCGGGCCACGCTGGTGTCCGGAGGGTAAGGGTTTGGATACCAGAACCAGTTTTGCTGTCCGTTGCCGAGCCAGTCGTAGAAATTTTCGTATAGGGAAACACCGCCGTCAAGCCTGATGATTGACCACGGTTCCTCAAAACAAACCCTGTAGTGCAAATTACTAATCAGCGTAGCGCCCGAATCAATCACTGCATCAGCCTCCGTAGCATTGAGGGCACCAATAACGGTGGAGCGACAAACCGTATCGCATACATTACCTGCACAGTACTGGAGCGTCTGAACGCCCACGGTATCCCAGTAATAAGTTACCTGGTTACCCAGGAAAAAGGTTCCGTCCTGCAACAGCCACGACTGGTAATTCAGTGTCTTATCGGAACAAGGCACTTCCTCCCCGGTACTTATAAAAAGGACTGGATCTCCCAAGCAGGATACATAAGGATCTACCGTAAAATTAGCCTTTGGAGGATTGCGTAGCGTGAGTAAAAAAGCGCTGTTCGTGGTTTCAATCGTGATAACTGTGTAATAAGTACGCAGAATAACCACATAAAATCCCTGGTATGCGCAGGAATCTGCAAATTCGGTAACGTCGTACAGGTGCGATTGACTCGGAGGATTAAGCCCCCCCGGAATAATAGTTGGTGTTGAATTGTCGCCCCAATCAATTTCAAAGTAATCAATTATAGCAAGATTATTGTAATTTGAATCTACAACAATCTCCACACAAGCTTCCATTGTATCCGCTGTGACGCACAAGTACTGCTTGCCATCGCAGGCAGCAATAGTGGGATTATTATTCTGCGCGTGCGCAGCGCTACACGGCACAACAAGTAGAAGCAATAAAAGAGCAGTAAAATCTTTTACTTTCATATAAAGGAACAGCGCATTAGTACTGCCATCTAGGCCAGGGTTGCCGCCAATCTTACCACCTTTGGACCTTGGAAATACAGGCTTGGGCTGATACATCGAGAACCGATAATTCGAGCTGATGCAATGGTGACTCCAATTCCTTCACCCGGAGCGTTAGACGCTCCACAACTGAAAACAATTCTTTTGTCAGTTGGTGACAACTTCATGTATCGTTAGGCAACTCCATTAGAATACAAAGATAAGATTTTTCAATCACCTGACAGAAATAAAAATCAGGCTAACCAGTTATGACAAGGAAATGTTATTGGAAGCCATGTTTTGATCCGTCGATCTTTACATGTGTGGTCTGGTGCCGCCGGTGCGGCCGGATGGACTTTGACGATGTGCTGCACAACCTGATCGCGAAAGCCATGCTCGCAAAAATGTACTGGGAAACACAAGAAATAGATGCCCTGGAAAGCCTGCTGGCGAGCTTTTCAGCTTACCTACGACGCAGGCGACAGGTGTCAGATCAACAGCGCGCGGTATACCAGAATTTTGTCCGGTTTATGCGGCGCTTGCAAGCTCTGCCACCCGGAAAAAAGGCAGCGCGGACTGCCCTGAAGGAAGATGTTGTGCAAACGGCGCTGGTGGCTGAAAAGGACTGGTTGTTGCGGATGATGGGGTAGGACGGTTTGCAGTGGACGGTTTACGGTCTACGGTACACGGTACACGGTACACGGTTTACCAACGTATGAATATTTGAGGTAAACAGCAGCAGAGCGGCGTAACGTCTGTAGCTAAATGGCAAAAAACAAACTGGAGGTGCAGCGCGTCGGAACCCGAGACGATTGCTTCGGTGCGCTGCACCTCCGGAAATTTTTTCTCAATCTTTTGCTACAGACGTTCCGCTGCGCTGCTGCTATAATCGCGCTGGGCCTAGTACCCTGCTTGTAGCACAAAATACGGTGCACGGCTTACGGTTCACCGTATACCGTCAACCGTAAGCCGTGAACCGTAGACCGTCCACAGTAAACCGCTACTTCTTCAAACCCGGCTCCACCGCATAAGCCTTTTCAAACCACTCCCCTGATTTTTCCGGCTGTCCCATATCCTTGTAAGCAGACCCGATGTAGAAATAAAGGGTACCCGACTTCGTATTGTCGGCGTATTTCAAAGCCTCTTTCCACTGCTCTATGGCTTGCGGGAATTTTTTCTGCATGGCCAATACAGCACCCAGGTTGCGGCGGCCATCCACAAAGCGAGGATCGAACTCCACGGCTTTTTTGTACACTTCCTCGGCTTTTTCAGGCTGTCCTCGGGTGAAGTAAATTTTGCCCATGTTGGAAAGCACCTCCGAATTGTTGTACCTGTATTTGAGGGATTCCTGGTAGTCCAGCAAAGATTTGTCCCAGGCAGCACGCTGATCTTCCGGGTTTTTCAGCACTTCTCCCAGGCGGAAATAGGCGAGTCCACGGCTACCATAAGCGTCATGGTATTGTGGGTAAAGCTCGATGCACTTATTGTAACATTCAATGCCTTTTTTTACCTGCTCAACGTCTTTTACAATGCTTTCCTTTTCGTCCATGCCGATCCGTACTTGTTCGAGGGCGTTGTGGTAATTGAGTTTGGCGCAGTTGGGCGAATTGGGCAGATCAGCGGCATATAGCGAAGCACTGTCATACCATGCGCCATTGCGGAAAACGGTTTTGAGCGAATAGGCGGCAAGCAAAATGCCCACGGTCATCCAAAGTGCGGTTCCTTTTCCGTTGGGGTTCCAGACCTCCGTGAGGTCGGTGATCTTGAATATTTTACAAAAAAGCCAACCGAGGGCCAGGGCAAAACCAAACGAAGGGATATAGAGCAAACGTTCGCCGTAGGAGGTACCGATCATCATCAAAACGTTGCTGAACACCGAAAAAGTAGCAAGGTAAAACAGGATCGCAAAGGAGAGGATATGCTTGCGGGACAAGTTGGCCACAGCCCAGATGCCCATGCCGACATAAGTGATAAAGCCGGCCACCGCCCGCCAGTCACTAAAGTTTACCACTTTTACTTGCGGGTAACCCTTATCACAAACCAGCGGATGCGGGAACAGGAGGGTTTTTAAATAGTATCCGCACATCATGAAAGCCGAAGCCAGGCGTTCTCCCTGATTTTTGGTTTCCACGATGAAATTATCCAGAATGGAATAGGTTTCCTGATAGGGTTGTGCGTCGAGGATCTGTTTTCGGATAAGTAGAAAAACAACCGCCGGGACCAGCAATGCCCCGGTAGTTTTGGCAATCTTACCTGCGTTTGCGGAAGAAAAATACCACATAGCCAGCGGGAATACTGCCATGAACGTGAGCGAACTTTCCTTGGAAAACATCGCGATCGCGTAGGTAAGCACGGCTGCAAAAAGCCATTTCAGGTCGTCCGTATCTATGTACGCCCAGATGGCCCGGAGTGTGAGGGTGCTGAACAGCAATGCCAGTATCTCGTCCCGGCTTTTGATGTTGGCCACCACTTCGGTATGGACCGGGTGGGCCATAAATACCAGCACGGTGATGGCTGCCAGGGCGGGCGGATAGTTGACCAGGATGCGCCGCCAGGTTTTCCAGAGTACCCAGCCTGTGAGTGCATAAAACAGGGCATTCAGGACGTGGCCCAGCATGGGTTTGTCTGGCGCAAGTTGCCATTCAATGGCAAACATGGTGAGTGGAATGGGGCGGTAGAGCGAACCTACACTGTTCCAGGATCCAAAACGATACTCAGTAGAAAAGATCAGGCCGATGTTTTTCAGGCCGCCTTTGGTGATCCAGTTCGACTTGATGATGGAGAAGTCATCGAGAGTGTAAAGGTGTCCCAGGGTATTGGCGTACAGGATAAAACCCAGGGCTGCGGCGGCTACACTCACCCAAACAGCACCTTTTACGGTGGAGAGCGGTGTTGGGACACTGGATTTTGGACGTTGGACACTGGACTGTTGCCGGGTTTGCGGAACCGGTTTGTTGAGTTTCTTTTTTGACATGTTGCGGCCCTTTTAGGAGACTAACTACTTGCATTGATCGGGCGAATGTACGGAAGGATTATTTTTTACAGTAGGGCTGATACAAACACAATACTTCTCTTTATCTTTGAGCACTCCAATACCTGTCCGTTTTATTAATGTGTATTCTACTTGTAGACTACTGGACAGTTTGATATTAGACCTTAGACTTGCACTCTAAAAAAGTGAAAATCATGCACTTGCGGAATTAAGTCCAACGTCCAACGTCTAAATGTCCAAAAGTCTAAACGAGGATTACACATTCCCTCTTCAAACACAGCACAGCAGCCTCCAACGCCCGTGCCTCCAAATGCTTGATGGATATGGTCCAAAGATTACTTTTTTCCAGTGGTTTAATGTTTTTGTTGATTGGAAACCGCGCAGATGCCCAAGATTGCTCTATTCCCTTTATTCCTTCTCAGTTTAAAACCCGCCTGGCCTGGCAATCTGCCCAGGATGGCGCTTCTATTGTGGCTTCTCCTATGGTGGCCAACATGAATCCACTGGTGGACAGTATGCCGGAGATCATGGTCATAGAGGGATCACTGTTCAATGTGCTCAACAACAAAATTTTGTTTTACCGCGGGGATGGTTCTAATGCGAATAATCCAATGGTATTAACCGTTCCTGGCAACTTAGATTTTTACCCGTCTCCAGGTCCTACGATTGGGGATCTGGACGGAGATGGCAGTCCTGAACTGTTGATAGCCTGTGCTGACCGACGCATCCGGGTTTTCAGGGGTTACACAGAAACCCCCCTGGCGCCCATGACCTTGTGGATCACCTCTGCCGACCAGTTGGATTTTATTGATCAGCGCCCCTTGCTGGCCGATTTTGATTCCGATGGCGTTCCGGAAGTTTATGCAGGCAGTGATATTTACAAGTTTAATTTTACCAACCCTGCGACACCCACCCTGAATAAAATAATCAACGGACCGGCCAACCAAGGTAGGGCGCAATATTCCGGCTATGCCGAAGGAAGCTGTAACCCAACGGCCGTTGATATACTTACGGTGGCAGATTGCAATGGGGATCCGGATTGTGGCGGCCTTGAATTGGTCGCAGGTCCGAATATCTATTCCATAGACCTGGATCCCAACGATGGGGACGGTTATGAGATCAAGGTGCAGCGCAACCTCAATATGATGATTCAGCCGCCTACGGCCGGATATCGGGACGGTTATACCTCTGTTGCAGACCTGGACCTGGATGGCACCCTGGATATTGTGGTAACCTCCCTGCGGCAAACCAATCAATATGGCATGTATGTTTGGAATAAAAACGGCCTGATCCGTTTTTTTCCTTATCCCGGCAACCCTTCCAACAGTGGAAGTCTGGCCTGTATTGCCAATGTTTACGATGATACCAAACTGGGTTATACCAAGGATTATCCGGAAATTTTGATCTGTAGTTCTTTAAATCTTACCTGTTATAATTTACAGGCGGCGCAAGCCAACCCTGCTAATCCTTTTTGGTGGAACCTCCCTACGACCGATGTGTCTGGCTGGACGGGTTCTACGGTGTATGATTTTAACGGGGACGGAATTTCAGAGATTGTTTACCGGGACGAAAACAACCTCCGGATCCTGTACGGTGGAGGAGCGCCCTTCCCGGCTGGTGTGGATGCCCAGCGAAACTGGTTTAGGGTGCCCTGTTTTTCGATCACGTCAGACGAATATCCCGTAGTAGCAGATGTAGACAATGACGGGGAAACGGAGATCACGGTAACCGGCCGCCTGACCAACAATAGTTTTACCTTGAGAGGACGGCTACGGGTCTATGAATCCGATGCCGAGCCCTGGGTGCCTTGCCGCAATTTGTGGAACCAGTACAATTATTTCAATGTCAATGTAAACGATGATCTGACGATCCCGGCAGTGCAGGATACGCACCATCTGGAGCTTCCGACGCTGGGTTCGGGCAACCGTCCATTGAATACTTATTTATCGCAACGGCCCCTGCTGAATGATAACTTTGAAACTTTTATCCCCTTGCCGGATGCTTCCACCCTTTCCACCAATGTCCAGTGTATTCCGGATAGCGTGACCATTCAGGTGGAGATCTGCAACACGGGGGATAAGGTTTTAAAAACGGGTACGCCGGTTGCATTTTACGAGTCTGATCCGACTACTACCAATGCGCTTTTGCTTGGATTAGTACAATACACCACCGCTCCGATTAAAATTGACTCTTGTAGGAGCTTCAGTTTTACGCTGCCGAAAGTACCGGGAACCGTGTTCGGTGTGGTGAACGACGACGCTTCCAAGCCCCGGCCCTTTCAGTTGGGGGTGGATTTTCCCGTCACCAATGAGTTGGAATGCAATTTTTTAAACAACATTTTTCAATTTGAGATCCCCGATCTCCCGGTAGCTGTCAACCTTGGACCTGATCTTGGGACCTGCCTGGATACGATGATTATGCTGGATGCCGGAACCGGTTTTGCAACCTATCAATGGCAGGATGGGAGCACCAACAGTGCTATGCAAGTGCAGCAAGCGGGCTTATATTGGGTTGAAGCTTCAGATTATTGTGGTCAAAAACGGCTGGATTCTTTGTGGGTAGAGGTTTATGGCAATCCGGCGATCCAACTGGATACGGTGAATGGCGATTGCTTTGGAACCCCGGCGCAGGTTACAGCCAATGCGCAAAGTGCTTATGCGCCTTTGATTTACAACTGGTCTTCCGGCGATCTTTCTCCGAGCGTAATCGGCCTTTTGGATGGCACTTACACCGTGACGGTCACCAATGCGAAAGGTTGTACTTCGACCCAGTCAACCTGGGTGGAAGCTGGTGGGAAACTCGAGGTTTCAGGTGTTATTTCGGCGCCAATCCTCTGTTTTGGGGAAACCGGAGCACTGGATCTGAGTTTCCAGATTGGAAATCCGCCTTATAATTTCCTTTGGTCGGATGGCAGTATTACGCAGGATCTGCCCATCGCGCAATCTGGTGTTTACGCCGTCACAATCACCGATGCAGATCTTTGTAAGGATACTGTCCTGATCTACATCCCACAACCCAATGCGCTGGTTTCTACGGGTTTTTCGACCGTTACCAGTTGTCCGGGCTTGTCCAATGGTGGGGCAGCGTTTCTGGGAGCCACGCAAGGCACTGCGCCGTACCAGCTGCTCTGGTCCAACAGTGCTACGACCGCGAATCTGACCGGTTTGCCGGCAGGGGGGCTTCAGATTACGATCACCGATGCGAATGGTTGTTCTTTGGTAGATAGCATCCAGGTTCCAGCCTATTCAGCACCGGTAACGGGCGTTTCCCAGTCTGATGTATCCTGCTTTGCTGCGAATGACGGCAGCATTGCCCTAAATATATTGAGCGGATCACCAGGCTTTGGATACACTTGGTCAAACAGTGCCACGACGAATCAGATTACCGGATTACAGCCCGGTAACTATGCGCTCACCCTGACTTATGCGAATGGCGTCTGCAATCAAACCTTCGATTTCGATATTCAGGAACCCCTGCCCATCCTGCTTTCTGCAGTGTCTAGCCCTGCGATTTGCAACGGCGATTTGAACGCCGGGGTGGACCTGACGGTGCAAAACGGTATATCCCCACTTTCTTTTTTATGGTCAGATAATTCCATTTCAGAAGATCTGAGCCATGTAGGCGCAGGCTCTTATCAGGTAACCGTTACGGATGCGGCTTTTTGTACCCAAGTGATCAGTGCTCAATTAACAGAACCTACGGCGCTGGTGAGTGCGGGCGTGACCAGTGTGTCAGCCTGTCCTGGGCTTGCCAATGGATCGGCCAACTTCCTGGGGGCCAGCCAGGGTACTCCGCCCTACAGCCTGCTTTGGTCTACGAATGAAACGACGCCCAATCTGAATAATTTGCCAGCAGGAAACTATCAGCTTATCCTGACGGATGCCCATGGTTGCAGTATCGTGGAGAGCACTCTGGTGATCGAATATCTGATGCCGGTGGTGCAGCCGACCCTTACCGACGTGCGTTGTTTTGGTCAGAACGATGGCAGTATTGCTGTGCAGGTAACGGGTGGTTCGCCAGGTTTTGGATATGCCTGGTCTGACGGCACCTTGAGTCCGGTTGCCGCCAATCTTGCCCCCGGGAATTATACCCTGACCATCACCTTTGCCAGCGGAACCTGTGCGGAGACCTTTGATTATCAGATCACTGAGCCTTCGGTTTTGCTGATTATGGATACGGTGGTTACACCTGTTCAGTGTTTTGGAGAAAACAACGGCGCAGTCGATCTGTCTGCCCTCGGTGGTACGGCTCCGTATCAATTTCAATGGACGGGTAACCAGAGTACAGAGGACCTGGCCAATCTCTCTGCCGGGAATTATGCGCTGACCTTAACGGATCATCAGGGCTGTACGCTGAACGCACAATTTCTGGTGTCTCAACCAACGCCCATTTCCCTTGCCACCAACATTGGCTCCGATAGCTGCCAGAGCTCCAACGGTTCGATCCTGATCAACCCCTCGGGCGGCCTCCCGCCGTATCAATACCTTTGGTCGAACGCGGTTACTACGGCCAATCCTTCCGGCCTTCCGGCAGGAATCTACCAACTGACACTTACGGATGCCAATGCCTGCACCGAACAACGATCAGTGCAAGTTCCGAAATACGGTGAAATACCGGTGGCCAATACGTTCACCAACCTGCTTACTTGTGCGCAACCCGCTGTAAATATTGGCGTCACGGTCAATCAGAACAATGTTCAGTACAACTGGCTTGCGCCCAACGGAGTTTTGCCGGATCAGGCTACGCAGTTGGTGCAAATCCCGGGAATCTATCAGGTGACCGTGACCAATACTTTTGGCTGTCTTACAACGGCGCAGATCCAGGTACAACAAGACGTGGCAAGTCCTTTGGCGCAAGCAGGTCCGAATACGCTGGATATTAATTGTAATGAAACCCAGGCTTTGTTGAATGCTGCAGGTTCTTCGCAGGGCAGTGGCTATTTGAACCGCTGGACGGGGGTTTCCATGGATACTTTATCTATCCTGTTACCCATTTTTGGAAGTGGCCTGTATGTGCATACGGTCGTGAATTTGCAAAATGGCTGTCAGGCTAAAGATTCCATTCTGGTCCATTGGGATGCGCCCATTGCAGCGGCCTTGTCAGTGGAGGACATTCGTTGTTTTGGGGATGGAAACGGAAGTATTGACATTCAAAATGTGGGTGGTGGCAATCCTCCGTTTTATTACTCCCTGGGCAATCTGCCGTTTACCACGCAGCATACTTTTACGGGCCTTGTGCCGGGCAGTTATCTCCTGCGCATCCGCGACGATTTTGGCTGTGCCTGGCAACGTTCCGTGGAATTGACGGAACCTGATCCGCTTTCGGTGCAGCTGACCGCCAATGATACCTCCATCGTTTTGGGACAGGCTTTACAACTCACTGCTACCCCCACCCCCGGGAATGCAGATCTTACTGCCATTGAATGGGAGCCAGGCGATCTGATGTTTAGTCAGATGTCTTTGCAGCAGCGTTTAAAGCCGGAAGACCGTACTGAATTTGTGGTTCGGATCACGGATCAGAATGGTTGTGTGGCAGAAGACCGTTTGTGGGTTTCTGTTTATAACCATAATATTTATGTGCCCAATATCATCCTTCCGGGCAGTGAGGCCAATAGCTGGTTTACGGTGTTTGCCGGAAATGGGGTCACAGAAGTTCGCAACTTGCAGGTTTTTGATCGCTGGGGCGAACAGGTCTTTCAGCGGTTTGGCTTTTTGCCCAATGACCCGACCCTGGGCTGGGACGGTACTTACCGGGGGGAGCCGATGAACCCGGGAGTATTTGCCTGGTATGCTGAGGTATTGTTGCAGGATGGGCAGGTCGTGTTTTTGAAGGGGGATGTTACGGTGGCGCGGTAGGCGATATGCAATGAAAGTGTGTTCGCAGTCACAACCCTAATAAGCACAAAAAAAACCTTAACTTTGCACAAAATCAGTACAAATGCAACAAGTAATCATCAAAGTTGAAGAAGGTAAGTACGCACTGTTGCTTCAATTGCTGCGCTCGCTTGATTATGTAAAAGTGGTGAGCAAACCAGCAAAGGGAACGAAAAATCCCGAAAAGCCTAAGTACGATTTTTCCGATTTGGTGGGCAAACTGCAATGGCGTGGTGATGCTGTAACCGAACAACGCAGGATGCGCGATGAATGGTAGATTTCTCCTTGATACCAACGCGGTCGTGGCACTATTGAACGGAAATCAAACGATTTCTCAAATCCTACAATCTGCAACTTGGGTTGGCATTTCCGTCATTACAGAATTGGAGTTTTTAGCTTTTTCTGGATTGACCCTCGAAGATGAGGCGTTGTTCCGGCAGTTCAAAAGCAGGGTTGAAGTCATTGATCTGCAGACAACGGACAATCAATTGCTGGAAAAAGTGATAGCAATAAGAAAGTCGAGCGGACAAAAGATGCCCGATGCCATCATTGCTGCTTCAGCTGCTGTAAACAAAGCCACTATACTCACCCAGGACTTGGGCTTTTCTAAAATCGCCCACCTTTCTGTCCAAGGTTTTTGATTTTCTACGGGTTGCTTTTAGCGTAGAAACCCTTACCCCATTCTGGCTAAAAACGCCGGGGATACCCCTAATTTGCGTACTCCCCTGTAATACACAGGCTCTAAAGGCGTTCCTTGCGTTCTTTCTTTAACCGATTACTTAATTTTTTCAATCATGTCATTCACCCGTTTTCTCTTCGCAGCAGTTGCGTTGATCCTATGCATTGAAGCCTGCAAAAAGGACAGCAACCAGGCCACCCTCCAAATTCGTCTGACCGATGGTCCGGGCGATTTCCAACAAGTCAATATAGACATCCGCGAAATCCGGGTCAAAACCTCCCAGGATACTGCAGCTTGGATTTTACTCCAGACCAATGCTGGTATTTACAATCTCCTTGATTTTCAAAATGGTATCGACACCTTGCTTGCAACAGGTCCGGTACCGGCCGTAACCCTGAAGGAAGTACGCTTCATTTTAGGCCCTGATAACTCGGTCATGGTAGACAGTAGTATTTATCCTCTGACTACCCCAAGTGCACAGGAATCAGGATTAAAAGTGAAGATCGATAAAGATCTGGGTCTGGATATCAATACGTTTGTGCTTGATTTTGATGCAGCTGCGTCGGTAAAATTACAAGGCAATGGCGTTTACAAATTGCTTCCGGTGATCCGGCTAAAGTAATAACTGGTGCCGGATCCACCGAATGACCTATGAATTGACGGCCATATTTTCCGTTCATCTGCGTTCTTCGTCGGTTATAATGTCCCGAATTGCGCCCTCCTCACGCCTTGGTGACCAAAAAATCTACCGCGCCAATTCATAAGTCATTCGGTGGATGCGGCACCGGCCTTCCCGGACGTACTTGAAATCCAGGCTGTGGAACCAGTTGAGATTAAAGCCTTCTTTTCTCACGGTTCCTTTGAGTCCTCTATGATCCCATTTTGGGTTGGTTTGCCTGGCTGAATAAATTTGATTTCCACTTTATCTGAAGCCCACTTCTTCAATTTGGCGCTAATGAATTCCGGGCCAATATCACAACGAATATATCTCATCAGTCCTTGCATTTCTGCGATTTTTTCCAACACTTCAATAAGTTTACCAGCATTGATGTTGTGAGCCACTTCGATCCATAGATCCTTGTGTGAGCATTCATCCCACCATGTTGATGATCGGACGCTTTGTTGTTTTTCACCGATGACCCATTCACTCAGAAAATCCATGACCCAGCCTTCGTTTATCTGATCTGGTAGCAACAGTTCCTGAAAAATTCGTTTGAGGCAAGGTTTCTTCGCGTTGCGGTGCAAACTGAGTTTGGCTTTCTTAAACAGCTGATGCGCATGCTTTCTTTAAGTTAAAAGTTACAATTTTGTACTTTCTCTACTTATATTATTAGAACCGGAATGCGGGGTTTAGGACACGGCAACAAGAAATAGCGCTGAAAAGGACTTCTCCGATGGTCCGTGAAAGTATTTTTTGAATTGTTAAAGAAAGGTTAACAAGATTTTCGCTAAATTACAACACTGTATCATTAGCCTAATAACATTAAGTTGTAAGTGTCTAAGTTCAAAAAGATTTGCTTTTGGTAATATTGTAATAGCTATTCAGCTAATTTACTGTTTGTTGTTTTGTTTTTAGACGCCTATCTTATTTTATGTCACTTTTTAATTAAATTACATATGTATTTTAAAAGTTTTTTTCTGTGAGTGTAATTCTACTCTCTATCTTTTGCGTTAGTTGTACAAAAGAAAGAAATTCTTCCTATTTTCCCTCTCCGCCTCTGACAGCCTCTGATAGAACAACTCCATTAGAATATGCTGAGACCGCTGGAATTTTGCACAATGCAGGATTGGAATTCCTCAGATTAAATTTTGATTTTACTCAATCTTTGAGCACTTCAGCAATGGCTGATACCGTGCTGTACAAATTGTGTAATTATTACCAAACAGCATATGGGTGGAGTTTTTCCACGGGGTATCAAACTTTTGTGCGCGATTCGATGAAATTGTTGTGTGTTAATGATCTGTTGGGAACAACTGCGAAGAATCTGGCTTATCTAAATCGCATAAGAAATTCGAGCGTTATGACGACTTATGTTTCGTCCAACGAGCGGCAATTTTTAGATAGCCTGCATGTGTTTTTTTCGACGAACGTTTCAGGATTGAGTAAAGCCCAAGTTTGCGCGTTGGCTTACAATAAAAGCGTGAACTTACTCTCTCAATTTAATGCTATAACTTGGTCAAGTGGGCAAGGAACTCTTGCTTGTGGAGCTTTAAATGTTTTAAAATCTACATCCACCTATTGGGCGGGTCATGATCGTATTGGATTTATTGGCTTTTCTGGTAGTAATGGCATTGGAGGGGGCGATGAACCGTTTGTCATTTTACAAGCAGATTGCTTAGGTTATATTTGGGGGTGGGGTAATGCCCTAATTGATGATGCAAATAGTTCTGGTGGAGTTACCCCAGATGGGCAAAATAGAAGAATGCAGCAGGGCTTTAGCAACGCGGCTCAAGCTAGTAGTTTTTGTGTGCTTTTCTAGGCAAATATGTTGAACTGGTAAAAAACAACCTTCAAACAAGGATATATGGTTATTTTAATAACTATATATCCTTTATCTTTTTATAATGAGAAAAATAATAATTGGGTTTCTTTGCCTTTTTGCCTCCATTACTATCGTTAATGATCTTTCCATATTGCTGAACGTAAAAGAAGACTTTTATGTAAAAGATTCTTCTAAATATTTACTGGCAGCCATTACTTCTATTTCCGTTTTTTTCATAAAATGGAAAGAAAATAGTAAAAAAACTATTTCATAGACAGCAGGCTTTTCATGGATTTCATCAATTTGGGATAAATTTTCTTAAGGCTTCGCCCCTGGCGCTTGTCAACTGGTTTCTCCAACCTTCTTTCGCTGCGCTCCGTGCAGACCTGGCGATTCCCCTCCCTTGACACGTGCACCCCCAATGTTCGCCGCAAGGCAGGGGTAAAACACGGAACCGTGTTTTACCCCTGCAACCAGCCAAGTGGGATTATTTTGCTAAAATGGATGACTGAATCTCAAAAGCCACAGAAAGGATTTATCGTAAATCCCCTAACTTTGCATAAAATTCAACGCACATGGCAGCCACGCTTGAAGCCCGCAAACTCCATATCCTCGAATATCTGGCAGAAGTGCAGAACGAGGCCGTAATCCATCAAATTGAAAATTTGCTTTTCCCCAATCGTGATTGGTGGCTTGACTTGAGTGAACGCGAGCAAAAGAGCATCCTCAATGGGGCAAAACAAGCCAAAGAAGGGAAGAAAGTTGAATTTAAAACACTCATGCAACGCCTCAAAGAACGAAAAGCCGCTGTGTAATTACTCCACAAACATCATTGTACTACCAAATCCAGACCGACGAGATCGAGGTTGTCGCCGTGTTGGATAACCGGAGAGATTTATAACAGTTGTATAAGTCCCCACCAATCTTTAACATTCCCTCCCCTGCTTTTTGGAGATTGGTTACTTTTGCCCTATGGCAAAAAAACTCTTCCTCCTTGACGGACACGCGCTGATCTACCGCGCCCACTTCGCTTTCATCGCGCGCCCACTCATGAACTCTAAAGGCTGGAATGTCTCCGCTGTGCAGGGCTTCATGCGCACGATGTGGGATTTGATGCAGAACGAAAAACCAACCCATATAGCTGTCGTATTCGACCCCAAAGGCGGCAATTTCCGCAACGAAAAATTTGAGGCCTACAAAGCCAACCGCGAGGCACAGCCCGAGGATATCACCTTTGCCCTGCCCTGGGTGAACAAGATCGTCCGGGCCATGAACATCCCCGTGGTCATAGTACCCAACTACGAAGCTGATGATGTGATCGGCACCCTCGCCAAACAGGCAGAAAAAGAGGGGTACACGACCTATATGGTTACACCCGACAAGGATTTCGGTCAATTGGTAACAGATAATATCAATATCTACAAGCCCAGCAAAGGCGGCGAACCTGCAGAGATCTGGGGGCCCAAAGAGGTCTGTGAGCGCTGGGGAATTAAGCGCGTAGATCAGGTGATAGACATCCTTGGACTCATGGGCGATGCGGTGGACAATATCCCCGGTCTGCCCGGCATCGGTGAAAAAACAGCTACCAAACTCCTGGATGAATACGATACCGTTGAAAACTTGCTCGCCAATACAGACAAACTAAAAGGCAAGCAGAAGGAAATAGTAGAAACCCACCACGAAAAAGCCACCCTTTCCAAATGGCTGGCTACGATCGATGTCAATTCGCCGGTTCAGTTTCACGAAAAGGATTTCGAGATCGAGCCTTTTAACCGGGAAGAATTGCTGGAGATATTCAAAGAGCTGGAGTTCAAAACGCTGGCCGATGCGATCCTGCGCAGCCAGTGGGGAGGCGCGGCCGTACCGGCGGCTTTAGCCGCAGGAAGCTCGGGCGCAAATCCGGCGGCTAAAGCCGCCGGTACAGGGAAGGCCACGGCGAAAGCACCGAGCACAGGCGCGGGCACTCAGGGCAATCTTTTTGGCGATCCAGAAATGGAATCCCAATCCATCGCTTCGCCGCTCGAGCCCCATGAAGGCACCTTCCATACACGAGGTACCCACAACATTGAAAATACCGAGCATACCTATCATCTGGCGGATACCCCTGAAAAGCGCGCGGAGCTCATTGCCTTGCTGCTGAAGTCGAAGGCAATTTCCTACGATTCCGAAACCACAGCGCTCGAAGCGCCCCAGGCGGACCTGGTCGGATTTTCATTTGCCGTAAAAACCTTTGACGCCTGGTATGTGCCTATTCCGGAGGACCGGGCAGAAGCCCAGAAGATCGTAGAAGAATTCCGACCCGTATTTGAAAACGAGCAGATCGTGAAAATCGGGCAGAACCTGAAATACGATGCGATCGTACTTCTGAATTATGACTGCGAACTCCGCGGACCTTATTGGGATACCATGCTGGCACACTACCTGTTGGAGCCTGATCTGCGGCACAACATGAATTACATGGCAGAAACCCTGCTGAATTATGCGCCGGTGAAGATCGAAGACCTCATTGGCAAGAAAAAAGCAGGCACCAAACAAGGCACCATGCGCGATGTGCCGGTCGACATTATCAAAGACTACGCTGCCGAAGATGCTGATGTAACACTGCGTCTCCGTGATGTGCTGAAACCCAAACTTGAAGAGGGTGGTGCGGTATTGGTCAAACTTTTTGAGGAAGTAGAAACCCCATTGGTGAAGGTTTTGACCGACATTGAACACGCGGGTGTCCGGATAGATCCTGATTTTTTAAAGGAATATTCCGGCGAACTCGCGGTGTTGATCGTGGCTTTGGAGGAGAAAATACTAAAACAAGCCGGGTTTGATTTTAACATCGCCAGTCCGAAACAGGTGGGGGAGGTGCTTTTTGACCAATTGAAACTGCCTTATCCCGGCAAAAAAATGAAGTCGGGACAATACTCCACAGACGAGGAAATTCTTTCAGAACTGGCTGTAAATCACCCGATATGTGCAGATATTCTGTCGCACCGCGGCTTGATGAAGTTGAAATCTACCTATGTGGACGCCTTGCCTGCCCTGGTGAACCCGCGTACTGGTCGGGTGCACTCTTCCTTCAACCAGGCCCTCGTCGCATCCGGCCGACTCAGCAGTCAGAACCCCAACCTGCAAAACATTCCGGTCCGAACTGCAGAGGGGCGCAAAGTGCGGGAGGCCTTTATTCCACGCGATTCCGAGCATGTAATCGTGAGTGCCGACTATTCGCAGATCGAATTGCGCCTGATCGCGGAGATCAGTGGCGATAAAGCCATGCTGGATGCGTTTCAGAACAATCTGGACATTCACACGGCTACAGCGGCAGGTGTGTTTGGGGTGCCCCTGGATCAGGTCACCAGCGATCAGCGCCGCACAGCAAAAACGGTTAATTTTAGCATCATTTACGGTGCTGGCGCCAGCAATCTGAGCCAGCAACTCGGCATCAAACGCGCCGAAGCCAAAACCCTGATCGAGAATTACTTCCGGGAATATTCCGGGCTGCGTGGGTACATGACCAGCATTGTGGAGTTTGCAAGGGCAAACGGCTATGTAGAGACCATGTTGGGTCGCCGCCGGTATCTCCGGGACATCAATTCCGGTAACGGCATGATGCGTTCCATGAGCGAGCGCGTGGCGATCAACACACCCATCCAGGGCTCCGCTGCCGACCTGATCAAGGTGGCGATGATCAATATCCGTCAGGCCATGCGGGAAGGCGGGCTCAAATCACAGATGATCCTGCAAGTGCATGACGAATTGGTGTTCGATGTGCGTAAAGAAGAGTTGGATCGCATGAAGCCGTTGATCATGGAAAAAATGACCACTGCGATGCCGAATTTGAAGGTGCCGATCTTAGTGGAGATCGGGGTGGGGGAGAATTGGTTGGAGGCGCATTAATTTGATCGTCTCTAAAAGATCGGTCTATACCAGAGCGGTGTTTCGGTGCTACGCACCTCCGGATCATTCGCAAAAATCTTTGCTACCGACGTTGGGGCTGCTACGCAGCTTTGCATTTGCTTGGGTGCAGTTGTAGAGCCGCTTGAAATCTGCTGCGTAGCAGCTAAACGTCGGTAGACATTAACCGAGGGTAAATGATAAGGTGCGTAGCACCGAAACCCGCCCA
>JBILHS010000253.1:0-2552 GCA_044350425.1 Saprospiraceae bacterium | reverse complement strand
GGCGACCTTCCGGCTGCCATCAAACTCCACAAAGAAAGTCTGGCGGCTTTTGAAGCCCTGGGAGATACTTTGCGCATGGCACGGGCCCACACCAACATCAGCAGTATTCTCTCCTCCGGAGGCGCCTACCCGGATGCTTATGCCGAGCTCAATAAAGCACGACTGCTGGCTGAAAGCAAAAGTGATCTGGTTACAGCCTATAAGATCTACACACAGATCGGTCATAACCGCTTCGACCTCGACATGTTTGAAGAGGCAAAACCCTGGTACGAGAAGTCACTGAAACTTCGCCAATCCTTAGGTGATTCGGTGCATATCGCGGGTGGATTGGTAGACCTGGGTAATGCCCTGGATGAAATGGGCAGTGAGTCAGCAAAGGAGGAGTTCTCCGCCTTAGCAGTCCAGCATTACAAACATGCTCTCGAAATTTATCGGAGGTTAGACGACCAACCCGGCATTGCATCCGCATGTAATAACCTCGGGGATGCATTCAAACATCTGAAACAGTATGATGAAGCGCTTCGGTTCGCCCGTGAATCAGAGCGGATCCGAACGAGCCTGGGTGATCAACCCGGCTTAATGGAGACCTATAATACACTGAATGATGTTCTTTCCCGACTGGGTAAGCCCCGTGAGTCGCTTCAATATATACAGCGATATGCTCATATTGCTTCAGATATTGACAATAAGAATTACCAGCTCAGTGCGCTTAAAGACTTTGCCAGGGCCTATGCAGACCTGGGAGATTACCCGAAAGCTTATGACTACGCCAAAAAATACAACGAGGAACGATTCAAAGCTTTGGGTGAAAAAAGATCACAAAATATTGAAACTCAACAGGCCCTTACTTCTGTCAAAGAGCGCGAGCAAGCCCTGGAACGTGAAAAAACCAATGCCGCACTTAAAGAGGCCGAACTCGCCAGCGCCCGTACCTTCAGAAACGCGCTGCTGGGCGGTGCAGTACTACTTGTCTTAATGGTGGGTCTGCTCTTCAGCCGCAACCGACTCCGGGCCCGGGCCAACCGGCTTTTAACTACCAAAAACGAAACCATCGAACGCGAGCGCCAACGAGCCGACACGCTGCTGCAGAACATTTTACCAGCAAAAACAGCCGAAGAACTAAAAACCTATGGCACTGTAAAACCCGTTTTTTATGAATCGGTTACCGTACTTTTCTCAGATTTCAAAAATTTCACCACCATCGCCGAAACCATGTCGCCGGAAGTACTGGTAAAAGAGCTGGATGAATATTTTCGACTTTTTGACGAGATCGTGGCGGGCTGTGGTCTGGAAAAGATCAAAACCATCGGCGATGCCTATATGTGTGCCGGCGGACTCCCGGAACCAAATAATACCCATGCCCTGGACATGGTCAGAGCCGCCGTGGAGATGCAACGAACCATGCGTGAATTAGGGATCAAAAAAGCAGCTGAAGGCAAGCCTTTTTTTGAAATGCGCATCGGGATCAATACCGGACCAGTGGTTGCGGGTGTGGTAGGCAGCCATAAATTCGCCTACGATATTTGGGGAGATACGGTGAACACTGCAGCCCGATTAGAACAAGGCAGCGAGCCTGGCAAGATCAATATTTCCGAGGCGACCTGGGAAAAAGTGCGGGAAAAGTATGTCTGCACTTTCAGGGGCAAACTTCCCGCCAAGAATAAGGGGGAGATTGCGATGTATTTTGTGGAAGGGCTTCAATAAAATGGTGCTGTGACCTACCGCACCGGATTCCCAAAATCATAATCAATAAACACCTCATCCAGCAAGGGGTCTTCTCCCGGATGGTACCCATGCTTGAGGTCGTAATCCCACAACTTGCCAAGGGTATTCCAATAAGCAGCCGTAGTGACCCCTCGAGTGCTTCGAATGACGTCGTAAAACGGCATATCCAGCTCACGTTCGATCATTTTTACCAGCACCTTGCCTTCCGTTTTGGATAGATTTTTCATCCGTTCTGTCAGGTCTTCTTTCAGTTCGTGGTGCTCGTGCTTAATGAATCTTTTGCGCTTGTGACGATTCATTCCGGCGGTCTCTTCTTCTATTTCTTCGTATAATGCAACAGCCTGCACTGCATAAGGATACACGCGTTTGGCAGCCCAGATGTAACGACGGAATTGTTTTTGTTCTTCCAGATCCGCAAAAGTTCGCTTGGCTACCAATCGGGCCGGGTGAAGCGACATGAGAAAGGTACTGTCTCCGTTTACGATTTCCAGAGTAGCCCAGGCACCGCTGCGCGGAAGAGTATCCACCTGCGATACCTGCCCAGATAAATGGGCGGTCAACAGCAGACAAAAGACCAGAAATCCATAGTTTTTCATGTCAATTAGTTTAATGTGGTCAATATATTTAATGTGGTCAATGTGGTCAATGTGATAAACAAGCTCACATTGACCACATTAAACATATTGACCACATTGACCACATTGACCACATTGACCACACTCTTCACCGGTATAGACATATAACGTAACTCCTATGTTGTTTAGTGGCGTGTTATATAAAAGTTATTTCCGGCTATTCCTCTATGCCATCACCGTCTTCGAGTACGG
>JBILHS010000079.1:0-28038 GCA_044350425.1 Saprospiraceae bacterium | reverse complement strand
ATTGACCACATTGAAAAAATTGACCTCATTAACTCAGTGTTCGTGACCGATGATTCGTTTCTGATCCGGTATGGTCACCGTAATGGTGGCGTCTTCCTCCAGAATAATACATTGGCAGGCAAGTCGACTTTCTAATCTTGGATTGATGGCGCGGTCAATGAAGTCCTCCTCTTTGTCGGAGATCTCTTCGATGGAATCCTCTCCTTTTTCTATGTAAATGTGGCAAGTGGAGCAGGCGCAGACCCCTCCACAATTGTGATTAAGGTGTACATCATATTCCTCGGTTAGCTCGAGGATCGACGTATCTTTGAAATCGCCCTCCACGGTTTTGGGGGCAATACTGGTATCTTCAAATTGAAAGTGAATAACAGCCATATTTTGGTGGCGCGAACTGCATTTCGCGTTTATTTTGGTTGCGCGAAACAAATTTTAGGGCTTCGCAGTGTAAAAGAACGCAAAGGTAGATTTTGATTGGGGGAAAATACCTGTCTGACTCATGCTTTTTAATGTGCACCAAACAATGATTCGCACAGGATGTTTCGAAAAACCATCATCTTTGGCCACTAAAACATCGTTAAAGCCATGCGAAATCTGCTTCTTTCCTCCTTTTTATGCTTTGTAGCACAACTTTCGGCTCAGGATGCCTATCACACGGCCTTAAATATAAAGCTTCAAACGGATTACGCGTTACCAGGTCTTACCCAATGGGGCCTGCCCAATACGGAAACAGCTACCTTCAATGCGACGTCTACTTACGGTGCGACGGTTACTACACTTGTACCCAGCGGGCAGATTTTTTCTCAGGGGCGTCAATTGGTTGTTTTGCAGGGCAATAACCCCTGGGATGCCGGGCATAATTGTCCAAATTCTGCAGTGCTTTCAAGTGGCGACAAATGTTTGCTTGTCATCTGGATGCGTAGTCCGACCCCGTTTGCCAAGGTCAATATTTACGCGGAAGACAACATTACCTATTATAAAGAAGCCTATGCAACGGTAAGTCTTTCAACGGATTGGAAAATGTATGCGGTGCCTTTTGCCACTTCTGCAAATTATGCGATCAATAAGCTGAATGTCGGGCTTCATCTGGCTCATTTTAACCAGACCCTGGAGGTGGGTGGAATGGCCTTGCTAAATTATAAAAATACAGTTCAGTTGTCCCAGCTTCCGGCAGTGCTGAACAATGAGGCTTACCCGGGCATAGAACCTGCAGCGCCCTGGCGTGCAGAGGCTGCTGCCAGCATCGAGCAGATACGCAAGGCAAATCTGCAGGTGATCGTACAAGACCAGAATGGCAATCCATTGCCCAATGCGCAGGTCTACCTGGAAATGCAACAGCATGAATTCAAATTCGGCACGGCAGTGATCAGCAGTTTTTTCGGCGGAGGAAATGACCAGAATGATACCTACGAACAAAAGCTGCTGAATCTGGACGGCGCTGGCCATGGCTTTAATGAAGTGGTCTTTGAAAATGATTTGAAATGGCCGGCCTGGGAACAGCACTGGTACAGCAGCTGGCCCGAGATCGCTTATTCCGTACAATGGCTTCATGATCATGATATTAGTATCCGGGGACACAATCTGGCATGGCCAGGCTGGGGCTATTCTCCACCAGACCTGGAACCGAATCAGAGCAATCCAAATTACCTGCTGACCCGCATCAGAAATCACCTGAATAGCATTTTAAGCTACCCGGGCATCGGTACAGAAATGGCGGACTGGGATGTCCTGAACGAGATCACTGAAAACAATGACTACGCCCAGGCACTGGCGGGTACCCCCGGATTTGTCACGGGTCGCGAACTATATGCACAGATCTTCAAACAAGCGGATTCCCTGGCGCCGGATTCTAAATTGTACCTCAATGATTATGTGGCTGTTGAGCAGGGTGATTCCCCGACCAATGGCATTGCACTCTGGAAAAGCCGGCTCAATGAGCTTCTGGCCGCTGGAGCACCCGTAGAAGGCATTGGTTTTCAAGGGCATATTGGAGCTTCTCCCACGGGGATTCCGAGGGTCAAAGAGATCTATGATGATTTTTGGGCAACGTATGGCCTGGAGGCAAAGATCTCGGAATATGATATCAGCAACCTGGTCCCGGAGCAAACACAGGCGCAATACATGCGGGACATTCTGACCATTTCATTCGCACATCCGAGCCTCAAAGGCTTTCTCATGTGGGGCTTCTGGGATGGCGCACATTGGCTGAATAACGCGCCGATCTACCGAGAGGACTGGACCCTTAAACCGAGTGGAACCGCCTTCATTGATCAGGTATTTAATCAATGGTGGACGAATACTTCGGCGCAAACACCGGCCTCCGGGGATGTTTTATTGCGTGGATTTAAAGGGAAATACCGTCTGCGGGTGGCTTGTAGCAACTCGATCCAGGAGCAGGACATTGTGCTGTATGAGAACCAGACGGTCACGGTCACAATGAATTGTATTACACGTACCCGGGAGGCAGCCGAGCTGCCCGTTCTCACGGTTTTGCCAAATTTAATTCAAAATCAACTTACAGTTCGCTGGGAAACATCGGTTTCACCAGATGCTTTGTACGTTTTTAACGCATTGGGTCAACTGGCAGCCAAGGTTCAAAAGCCTGAAGGACAAGAGATTGTATTCAATACCGCTTCCTGGTCCAGTGGTGTGTATTTTTTGAAAGCAGATTTCGGTGGCCGCACGTCATCCAGAAAATTGGTGGTGCAAAGGTAGGTTAAAGGGAATCTTAGGAGATCCCCTCCAGGACCCCAATTTTAACCCGAACAGATCCTTTTTCAAAAATACGCATTAACCTTATGATCCATCCCATCCAAAGGCCGGGCGATTGTATCTTTTGATTTAAAAAAGCTACATTTTTGTCCAACTCGGCTATGAGTTTTTGCTCCGTTGCCCGGTCTGGTGCAAAGGCCAATAATTGAGCCGCTTTCCAGGAGGCTCCCCGGGCAATGCGGATGCTAAAATTTATCCAGCCCTCATCCTCTGTGCGAAGCATCCGATCCAGCCAGGAAAAAGGCAGCCATATGTTTGCCAATTGGGCCTGTGTTTTATCCGTGAGGGAATCAATGATCTGATTGATTCGCATAAAATCATTGCGCAAACCAAAGATTGCATCGCGTTGACGCACCGTCGCTGCGGAGATGGCAAGATCCAGGTTGATGTGGGCGTTCATGCCTAACATTAAATGCTGCATGACGGTAAGTTGATCATTTTGAGTGGCCTCAAAGGCAAACCGCCAGGAGTCAGAGGGCTTCGATCCAGCCTGCCAGGCATCAAAAGCGTCAAAATAGCGCCGGGCAAAGATGACATCCATTTGTTCTATTCTGGAACCATTTTCGAATTCGCCTCGCAACACAGCATCTCGAACAGCGAGGGTCATTTTATAATAAAGCGCAGCAAAATAGCCCGAAGTAGATTCGTTTAGTTTTGCCCAGGCAATGATCTGCTCAAGCCTTGCAATGACTTCGGAAAAACTCGTGATCGCCATGGTGGTGTGGCTTTAGTACGCTCAATACAAATTATTTCCAGTCCGGAGGGGTTCGTTGTCCCACCACGCGCACCTGAATACCGGTCACGTTCAGGGAAGTATTGCCTTTCCAGATCATGACAAAGCCTTTGTCCTGCACCCCCCAGGAGTTGTTGATGTAGGGGTCTTTGCAGGAAAGCAAAATCTCCTTATGATCCTGATCGAAATTCCAGCGTCCGGTATCTACCACTTTGCCTTTGATCAGGACATCAAAGGTCTGATCTTCTCTGAATTGCAGCCATTTAGACTGATAATTATGGTGTATGGTGGTATCGCTGGGTTGATAGGCCATATTCAGGTGCCACCAGCCGGTAGAGAGATACGCTTTTTTGCTGGCGGAGGCCGGCGGGAGCACGTCGACCGGAACATCGACCATTTTGGGCGCCTTTCGGATTTGCAGGGTTCCTTGTACGGTATCAGCGCGTTCCCCCTCAATTACATGAGAAGCATTAAAACCATATTTTTTTTCTTCCTGTACCGCCGGGGTTGCAGCCTCCGGGGTTTTTGCTTTCTGCAGGTTTTTACAGGTTAAAATACCTACAGCAATGACAAGAACGCCAAGTAAGATATTGATTTTCATCATTGTTTAGAAAAAATCCCTCAACAGTACAACACTGAAGAGGGATGGTGAAGTAGCTCCAAGTGGAATCGAACCACTATCAAAAGTTCCGGAAACTTCCATTCTATCCGTTGAACTATGGAGCCAGTTGATCAGTTGGTATTTGTCAATCGGACCGCAAAGGTATGCAAGCCTGACATTTTTCAAAAGCTATTCTTCAAACTCTTCTTGATTTGATTTTTTAAGCCTGCTTTTCAGGAACCTAAGCTCGCCGCCAACGCTCCTGAATTTCAAGCAATTCTGAATCGATCCATGCCTTGGTTTCCGAAAGTAATTCCTGGGGATTATCGTTCCAGATGGCCTCGCCATAATGCACCCTTACCTGGATCTCCGCCTGGCCAAAGCGTCGGATAAAATGGGGTAAGAAAAGGTCCTTCCCGATCCAGTGATCTTCCGTAGCGGAATAATCGATCGCTACCGGCACCACAGGGTAGCCTTCACTGGCGGCCAGTTTAAAACCACCGGGCTTGAAAGAGATGGTCGCGGGCGCTGAGTGGGTGGTGCCCTCCGGGAAAAGGATGATCGGAAAACCCTCGTGTAATTTTTCCGCGATCCCCGCCAGCGTTTTTTTTCGGCTTTCGGCACTTTCCCGCTTTAAAAACAGCACACCCGATGCTTTTGCCCCAAACCCGATGATGGGCCATTTGGCCACCTCCGCTTTGGAAACCCCGTAAGCATTTGAATCGTAAACCAATAAAACCGGATCCAGATAGGATCGGTGGTTACTCATCAGGATGCAGGGGAAATCCGGGACTGTACCGCTGGTTTGAATGCGCACCCCGATGGCAGGCAATAAATGCCGGGCCCAGTATTGCCGGATCCGCATGGATCGCCGAATGTCCTGGCCCATGAGCAGACTGCTCAGGATGATCTGACCCACTTTAAAGGAGGTGTAAAAGACAAAATAAAGCAGACGCCAGATTGCGCGGAGGTTTTTCATTTAAAAAGCTTATTGAAAAGCTGTCGCAAAAGTGGGAAAACTTGTGGAGGAATTTATAAGTTAATGAACTTGCTCGGGATACCTTCGCGCCATGCGCCACAAAATCACCCTCCCGATCATCGGACTGGCCTTTACAGGATTGACCATCTTTCTGGGATATTTTGCCCAACGGACCGATTTTGCGAGTTTCATCGCTGCCTATGGAGTGTTTTTTTGCTTGTATCTATGGGTAGTGTTTTATCAGCAAAAGCATTTGTCAGCCAGTGCGCTCCAAAGACTTTTTGGGTTGGGAGTTGGCCTTCGGATTCTTTTGTTATTCAGTATCCCCAATCTTTCTGACGACTATGCCCGCTTCCTTTGGGACGGACATCTAAGTGTGGCGGGTATTCATCCGTTTGTCCATATGCCCGCCTATTTTATTGAAAACAACATTTTGCCGACCGGAATCACTCCGGAATTGTTCGCAAAACTCAATTCTCCAGGTTATTTTACGGTGTATCCACCTGTTTGTCAGGCTGTTTTTGCGCTGGCCGCCTGGCTTTTCCCGTACAGTGAATCAGGTGGTGTGTTTGTTTTGAAGTTGTTTCTCCTGCTTTGTGAAATAGGCACTATTGGGTTGTTGCAAAAGCGGGCAAACGCTGAGGGCTCCAATCTGCCGGATTTTTCCAACAGATTGAATCTGAAAGGAAACGCAGCCCTGATCTATGCACTCAATCCCCTGATCATTCTGGAAATCTGCGGAAATGTGCACTTCGAAGGGGCGATGATCTTTTTCCTTTTGGCAGGACTGGCGGCTTTAGATCGGGACAAAATCGCCCAGGCCGCTCTTTGGTGGGCACTCGCAACAGCCAGCAAAATGCTGCCGGTCCTGTTTTTACCGATCGTTTGGCGTTGGTTGGGTTGGCGAAAGGGATGGACTTTTAATGTCGTTTTTGGTCTGGCTTGTCTGGTGCTTTTTGCCCCTTTGCTGCTGGTTTTGCCGAATATTCTGGAGAGCCTGGATCTCTATTTCAGGAAATTTCAATTCAACGCCAGCATTTATTACCTGGTGCGGGAGCTGGGCATCCTTAAAACCGGCTGGGATATCGGCGCCCGATCCGGCCCCGTGCTGGGTGGCCTGACGATATTGGCTGTATTGATCATTGCCTGGCGGACCGTAGGATCGTTGAAAGTCAAATCGAGATACCTGTTTTCAGGGCTTTCGGGCTTATTCAGCGCTTTGGTCTTTGCCTTGTTCATTTACCTTTCTTTTTCGGCGGCTATCCAGCCCTGGTATGTGGCTGTACCACTTGCACTTTCCATCCGAACAAATTGGCGTTTTGTCGTGATCTGGTCGGGGCTTGTGGCCCTTTCTTACAGCCATTATTCCGGAGGCGGTCGGGTAGAACATTTCGGCTTGATCACTTTGGAGTATGGATTGGTCTGGATATTTTTTTTATGGGAAATCAGACAGATTTTTCTTCTGAAGCCAGCCCACATTTCTTCCTGAACATTTCTACCTTCGCCGCGGTTTTAGAGCCAATTTTAGCACACTCACCTCTCACCACATCTACAAAAATGAGTTTGTTTCCTCATCCCGACCGCTTTGAGCGTCGGCATATCGGTCCCAGTGAATCCGAAACCAAAGAAATGCTCAAAGTCCTGAACGTTAAGTCGCTGGACGAATTGATTGAGCAAACGGTCCCCAACTCCATCCGCCTGAAAAAGCCTTTGAATCTGCCGCCTGTGCAGTCTGAATTCGAATATCTTCAAGACCTGAAAAAGGTTTCTATGAAGAATCGAATGATGCGGAGCTACATCGGCATGGGGTATTCGGGTAATATTACACCTCCGGTCATCCTGCGCAATTTGTTCAGCAATCCAGGTTGGTATACCCAATACACTCCTTATCAGGCAGAAATTGCACAGGGACGCCTGGAGAGTCTGCTGAATTTTCAGACCATGGTTTGTGACCTGACGGGTTTGCCAATTGCCAATGCCAGCTTGCTGGACGAGGGCACGGCTGCTGCTGAGGCGATGAACATGTTCTACCATGAAAAGAACAAGCGCGCCAAAGCTGGAGAAGAAGCGAAGGTATTTCTGGTGTCTGACACCGTTTTGCCACAAACCATCGACCTGCTCAAAACCCGCGCACTTCCACATGGCATTGAGCTAAAAATCGGCAACTGGAAGTCCTTTGAATTTTCTGATAAAACCTTTGGTGTGATTCTGCAATACCCGGATAGTCAGGGCAATGTATTGGATTACCGCGCTTTTGTGGAAAAAGCCAAGGCCAATGGTGTCTTTGTATGTGTAGCGGCGGACCTGCTTTCGCTTGCTTTATTGACCCCTCCAGGCGAATGGGGTGCTGATGTAGCCGTGGGCAACACCCAGCGTTTTGGCGTTCCATTGGGCTATGGTGGACCACACGCTGCATTTTTTGCCTGTGCCGAAGATTTCAAACGCCAGATCCCTGGCCGTATCATTGGGGTTTCTGTGGACAAGCACGGTAACCGGGCACTGCGCATGGCACTTCAGACCCGTGAGCAACACATCCGCCGCGAAAAAGCGACTTCCAACATTTGCACAGCGCAGGCATTACTGGCCAATATGGCTGCCATGTATGCGGTGTATCATGGGCCGGAAGGTATCCGTGGGATTGCGCAACGGGCACATGACATGGCTGCCTCCCTTTCAAGCGCATTGAGTGCTGCAGGGTTTAAACAAACAAACCCACACTTTTTCGATACCCTTCGTTTTGAATTTGCAGAAAGCAAACTTGCTGACATCAGATCCAAAGCTGAGGCTGCAGGCATTAATTTCTTCTATGAAAAAAATGCGCTCCAGATCGCCCTGGACGAGACCGTGACGGAAAGCGACCTGAATGACATCCTGAAAGTATTTGGTGTCAGCAGCCAGCTTTCAAAGGCAAGTACGCCAAAATCTGGTCTGGAACGCGATAGCAAGTACCTGACCCACCCGGTATTTAATTCATACCATACCGAAAGTGACATGATGCGCTATCTGAAGCGTCTGGAGAATCGCGATCTGTCCTTGGTACACTCAATGATCTCCCTGGGATCATGCACCATGAAACTGAATGCAGCGGCACAGATGATTCCGGTCAGTTGGGACAACTGGTCAAACATGCACCCTTTCATGCCTGTGGACCAGGCGCAGGGCTATGCACAGATCATCAGCGAACTGGAGCAATACCTCAACGAGATCACGGGCTTTACAGCCTGTTCATTACAGCCTAACAGTGGCGCTCAGGGCGAATATGCTGGTTTGATGGCTATTCGCGCCTATCACCAGGCGACCGGCGGTGCGCATCGCAATATTTCCCTCATTCCCTCTTCCGCGCATGGAACCAACCCGGCTTCTGCAGTGATGGCAGGTATGGAGGTCGTGGTCGTTGCCTGCGATGAGCGTGGCAATATTGATGTCGCGGATCTTCGCGCCAAAGCCGAGCAGCATGCTGCCAACCTATCCTGCCTGATGGTGACTTATCCGTCTACACACGGCGTATTTGAGACCAGCATCAAGGAGGTTTGTGACATTATCCACCAGCATGGCGGAAAGGTTTACATGGATGGTGCAAACATGAATGCCCAGGTTGGTTTGACCAGCCCGGCGACCATTGGTGCGGATGTTTGTCACCTCAATCTGCATAAGACCTTCGCGATCCCACACGGCGGTGGTGGTCCTGGTATGGGACCTATTTGCTGCAATGACAGTCTCGCCCCATACCTGCCTAAACATGTGTTGGCAGAAACTGGTGGTGCTCAAGGAACTACAGCTATTTCCGCAGCCCCCTGGGGCAGTGCAAGTATCCTGCTGATCTCGTATGCTTACATCCGAATGCTCGGTGCAGAAGGTGTAACCAATGCGACCAAATACGCCATACTTAACGCGAACTATATCAAAGCACGGCTTCAGGGCGCTTATGAGATCCTGTACACCGGAGAAAATGGCCGTTGTGCCCACGAGATGATTGTGGACATGCGCCCGTTCAAGTCTTTGGTGGGCGCAGAAGATATTGCCAAGCGTATGATGGACTATGGATTCCACGCGCCCACACTATCTTTTCCTGTGGCGGGTACCATCATGATCGAACCCACAGAGAGCGAGAGTAAAGCTGAATTGGATCGTTTTTGCGATGCCTTACTGGCCATCCGTGCAGAAATCGATGCGATTGCTAAGGGAGAATATGATCTGGAAGACAATCCACTTCACAATGCACCACACACCTGTGATGTAGCCACTGCGGAGAACTGGGATCACAAATATTCGCGCGAAAAAGCAGTATTCCCACTGCCTTATCTGCGTCATGGTTACAAATTCTGGCCCACTGTAGGCCGAATTGACCAGGCTTTCGGAGACCGGAATCTGGTCTGCACCTGCCCTCCAATGGAGGCTTACGCAGAGGCGTAAGTATTTTTTAAGGAATCAGGAGATGGACGATCGGTTTCTGGAAAAACCAGAAACATCTTCGACCTAAATGCTGTTTTCAGTATGGATTGGGGCCGGTGGACAAAAGCCGGTTGTCCATTTCCTGATTGCTTAAAATTTACCCAAATTATGACTTTTTTGACTGCAGAGTGGCGCAAACTCTTGATGGTGAACTACGAAGTTTCGCCTGAGTTGCTGGCGCCTTATGTACCTTGGGGAACAGAGCTTGACCTTTGGCAGGGCCGATGTTATATCAGCCTAGTAGGTTTTATGTTTATAAAAACCAGGGTATTAGGGCTTCCGATCCCGTTTCACCGTGATTTTGAAGAAGTAAATCTCAGGTTTTATGTACGCCGAAAAGATCCGGGTTCCGCGCAGGCACCCCGTCGAGGCGTTGTGTTCATCCAAGAGATCGTCCCAAAACCAGCCATCACCCTGATTGCAAATGGTGTTTATGGGGAAAATTATGCAACCCATCGCATGCGTCACCAATGGGATTTGCAACCGGATTGTTTCAGGGTCAATTACGAATGGAAACCCTTTTTTGGTCCCGCCTGGTACAAAATGGCTGCTGAAACAGAGCCTGTCGCCCTTCCGATCGCCGTTGGAAGTGAAGAAGAATTTATAACAGAGCACTATTGGGGATATGCCAGCCTGGGAGCGAGAAGCACCAACGAATACCAGGTCGAGCATCCTCGATGGAACGTTTATCAGGTCAGGAATCACCAAGTAAAAGCGGATTTTGGCAAACTTTATGGCCCCGCATTTAGGGATGTTCTGAAAGGAGCTCCCACTTCTGTTTTTGTCGCAGAAGGCTCCGCGATATCGATATTGGGCAAGTCAAAAATTACTTAGCAAGTAGGTTTAGTGATTTTGCCAAAAGGATTTTAGAACAATGTTCTACTTTGCCGTGCAAATCGGCAGAACCTAATTCTATCCTATGGCTTTTCTTGACAATCTTTTTCGCAAAAAATCTATTGACGACGCCATCCAAACGGCTCAAAATGAAGAGATCCATGGCTCAGGCGGCCTGGATAAAAACCTGGGTGTTCGTGATTTGACTGCCTTTGGTATTGCAGCGATCATTGGAGCGGGCATTTTTAGCACCATTGGTTCCGCCAGTTTTAACGGGGGGCCGGCAGTCGTTTTCCTTTTTGTTTTTACGGCGATAGCTTGTGGCTTTGCGGCATTTGCATACGCTGAGTTTGCTTCCATGGTGCCTGTTTCAGGCAGCGCATACACTTACTCTTATGTTGCCTTTGGCGAACTGGTAGCCTGGATCATTGGCTGGGCGCTGGTGATGGAATATGCGGTCGGGAATATCACGGTCGCAGTTTCCTGGTCAGGTTATTTTACTGGTTTATGCGACAGCGCGGGCTGGCATATTCCTGAATGGGCCACCACAGACTATGTAACCGCACATGCTGGCTATGATTCAGCAACGGCACTCCTGAAAGGAGGGAAAACCCAGGAAGCATTTTCCCAGTCTCAGCTCGAATCATACAATGCCTGGCAGTCGGCTCCCCAAATCGGTGGCTTTCGTATGATCCTGGACATTCCAGCTATTGTGATGTCCATCCTGATCACTGCGCTGGTGTATATCGGCATGAAGGAATCCAAGACGGCTGGTACCGTGATGGTAGCTTTGAAATTGATCGTGGTCGCGCTGGTCATTATTGTGGGGGCCGGATATGTAAACACGGACAACTGGCATCCTTTTGTGCCCAATGGATTTGGGGGAGTTATGGCAGGGGTCTCGTCGGTCTTTTTTGCCTATATCGGTTTTGATGCCCTTTCCACCACTGCCGAGGAGTGTAAAAATCCACAACGCGACCTTCCACGGGCAATGTTGTATTCCATTGTCATTTGTACGGTGCTGTACATCATCATCGCTTTGGTGCTTACAGGTATGGTAAGTTACAAAGAGCTGGATGTCAATGATCCACTGGCTTACGTATTTAGCAAGATCAACTTGAAGTGGTTCTCTGGCATTATAGCCGTGAGTGCGGTATTTGCGATGGCCGGCGTGTTTCTGGTGTTCCAATTGGGTCAGCCGCGTATCTGGATGACCATGAGTCGGGATGGCTTATTGCCCAAAAGATTTTCATACATCCACCCCAAATACCGTACCCCAACTTTTGCTACGATCATCACAGGCTTGTTTGTAGTGGTGCCGATGTTGTTCATTCCCAGTGACACCGTGTTGGATCTGTGCAGTATGGGAACCTTATTTGCTTTCGTGTTGGTTTGTGGCGGCGTTTTGAAACTTCAGGTTCAGCCTGATGCGCCCCGCGGCAAATTCCGCACGCCTTACCTGAATGGCAAATGGATCTATCCGCTGGCCCTGGTCGCCGGGGTTGCATTTTTGTTCGTGCGTTTTGAGGCAGAAACAAAGGCTTGGTTGACCAACGAGCGACAAATGTACGGGGTTGAAGATCTCCTGCAAAATATCCCGGATCGGGATATGCCCGCCGTGATCAGTGTGCTTACGGCGCGAGATAGTGTAGGATTTACCGGTACGGACGGTGTCGTTGCATATTATCTGGAAGCCCTGACAGCCGATGATTACAGTCAGACCGTAATGGCCTTACCCCTGCCGGAAGAAGCAAAATACGAATCCGGTTTTCATCTGTTCCAGCACAAAATTCCGATGTGGCTGTTCATTTTCACTTGTCTGACGATGGCTTTTCTGGCTTTTAAACACAATCTCTCTCTGATTCCTATTTTAGGTCTGGTGTCTTGTTTGTACATGATGGCGCAGATCCCGGCCAGGAGCTGGCTCGGTTTTTTCATTTGGCTGGTGGCTGGCCTGGTGATCTACTTTGGGTATGGGTATTCAAATAGTAAGTTGGCTAAAAGATAATTTCATACAACGCCACTACGTCACAGCGCTCCATGCAAGCGTTGTGGCGTTGTATGAAACAACAACCATGGAAATATGCGCACACTTTTTCAAGGCCTACTATTCCTGCTCCTCCTCCCTTCCTGTGCGATTTTTCAAAGACGGATCCATCGATCTTCCCAAAAAATAGGGCACGAAGTAGCGTATGCTCCCACGTTTTTAAAAGCATATACGGGTTTTACCCTGCTTGATCCGGCTACAGGCAATACCCTGGCCGATTATAATGGCAACCGGTATTTCACGCCCGCCTCGAATACGAAAATTCTGACCCTGGCAACTTGCCTGGAGGTGCTGGGAGATTCGGTCCCGGCAATTCAATATTTAAGGCTGGAGGATGCTATTGTATTCCGGGGAACAGGCGACCCAACATTTTTGCACCCTGATTTTGAAGCCTGGCAAGCGGCTCGACACCTGATTTATCGGCCTGTGATGCCACTCTTATACGTACACCGTCGTTTTGAAACGGAGCGTTTTGGCAAAGGCTGGGCCTGGGACGATTATAATGAGGAGTATCAGGTAGAAAAAAGTGCGATGCCGATCTATGGCAATTGCATTCAAGTAACTGGTCAGCCCAATGGGAGATTTCATGTTGAACCGACTTTTTTTTACAATTTCGTAAGGAGAAGTGGACAAACCGAAAACATCCATGGGATTAAGCGAACAGAAGCGTCCAATTTTTGGGTAATAGATTCACTTGCTGATCAGCAAGTCCAAGTTTTGCCCTTTCGCACCAGCTCACACTGTCCGCCTCCAGTAGAATCTTTCTACGATAAATCAGAAGGTTTTGCAGGCTACCCCAGTACTTTGCTGAGCCAATTACTCAGTGACACCTTAAAACGGCCTGTGCCAGAGCTTTGTTTTGATGCCTTTCCCGAACTTGAATCTGCCACTTATCCCTGGCATACCCTGTATTCCAGCCCCATCGACACGGTTCTCCGCCGCATGATGCACCAAAGCGATAATTTCATTGCAGAGCAAATGCTTTTGGTTTGTTCCGGGGTGAAATATAACCTGCTCGAATCAGACACGATGATCCATTGGATGCTTGACAGTGTACTTGCGAATCTTCCCCAGCGCCCCAAATGGGTAGATGGCTCCGGCCTGTCGCGCTACAACTTAATGACCCCGCAAAGTCTCGCTCAGGTGCTTCAGAAACTTTGGTCAGAACATCCCCACGAGCGAATTTTATCCCTGTTTCCGGCGGGTGGAGTGGCGGGTACCCTTTCCAGCTGGTATCCCGGCAAGGCTGGAAAGCCCTATGTTTTTGCAAAAACCGGCGGCATGGGAGGCATACACTGCCTGAGTGGCTATATTAGTTGCAAAAGCGGCAAAACACTGATCTTCAGTTTTATGCACAACAATTTTGTAGGCAGCAATCGCGCCTGGAAACTGGAGATGCAGCGTATTTTAGAGGAGATCCACGATTCTTTTTGAAGGCTAATTATCTGTGATCAGATCCCGGGCAAATAAGATCTTGGGTTTCCAGTAAGCGGACTGGCTCACATTTTCCACAATAACTCCTCTGCTGCTTGTGCTGTGCACGCAGGTAATTCCTTCCGCCCCCCGGCTGATCACCAGCGCTACGTGCGAGATCTTCTTTTTGCTTTCGCCAAAGAAGATCAAATCCCCTGGCAATACCCGATCCAATGCGACATAACGCCCTTCCGTAGCCTGAATTGCAGACGCCGGAGAAGCGACCACCCCGGATTCTTTCAAGACATAACTGGTGAAGCCAGAGCAATCGAAGCCGGTTTTAGGGCTTTGACCTGCATATTTGTAACTGGTTCCAACGAATTTTTTGCCGAAATCCACCACCTTTTTTCTGAAAGGTGTAACTACTGCCGCAGGATAGGTGTTTTTTTTATCTGGACTGCTCTTTAGCTGGGTTATCTGTCTAATTGGAGTAGGACTACAAGCAAAACCAAGCGTTACGCAAAAAGAAAAAAGCAGGAATCTGGTCGTATACATGTTTGAAAAAATTTGTTCTAAGTACCGATGAAATAATAACCTCACGATTTGGAGGGTCTAATTTCATCGGTACTAATTGTTTTTCTTTTTCTTTTTGAAAGGGTCGAAATTGTTCACCCGGTCTTTGATTTCCTCCGCTTTTTTAGCGCTTTCTTTGCCTAGGGCTTCGCCGGCTTTTTCGCCGATTTTTTCCTTAGCTTCCTTGGTAACTTTGTCGGTGGCTTCCTGTATTTTTTTGTCGGCAAGTCTTTTTAGGCTGTCCGTGGCTTTGTCAGCAGCTTCCGTGGCTTTTTGTCTGGCCTTGTCGATCTCTCTGTTGGCTACATTGGTCAAAGAATCTTTGACCTTGCCAACCACTGCGGTTGCGGCTCCGGTTGCAGTTTCCTGGATACTGCTTTCGCCATCTGAGCCCAGTACTTTCATGGCAACTTTTGGACTGAACAGGGTGCCTGTCAGATCAAAACGAACATTGATGAATTCTCCCTGCGCAACACTTATGCCCAACTTGGAGGCTTCTTTGGACAAGAGGTCCATGCCTGAATTGGCGGCAGTACCCAGAGATTTCCGGGGCACTTTGGTCAATATCTGGTATTCCATGTCGCTGCTGAGGCCATGTGTACCTCCGATCTGCATGCCTATATCACCCACCTGGGTATTGAAAGGCTTAACAGTCACCTTCCCGTCCTTGATTTCAAACCAGTTCTTCGTATTTTTTAATTCAAAGCGCTTTAAAGAAGCAATATTCAACTTTTCTCCAATGGCGTTCATGGGTTTAAAGTTGTTGAAAATGGCAGAAACCGTTTCCAGAAATCCGGCAGCAGAAAGCGTAGCAAAGTCAGGTATCATATCTTTTCCAAGCCCTCCCGCTAAAGAGAGGGTGGTGTTAAATTTACCGTCGATCAATTGAGCCACGGGAGCCAGCGCTTTTATGGTGGCAAAATTCTGGTAAGCTTCGCGAAAGCCCATATTTTGAAGGGCCAGATCCATATCGAAGGTTGGTTTTGCAAGGTTTTGGGTGTTGTAATCACCTGCCAAACCGATTTGTCCGCCCAAAATATCTGCAGTGCAGTCTTTCAGTTTTGCAACACTGTTTTTTATGACAATTTGCCCATTCAGGTTGTTCAGATCATAAGTCGTGTATTTGATCTTATCGAAATTTGCATTGATCGTCATATCCATATTTTCAGGTACCGGAATTACAGCCTCTGCAGGAGGAGCCGCAGGGGTGCTGCCTTTGGCAGCCGCAGGGGCGGCCGGTTCCGTCATAAACTGGTTGAGGTCGAAATATTTGGAATTCAGGTTGATCACGCCCGCAACCGTTTGATTGTCAAAGAGGTAATTCCAGGCATTTAGGATTTGCCCGGAACCACTCAAATCGCTGGTGCCTCCGAATTTTAAGCCAAAACTGGAAATATCCATTTTGTTCGGGGTGAAATGCCCTGCGGCCGTAAGGTTTGTGATATCGTACGTATCGTACTTCAATTTGCCAATCTTCCCATCTACGGTGAAGTCCCAGCGATCAAAAACAGCAGTGGTCGATTCAGCAGCAGGCACATCACTGGGCACCACGCTACCATCTGCTGGAGCAGGCTCCATCCATTCGTTTGCATCAAAATAAGTGGAAGCAAAATTGAGATTCCCAAGCATGGTTTTGGTGGTGCTGAAATAAGCCAGCAGGTTGTCGATACTACCAGATGCACGAAGATCACTGTTGCCTAATTTAGCATCAAAAGTTTGAATGTCAACCCTTTGAGGGGTTATACTGGTTGCTAAGGAATTGATCTTTACGGCCGGGGTTCCAGCAGATTTGTAAGTTACACCTGACAAGCCAAAAGTGCCTGCCATGTTGACCTCATCGTATTTACCCTGGTCGATCTGACTCATGGATGCTTTTACGGTCATGTTGGATTGGAGGATGCCGGCAAGTTCCTGCACACCTTCCATCGGGAATGCCTTGGAGAGTTCGCCCAGATTGAGCGTGCCATTGAGTTTCATGTCCACCGTAGGATCACTTTCAGGGGTCTTTAAGTTAAAATATCCCTCCAAAGGATTGCTGCCAATTTTGAGACTAAACTTGGGGATATTCACGGTCAGGTCGTTGAGCCGCGCAGACGGAAGGGCAATAGATGCATCCACATTAATATTGCTTACGCCCAGGGGGAGGCTTGGATATTTAAAATCAGCGTTTCCAACCTTAAAATCAAGTTTAAAGGCGGGGTACATTTTTTCGTTGTAGGTGCCCTTGGCAAAACCTGCAAATTGCACCGTGCCATTGGCTTGAACGTCCTTGTAATCTTTGGTGTAGGCGCCCGGAATGATACTAAGTAAGCTCTTAAACGTATTCTCTGGCGTTCCGAATTTTAGATCCATTCGAATATCCTCCGTGTTTTCAGGCATTTGTACCCAACCATCCAGTAAAAGTTTCAAATCATTGACCTTCAGGTCGTTTTCTTTGAAGGTAAACTTCATATTGGCCATATCGGCTCCTAAAGTGGATTTCCAGTTTGCTTGCGCATTCCGTAAATACTGGACACCTCCGTAATTTACAGAGAGCTTTTCAATGGCGGTCTCCATGACCAGATCGTAAAGTGACGAGGTGAATTCGCCTGAGCCGGTATGGTTTAAGCCTTCCAGCTCCGCTTTCATATCCAGACCGCGGTCGTCATACAGGATTTTACCATCCTCGATACCGTAACTTTCAAGTTTGACTGGAGCGGTTTCCTCTGTACTGGCCGGCTCTGCTGAAATGTCATAGTTCGCTGCACCATTGCTCAGGGCGTACACTTTGACGTCTGGCTTTTTGAAAAACAAACCCTGGATCACCACTTTGTCGCCGAAAATAGCGGACCAAAGGTCTACAGCAACATCCAGTCGTTCGCATTTTACCAGTTTAACCCCTTCGAAGGGACCAGGCCCATTGGTGATTTCAAGACCTTCCAACCCTACCGATAATCGTGGAAAGTGCCGAAAGATTGAAATGTCAACGTCTGAAAATTCCAATTTTGCAGTCAGACTTTTATTTGCAGCAGTCTTAACCTGTGCAATAATTTCATCTTTGAAGAGATATGGAATGGCAATAAGAGAGGCCAGAAGTAGGAAAATAAAGATGGCAATGCCAAAAAGTACTTTTTTCATGGTATAGATTTAACGCAAGCGCTTTTGAAGGGCGAATTTAAGGGATGTTTTTACTTTGCTCAATTACACAGGGAAGGAAAGGTAATCGTTTTTTTTAAATTTTGTGTCTTTCTGCACACAAATTACGTGCTTACTTGGGCACATTGCTTCCTTTAAATTTTTTCCTTCCTACCTTTGCGGGCTATGAATCTACCAGTACATCTCCTAGAGAACCAAACCGACTTTGATCGCGTCATGGACGCACTTGCTTCTGCGCATTGGATCGGATTTGACACAGAGTTTGTGGGCGAAAAATATTATATCCCGGTGCTTGGCCTTATTCAGGTTGTTTCGGAAGATGATATCTTTCTCATCGATACACTCAAGATCAAAGAACTCGGAAAATTCCTAAGTATTGTGGAAGATCCGGCTATTTTGAAAATCACCCATGCCGGCGACAATGATTATCGCTTGCTTTACACGCTTTTCGGCACAGTTCCCAGCAATACGTTTGATACGCAGATCGCTGCGGGATTTGTAGGGTACAACTATCCGGCGGGTTTTGGCAAGATCGTTGAAAAAGAACTTCGCGTGACCCTGGCCAAAAGTCATACCGTGGCCAATTGGGAGGCACGACCCATTGATCCTAAAGCGCTGGACTACGCTGTAGAGGACGTGAAATACCTTCCGGCCTTACATGAAAAACTAACCAATAAGCTCCGAAAACACCACCGCGAATCCTGGGCAAGGGAAGAAAATCGCAAATGGGAAAGCGCGGTTTTTTATGCCGTGGATCTGCATAAAGAGTTGTTCGCCAATGATCTGGTACATCAGGTTGATTTTCGGGAGAAGGTATTTCTTCTGCGGATCTATCGCTGGCGCATCGAGCGGGCACAATCCAGTAATATCCCCAAGGAGACCGTGCTGCAAAGCCGGCACATTAGCACGGTATTGCGATCTACCAAAGGTGGCCCCAATGCTTTTAAGTCCAATCGGACCATGCCTGAAGGGGTGTGGAAGAAATATATGGAGGTCTGGCAGGATCTCTGGAAAGCGCCGGCTACAGAGGCCGAACGCGCCATCCTGGACTCCATTCCAAGACCACTGCCGGAAGACACCGAACGTGAATGGACCATGGAACTGCTGTATCATTTCATGAAAAAACAATGCCTGGAGCATGAGATCAGCGCTGCTTTGTTGTTTCCAAAAGGTGATTTTAACCGCCTGAAATCCGGCAGTGATGATTTTGATCATGACTTGCTCAAAGGGTGGCGCGCCGAACTCATGGGTGCTGAATTGGTCAGCTGGATGAAAAAGGGCGGCAAGGTAGACCTGCAGTGGAGTGAGGGGGAATGCCGGCTGACGATGTAGTGTTATTCCAGATAAATCAGATACTTCTGACGTATGGCCCGGAAAGCCTCCAGGTCCTGTGCCCAGGAGGCACGAATTTCTGCTTCTGTTTTTCCCTCCATGATTTGCTGTTGCAAATTTCTGGTACCTGCGAGTAGGTCAAAAAAACGATCTTCCCGAAAGAAGGCAGTTTTGTCAGGAAATTGATTGTAAAACCGGAGCAACCAACTCAAATTCAATTGTTTCGATGCCCGAAGGGTATCTACAGGGATCTTAGTAAAGTCCCAGCCGCCACAAAGCCATCCTGCATGCAAAGGGTTTTTGTTCCCTGCATTCGGCCTGGGCACGAAGTTGAAGGAATCACAGGAAAAATCCGGATGTCCCACCACTTCAAAAGGCCAATCTGTTCCCCTTCCAATACTGCAAGTGGTGCCTTCAAAAAGACAAAGGGAAGGATAAAGCAAGATGGCTCTGGTAGTTTTTAAATTGGGGGAGGGGGCCACCGGAAGCTCATAAGGCCTTGAATGGGAATAGTTTAAACAGGGAACGACCTCATAATTCAAAGGCTTAGGTCTGTAAACCCAGTATTCCCCCACAAATAGTCGCGCCAGTTCGCCCACCGTGCAGCCGTGTACGATCGGGATCGGAGCAATGCCTATGAAGGAGTTTAGTCTGTAATCCAGCACCGGACCATCCACATAATGACCATTGGGGTTGGGTCTATCCAATATGATCACTGCTTTACCTTGTTCCGCACAGGCTTCCATGACATAAAACAAGGTGCTGATGTAGGTGTAAAATCGGGCACCAACATCCTGGATATCAAAAATTACCACTGAAACGCCCTCCAAGTCTTTGGGAAGCGGCTTGCGGTGTTTTCCATAAAGTGAGATGATTGGAATTCCTGTCCGGGGATCGTACCCATCTTTAACGTGTTCTCCTGCGTCTGCATCTCCGCGAAAACCATGTTCGGGAGCGAAGATCTGAGTGATACACACCTCGAGTTGATTCAAGGTGTCCACCAAATGGGTATTGCCAACCAGGGAGGAATGATTCACAACCAAGGCTACATTTTCCCCTTTAAGCATCGGCAGTAGAACATCCAACCGCTCTGCGCCAACGACTATCCTTTGATTGTTAATATTTTGTGCCTGGACTATAGCTGAGGTTACAAGCCATAATACCACCGACACAAAGACCACGGTCCATGCCTGGGCCAGGTCAGTTTTACAAATTAAATATGGGATCCGAATTTCCTTAAAAATCAAATCAGGGTGTTTTGAAAGCGAGCTGCAAAGATTCCAAATACTCATCCAACTTTCCAGCTTTTTGTGCCTGAATCAGTGCCGAGCCGATGATTGCAAGGTCTGCTTCGCTTGCAATCAACAACGCCTGTTCGGGGGTGGATATTCCAAAACCGATCCCTATTCTTGGAACTTTTGTAGGGTGATGGCTTTTTATTGTTTGGATGATCGCTTTCAGGTTGGGGTGTAAACTAAAGCCACTGCCGGTTATTTTAAAATCAGACATCAGGTAGAAAAAATCAAAGCCACTGTCCAGCAATTTTTCTATGCGAAGTTCAGCGGTGTTGGCCGCCAAAACCGGAACGATCTTCAAGGCTGATCCCGGTGAAATGGATGACTGTGCAGCATCTGCGGGAAGGTCAGGAATAATCAGGTGCTGCACCCCAACCGAGACCATTTCATCGACAAAGGCTTGAAAACCAAAGGTATAGATTCGATTTAAGTAGCTCATTACAATCATTTCCTGCCTGGGATTTTTAACCCTCAACTCCCGGATGGCTGTAATACAATCCTGTACAGATACCCCCTGTAAGGTAGCTTCCTGGCAGGCGGCTGTAATGACCGGACCATCTGCTGTAGGATGTGAAAAGGGGATTTGTAATTCCAGGATCTCCACGCCTGCCGCGATATAAGCTGCGGCCGTGCGAAGGCTTTCTGCAAGGGTAGGGTAGCCCAGCACCAGATGCGCCATGATAGGTAGCTTGGCGGTGGCAACTGGTTCTGTGATTTGAATGCTCATACCTTATGGTGTGGTTTTTGGAGTAAATGCTGCGCATAAGCGTTCAAACTTTCCTCCTGGAAATGACGCATGGTAATAAAAAGATCTTTTTCGCCCCGGCCACTGGCATTCACTACGACGATCTTGTCTTTTGGCAATGCTGCAGCCAATTCAAAGGCATAAGCAAAAGCATGTGCGGATTCCAATGCCGGGATGATTCCTTCCATTTGTGCCAGTTTTTTGACTGCAGCAAGTGCTGCATCGTCACTGGCAGCCTCAAACTGCACCCGGCCTTCATCTGCCAGGTAAGCCAGAATCGGACTCACCCCGCAATAGTCTAAACCTGCCGATACGGAGTGTGTGTTGGCTATGTTTCCGTCCCCATCCTGTAAAAAATAAGAATGATAGCCTTCAAAAATTCCTCGTTTGCCACGCTTCACTTTAGCAGCGTGTTCCCCCGGCTTGATTCCTCTACCACCTGCTTCTACACCGATCAGTTTTACTGCATCATCATCGAGAAAATCAAAAAACATCCCTAAAGCATTGGAGCCACCACCCACACAGGCCACGCAATAATCGGGCAACCGTCCGGTGGTTTCAGTGCATTGCTGCCGGATTTCTTCGCCCACCACTTTTTGAAAAAAGGTGTTCATGGCAGGGTAGGGGTGTGGGCCAACGGCTGAGCCCAGCAGGTAATAGGAATCCGGATTGGCTACCCAGTCTTTGAAGGCAGCAATCACGGCGTCATTCAACGTTTGACTGCCTTCTTCCACCGCGACTACTTTGGTTCCAAGTAATTCCATCCAATATACGTTGGGACGTTGCCGCTCGTAGTCCTTTTTGCCCATGTATACGGTACAATCCAGCCCGAATCGGGCGCAGACCGCAGCAGTTGCATAACCGTGCTGCCCTGCTCCGGTCTCCGCAATGATCCTTGTTTTGCCCAGCTTTTGTGCCAGCAAGATCTGTCCTATGCAATGTGTGATCTTGTGAGCGCCCGTATGGTTCAGGCCTTCGTTTTTCAAAAACAACTGCGCTCCCCCGATCGATTCGCTCAACCGAGGCAGGGGCGTAAATGCAGTCGGACGTCCTGAAAACGTATGGAGGGTATGGCTAAAGTCCGCCAGAAAGTCTTCATCGAACTTAAAATGGTCAAATGCGGCAGCAATTTCCTGTAAACCCGGCAAGAGCACTTCCGGAATGTACGTTCCGCCATAGGGTAAGCCGGTGCTTTTGGAAGTGCCGAACTCCCCATTTGTGCTCAGAATATCTGCTTTATACTTGGATGAGATCACGTGTATGATAAAATTACATTACCGTATCGGTACAGTGATGCAAAGGTCTGAAAAATAATCCCGATCGGCAAGGCCTGAGCGGGATTATTTTTGAAAGTAGCAGGAGGATCAGGTTATCTTCGAATCATTTTCTGGATAAACACACCTTCTGCGCATGCCATGGAGACAACATAAATACCTTTAGGCAAACTGCCGGAACCGATGATTGGGCCTGCCGAAAATTGTTCCAGAATCATTTTACCGTTCAGGTCATATACCTGTATCGAAAGTACATCCAACGCTTTGTTCAATTTTAAAACGGTTTCTCCAACGGAGGGATTGGGAAACAGGCTAAAGGGCGATGCTGTAGCTTCTGGTGTTACGGTGCCCACGCTCGTCTCCGATACAATGAAGGTCTTTGTAAAAGTACCCACTTTATTTTGGATTATGACCTGATAATTCCCGGGAGTACTGATCTGAATTTCAGCCGTTGTTTCACCGGTATTCCAGAGGTAATTGAAGTTACCAAGGTTCATGGTTGAGAAAGTGATTTCCCAATTTTGAAGGATGCCGGATATGTTATTTTGATCATCCAGCGCCCCCAGGCTCCAGATGCCGGAAATAGGTGTCCCAAGGATGTCCTTCCAAGGACCTTCAGGTTGAAATTCACCGCTGAAAGGTGCGGCTGAGGCCGGAGCAAAGGGAGCCCCTCCACGAATGTTTGAAGTCGCAGAAGGAGAAAAGCAAGTATTCGTGTAGTCGTCGCCATTTCCCCCATTATCTGTGCTGAGATCAATATAAGTCCCATTGGGTGCTATGAGATAAAGATCCAGGTCCTCATCCCAGCTATGGTCAATATTCAAACATACAGAATGGAGTAAAGTAATATCCTCCAACGTTTCAAAAGGGATTTGATCTACCATAACGTTTGACTTTACCAAAGTCCCCGTAGGTTGAATATTTAAAGGTGTAGCGCTTGAAAAAGTCCACGTTTTGTTGGAGACCGAGCTTGGAATTACAGACAATGTTAAATTACCACCAGGTGATAGTTTGAGTGAATCCACTGGAGCATAAAGAGAGTCAGGATCTGCAATGTACAGGGTGAAGGTTTTTGAAAAGCATGCGTTGCCGGCACTTCCACAAACTACGAACTCAACTGTTTCGATATCCTCCTGCAAGGCATCAGGAATAGGTTGGATCACAAATTTGACCACATCACCGGGGCTATTGACCAAAGTAACCGGGTTGACTGCCTGGTAATCCACGCCATTGGTTGCAGTTCCCTGAATTTTGACCTGTAGCGGAAGAAGATTTGCCTGGATGTTATTGAAGGAAAAGGTGATGGTATCAGCGTTCGCAATTTCAGGAATAAAGTCATTTCCGATTTCAAGGGAACTTGCAATTTCAACGGCGCTTTCCAGGCTATTGGCCTCTAAAAACACTGCTGAATCGTACGCTCCATCCCCGACATCTGAAATGGCCAGGAGCATTTCGTAAATGCCACAAGGAATAACCTTTGCTTTAGCAGTGAATATATCTGTAAAACCATCATAAACGGGCTGCTTATTGGAGTCCTCATTGTCATGATAAAACTGAGCATTGACAGGTGGACAGGAAGGGAAAACAAGGTTTTCGGGGTGTAGGTTGTTGATTGAAACCGGAAGATTGGTTCCCGGAATCAGTGCGATATTCTCATCTGTATAGTTCCCGCCATCCGGATTTGGGCCACTCAGGAAAAAGCCAAAGATGTCATTAAAACTAGTACAGGCATATTCAGGATATTCTTCGGAGCCAAATATGTAGCGGAATTGAATGGAATCACTGAAAGGTTTGAACCTGATGCGAACGTAGGCAACATCATGAAGATTACCAGTGGCCAAAGGCATCAATTCTGAAAGGGTGTCCAGGCCAGAAAATGAATCGCTGGCTTGATCATTCCCGGATTCCTGAGCAGTGATAGCTCCACCTGTTGAAATAATGAGCCCTCGGTTTAAACCAATAGCAGTATCTCCATCTGTAAAAAATCCGAATGAAAAGAGTGAATTACTCGATTCGATGCTCAGGATCTCTATTCCTGATCCGGTTAGATGGTCGCGAACCAGGTTTGTCAGGTTATTGTAAGGAGGTTGCGAAGCAGAGGTTACAGACAATATCTGCTGGCTAAAAATAGAAGTGTTGCTCAGCAGGATCAGTAAGAGGATTGTGAAGGAGAATTTTTTCATAAGCAGGGATGAACTTGTCGATTTGGAATGAATTACTTTATAAAGGTATAAAAAAATAATCCCGACATGGTATGACCAGTCGGGATTATTCAGAATAAGCTAGTAACCGTTACTCCTCAATCACATAACGATGGGTACGTTCCAATTCTGTTCCATGATTGTCCCGGGCCCAAAGGCGGAATTCAACCACGTCGCCTTGTTTCAAAGCGCCCGGTCCGGGCAGTGTCAGATTTCCAATAATTACCTCGGCATCAAAAAAAAGCGAATTGGTAACGAGGTGATCATCCCCGCGCAACACGCCTCCGAATTGATCATTCACATAATAAGTAAATTCCCATTCTGTAATAAACTGATCGTCAGAATCAGGATCGGTAGAATTGATTTGCACCCCAAAAGTGAGCGCATCTCCGAGGGTTTGGGTGCCTGAATTGTCATCATCAAACCAGCGTACATCAAATGTTTGAAGATCAAGCGGGTAAGGATCGCTGTCGCAAGCGGAAAATGAAATCAGGGCAATTGCCAGTAAAGGAAGGATTGTTTTTTTCATGGCTGTTAATTTTTACACAAACGTAGGGGCAAACCCTGTTTTGGTGCAAACGCTGCCCTGAGTTTAGCGTGCGTTTAACCTTGTTATAGTTAATTCTTAACTAAACGGAGGGTTTTAGTGGTTTCATCTGCGATAATGGAGATAAAATATACGCCGGGAGTATAATTCCGGGTATCCAATCCTATGGTATTTGCCCCTGAACTCAGGCTTTGATGCATCGTATAAAGCAATTGCCCATGGGTATTGAAGCATTGAATAAGTACCTTCTGGGCATGCTCCGCATGGATTTGGAAATGAGCATCCATTTCTGAACCAAGTGGGTTGGGAACGATTGGGCCGATATTCAGATCATTGCTGGCTCCGGGTGGATTGTTATTGACCATTCCATAAGATGCGGTTTCACAACCCAGGCGTGCTGTTCCATAAAATTCTACCTGCACGGTATCTATATTTGAGCTGAAGTTGTTGATCGCCAGGACATAAGATTCTCCGGCAATTACATCCAAAGGCGCTAGATAATTATTGGTGCCAGGACTGCAACCCGCAGGTGCCTCCACATCCGTTTCCCCGGGTAGTAAACCTGTTGGCCCCATACAAGGACTGGCTAAAGAAACATCGCCGGCAGCCATACAGCGTACAGTTTCTTTCTGGTTGCAATCGCTATTTTGCAACTTGAAAACGGCAAAATCAATGTCCAACTCCAAAACAAAAGGGGAGATAATAAACCAAAGTGTACCACTTTCGGCTACCTGCCATCGAATCCAGCTACTATTGGTTTCAACATTGGGGAAACCTTGAAAACAGGATAGGTTATCTAATTCATTGGGGTCAATGCCGGATCCGTTGACCATAGGAAGGATCAGTGTATCTTTATTACATATCTCCAGTGCCACAGCACAGTCTGCATAATTTTGAGCAAATAATGGATAACCCAGCAGCATTGAAAATAGAAGTGTCGATAGTTGTTTCATATTGTTTTAAATATTAATTCAATGGTGAACACAAGAAAATATTTATTCACTCAAACTACAAAACATAGAAGCTATAAAGCGGCCAATAAGCTGCCTATGCTTCAGTATTTATATTTCCCTTTCCAATCTTCCCGCAACTTTTGGCGCACTTTTTCCTCTGCGGGATTTGAGCCAGGTTCGTACAAAACTTTCCCGTCAATACCTTCGGGTAGGTTATCCTGCTGGACAAAATTCCCTTTAAAATCATGGGCATACTGGTATCCTGAGCCATAATTGAGCTCTTTCATCAATTTGGTCGGAGCATTGCGCAGGTGCAGCGGCACCGGGAGTGAACCGGTTTGTTTGACCAATTCTAAAGCACTTCCAATCGCCATGTAGGAAGCATTACTTTTCGGTGAAGTCGCCAGGTAAATGGCACATTGGGAGAGGATGATCCTGGCTTCGGGCATCCCAATCATCCGAATGGCGTCCATCGTGGTCGTTGCCAGCAAAAGTGCATTGGGATTGGCCAGACCTACATCTTCCGAGGCGAGTATGACCATTCGACGTGCAATGAATTCAATATCCTCTCCGCCATCCAGCATTCGGGCAAGCCAGTACACTGCAGCATTCGGATCGCTGCCGCGCATACTTTTGATGAATGCGGAGATGACATCGTAATGTGCCTCGCCCCCCTTGTCATAGAGCGCGGCATTCTGTTGGATGAGTTCACGCACAAAGTCGTTGGTAACTTCCAAAGCTGTGCCTGGCTCCCTAAAATTGGCGATCAATTCCAACGCGTTGAGCAAACGTCTTGCATCGCCCCCGGAATAGAGCAGCAAAGCGTCATATTCAGCAATTTTTATGTCCTGACTTTTAAGAAAGTTATCCTCAGCAAGGGCACGATCTACGAGCCCAATGAGCTCATCTTTGGTTAGGTGCTGGAGGACGTATACCTGACAACGGGAAAGTAGGGCAGGAATCACTTCGAAAGAGGGATTTTCTGTAGTTGCACCAATCAGGGTTACAACACCCTTTTCTACCGCACCAAGTAGTGCATCCTGCTGACTTTTACTGAACCGGTGGATCTCATCAATGAAGAGGATCGCCCCTTTTTGCTGAAAAAGATTCTGTTTATCCGCGCTTTCAATGGCTTCCCGAATGTCTTTTACACCTGCATTGATGGCTGAAAGCTGGAAGTAGGGCTTGTTGAGCAGCTTGGCAATCAATTGAGCCAGGGTGGTCTTTCCTACTCCGGGTGGTCCCCAAAGTATAAAAGAAGGGATCTTTCCACGCTCTATGGCCTGGCGTAGCACCGCATTTTCCCCCACCAGGTGTTCCTGGCCGACAAATTCGGCCAGTGTTTGAGGACGCATTCGTTCTGCTAGCGGTGTCATGGGTGTTCAAGTTTAGGTCACATTACGCCACAACGCCACGACGTTCTGAGCAACCAAAACATCGTGGCGTTGTGGGAAATTATTTTATCAAAGATCGGGGTGCAAGCACACGCTAACCTAATCTTTTATCAGTTTTTTAACCTCCAATACCTTTCCATCCTGCTCAAATACCGCAAAATAGATCCCTGAAGGAAGCCCGGTGCCAAAACGAATCTGGCCTTCCGCATCTGTCAATTTATGGGTCTGCACACTTTGTCCAAGGTTATTTAAAAAAGTGATCGTGGCTCCGGTTTCCTCAAAACGGTAATGCACGGTTGTCTCTGTTGTAAAGGGATTTTGAGCAATACTGCATAGATCCATGCCTCCGGCAGTCTGTGCAGCATCCTTCCGGTGTGTTGCAAAAAGCTCGATCGTAACATCCGTGTTGCCCACAATGGTTTGACCCGAAAGCATGCCCATCCCTAAGCCAGGCGCACCGGCTGTTATATTGTAAACACCCGCTTTGATGTTGTTAAAATTAAATACCCCCATCGCATCGGTCGTAGTAGAGCTGGGCGTAGAAGCCCCATACAGCCAAACGGTCGCATTGTCCACCGGTTGGCCATCACTGTGTTTGATCACCGTACCGGTCAGGTCCAACAATCCATTGGGGAAAAGTGCGACATCCAATACAATCAGCTCCCCATGCTGAAAATGGATAAAGGTCTCAAAATCCTGGTATCCGGCCTTGGTCACCCGCACTTTGTAATATCCTTCTGCTTCCTGACCTGTTTTGTAAA
>JBILHS010000172.1:0-7963 GCA_044350425.1 Saprospiraceae bacterium | reverse complement strand
ATAGGTTTCCTGGCATTCGTTCCAAAGCTGCGGCTTCGTTCAACTTAATGCATCCACAACCAAGCCCCTCGGCATCCGAAGTGGGGCAGGTTTGTTTGGGGCTTGGTGGCGGATGCATTACTAATAGATGGAGGAAAAAATAACAAAAAATAAATATAGAGGGCCCCATTTGCGTAAAACTAGCCACTATTTTTGTGGGTGAGGTGAGTTTGGATCAAGAAAAGTAAAGTTGATTTACTTGAATCCTTAACGATAATCATACAATTTTTTTCTTCACAATTTTAACCAACCCGATTTATGAGACACAATCTCACTTTCAGTCTTTTGAGCCTTGTCGCACTCTTCACGAGCCAAATGTCAACAAGTACCTTGCTGGCACAAACTTTACCGGAATGCAACATCGAAGCACTTTTCCAATTCCCGCCGCAGTACCCAAAGACCCTCTGTCAGAGGTTTCAAGAGCAACAAATCCAGCCTGCCCCCATCATTCTTGGCGTACCCGGCTGGCAGACCGACGCTGACGTTTTCGCACAAACGGGAAGTTCTGTGCTAACCAACAAGACTGTGTTCGTTCAAGGCAACTTTAATGTTCTGTCCAATTTTGAGTTCAACAACTGTTGGGTCATTATCTCACCCGGCGTAAAAATCATAGTTAATGGTGGAACAACTACACAACCACTTCTAACCATAGACCAATCCCGCCTATTTTGCTGCACAGGCCTCTGGGCAGGAATTGACCTAGAAAAAAATGCCAGGGTAAATACTCAAAATAACAGTGAGATTGAGGATGCCACAACCGCTGTCATTGCCGATGGCGAAGCCAATACGCTTAGTCTTAATAATACTACATTCAACCGAAACCGAGTGGGTGTCCAGCTTGGTAAAACAACCAGTGCGGTAGGCACAAGCATTACAATGGTAGGTTTTTCGGGCAACAAGTTTACCTGCACTTCGCCGCTTAACACGACTGTCAGTGAAATCACATTTGCCGGGATATTAGTACAACGGACAACAGGAACAACCACATTGAGCGGCAACAGTGAGTTTGCCAAAATTCATCATGGCATATATGTAGGCATTCATTTGCAGAATGTTAAATTGGATCAAACTATTCTTAATGTATCATTTTGCAAGTTTGACCAAATAATTAAAAAGGGTATATTTGCTGATCCAAAAATAGTTTTGAATGTGTTTGGAAGTACTTTTATCAATAATGGCACCCATTCTATTGATATTTTAAGGTCAAGCCATTTGCAAGTACTTTTCAGTACATTTACCTATGATGATGATGTAATTTCTAATGGAAACAATTTCTATTATGGAATAAGATTCAATCCGACTGGTCCAGATGTCATTTTTGACAATCAATATATACAAAATAATGATTTTTATGTAACTTTCCTGAACGGTGCAAAATTTGAACGCATCCATTGCATCAGTATGTACGGAGATTTAGACGGAGTATCTGGCGACCTTGCCATAGACTATAATGAATTCCACATGAAATTTAGAATGGGTACTGGCATATCAGGGGAGACCCGTGCCATTAGCCTGACAGGAGGCACTCACATAGTAGGGGAGAACTCCATTATAGACAACGATTTTGAGTTCGAGAACTTTTCCTCACCGAACGTGACTTCTTATGCGATCAATGTGACTAACGGTGATTACAACAACCTGACTATTGCTGATAATCGTTTTCATCATACATACAATACATCCCTTACTCTCGGTGAGATCGGCATCCGACTCAATGGCTCTACAGGAAGCGGCAATTTAGTATCATTAAATAGATTTGACGAACTGCCTACCGGGCCGTCCAGAGCTTATGCTTACGGTATTTATTCAGTTGATTTTGACAACACCAACTATGAATACAATTTGCTCCGTGAGTGCAACACAGGTTTTTTCTTCAACGGCTTGAGCGAAAACTCTCAGATGATCTGCAACGACATTATCGGTGGCAACACATTGCTACAATTATTCGGTGCTGTCATCGGGGACCAAGGAGAAATTGATATATTAGGCAACATAATAAAAACCAATGGAAATGAGTGGGATAATGTTGAGGCGCCTACTTATAATGCCCTTTGTATACCAACGAATTTGGCGGACTTCTCGAAGTTTTATGTGACGGGTAACCAATCGTTTTCTAACCCTTATTTCCCTATCCAGATTGACCCAAATTCTGGCTGGTTTACTGGCGGTGGCCCAGACCCTGAATGCTCTATGGGTCTTACCCAAAATTCATTAGAACGGAGTGTGGTGACAGGTGAACTGGCTATTGCTCTCAACAATCCAGCAGACGCTTGGGAAGCCGAGCGATACCTGCTCAACCGCCTGAACGTTGAGGCTGGTTTATTGAATTCTTGGAGTGGGTTTCAAATTTTCAAAAATGCAAAGAACGGCACTCCAATGGCTCAACTATCGGCTGTGCAGAAAATGATTGACGATGCCTTCGTTCCTTCCCCATCCCTCGCAGCACAGGTGGCTCAAAAGCGGGCCGAGACAATTCCCTTGCTTGAACAGGCCAAACAGTTGGACGATCAGATCATCAATGGCGAGACCGCCAGTTTGCTGGCACAAAGGGTGCAATTGCAGGCCAATCTTGCGGTTAAACTTGGCGATGCGGCAGCACTCGATAGTACTTATCGTTTGGAAACTGCAACCAAATTGCAAGCTGCGAAAACCGCCAATAATGCCATTTCTGTCACCGCATTGTATGAGGTGAACACCAAGGCAGTCAATGGTTTGCTGATTGACTTGGTATTGTACGATACCTTGAGCGAAATGCAGGCCAACAACTTGAAGGCTATCGCTGCTCAATGTCCGCGTACGGGCGGCATGGCCGTGTACAAAGCAAGGGGCATCCTGCCCGACTGCGAGATGGAAAATATCAGTGAGGCGCCCTGTTATCCTTCGGAAGAGCGAGGCCTTATCGGGGCTTCAGGCAATTCAGACCAAGCGTTTCAAATTGCCCCCAACCCGAACAACGGCTCGTTTATGCTCCGTGCCAACGAATTCCTCGGCTCAAAAGTGAGCATTTATGATGCACTTGGCAGTCTTGTATTAGAACACCATGTCAATGAAAAAACACCAGTGCTGGACATTAAGCAAGACCTGTGCTCTGGCATATATTTCTGCAGGATTTTAGACAAAGCAGGAAAGTCGCAGGTTATTCCATTCGTAGTCCTCCAATAACACCACTTAACATTCACACAGGCAAAGCGGCTGCACTGCAGTTGCTTTGCCTTTTTATGTTTTTCTAATGGCTAAGAAACTGTATTGCGCCAGCATATTCCTTTTTCTGACGATTTCCGCAATTTTTGCCCAAAAGCATGATTTCAACTGGGTGCTGGGTACTTATCCTTTCAAGGGCGACCTGCTCAATTTCTCGGATTACGAACTGAAAATATCATTAGTTGACAAAACGATACCCTTTTTTATAACCAATACCACCATGAGCACCTATTCCGGGGAATATGCCTTTTCCTTCAACAGTTGGGGCATACAAGATTCCCAATTTCAGCTCATGGATAATAGTGACAGCTTGCTGTTATCAAGCATCCCTGTCCTATTCGATAATTATGGTGGCCCTTTTACCCAGGGATGCATTGCATTGCCTTCACAAAAGGATACAAATCGTTTTTTGCTCTTTTACTGGGACTTTTACCAATATGCTTATATGCCAGACTCTCCAAGTTATGCACCATTTCACTTGTATATGGCTATTATTGACAAGTCTGGAAATGGTGGTAGGGGTAGTGTGATTCAAAAAAATATATTGTTGATGAGTGATACCCTGGCCAATGCAGGGTTGACTGCAACCAAGCACGCCAATGGCAGGGATTGGTGGATGGTGGTGCCTGAGGCGGTATCCAACAGATATCAAACCTTGCTGATAGCAGGCGATTCAATTAGTAATGTATTTTCGCAAGCAGTCGGTATTGATTGGCCTGTGTATGTAGATGTAACCTCGCCATCATTGTTTGCGCCATCTGGATCGAGGTATCTGAGGTTTAGCGATGAAGTAGGTCTTCAAATTTTTGAGTTTGATCGTTGTTCTGGACAATTTTATGATCCCAAATTAATCCCCTTTGAGTTTAATGAAGGATATTTCAGCGGCCTCGCCATATCGCGGGATTCACGATTTGCCTATGTGACGGATGTCAAGCATTTGTATCAGTACGATTTGGAAGCAAACGAAATATTAGCAAGCGAAATTCTCATAGATATTTATGACGGGTACACAAACCCGTATTCCTGCAACTTCCGTAACCCACAGCTGGCGCCAGACGGAAAAATTTATCTGAATTCTAATGGTGGTTGCTTAACCCTGCACACGATCGAACACCCGGAGCGGGCAGGCTTGGCCTGTGATTTCAAGCAGCATAACATTGAACTAAATACTTTCACAGTGGGCGGTCTGCCCAATATGCCAAACTATCGAATTGGCCCTGTTGACGGGAGCATTTGTGATTCGTTGGGAATAAATAATATCCCTATGGCAGGCTTTCGCTTTGATAATGACAACTCAGACTTCTTGAAAGTTGAATTTACTGATCTTTCGGATTACAAGCCTGATAATTGGATATGGGATTTTGGAGATGGTCAGACTTCTATTGAGCAATATCCAACTCATTCGTACGATTCTGTGGGGATTTATGAGGTGTGCCTAACAGTTTCTAATCAAAATGGGTCGGATACTTATTGTAAGACCCTACAACTAAACACTAGTATCATAATTGAAGATGTTCCGGAAGACAACTTGGTATTTTATGATTTTGAGAATGTACAACTTATAATACAGGATATCCAAATGAAAAATGTAAAGATTTTTGACGTGTCGGGAAGAATCATAAAAAATATTTATGCCCCTTCTTCCTCGTTTGTTGACATGAGCGACATTGAACGTGGATTGTATTTTTGGCAAGCCTTTGATCGCAATGGAAGATTACGAACGGGGAAGTTTGTAAAAATATAATTCCTCCATCAATGCACTCACTATCATGCTTCCTATACGTCGCACGCCGTGAGTGCTCACGTTCGCTGAAACTGAAGCATAAAATAATTGATGAGCGTGGATGCCGTGTCCGCTCCCCCAATTAAGTACCGTCGTAAAGTAAAAAATTGGGGGAGCCGCCGTATTCCTTCCGTGGCTACCTTACCAGCTCCCGCCACCACCACCCCCGAAGCCGCCGCCGCTAAAACTACCGCCACTGCTGCTGCCACTCTTGGAGGGTGTACTGGTGAAGGTATTGCCGATGTCTTTCGTCGCATGGCTAAACTGCCGCATAAATTGCCTTGAGGTGAATTGACCGGAGCGGGAGCCATACCATTCCGGCGGCGGAACGTTGAGGGCTTCAAATTTTTCGGACCAGTTATCGGCTATATCGAATACCATCGCATAGGGCAAGGATTTATCAAAATAATGCGGGTCCTCTTTGATCAGTTGTTCCAGGCGGGGTTGTTCAACCGTTTGCATAAACATGCGATAGCCGGCTAATTGCTGGTAAGCCTCCATACCCAGCAGCGTTTTCCTGGGCATGTACTGCCCAATGATCAGCAGACCGATCCCGAGTACAACGCCGCTGCATGCCGTTTCGATGGAGAAAAAACCAGGGGCATTGAAGTCCTCAAAAGACACCAGCCCGATCATGACTGCCCCAATCAGACAAATAACGCCCAGTACCTTGAAGCCTATTCCCGCATTTATGCCCCAGCCTTCATATTGCTTATTATTTTTGACCTTGTCTTTCAACAAGGATTTGACGGAATTCATCGTAGTGTAGAACGTGTTTTCCAGTGAGGAAAGCATCACGCTTTCCAAAGAACCGCTGCTACCGAACAATCCGGTAAAAAGCTCTTTTTCATACCCGGCAGACCCTTCAGGCAAGGGTTTGAGTTGAATAAAGTTATAATCGGTGTCCTTCAACAGGCCCAGTAGCTTTTTGACCTCCACTTCTTCTATTCGGATAAGCCCCCTGGCGGCCCAATACGGGATCAGGGCGATTACATCCCGCTCGTGCAGTTTATCATCGATCAGAATGCCCGCTTCCGCAGGTGTCATCTGCTCGGGTGGATAATATTGCGGGTAAATTGGCACGGTCCGGTCCTTGCCTTTTTTAAACCACCACCAGATAAAGAACCCAAGGATCAGCAAGGGGTAAAGTAGCCATTGATTGTTCATCCAGCCGCGGTGAAATGCAGTGCCAAAACCTGTATCGGCAATTGCCCCGGCGGGAATGCTGAATTCGGGCTGAAACAGTAGATCGGGCTCGATAATTGGGCCGGTCGTTTCAATAAAGAGGGAATTCCCTTCAATGCGCTGACGGAGTTGTCGGGTGTCGAAGTCCTTGTTCGTATTGATCTCGTACGTGGCGGCTTCCTCCATCTCAGGCAAGCGGATCTCCGTAATGGCGTGGTCGATGGGTTCGTGGAACAGGTTCTTGTGCGAGAATAGCACTTTTTTAAACCCAGGGTGTTTTCTGTCCTCTACTATATTTCCCTCCAAAGTATAGTTCAAAGTCAGGGTGCGTTCCTCCCCGCTTTCGATGTTATTCAGGCGTATTTTGAAAGGGTTGCTTTTATCCTGCTCGCCACCCGACCATCGCACGTTTTTAACAGGATAATATACATCACCAGTCAACCAACGGCCTGATAAGCCGAATGCTTCACCCGAAGCGCGATGTTCCGGCTGCACCCAGAGTTCCGGGACCGTGTTGAGAAATTGAATATCTGCCTCCACAGCCACATCCGTTGTGCCTTCTTTATGGACCGTTATAGTGGTTTTATAGTTTTTAATAAACATGTTTTCCGCCAGCATAGACGCATCCGCCGGTTCGTACCGGATGTAGTCCATCGGAAAGTCCAGTTTTACCGTCAGCGCTTCCCGCGGTCTCATGGAACTGTTCATGGTTCCGGTAATCGTCGTGGGGTTCTCCCAATGCATGGTTGCATCCGAATCCGTACTACCATAGGCGCCGGAAAAAGCCTGGATCTTTATCGCGTTTTTAGCAGGCGAGGGTTTGGGCAGGTGAATGGTAAAACGCGCTTTTTCAATGTTCGTGTCCCAGTATTCGCCGATCAGGTTCCATCTGAGTTGGGTGTGGTCTTTATAAAAAGCCATGATATTGTCGACCTCATATTCGATCACGTACTGCCGCGCACCGATCACTGTTTTATCCGCGTCCCCTATTCGGATCCTCAGTTGATTTTCATCAAATTGCAGTTCATACGGGTGGCCCGGCACTTCAATGTTCCGAACCGGCATTTTTAAGACGTCCCCCGTCAGGTACCGGTATTTTGCACGATCGCCGTCCGCCGGAAATTCGATGGTGTACCGGGTTGGAATGTCTTTATAGATGCCGTGTTGTTTCTCCGTAAAAAAGACGTCGATGGTCTCGCGGATTTTCAGGGAACCGTTCTCCTGAATATCAACGTCGATAAGGTATTGCGTGATGTTGAAAGTTTGTGCCTGGATGCCCTGAAACAGGCACAAAAGCAGGGCTGTACAAACCAGAATGACCTTGCGCATCTTAGAAAGAAACTTTTATGTTTTGCGCTTCTTCGGGGGTGTCCAATTCAAAGAAGGCGCGTTTTGCAAAACCAAATGCGTTGGCGATCAGTACGGAGGGGAAGCTTTCACATGCGGTATTTAGGTCTCTGACGCAGGCATTATAATACCGTCGGCTGTTCTGGAGGTTGTCTTCAACGGTTTGAAGGGCGTTTTGCAGTTCGATAAAGTTCTGATTGGCTTTCAGATCGGGATAATTTTCTGCCAGCGCGAAAACCCCTTTGATCCCCTGCGATAAAGCTGCATTAGCCTGAGCCAGTTGGGCTACATCCCCCGGTGCGGCGTTCATGGCGGCATTGCGCAAATGGATCACATTTTCCAGGGTGGATTTTTCGTGGCCGGCGTATCCTTTTACCGTTTCAACCAGGTTGGGTATCAGGTCGAAGC
>JBILHS010000140.1:0-12232 GCA_044350425.1 Saprospiraceae bacterium | reverse complement strand
AGGTGGTTTTTATTGTAGAACAGGTAGCCTCAATCGGCTCAAGTTAAAGCAATGTATTTTTCGCCGCAACCGTGCAATCACCGGCGCCCATGTTTTTATCTTTCAGCCGAATGGACAATCCAGTTTGAGGGTAGAAAACTGCCAGTTTCTGGATGGGATTGGTGGCTCAGGGTTGCATGTCGTAGTTGATTCTCCGGATTCAATTTTTATTTCCCATTGCTCCTTTTTGAGGCACAAAGGTTTCCCTGGGAGCCAGGCAACTGTAATGGGAATAGGTCCTTACAATAAAATAAAAAAAGTGATTTTAGAATACAGTCAATTCAAGGATTGTGAAGTTGGAGACAGCTTAGTATCAAACAGCAGCGGAATAGCTAGTATTTCTGGTGACACTGCAGTTCTGAGAACCTGCATGTTTCGCAACAATTTACGTTCAGGAGGAGATCTGTTTTCAATGGGCGGTACCAGGGTTAATTTTGCAGATCAAGACACTTTTTTGAATAACACTAACAGGGTTGGCAACAACCTGGCAAGCGTGCTAGTTTTAGGTGGTGATCCCCTAATTCCATCAAAGCAACAAATAAAAAATTGCATATTTGAAGGTAACAAAGAAAGTCAGCTATTTAGCACTACTTATTCAACAAATATTTCAAAGTGCGTTTTCCGCGACAACGTACTTGATCGGGGCCTTTTTTTTGATCTTAATACTTACGAATTCGACAAAAAAACAACGGTAGAGCACTGCATTTTCGAACGCAATACTTATAAATCTCTGGTCGATTTTGAGACTATGCAGGGAAATGTATATCCCGCAGATAACAAGGGCTGGGTATTTAACCAAAACCTGATTCGGGAGAATACCGGCCTGCTGTTCGATACCCGAAAACACCAGTTTACCATCCATACCTCTACTGCAAGCTGGAATTACTGTACATTTTCTGACAATCACTTTCCAAATGAGCACAACAGTGATACGCTTCCCTATTTGTTTGACCTCAGAAACATAGATTTAGCCACCTTTAACTCCTGTGTTTTTGACCAGCCCTTACAGGATTCGCTTAAATTGTTCTATGACTCTTTGTCCATCGTGCAGTTGAGAAACAATGTTTTTTTAGCCGACTCTTGTAGCCAGACGTACCAGTTCGGAAATGCCTTGCTTTGCGACTCATCCAATTTTTGGGGCGTATCACCCATCTTTGAAAATAAAGCGGCTGAAAACTTCCGCCTTTCAGGTTGCACCCCTGGTATCAACAAAGGAGATTTTCAACTTGCTACCCAACTCGGATTGAGCACGGATCTTAATAACAGTAGCCGGGTTGAGAATGGGCTGCCAGACATCGGTGCATTTGAAAACAAACTCTTTTTGCAAGGCTCCGTGGTTCAATATAGTTGTTTTAAACCAGCAACAGGATCGTTGGCTTTTGGAGGGAATACATGCGGCCCATACACATTTGAATGGTGGAATGGAACCGAAGGCGGCACCTCGAATATTGATCTCCCGAGTAGCAAATATGAAGTCTCGGTTACTGATTTTCACGGTATTGTTTATCTGGACACCATATTTTTGCCCGAGTTCGAACCAGTTGTCATTGACACCATATTGCAGAACCCAACAAGTATTACCGCACAGGATGGCAGCATTGCGGTCCCTAATGTGTTCAATGGGTTGCCACCATATCATTTTAACTGGAGTACCGGAGATTCAACCTCCGTCATTGAGGGGCTTGGTGTGGGGTCTTATATTTTGACTATTACAGACCAACTGGGCTGTCAAATCACTTTTCTTTTCCAGTTAACATCCATAACCAACGGAACTCAAAACATAGATGAAGAGAAACCCCAGATTTATTTGATCCCAAATTTATTGAGTAAATCATCTTCATCCAGATTGCTTTGCCCTGAGGGATTTTCAGAAGTTATGATCGTAGACGCATTAGGACGGGTGGTATTGTCTGAGCAGGTAGAGGGCACGGAATTTATGCTGCCCGCCATGGGGTATGGGGGTATTTTTTGGATTTTTGCAAAAGATTCTGAATCAGCCAATTGGTTGAAACCGCTGCGATTGGTTGCTTTTTGAGAACTTGATTCTCCTCAGATCAAAAACCGCCCATCCAAATAAACCCGCTCCCCATCCGCCCAGATCTCCCCACCCTGGGTCATATCCGTGATCATATCCCAATGCACCGCAGATTCATTTTTACCACCCGTTTGCAGGTAGCTTTGACCGATGGCCATGTGTATACTGCCGCCGATCTTCTCGTCGAAGAGGATGTTTTTCGTGATGCGCTGGATGTCGTAGTTCGTGCCAATGGCCGCTTCGCCAAAACGCCGGGTCCCGGGCAGACTAAAGATATAGTCCAGAAATTCCTTCCCGCGCCGGGCTTCCCAGCGCTCGATCAGGCCGTCTTTCACCCATAAAGTCACGCCTTCCACCTCGGTACCCTGATAGATGCAGGGATAGGAAAAATGGACCACGCCATTCACACTGTCCTCCACCGGACTGGTATACACTTCTCCGGAAGGCATATTGGTCTGTCCATCGGAGTTCATCCAGATGCGGCCCTGGGTCTTAAATTCAATATCGGTGCCTTCGGCGCAGTAGCGAACCGTTTCACAGCGGTTCAGGTGATCCACAATATGTTGCTGACTGGCTCGTACGGCAAGCCAGGCCGCCGCAGGGTCTTCGTTGAAAAGCTTGCAGGCGCCAAAGACAAACTGTTCATATTCACTCAGGCTCATACCGGCTTCCTGCGCGGAAGCATCGGTCGGATACTGGCACAGATTCCGGCGCAGCCGACGATCTGCGGTGCGTTCGAAGTAGTTTTTATTGATCGGCGCAAGCGCTTCATTTCGGATCAAGGCGCTTTCGGCACTGGCTCCGCTGCCCTCCCGGAGATTGTAGGGCGCGCGAATGTTGAGATAACAATCAAAAGACTCCATCGCGAGCCGCTGAAGGGTGGGTGGGGTGCGCAAGGCTTCCTCGTTGGCATTTTGAAAGAAAAGCCGCTCCCGTTCGCGAAAAACCAGGTCGCATTCAACCAAAGCAGCGCCCGCGGCATAGGCTTCACGATAAACCTCACGCACCAAAGGCTCGGCAAGCAAGGTGCTGGAGATGAATACTTTGTCGCCCGGACGAACCTGCAGGCAGTAATGGGTAAGCAATCGGGCATATCGGTTAAGCAATGTGTTCATTTTTCCAATTTTTATTTTGAGTAAGCATTGTTTTTTTTGCCTCTGCCAAATTATTAACGGAGGTTTTGCTTTTTATTTAAAAAAAAGAGCTAAAAGTTTGTGGGAATTGTCAGGTTGTTTTTTATATCTTTGGCGGCTTTTTGGAAAGGGGGCATTTGGCTCAAAATTTTCGCCTCCTTACAGATCAATTTTTTCAGGGCCAAAAGTCGGGTTTACCCGATTAAAATACGATATTATTCAACGCACTAAGAAGATGCCTGCAATTGCAACCGGTCATGACGCGCTAATCGAGAGCCTTCAGAAATTTTTTGGATTTGATGCCTTCAAGGCAGACCAGGCCGCCATTATCCAAAGCCTACTCGACGGAAAAGATACCTTTGTCATCATGCCTACGGGTGGTGGCAAAAGCCTTTGCTACCAACTACCCGCCCTGATGTTGCCGGGGACTGCCATCGTGATTAGCCCACTGATCGCCCTGATGAAAAATCAGGTGGACAGTATCCGTGGATACTCCGATGAAGATGAGGTAGCGCACTTTTTGAACTCTTCGCTCACAAAGGTGCAAATGAAAAAGGTAAAACAGGACATTACAGATGGTCGCACCAAGATCCTCTATGTGGCTCCTGAAACCCTGACCAAAGAAGAAAACATTGAGTTTTTCCAGAACTCCCATATCTCTTTCGTGGCCGTTGACGAGGCGCACTGTATCTCTGAATGGGGACACGATTTCCGCCCGGAATACCGCCGTATCCGCGTCATGCTGGATGCTGTGGCCAGTCACGTGCCGATCATGGCACTCACGGCCACCGCTACACCCAAGGTGCAACAGGATATCCTGAAAAACCTGGACATGACGGAGGACAGCACCTTCGTGTCGTCGTTCAACCGCGACAACCTCTTTTACGAAATTCGTTCGAAGATCAAAAAAGAGAGCACCATCAAGCAGATCATTCAGGTCATCAAGGAGGAATTCGCTGGAGAGTCAGGCATTATATATGTCCAAAACCGCAAAACTGCCGAAGACATCGCAGAGATGTTGATGGTCAATGACATCAAGGCCGCTCCGTATCACGCTGGTCTGGACCCCAAACTCCGCGCCAAGACACAGGATCAGTTCCTGATGGAAGACATCGATGTGATCTGCGCCACCATCGCTTTCGGTATGGGCATCGACAAGCCGGACGTGCGTTTTGTGATGCACTACGATATGCCGAAATCCATCGAAAACTATTACCAGGAAACCGGCCGTGCCGGTCGTGATGGTCTGGGTGGAAAGTGTATTGCATTCTACAATTACAAAGACATCCTGCGCCTCGAGAAATTCCTGCGCGATAAGCCTGTGGCAGAACGCGAAATGGGCGCTCAGTTGATGCAGGAAGTGGTGGCTTACGCCGAAACTGCCGCTTGCCGCCGTCGATTCCTGCTCCACTATTTTGGGGAAGAATACGAAGAAGCGAACTGCCAGAAAATGTGCGACAACTGCAAGAACCCTAAGGAAAAACTGGAGGTGAAAGCAGAGGTCGTTGCAGTAGTACAGTCCATTCTCGACCTGAACGAGAACTACCTGATGAAAACCATCATGGATTTTGTGATGGGCCGCGAGACGAAAGAAATGAAGGACTTTCGTTTTGTAGACATGGAAAACTTCGGGGTAGGCGACGATAAAGACGAAAACTTCTGGAGCTCCATCTTCCGCCACGCCATGATCAACAACCTGATCTACAAAGAAGTAGAACAGTTTGGTATCCTGAAGGTGTCGCAGGCAGGAAAGGATTATCTGAAAGATCCGCAGACCCTCTACATCACGATCAACCACGATTTTGAGGACGGCGAATACGATATTGACGATGAAAAAGGTGGCACAGCAGTACTGGATGAGCCTTTGATGCAGATCCTCAAAGACCTGCGTCGTCAGATCTCCAAAAAACATGACCTCCCGCCTTACGTTATTTTCCAGGACCCTTCTCTGGAAGAAATGGCCACCAATTACCCGATCTCTATGGATGATATGTCCAAGATCGTCGGGGTATCACAAGGTAAAGCACAGAAATACGGCGAGCCTTTCGTAACAGCCATCAAAAAGTATTGCGAAGAAAACGAGATCGAACGCCCGATGGATATCACCATTAAAACCGTGGCGAACAGATCGAAGTCGAAAGTCAATATCATCATGGCCATTGACCGCAAAATTGGCCTGGACGAGATCTGCAAAACCACCGATGTAAGCATGCCCGATCTTTTGGAAGAACTGGACGGTATTGTACAATCGGGCACCAAGCTCCGGCTTGATTATTACCTCAATAAAGTGGTGGACGAATATGTGCGTGAGGCCGTGATCGAATATTTCAAGGAAGCTGAATCAGACTCTATCGATGAGGCTTTTGCTGTCCTGAAAGATGATGAGATCACCTGGGAGGAGATACAATTGATGCGATTGAAGTTTTTGAGCGATTACGCGAACTAGGATTTTGGACTGTTAGATAAAGGACCGGGCGACCCACTACGTGGTCGCCCGGTCCTTTTCATGATCGTTTTATTACCTGAACTAAATTTGTTGTCCTTCCATTTTGCTTGAATATCAAGGTGCTTATATCCAAAGCAAGAAATAGCCTTTTGAGTACTCCATTGATGTTAGGAATCAAATATTACGGTACCCTGTCAATCTTTCCGCCCTTCAAAATCCGGCCGTCAGTGTCGCGCACGGCATAAAAATACATCCCGGCTGGCAGATAAGCCAGGTCTAAATGATTATAACCGTCAATGACACGGGTTTGCAGCAAGAACTGCCCTAAAGCGTTGTAGATATCCACACGCCCTCCATACAGCCCGCCGCTGATACGGATGGTCACGTCGCCCCAGGTGGGGTTGGGGTAGACGTCCACCTCTACTTGCACACCCGGCACGAGGCCAGCATAAACCGTATCACAAGGGCTACCTATCATGCGACCTAGGCGGTAGTAGGGTAGGTTGGGTGTAGCATCTGTATTCCACGAATACGGCAACCACAATCCGTGCTGTTCAAGGTTTGAGGATTTCCCTTTAGCATCAGGATTATGGATGATGTGCATGGTCTGATTGCTTCCAGGACACGAAACATAAATTTTTCCATCGGGGGCAAGAGCGGCTTGAGCAAAATAAGTTGGCCACAAGGTGTTGGTCAATGTGCCATCCCAAACAGCTACTTCAGTTACTGATGACTGTAGATCGGCAGCCAACAAATCCACTTGGTAGCAGTACTTTCCGCCAAAAACATAAGCATATTGAGAATTGGGTGAAATGGATACCCCTTGGGTCAGCACATACTCGTCATTGTGCTCAATATTTACTTGCTTGGCATTTGACAACTCGCCTATACAGCGATCGAAATCAAATACTAGCAGATCCACGTCGTAGCAATGGCGAACATACTTAGTGCCGTCGGGCGAAAACACGGCTTGCCCACTACCAGTGCCCTTCCAAGAAGCGGCTACGCCGATATCCTGTGTGCGCCAAAGGCGAAACCCCAGGGGATCGAGCAGGTAGGTAAAGTAGCGGTTGGTGTTGGTCTTGTTCAGCACGACCCACCAGTCGCGCCCGTTGGCGTGTCGGCAGGCAGTTAATTGGCCATCGTATATGGTGTCCTGGGTGATTAACATATTCCTTTCATATACTTTGCTAGCTGACATTCGACTGGCAAAAACCCTATTGCAGATGATGCCCCATTCATTTGTTGGCAGGTAACCGCTTGAAATCAAATAGTACAGGGAGTCTGTTGCAGGATCAGTCAAAAATAGCAGGCTACGCTGAAAGGGATAATAATCCGGACAGTACCCACCGTCCCAGAGCCAGTTATCGGGCGTGATTTTTTGGCCGTTTTCTATTATTTCCCCGTCAGCATTTACAACATCGCACCCCGTTGCATACAACAGCAATTGGCCGTTTTTATCACACACATAGGTAATAGATCCTCTTTGAATTATTCCTAAGCGAACATTTTGCGAAATTATTTTAAATGGCTTTTGATTAAAATCAAACAAATTTATGATTGTTTTTTCTGAAGAATCTTTATATCCTATAAGCCATTGATAGTCTCTTTTTGCATCTGGGAGCTGAGCTGCAACAGAATAATAGGCAAAGAGATATAGAGACAGAACTATACCGCGCTTCATCATAGCCAATATTTTAGAATGTAAAAAGGAGGCATTTCAAACCTTGTCCAAGGGCTTACTATAGCTGCTGGTTCAGCGCATAAAGCACTGCTCCGAAATAAGTAGCAAGTAGGCATTAAATGATCCTATAATAAATGAAGACTGGCCGCACAGCATCAACAGCTGCGCGGCCAGACAATAAGAGTAGGTTATTGGATGGTTACTTTGACAAGGCCCACGCGCCCGCCCACGGCATCACGCACTTCAAATAAGTAAAGGCCAGGAGGAATTTTCCCTGATACATCGAAACGCTCATCGTTGGAGCGAAGATTCTGCTGGCGCAGTATACGACCAGTCATATCGTAGAGAAATGCTTGTGTACCCTCGGCTGCGATTCCAGCAGGCAACAGAATTTGGAATGTGCCGTCGTTTGGATTTGGCATCACCAACAAAGTGCCCAATTCAGATACTTTGCCTATTGACTCTTGCCCGCGATCACTACACAAAACGGCATCGTTCCAGCGCGTTTCACCCTGTAGAGAGAGCAAATAACGCGCCTGCAACACAGCCGGACCACCTGCAAAAAGGCATTGACTCGCGACATCTTGCAACATCGTTTGTTCCGATGCAGTCAATGTCATCAGGTTGCGATTGCGCATATCGAGCAACAAGGTGTTGAGCCGTTTCTGGTTGTAAACATATATTTCAGTCTCCGACAATGTGGCGTTCACTGTTGCCCAATTTGACAGGAGTTGGGTATAATCGGCATCCCAGCTATTGCGAAGGGTTTTCAACTGTTGGCGCTTGCTCTCGAAAAGGTCCTGCGCGGTCTGCGATTGGTTGGCTCCTTCCATTAGTGCCAGCATTTCGGCCCACAGCACGCCCATTTGTTGTTCTTGGGTAGTATGCGCCGATTTCCAGGCAATCGCATCAGCCTCCAATTGGGCAAGTTTCCCTTGGCTGGTGTTGTAGTGCTGCGACCAATAGGCGGCGTATGGGGCGGTAGTTGTTAATCCATTGACCGCTATCCAACTCAATGCCTGACGCGAGGCCAACCATGCGGAGGCATCAGCGTAGTCGGTAAATGTCAGTTCATTGTTGATGATTTTGATAATCATTTCTCCGTCTCCACCACCAGGTGCAAAAGGCGGCGGCACGGAGCAAATGTTTGTGCCGGGATTACATAAGGGGGTATTCCCCGGTGTGCTTTCATTCTGAAACCAACCTGGCGCAGATTGAACAAACGGCAATAAATCTGCGCTCTCAGCAGCATCCACAAAAAACCTATTGGCCACTACACTCGACCCATTATTCACAGCTCCAGGAAAATTGACATCCGTAGGGTAAGTCCATCGGTTGCCGGTATGTGTCTGCACTTGAGTGGTGGCCATGTTGAATACCATGCCTTGCTTGAGGCTGGCGACAAAAGTATTTTTGCTTATTTTAGTGGTTGTACTTACGCCATTTACGCGTAGGCCATTGGTGGTATTCGTGAAAATATTACAATCAATGGTGGAGTTGTCAGTCATGCTATACTGGATACCCGCATGAGCCCCTAAGTAGGACGCCCCAGATTGTACCAGATTATTATTAGTTATGGTCGCTATAGAACTGCCACTGGCAAAAATGCCAATATTTTCATCACCGTCAGGTGTGTTCGTGATGTCATTATTACACACTGCTGCGTTGCGCGTGGTAGTTAGCCGAACACCTACGCTACTTCCGTCACTAATGCCATTGGGCCATCCACCTCCTTCTAAGGATAACGTATTTGTGTGGATGTAGGATCGATTGGGCAGACCAGCAATATCCAGGATTGAAATGGCATCTTTGCCGATATTATCCGTCGTATTGTTATTGATTTGCGGGTTACTATCATCGTTTTGGAAAAGTATGAATCCTTGTAATGTATTCAATACATCGTTATTCGTAATTGTAGGCAGGGCCACTGCTGGGTTAACATAATACACGCTTTGCCTTGCGAACAAGGCTGTAGTCAAAGCAGTGAAATCGTTATCGTCCACAAGGAAATTCATCTTATAAAGCGAAATGCCCGTTATACAGTGGAAAAATTCACATTTCTGAATTTTGTAGTAACCATACTCACCGTAGATACCAGTACTGCCAAACCATGGTACAATGAACCCTCCAACTGCAATTTCTTCAAAGCGGCAATTTTCCACCAAAATGAAAGAAGAAAAAGAAGAGATTCCATAGTCGCATTTTCGGAAGATGCACTTCGGGCTGCCGATTTCACCCACTTTCAGGTTGCCGCCAATAGTGCTACAGCGAATGAAACGGAAACCGGACTCTGCTTTGGGACCGTATTCGAAGAATGCCTGCCCGGAATGGGGTGGCTTGAGTGGCCCAGCACCATCCACTATACTGCCTGCGGAATATAGGTTGAAGCTGATATTTTGCAGCGTGGGCGAGCAGGCTAACAACGTTCGGTAATTGCGTTTGAACTTGCTCACGTACAATTCCACGGTACACCTTTGGGTTACATAAATGGCATTGACAGCATCGTTGATCTCGGAATTTCCATCTACTATAAGTGTTGCGTCAAGACCAGGTGAAACCCCTTTCCACATCGTTTCGCAGCCTTCTATTATAGTGCCACTTGTCAATGTCAATGAAATCGATGGGTCAATATTAATCTGGGCTGCATCCCCCATTTTAACAGTTAGACCAGACCAGACCTGGCTGGAGTTGAAGCGCAATGTTCCTTCAATTTTGAAAGTGCTTGGAAGTGGACTTGGAAGCTGGGAAATAAGCGTGATCACACCTGGCGCTCCATAAGAAGGAATACCGTCACACTCTCCCTCGATGGCCGATGTGCCACACCAAAACGGGCTAAAGCTGTAGAATTGGGATTCAAAATCGAAAATGTTATTAGCCTTTAGACTTATCGTTGAATAAAAAAGGATAAACATGATGGCTAATACCCTGGGGGGGCGAAAAGTTGAAGTGTGCGCCCGGAAGGATAGATTGTTTTTTGCATGGTAAAATAAGTTTTGAGATGAGATGAAGGAGTGTAGATTGTACGGCAATCGAAACCGCTAGCCAAAAGTATGCTTATTTATCGGTCTCCAAGTTAAGTTATGTATCAAAATTTACAAATGTCGTGAACTGGCGTAAATTCCACATTTTGCAACTCTAATGCGCCCCTATCAAGTACTCAAAGCGCGGCTACAAATACAGATGACGCAGTGGAAGCCGAATTTAACCTTGATTTCTGTACTTTTGTCGCCCTTTTTAAACTTTAAGTTGTTAGTCAATAAAAACTACTGTCTAACCATCCTACATACACGACAAATGCAGCCAAAAGAATTTCTAAAAAAGCTAGGCCTTCGCACCCGTAACCAGGGTACTTCCACCGGCCAGAACGACATTTCCGGCAGCCGCCGATATATTGAATCACACTCTCCGGTAGACGGCCAATCCATTGGCTTCGTGAGTGTTACCACCCGTGAGCAATACGATCAGGTGGTACAATCTGCCGAACAGGCACTCAAGATCTGGCGTGACATGCCCGCCCCTAAGCGCGGCGAAATTGTCCGTCAATTCGGCGATGTCCTTCGTCAATACAAAGATCCTCTCGGCCATCTGGTTTCCTACGAAATGGGCAAAAGCCTGCAGGAAGGTTACGGTGAGGTACAGGAAATGATCGACATCTGCGACTTTGCAGTAGGTCTTTCCCGGCAGCTGTACGGACTGACCATGCACTCTGAGCGTCCGGGCCACCGGATGTACGAGCAATGGCATCCGCTGGGCATTGTGGGCATCATTTCAGCCTTCAACTTCCCGGTCGCAGTATGGTCCTGGAATGCTGCACTCGCCTGGGTTTGTGGCGACGTTTGCATCTGGAAAGCTTCAGAAAAAACGCCGCTGTGCTCCATTGCCTGTCAAAACCTTTTCCAAAAGGTACTGAAAGCCAACAACTTGCCGGAAGGCATCAGTTGCATCATCAATGGCGACTACAAAGTAGGCGAATTCATGACCAAAGACCACCGGGTACCCCTCGTAAGTGCTACCGGAAGCACACGTATGGGCCGTATCGTGGGACAGGCTGTTGCAGGTCGTTTTGGTCGCAGCATCCTGGAATTGGGCGGCAACAATGCCATCATCATTGCTCCATCGGCAGACATGAAAATGGTGCTGACCGGCGCTGTGTTTGGCGCGGTCGGTACGGCCGGCCAACGTTGCACCAGCACCCGTCGACTCATCATCCACGAGAGCGTGTACGAGCAGGTGAAAACCACCCTGGCCAAAGCATACCCGCAGCTCCGCATCGGCGATCCACTCGACGCCAACAACCACGTCGGCCCACTGATCGATAAACTGGCGGTTACAAACTACCTCCACTCCATCGAGGAGATCAAAAAGCATAAAGGAAAATTTGTGGTAGAAGGCGGTGTCCTCAGCGGCCCGGGCTATGAAAGCGGTTGCTACGTAAAGCCTTGCATCGCAGAGGTGGAAAACCATTGGGACATCGTTCAGCACGAGACCTTTGCACCCATCCTTTATCTGATCAAATACAAGACCATCGAGGAAGCCATTGCCCTGCAAAATGCGGTACCACAGGGACTTTCTTCCGCGATCATGACCACCAACCTGCGTGAAGCCGAGCGTTTCCTTTCGGTGAACGGATCTGATTGCGGCATTGCCAACGTGAACATCGGCACTTCAGGTGCTGAGATCGGGGGTGCATTTGGCGGCGAAAAAGAAACCGGGGGTGGACGCGAATCCGGCTCCGATGCCTGGAAAGCGTACATGCGCCGCCAGACCAATACGATCAACTATTCTGAGTCATTGCCATTGGCACAGGGGATCAAGTTTGATTTCTAAGCGAATGGGAGAGCGACTTGCTTTTATAATGGGGGTGCGACTTGAAGTCGCACCCCCATTTGTCATTT
>JBILHS010000123.1:0-15865 GCA_044350425.1 Saprospiraceae bacterium | reverse complement strand
CAGTGCAATAGCTGTAAAGATTAAAGTTAGCATTGCAAAGTATTCAAAAACAGTAGTCCATAAACTGCTGTTTTTGGGATCACTATCTACGATTAAACCTAAGGTAGTTAATCCCAATGAAATAAGGGAAATCACGAAAAATGCTTTTTTACTCATTGCTTTGATGTTTAGTTTAAGTTTACAATCACTAACGTTTTAGAATTAGAACTGTGATTGTTTAATGCCTCTTTTTACGATTTTTTCGGAACCACTTGCGCAAAAGCTTGGGGCTAATCAAAAGCCCGACAAGAAAAAAGGCTCCCCTCCGTTAGAACCATTGAGAGGAGCCTTCTGATGGTACATTAGATTACTGGACATTTTGACATTGGATACTAGACAAGATCCTGCAAGTGTATGATTTTCAATTTTTTAGAGTGCAAGTCTAACGTCCATTGTCAAAATGTCCAGTAGTCTTCCACCACATCACCAATCCCGCTTCACCCGGTAACTGCCACTTAGCGTATGGCTTCCACCGAGAAAGTCCTGGAAGGTACCGTCAAAAGTACCAATGATAAAGTCGCCTGCATTGATCGCAGCACCTGTAACCGTAGTGTTCAGGTTGCTTTGCTGGATATCAACATCAAAGTTACCAGAGACAGATAGTTGTGTGACCGGGAAAACTCCGGTTTGAATCGCAGGACTGTAGAAGCCAATATTGATGAATTTTTGACTGGCATCTGCACTAATAGAAGTTAAATAGCCTGTACTAGGGAAACTATCCTGAATGCACCAGCCCGATGGATCGGCCATAATGGTCAATTGACCATCCAATGTGTACTGGATGAACTCACTCAGGGTGGTACAAGCTGTGAGGTCGGCCAGATTAACTACGCCGGAATTGATGGCAAAGTTTTGCACGGCACTTTCAGTCAGGTTATCCAGATCATACCCAATCACCTCTCCGCTTGCTGGAATGGTACCACAGCTGGTAATCATTTGCTGGTATTCGCCATTGGCATTGGTGTATGCAACGATGGGATTTAAACCCGCCAAAGTGATTTTGGCGTAACCATTGGCCACCGGGTTTCCATTGCAATCCAGCAAGCGACCGGACAGTTCTAGTCCTTGTACAGTCGCATTGCTGATAATAATATCCGGAATGACGACGTCGGAAGCAAAAGGACCAATGTTGGCGGTATAGAGGGTAGCCATTCCGCAACCCGGATCCCAGCCTAGAATCGTAATGGTTAGCGGCATATCGGCAGGAATTGCTCCGGTGTAACAACCATTGATATCGGTAGTGCCATGACCGCAACCCCAGCCTGTGCCCTGGTTGGCTGGCCCGATCCATACATGGACATTGTTTGCAGGATGCTGTAAATCATTGAAATACACCTTTCCACTTGCCTGAACACTGGGGTAAGGCGCGTCGTAGTTCCACCAGGAGAAGTGGTTGACTTTACCCACGTATTCATTGCCTACCTTTTGCGCCAGGCCTTCTTCTTCCCAGTAAGCAGTAGGTTCGTCGTAGTGCCAGAGTGGAATTTCCGACGGGGCAGAAGCAACGATGGCCGGATCAATAGGGATGCGGATCTCTACTTGTTGTCCACCGGCAATTTTCAGTTTTTGACCTCCGGGAGAAGCCAGTTCTACCCCGATCATACCAAAAGTAGCGAGCGAACGAAATTCGCCGGCTGCATTAATGGCCGTAAGGTTGCCCGGCATATTGATGGCAATTTCCGGTTTGGAAGGATCCAGGTAACGGGCAAAAACCTGAACGGTACCAGAATAAGCCTGACCGTTTTCGTCGGTAATGGCGCCTGCCGGGAAATCAAGTTTTGCCCCGCCCTGCACATTGACCAAACCACCAGCTGTGGCACTGACCGATCCGGCAAGTTTTTTTGTAAGCAACTGAATGCTAACCATTTGTACGGCCTTATCTTGTACAATATAGGCCCGGCTCAGGTCAAAATATCCGTTTTTTTGCACCGAAACAATGGCATGATCCGAAGATACACGGGTGGATTTCAGGCGAAAAACACCATTTTGATCAGAGATCGCGGATTCGTCGCCGGCTTCCACCAACGCGCCGGCAATGGGCTCGCCATTTTCGCCGATGATCTGGCCCATGAAGGAGACATCCACCAGTTTACCGGATTGAAACGGATCATCATCCTGACAAGCCACAAATAATACGCCGAGGAGCAGCGCAAGGGGGAAAAGGAATTTTAGTTTTTGCATGATGTAGTTTGTTATGTTAAAAGTATGTGTGGTCATATGTTACACGCAATACATAGGCTGGGGGTTGGGTGCCCTGAAAAAAATCAACGAAAGCACAAAAAAAGCCTCCCCGCAATATTCGTGCGGAGAAGCTTTTTTCTAAACCTTACAAGCATAAACACGGAGTAGTCTAATCGGAGTTTCAAAACTTAAATCCCCATCATTCCCGAATGACCCGATAACTACCACTCAAGGTGTGGTTTAAACCTCCAATACTCTGGAAGTTGCCGCCAAAGGTGCCGATGATCAAATCTCCCTGATTCGCTCCAAAAGTGGAAACGTTTGTTTTTAGTGAGTTAGGTAATTGGGGTTCGAAAATTATGTTGTTTGCTCCAAACGATGTAATAGGGTACTCACCTGTTTGCCCAACGCTAGCGAATTTAAGACTGATCCAGGTAGCAGAACTGTCCTGCGATCCAATTTGGGTGCTTATTATGCCAACCCCTGCAAAAGGCGACAATTTTGTAGTTAACTGTCCGTCCAGGGTGTACTGGATATATTCGGTGAGTGCGGTACAAACTGTAATAGGCCCAACATTGAATGCATTTGATTGAATTGAGAAGTTGACCGGTTTGCTTTCCAACAAATTTGTAAGATCATAACCAATTACGCTGCCGGTTTGGGTTGAATTGCTGCAAAGAACTGCCACATATTCAAACGAGCCATTCGGTTTGGCAAACAAGAAATACTGCTGATTATTGCCGAAATCAAATTTTGCATAGCCGTTATCAATGGATTGATTGTTGCAATCGAGCAAGCTGCCTTCGATCTTTAATACGGGTACTTGGGCTGAAGCGGCTATGATTATGGGCGACAAGGTTGAAACGCCAGGGAATGGGCCAATATTCTGGGTATAAAGCACCTGAGAACCACAATTTTCAGGAAGTACCACTTCTAGTTTCAAAAGTTCGTCTTTCGGAATACAGCCCCCATAGTCCCCATTGGCATCTGTGTAGGCAAATGATTGCCCTCCGGTAGAAAGCATCGTTAGCCGCACCACTGCATTAGCGAGCGGCTGATTGGTATTTTCCAGGTTTATTCTGCCGTGAAGCTGTGTGAGTGGAAACGGTGCGTCGCAGTTCCAGAAAGAGAAGTGTGAAACCTTCCCTACATATTCATTGCCAATTTTTTGTGCAGCACCTTCTTCCTTCCAGTGACCTTCTTCCAGATCATAATGCCAAAGCGGGATCGTGGAAGGTGCTGAGGCCAATTGGCTGGCAAGAATTGGCATTCTGAGTTCAAGCTCCTGGCCTGTTGCGATTTTGAGTTTTTGGCCGTTGTTGGATTGGATTTCAACCCCAAGCATGCCGTAAGTGGCCAGAAAGACCTCTTCGTTTGATGCGTTTTCGGCAGTCATATCCCCTGGCAAAAAAAGACCAAGTTTTGGATCAGAAGGGTCCAGATAGCGCGCATAAACATTGACATTGCCAGAAAAGGCATTTCCATCCTCATCTACAATTGCATTCGCTGGAAAGCTCAGTTTTGGGCCGCCCGGGACATTTACTCCGCCGCCCTGGTTTGCACTAAAAGTGCTGATGTAGGTTTTGGTCAACAATTGAATCGTAATGGTTTGCAGGGCCTCATCTTCAACAATATATGGGCGGGAAATTTCAAAAAAGCCTGCTTTGCTGACTTTTACCAAGGCGTGCATGGCAGCCAATCGAACAGATTCGAGACGAAAAACACCGTTCTTGTCTGTGGTAGTCGATGCATCGCCAGCATTTACAAGGGCACCTTCTACACCTGTGCCATTTTCATCAATAATGCGGCCAGCAAAAGTGACATCGACTAACTGGCTGTTTTCAGGAAAATCATCATCCTGACAAGCCATAAAAAACACGCCGATCAACAGCGCAAGGGGAAGAAGTAGTTTTAGTTTTTGCATGATGTAGCAGTTATTTATGATGAATTTATGTTGGTAACTACTACACGCAAAAGGTTGTACTGAGGTTGGGTGTATTAGTTGAAAGGGGGCAAGTGTCAAGTTGATAGTTCCAAGCTCAGAAGCCTGTCCCCTTTTAACTTGCCACTTGCCCCCTTTCAACTTGAAACTTTCAACTTGAAACTACCCCCCTCCTTCCAACTGATCTCCAAAACTATCGTCCGGCTTTTTGGGCTTCTTCGGGTCGCCGCCGCCCGGCCCTATTTCATCGTTGTAAATATCGGGAGAAAACTCTTCTTCATCCCTGGGGGCATCCAACCCACTCTCGTAGGTGGCGCAATTGGTCTCGATTCCCAGATCTCCTTCCGGCTGCACAAATCGGGCATTGAAATCATAGCCTGATTTGGGATCTTTTTCGAGACGACCAATGAAAGATGCAAAGATCGGCCGGGCCATCCGGGAGCCCTGGCCGTCGCCCAGACTGAGGAAGCGGATCCAACGATCTTCTCCGCCCACCCAGGTGCCCACGACCAGCCGGGGCGTGACGCCCATAAACCAACCATCGGTATAGTTGCTGGTCGTACCCGTTTTGCCCCCTGCCTGACTCTTGAGCGTATTGATGCCCGGGGCGCCTTTTACATTGTACTGCAACATTTCCAGCATCACCCAAGTGGCGTTGGCGGCCAGCGCGGCATGTTCTTCCGGTACCGAGCGATACAATACGCGCCCGTTTTTATCTTCTATTTTTTTGATCACAAAGGGCAGTCCGTACATGCCTTTATTGGCAAATGCGGCGTAGGCTCCGGTCATTTCAAACGGCGTCAGGTCTGCTGCACCCAGACACATGGCTGGTGAGCCGGGCAAAATGAGATAACGTCCAGTGGATTGGCGTGAAGAATCGATGCCCAGTTTGTCGCAAAGCCCGCGTACCGGTTCCGTGTCACCCAATTGTTTCATCAGGAATGCGCTGACCGTGTTCACTGAATTTTTCAGGCCTTCCTTCAGGTTCAGGCGCGCGCCGGAATACGTCTGGGTGGAGTTTCTCGGAGTCCAGTCATTTTCATGCTGAAAATTCATGTAATGCCCCGGGATGGTCACCGGATTATCATACACCTCAAAGCAAGGGCTGATGCCCTGCTGGGCAATGGCCGTAGCATACACAAATGGCTTGAAAGTAGAGCCTACCTGTCGCCTGGTCTGGATATGATCGTACTGGAAATATTTAAAATTCACGCCACCCACCCAGGCTTTGACCTCGGAAGAAGTGGGGTCTACAGCCAGCATGCCTGCCTGCAAAAACATCCGGTGGTAGCGCAGGCTGTCCATCGGAGACATGACGGTGTCTTTTTCCAGTTTCGAACTGTTCCAAGTGAAGATCTTCATCTTCACTGGTGTTGCATACTGTTTTTTGATCGCGGCATTCAGCGCGCGATACTGGGCTTTCACTTCGTTCCAGTCCTTGCCTGCCATAATGCTGCGGTAAGCGGTGGCCTGTTCACTGGTCACATAGGGTCTAGGCTTGGCGATCAACATTTTACCGATGCTTCCGGGGGTTTTTTCCTCACTCAGCATCCGCTCAATGTCCGTTGCACGGAGTTCAAAATCGTTGCGATTTTTTACTTTTTCTGCGACATTGTCCATGAATTTGGGCCACATACTGGCATAGCGTTCACCTTCCCTTACAAGTTTCCAGAGCGATTCTTTCCGTCCCTGTATTTCCTCATCCGTGGCATCTCCGGAGCGGTAGGTCCAGGGGTCACGGCCTTTCCAGACCTGGAAAAAACGGGCCTGTAGTTTTTTCATCTGCTCCGCCATGGCCGCTTCCGCATGGGCCTGATAGACCGGATCGATGGTGGTATAGATCTTTAGCCCGTCGCGGTAAATATCGTACTTCGAGCCATCGCGGCGCCTGCATTCGGGAAGCTCGAGCAGGGAGTCGCGCACGATCTTTTCCAGATAATCACAGAGATAGGGGGCCTTGTCGTCGGAGAAGTTGACCGAGTGGAATTGGAGCCCCAGGGGCAGTACTTTCAGGCTGTCGTACTGACTTTCTGTGAGCACCTTATTTTTTTTCATCTGCGAGAGCACCACCCAACGGCGTTTGATGCCTCGGTCCGGATAACGATTGGGATTGTAATAGGACGGGTTTTTGAGCATCCCGATCAATAACGCGGATTCCTGAGTATTCAATTTTTTCTGATCCTTACTAAAATACACTTCAGCCGCGGCATGTATTCCGTAGGCGTTGTTGACAAACTCAGCCTTGTTCAGATACATCGAAAGAATTTCCTCTTTGGTGTAAGCGCGTTCCAGTTTGACCGAAGTGATCCATTCGCGGAGTTTGATATAAATCAGTTTGAACAATTTTTCCAGCTTATTCATGCCCGCAAAATCCCGGTCAGAATAAAGCATTTTGGCCAATTGCTGCGTGATGGTAGATCCGCCTCCCGCACTGTGGTCGCCCATTAAAACCGTCCGAAGTACCACCCTGGCCACGGCCCGCCCATCGATGCCGCAATGCTCGCGGAAGCGCTCATCCTCCGTGCTAATGAGTGCGCTGACGAGGTGGGGACTCAGGTCGTCAAAAGAAACAGGTACCCTGTTTTCAACAAAATACCGTCCTAAAACGTCATTGTTACTTCCCAATACCTCCGTCGCCAGGGCAGAAGAAGGGTCTTCCAATTCCCGGAAAGAAGGAATGGCCATCATGCTGATGATCAGGAAGATCAGGAGCACGGTAGCTATACCACCCAAAAAGATCCGCCAGCCCCAACGAATCATGTTGAAATAGAGGGGCATTCGCTTTTTTTGCAGAGCGGCTTTCAGAGAAATAAGATGCTGAGGTTCCATAGTATGGTGAACGAGCTGATTCGATGGGAAATTGTAAAAACGCGGGCTATAACACGGACAAAAGTAGGCATGCCCGCTGAGAAAAAAATATTTTGTGTCAAAAATAGGATTTTCTTCAAACAAGACCTGAAGGAATGGAGTGATTACAACCTGAAACTTTCTTCTGAATGCTTTTTACCGACCTTAGGCCCATGAAATTGCTATTTATTGCCGGAATACTACTCGCAGCGGCGGCCTGCTCGTCTCCCCCCAGGCAGCCCTTGGAACCCGCTTTTTTTTGTTGGGAAACCACCCTGCATGTTTCGCCCGAAGAACGCAGCTTGACAGATTCATTGGACTGCAAAAAGCTGTATGTCAAAATATTAGATATTGGACGGAACGCCGCTTCAGGGGAGATCGAGCCTTATTCCCGTACCGATAGGTCGGATTCATCCGGACTGAAAGGACTCCGCATCATACCCACGGTCTTCATCACCAACGAGGTTTTTCAAAACATTTCGGAGGAGAAGATCGCGTGGCTGGCGGGTAAGATTGGCGCCGTTGCATCGGATCATGGCGCTTATGAGGAACTGCTTTTGGATTGTGACTGGACACCTTCTACCCGGGATGCGTTTTTTCTTTTTTTGAAAAAAATGCGCGAAAACCAGCCATCCGGAGCCAGGATCAGCGCGACCATCCGGCTGCACCAATACAAATTCCCTCAGAAAACCGGCGTTCCGCCTGTAGATCGCGGGATGCTCATGTTTTACAATACTGGCGATGTGGATGAGGAAAGTGAACGAAACTCCGTTTTCCACCCCGATGATGCCTTGAAATATCTGGACGGTGCGCCTAAAAATTACCCGATCCCGCTGGACCTCGCTTTGCCGCTGTTTTCCTGGTGTCTCGTCTTCCGGGAGGGTGAACTCTGGAAAATTGTGCCCGGTCCACTGCCTTTGGAAGACATGCGGAGCAATGGCAAATGGACTGAAACCCCGAATGCAGATCCTTTTACGGCTCAGTTGTGGGAACTGAAAGACGGCACATTCCTCGGGGGCCATTACCTTCGCCCCGGCGATCACCTGTGGGTTTCAGCGATCTCGCCAGCGCTGCTTTTTAAAGCCGCCAGCCTCGCCCAAAAACTCGATCTGGCCGACGATGCGACCCTGGCTTTTTTTCATCTGAATATTGCCCGATCCTCGCATTTTTCTGCACAACTGCTTGATAGTGTATGCAAAACCGTACGAAAATAGAAATATCCAATGTCCAACAAGGAATGTCCAATGTCCAGGTTGGTGTTACTCCTGGAATTCGTGGTCGTCGAAATTCCAAAGATCCGGGTGAGCGGCCAGGCGCAGCGCGTATTTGGACATTGGACATTCCTTGTTGGATATTGGACATTTCCCTCACCCTTTCCATAAGCCTATTAATAATTTGCATTTCCACCTCTTTCACCCCGGAAAAACCCGTTTACGCGCCATGTATTCCGCATTCGACGCCGTTTTATGGCTATTCTTTTTTTGACGCGGATTTTGTGGATGCCGGCGCGGCCTATGCGCCGTTTTTTCTGCGTCTGGGCGACTATTACGATCGAAATTATAATCCGGAACTGATTCAAAAAAGAGAAAATTGTGAAGAATGGAGTGCGCGTTTTTGCGACAAGGCCAGTTGGGAAGAGGTGGCTGCCGTGATTTACGAATCCGATGAATTTGACCTGGCACAATTGCACGAAGCCACCGGCGACCCGAAACGGAAAACGCCACTGCCTCCCCGTCTGGACGACAATATGTTTGCGTACGTGGTGGCCTACAATGGTTGCGTAGAAGTGACACGTTACCTCACCTTTGCCAAACGCTGTGAGGAGCACGTGGTGTCCCGGGGCGACAAATGGAATCCGGGCCAAAGGAACGTATCGGCCATGTTCGACCTGATCAAGGAAGGGAAGCAACGCTTCGAAGATACCCAGTCACACTTTGTCCGGATGCGATACGCCTACCAGCTGGTTCGGCTTGCCCACTACGCCGGCGCCTGGCAAATGACACTCGACCTTTACAACGAACTGATGCCGAGGGTAGACCGCAAGAAAAAAAGTGTGCTTTTTTATTGGACCCTGGGCCACGTGGCTGGTGCGATGCAGAAACTGGGGAAATATCCTGAAGCAGCCTACCGCTATTCGCTGATTTTTAGAAACTGCCCATCCAAACGATCCCAGGCTTATCGCAGTTTCAAGATCCGGAACGACGACGATTGGAAAAAAGCCCTGCGCCTCTGCAACAGCGACGAGGAAAAAAGCACCCTTTACATCCTGCGTGCCGGAGGGTCACACACCTGGGCGGTAACCGACATGGAGACCATCTATGGCCTAAGTCCACAGAATCCACAACTTGAACTCCTGCTGGTCAGCGACATTCAGGAACTGGAAAAGATATTCCTGCGTACGGAAGTGACCGACGACAAAAATGGCCGTGCGTTGGGCAAGCTCAAAAAAGCCGCCGCCGCGACCCATCTGCTTGACCTGCAAAAATTTGTGCGCCGAGCCATTCGCGAACAGCAGGTCAGCAACCCCAAATTCTGGCGGGCCATCGATGGTTACCTGGAGTTGCTCGCCAATGACCGATATGCTGCTGCCAAAACCTGGGATAGGCTTGATTTTGACCTGGATAAAAGCAAACCGGACAAAAACATAGCCCAACAAGTCGAGATCTGGCGCTGCGTGCTGGCGGTGATGAACCTGGACACCACGGCGTCTGACACTGTAGACCGTCTGGCGTACCAGGTGCGCGAACTCCCTGCTTTTGATCAAAACCCTTATTTCGAACCTTTTTTACAGGAATGGTTGTCCAGTGGTTATGCCGCCAACAATCACCCCGGAAAAGCCATGATCGCGGCCTATCCGCCGCATACCATCCGATTCAACCCCCAGGTGGATGTGATCGATGATCTGCTGCGCCTGGCCAACACCCCCAGTCCCATCCTGCTGGAGCGGACGATGATGATCGACACCAATCCGGACCGGATCAAGGCCTATTTTTTAGAGACCAAAGGGGTGTATTTTCTAAGCCGTGGCGAGCCGGAAGCAGCTGCGGCCATGATGCGTAAGATCAGCCCGATCGAGCAATCGCGTATGACGCAGTTTACCCCTTTTGCCAATCGTTTCGGAGAAAAAATTGATCGGGAAAGTCCCCGGGAAACTGCCATGAACCGCCTCCAGATTGCAGAGCAACTGATCACTTTTGAACAGCAGGCCAAAGCCGCAGAAGCCCTCGAAGATACGGCTGAAGCCCGAATCTGGCTCCGACTAGGTGATTTCTGGTATAATACCTCCTATTTCGGTTATGAGTGGGAAGTGCGCGATTTTAAACGCGACGGAACCAACCAGCTTCGGCTCGCGCAGGGGCCGGTATACCCGATGGAAGCAGCACCGGATGGCAACCGCGAAAACCTCGACCTCAAGCTGGCCTTGGAGTATTACGAAAGAGCCTACCGGGCAGCCCGCACGCAGGAGATGAAAGCCCGTGCGGCGTTTATGGCCGCGCGTTGTCAGCAAAAGATGTGGTTTTGTAGTCCGGAGTGCACTTATCGGCCGGGCAGCTCACAAATCCCTGTTTTGCCACCGGAGTCCATGATCTATTACGATGTCCTGATCCGCAAACATGCAAAGACCCGGTATTTTGAAACAGTGGTAAAGGAATGCAAATGGCTGGCGGCGTATGCGCGGTGAGGGGTACACTATTTGCGCAACTGTAAAAGCACCAATCACCCTCTATAAACCCGAATTAATCGGTTTGAAATGTCCGCTCCAAATTGAAGAAGCACTTGATGGATGCATTCAGCAAAATTTTCAAAATCATCATTCTTGGTACAAACGATGATGCCGAAATGTATCGAATTTAAGCGGTGTAAACGTCTGAAATCCTTGCGATTCAGTGTAATAATTGCCCTTTGCTCAGAAATTGCAAAAGTCAAAACCTCTTCATCGGGTATTTTTAAGTTGGATTTTCCTGATTCATGGGTACTCAGAACATCGTATCCTAAGTTTCTTAAAATCAGCACCGTTTCAATTGGGAAGTTTTCATTGGCGTAGAGTTTCATCCTATTCAGTCTTCGTTGTTTTCTTTGATTTCAAGATCAATTTCATCCTTATTGGCATCATAGTATGCCCAGGCATTGGCCAAATCCTGCGCACGAAGGGTGGGAAAATTTTGCAGCAGTTTTTCTTTGCCAACGCCCATTTGAATAAATTCTATAATAGACCAAACCGGAATTCTGGTGCGAATGATGCAAGCACTTCCACCACATACACCCGGGGTCTTTTCGACACCCGGAAAACCTTCGGAAATTCTGCTGGTGGCCATTTGAACCAGTTGAGCGATCTCACTTTGCGACATGTCTGGCAACATTGCTGTTGCTTTTTCCAATGCTGTCATGTTTGAGTATTTCTTACAAAGTTAAGTTTTAAATAGGAATTCTACAAACAGGTCCGTTCACTTTTCTGCACCAATCGTTTGGGAATAAAGCAGTACAAATTTTGTCGCTGGAGTCCGAACTATCTGACATGGAGTGAAGGTCGGGAAGTATTTAAAGACCCGGTAATTTGAAACTGTGGTAAAGGAATGCAAATGGCTGGCGGCGTATACCAGATGAGGCTTACTTTTGCATTCTGAAACTTGACAAACAATCCGCCGCGAAAATCGTTTCGCGCTTATAAGCATGAAATTTATGAAAAGTATGCGTTTCTCATTCACCCTTTCCCTGATCGTCTTTTGTGCGATTTCCCTCTCCGCACAAGGCATAGAATTCTTCCACGGCACCTGGGCTGAGGCCCTGGAAAAGGCCAAATCAGAAGACAAACTGATCTTCGTTGATGCCTTTGCATCCTGGTGTGGCCCCTGCAAACGTATGGCTGCCCAGACTTTCCCTGATCCAAAAGCGGGTGAGTATTTCAACGCCAATTTTCTCAACCTGAAAATTGACATGGAAAAGCCCGAAAACGCAGAATTCGCCGAAAAATATCCGGTCAATTCCTACCCGACCCTGATGTTCATAGATGCTACCGGAAAGATCGTCATGAAAGAAGTGGGCGGTAAAACCGTGGACCAACTGCTCGAAACCGGCAAAAAGGCCTTGGGCAAAAACGACAAATCCGTAGACTTTGAAAAAAAGTATGCCGAGGGCGATCGTGACCCCAAGATGCTTTTTGACTATGTGCGCTCGCTGAATGCGGCTGGAAAACCTTCCCTGAAGATCACGAACGAATACCTGAAAACCCAGCAGGACCTGAGCTCTGAGTTCAACCTGAAGTTTATTCTCGAAGGCGCTGTAGAAGCCGATAGCCGCGTATTTGATCTGCTTGTAAAAAACCGTGCCCAGATCATTGCGGTCTCCAGTGAAGAAGCGGTGAATGCCCGTGTGGAAAAAGCCTGTAAGAACACCGTGGCAAAAGCCATTGAGTTCAAAAACAAAACCCTGCTGGAAGAGTCCAAGGCAAAAATGAGAGCCGGCAATCCTGCCCGCGCCAATGCCTTTGCCTGTGAGGCGGACATGAACTATGCCAAAGCGGTAAAAGACCCTGCATTGTTCCTGAAAGCGGCCAGATCCTTTCAAAAAACAGAGGTAAAAAGCAATTCCGCCAAGTTGCACGAATTGGTGGTATCGCTGGTGCGTTCTTTCCCTGAGGACAAAAAAGTACTCGGTCAGGCAGCCAGCTGGGCCAAAACCGCCGCAGAAAATGGCGGCCTGGCGGAATATTGGATGACCCTTGCAGGTGTTTACAAACTTCAGGGCAATAAGGCCAAAGCCCGAAGTACTGCGGAACGCGCCAAAAAGGAATTGACCGAGAAAGACGCGATGTTGAAAGAGAAGATCCAGTATTTTATGGATTCTTTGGAGGGGTAAGCCAGGTCGTAGTTGAGGGTGACTCAGAAGTTGATATAGGTTTAGAACCTAATGACTGAAAAAGAACGCGCCCTTCAAAGAAACCTATTGCAGAACTTGCTGAAAATCATTCCTGTTATCATCGAAACCGAACAAGAATTTGGCACATCTGAACGGGAAATTATGAGGATGGTTGATTTACTGGCCTATGTAGATTCCGTTTTGGAATCCAAAACTTTACCGGCAGCGGCCTAAAATCCTGTGGAAAACTTCATCCATCGCCTTTGCCCATTCGACTTACCTTTACCTCCCAAGAGATAAGGCACATGAGCAATTTTGTAGTATCTGCGCGCAAATACCGTCCCCAGCGTTTTCAAGACGTGGTGGGGCAAGGCCACGTGGCCGGAACGCTCAAGAATGCGCTGGCCAGTGGCCACGTTGCACATGCCTTTCTTTTTACCGGCCCCCGCGGTGTAGGCAAAACCACCTGCGCCCGTATTCTCGCCAAAATCCTCAACTGCGAAAACCGCACGCCGGAATACGAGGCCTGTAACGAATGCAGTTCCTGCAAATCCTTCAACGAGAGTGCTTCGTTCAATATCATTGAACTCGACGCAGCGTCCAACAACTCTGTAGAACACATCCGCGCCCTCACCGAGCAGGTGCGTTTTCAGCCACAGCAGGGCAAGTACAAGGTATTCATCATTGACGAGGTGCACATGCTCTCCAACCAGGCTTTCAATGCCTTTTTGAAAACCCTGGAAGAGCCTCCGCCCTATGCCATTTTCATTCTGGCTACCACGGAGAAGCACAAAATCATACCGACCATACTTTCCCGCTGCCAGATCTTTGATTTCCGCCGCATTACGGTGGCCGACATGGTGATGCAGCTGCAGGATATTTGCCAGAAAGAAGGTGTGGAAGCCGAGGAAGATGCGCTGCACATCATTGCCCAAAAAGCAGATGGCGCCATGCGTGACGCCCTTTCGATCTTTGACCGCATCACCAGTGGCGCAGGTAAAAAGATCACCTACGACGTGGTCATTGAAAACCTCAACGTACTAGATTACGACTATTTCTTTCAGATCACGGACGCGCTTTTAGCCGAGGACTCCGCGGCCCTGATGAATCATTTTGACGAGATCCTGCGCAAAGGTTTTGATCCGGAAGTGTTTGTGCTGGGACTGGCGGAACATTTGCGCAATGTGCTGGTTTGCAAAGACAAAGCTACCCTCGGACTGCTGGAAGTGGGCGAAGGCCTGCGCGAACGTTACCGCACACAGTCGGCCATCACACCCTCCTCGTTCCTGCTCACGGCCCTCAACCTTTGCAATGACTGTGATATAAATTTCAAAATGGCACGCCACAAAAGGCTCCACGTTGAAATGGCACTGCTTAAAATGTGCCACATTGGGAGGGCTATCAAAGGCGCGGAACTGGAAAAAAAAACTCTTGACCTAGCGGTAGACGGTACACGGTCTACGGTTCACGGGCAAAAACCCACTGAAAACGGTGTAAAAGCCCTTTCTAATGCCGCTTATCCCGCACCCACCGGAGTAAGCAAAGCCTCCGAACCCGAGCCCACCGTGAACCGTGAACCGTCCACCGCAGACCGTCCCCAGTCCACCGTAAACCGCGAATCCAGCAACGCCCAGGCACTCCCCAGCGATGTTTTGGCGGATATTTCGCAGGGGATCCGGCAAGGCCGAATGAAGGCAGAGGCGATACCGATGCGATTGGATGCTTTTGACCAACTGGTGGAGGAAGAGGAAAACCACCGGGCCAGTCTCGAAAGCCGGCTTAATCTCGAAAATGTGCGCACCGAATGGCATGCTTACGCAGCGCTGCTCAACTCCAACCTCTCCAGGATGGCCCTTTCCAACGCAGAATTGCGCCTGGAAGGAAAGACCCTGACGGTGCTGGTAGGCACTACGATCGACCAAAATAATGTGAAGGCAGAGGTATTGCGGGTCATGGAAACCCTCCGCCGTCGCCTGCACGATAATGCCTTGAAGATAGAGGTGTTGCTGGATGATAAAAAGATCGCTGAACAGGCACAGGCCGCCAAGGTGGTTCGGCCCCTTACGATCAAAGACAAGCTGGATAAAATGAAGGAGGTCAATCCATTGGTCGAGGACCTGATCAAAAGATTTGATCTGAAGCTGAACGACTGATCCGAAACCTGCTATTTCGACGGCCATCAATTAACTATCATAAAATATGAACGCGCCCCGCATCAGCATCTTTATTCCGACGCGCAACGAAGCCAAATATATTGGTACGACCCTGGCTCAATTTGAGTCCTTTTGGGATAAATATGATTTGGAGATCATCGTTTCAGATGCAAACAGCACGGATGGCACGATTGACATTATACAGCATTTCGCAGCGCTCTCCAAGCAGCGGGTGAAACTCGTGGAGGGTGGACCGGGCAAGCAAAACATTGCCATTGGCTGCAATCTTGGCGCGGCACAGGCCAAAGCCCCCTTGCTTTTCCGCATTGACGCAGATGTGCGCATTCCGGATAAGGATCATTTTTTTGGAAAGGTTTTGGAGCAATTTGAAAAAGACCCTGCGCTGGTGGGAGCTTCCGTGCCTATTTGGGTGTATCCCGAAGAAGCCCGGGTTTCAGACCGCATTTACCATGTGATGATGAATGCCATTATTCGTGGTTCGTTTTTTTTAAAAGCGCCGCTGGCCAAAGGAGAATGTCAGTTGGTTCGCCGTGCAGCTTTTGAATCTATCGGCGGCTACAAAGAACACCTGACTGCCGGAGAAGATTGCAACCTTTTTTATCGCTTGCAGGATGTCGGACGCATTGCTTATTTGTCCAAATTACGGATACACCATTCACCACGCCGTTTTCGCCAATACGGCTATATACGCCTGACCATGATCTACTTACGGGAAGGACTATGGATGCTTCTGGGCCGAAAATCTTATCTGGAGGAATGGACGCCGGTGCGGTAGTGAGTGAGTGAATGAGTGATTGAGTGAATGAGTGATTGAGTGAATGAGTGA
>JBILHS010000077.1:0-28430 GCA_044350425.1 Saprospiraceae bacterium | reverse complement strand
ATGCGGTGCACCGTCCATCGTAAGATGGTGAAAACCGGTGAATGTTACTTTCTGTCGCTCGGATTTGATGGCGTAATAGTTATTTAAATATTCATGATAATAACTTGTCAAAACAGGATATGGGGTACCCGCGATTACCGTTGGGGTAGCATATCTAACGGCATAATCGGCATCCATGTTCTTGCCATAAATCAGGAGAATCCTGGTCAGGCCCTGCGAGCGGATACCCTTCCAACGGCAACAGCCTCCTCCTATGGGAAGTCGTGCTGCACTCTGGAGCGTTCTTGATCTTAGCATAAATGTCATCCAGGCACCTGTGCCTGGGCCATCTACAAAGATTTCGGCATCCTTTGCCATATTCCAGGTACCTGTGCCGGTTAAAAAAATAGTAGGCTGGTTAATCCTGATTGTTCCTTCTATGAGCAGCGGATGAGCAGGGCCTCCTGATTCATAATCATCAATGAATTCACGCACCGTCTCGCCCGTAAATGGCAGAATATCATTAATATTGAGTGTTCCACCCGGCTCACCCAGATAAGCCCCCGGTGCATGGCTTGCACATACCGTAACGGTCTCCGTCTCATTGCAGCATGTAATGGTATGGGTCACACACACCTCACCGTCCTCATCAAAAAAATTAGTGAAGCGGTGTGGGGGGGGATTAGGGCCTTCAAATATTGTTCCGTCGCTAAACTCCCAAAGATGGGTTGTTGAGAGACTTTGATTCGGGCAGGCCACGTTTGATATTTCATACTCGGGATTTATACAGGATGTGCCCGGCAGTATGGCATTAAGTTCGAAATCAGGGTTCAGGCAACAGGCTGGAAGGCAAACCAATTCGCAACACGTCACTATTTCATCGGGAAACGGCTCAAAGGTGTAACATACTGTGTAGCAGCCATCATCCGGATAATTGTGCGTCACAGGAGAACTATTGCCGACTCCGCTGGTACCATCACCATAATCCACCGTAATTGGAAAATAGGCTGCATCCAAATCAAACTCCAGGGTGGCTATCCAGCAGGGTTCAATGGCAGTTAAATGAACAACGTCGCCTGAGCAACAGTTTATAATTTCGATCGTATAACAACAGGTCACAAAATCGGTCTCCGTGTTGGGGAGTAAATAAGTCAGACAGATTTCATAACTGCCCTCCTGGGCATAAGTATGCGTAAGACTACTATTGGATGAATTAACTGCCGGACTCCCATCTCCAAAAGTTATTACGTAAGAGAAAAGTGGAATGCTTAAATAAGGCAAATCAATTGAGATATTCGCTTCAAAGCGGCAATTTTCATTGGTAGCGGTCACGGCATCCTCAATGCAATAAATTTCCGGATCCAAGAAACTAACCAATTGGTTGCACTCCATGTCATTCAAATAGTGAACAATTTCAAAAGGAGGAGTTGCGGTAGCCGGAATAGTCCAGCATGCGGTTGGTCCGGATGCGGTTAAAGGCGCCATGCCGCCGTAGTGAATCTCCCAGAATTGACCAAGGATAGGACTGATGGACTGAACACAAACCTGATACGTACCATTTGGCAATTTAATGGCTTTTGTGATGAAAAAACTGGAACAGTCATTGTCATTTCCCGAGACATCGGTATTGGACTCATGTAGGTTGGTTCCAACCCATTCAGTCCGGCCAGTTCCCCATTCAAGGACATACGCTGATTGGTCTTTCAGCCGGTTTGCAATGAAATGATCAGAAGCGTGTACTATTTGAGTTACCAAAGTAATAAAAACAATGGACAGTACACGAAAAACATTGGGTGGATGGAGATGATTCATAATGTATAAAAATTTTAGTAAAAAAATAGCTATAAAAACTTCGCCAGCCTTAAAAAACGATGACTCTATCAAAAGTGTTAATCAGGTTCTGGGAACGTTCATTTCATTGTGTGAAAATTTAATATTGGATTGCCAATTTCTTTGTTTTGGCCACCGAGTTTACCTTCACACTTCAAAAACACTCTAAACACACTCTGAAGTGGTGGAAAGGTTACATAGGGGGCAAAGAACTAGAAGACACTTCTCCCTCTTTTTAATCGCCCTCTTTCACAAGAATTCAGGCCGGGTGGGAATATTGCCGGCTTCTGTTCCTTCACTCGAGCGAATTGTAAAGGTCAAGAAGCAATGCAAAAGTCCAGCCGATCACTGCCAAAATCAGGCAGTCCAGAAAAAATTTAAAATTATATTTCGCCACCCCGAATTATCATCAGGTTTTCTTGTCCGACCAGGATTGAAAATTCAATTTTAACGGGCTCTGAATAATAATAGGTATCCGCTGGCTTGTCATAAGTGATGGGAAAGCCCTGATCGCGAAGTTCACTTATCAATCGGTATAGTTTTCGCTCACTGATGCCCAGGCGTTCTGCGAGTTGGACAGGCGTTCCTGTAGCCCGGGTACGCACAAGATGGTCAATTCTTTGGAGTAGAAAAAGGTCATTAAAGAGGTTCATTTGTAGGTGGTTTTGAGTTGTTTTAAATTATAAATTCACGAAGGCAAGCTTTCCCAGTTCCATGTGTTTTTTCACCAAATCAAAGTACTTGCCTGGCTGGGCGACCAATTCCTCATGTGTAACCAGTTCTCCGATGCTGCTTTTTTCCAGCACTAAGATCCGGTCAGCATGACTTACGGTGCTGAGGCGGTGGGCTACAATGACAACTGTTTAGCAGACCAATTACTACCCTCCTCATTTTGAGAGGACAAATGGTAAAAATCAGTGTTAGGACACAGGCCCTGACAATGGTCTACAGCATATCATCACAGTAAGGAAAAGGGTTGGCTACAGAAAATCCACAGGCTCAAAAGCGGAAATTTTTCCGACCTGAGGCTTGTGTATATCAACGAAAAAGGCGGACTTTGAAGACTCCGGCGGGATGCGGGATGCGGGATGCGGGATGGTTTTCATGTCAAATGAGCGGCTTTTGATAAAAAAATAAAGGTTTCTGACAGCAAGTATAGCGGGTATTTTTCAGATGAACAATAATTTTGTTTTGAAATGTAAAATCTTAACAAAACTTGTGCGTGGTGCTGGCTGGAAATGCGTCTACGAAATAAAATTCTCCAAACCTACTGGAGGCCTGGCCGTTTGGGCGAAATTTGACCAGACTGTTCCACTTCCGGACCTTGCCAGGAGAGCCAGAGAGAACGGTCTCTGGATTTCTGATGGATTACACTATAGTCCTAAACTAAATGCCACCCGTTTGGGTTTTGCCTCCGTGAATGCGGAAGAAATCGAACGCGGTATGGGTATTTTAAAAAGATCAATTTTCCATGGGTAAGTTTCACGAATCTATACTTCCTGCACATCAGGATTTCATCAAAAAACAGCACCTGTTTTTTGTTTGCACAGCACCATTGGATGCGAACGGCCACATCAATATTTCACCCAAAGGCCTGGATACCTTCCGGGTTTTGTCTGAGAAAAAGGTAGCCTACCTGGATTTTATCGGAAGCGGAAACGAAACTTCTGCGCATACCCTTGAAAATGGGCGCATTACGCTCATGTTTTGCGCATTTCAGGGTCCGCCCAACATCTTGCGTCTTTATGGGAAAGGAACTGCGGTGCTGCCTGGCACCTCCTTGTGGGAGCAATATGCCCACAATTTCAACGTGTCCCCGAACGCTAGACAGATTATTCTGGCCGAAATTGATCTGGTCGGCACTTCCTGTGGATATGGCGTCCCTTTATATGAATACGCAGGGGAACGAAAGATCATGTTTGATTGGGCAGAGAAAAAAGGGGAAGCAGGACTGAGCAAGTATATCCAGGAAAAAAATCTGAAAAGTCTGGATGGATTGCCGACTGATTATGCTCTGAAATAAGCTACCCTACAATCAGACTACTGGACATTTTGACAATGGACTTTGGACTTGCACTCTGAAAACTTGAATATCAAATATTTGCAGGACCATGTCCAGTAGTCTGCCCAACAATCGCTTTCACCATTCTTTCAGCCCCAGCCAAATCCTTTCGCAATTCAACTGCAGAAAACCCTTTTGCCTCTAAAAGCCTGGCCACTTCAGGAGCATTGAACTCATTGCACTCAAAAAACAAAAGGCCATCAGGATTGAGTTTCTCCAGTGAAAAATCGGCGATCACCCGGTAAAAAAGCAATGGATCCGGATCGTCCACAAACAGCGCCAGAGCAGGTTCGTGCGACAAAACGTGGTCCGGGACAAGGTTTTTTTCGGAATGTGGAATGTAGGGTGGATTGCTTACTACAATATCAAGCTTTGGAAACTTGGCCCAATCAACCGGGTTTAGAATATCCCCTGCTATGAATTGAGGACTTGAAACCCCGGGACTCAAGATACGCGCCGCATTTTCAAGGGCAAGCTCGAGTGCTGTAGGGCTTTTTTCCAGGCCAAACAATTGCAAACCCGGCCTTTTCTTCTTCAAGGTAATCCCAATACATCCACTACCAAGCCCAATATCCAGCAAGGCAGGGGATGATAAAGGAGAAAAAGACTTCAAAGCTTCCAGCACCCAGGCTACCAATGCTTCTGTCTCCTGTCGCGGAATCAAGACGGAAGAATCCACCTTAAATTTCAGGCCAAAAAAATCGGCTGCTCCGAGTACATATTGTACTGGCTCTCCAGAGATAAGTCGCAGCGAGATCTCATTAAACATTGCAGGATCAAATGTTCGCCCCCGGTCGAACGCGTCTTCAAAAACGATCCTGGCAATGGCACGGGCCTCTCCCACGCCATACCGAGGCGTAAGCTGTTGACACAGTAGCTCCCGGGCAATTTCGGCGCTCATATTTCAATGGTAAAAACCGTCCCATGGGGCAGGTTATCCGTGATTTGAATGCTTCCATCATGGGCTTTCAACACTTGATTCACGATATAAAGTCCCAGACCCGTACCTGTAGTATCGCGGGTCTCTTCATTGCCCATCCGATAAAATTTGTCGAACACGGCTTTTTTCTCTGTATCCGGAATGCCCTGGCCCTGGTCTGCCACCCGAAACCTGAATTTATTACCAACCTGTTCAGCGGTCAATTCGACCGGAGCATTTTCGGGTGAATATTTTAGCGCATTCTCTAACAAATTCTGTATGATGGCTGTGAGCCCCATTTTATCAGCATGCACCGGAGGAAGACCTGCTGGAATATTCAGCCTGATATCGGCGTCGGGAAATCTTACCTGAAGTCCTTCTGCAGTTTCCCGCGCAATAAGGTCGAAGTGGACCGGTTCATGCATCGGACGCCAGTTGTCTTCCAACCTTGCGGCCAGCAGCAGGCTTTCTACCAGATTCTGGAGTCTGTCTGCATCTTTCAAACCATTGGCTAGGAGTGGATTGCGCTGTTCTGGACTCAGATTGCGCTTAATCAGGGTTTCCAACACCAGCCGTAAGGAAGCGATCGGTGACTTAAGTTCGTGCGTGATGCTCAGCATAAAATTGCGCCGTTGCCGGGCCAGCGAAACTTCCCGCGCTGCACTGCGCCGGATGACCCGAAGTCCCCAAATCAGACAAGCAATAAAAAACAGCCCTTCAGCAATGACCATTCGGCGGCCGCTGCCCCAGGCTTTTAGGGCGATGTTGTACTCCTGGGTGGTTTCTATCCCAACTTGTGGATACCGCAGTGCAATGATCATCTTTTCACGCTCCAGCAAACGGTCATTCTGTTGCCACAAATGAAACGACCACCACCCAAAGGCCAGGATCATGTAGCCAATGACAAAGTGAGAAAGTGTGGTGATCTGTAGTCGCTTCACTATGATAAATGTGGTCAATATTTTAATGTGGTCAATGTGGTCAATTGGAAGAATGTGGTCAATTTGTTGAACGCGGGCAATTAATGAATGTGCTCAATGTGAGCAAACAAGCCACGTGAACCACATTGACCAAATTGACCACATTCAACAAATTGACCACATTAATGTCACCATTCCTGGCTCATCGGGTGGATCATGAGTTCATCCACTAAAACATGCGGAGGTGCATGCAGAATATAGGAGACCGCAGCGGCAATATCATCTGCGTGAAGAAACTTTGCCTGTTGCGGCTCACCTTGTTCCGCCTGATGGAAATAAGTATCCACTAAGCCCGGATATACCACGCTTACCTTGATTCCCAAGGAACGAACTTCACGCCGCAGGCTTTCAAAAAAAGCATGCTGTGCATATTTACTTGCAGTGTAAAGACTTCCTGATGCAAAGGTGCGCTTCGACACATCTGAAGCTATGCCTAAAATATGACCAGAGCCAGCCGCTTTCATGTGCGGAAGCACCGCCCGGGTAAGCAGGAACGAACCTTTTACATTGATGTCCATGACCCGATCCCAGTCCTCCGAAGTGATCTCCTCCGCAGACTTGAAAACGCCAATGCCTGCATTGTTGATCAGACAATCGATGCGCCTAAAATCGCGTATCACTTCGGCCACGGCTGCATTCACTTGTTGCTCATCAGATATATCGCAAACGATGGAAAGTGCCTTGCCACCAGCCTCATCTATTTCGTGCTCGAGTTCTCCGATCTCTTCAGCATTACGTGCAAGCACAACGACGAAGTGCCCTTCATGTGCCAGACGGAGCGAAATTGCCCGACCAATGCCACGCGATGCTCCGGATATGATGGTTATTTTTTTTGTCATTTGTTTAGGTTGGTATGGTTTGGGTCATTAAAAAAGCCCATGCAACTCTGCCTGCACCATTTCAAGCACTTTTGCAGCGTGTTCTTTATTGCTGGTGAAGTCCAGGTTATCTACATTGATGATCAGGAGTTTACCTTCTCTATACCCATTGATCCAGTTGTCATAACGGTCATTGAGCCGTTTGAGGTAGTCCAGACTGATACTGCCCTCATAATCACGTCCCCGCATTTGAATATGATCTACCAGGGTCGGGATACTGGCTTTCAGGTAAATGAGGAGGTCAGGTGCTTTCACCTGCGAAACAATGGACTGAAACAAGGTGAGATAGTTCTCAAAATCCCGCCGCTCCATGAGCCCCATATCTGCCAGATTGGGTGCAAAAATAAATGCATCTTCGTAGATTGTTCGGTCCTGAATGACGGTGCGATTGCCTTGCAAAATGCGCAACACCTGTTGGTAGCGACTGGACAGAAAAAAAACCTGCAGGTTGAAAGACCAGCGTTTCATATCCAGGTAGAAATCGGATAGGTAAGGGTTGTTTTCTGTGTTTTCGTAGTGCACATCCCAGCCAAAATTCTTGGCCAGCATTTCGGTCAGGGTTGTTTTTCCTGCGCCGATATTACCAGCGATGGCGATGTACTTCACAGTTTTTTTCTCAGAAGGCAATGCAGAGGCCATTTTTGCTTATTGATTTGTTGATTCGTTTATCCGGGGATAGGCTAAAGACAGGAGCGAAGGTAGAAAACCCTTAAAACCTTTCAGAATACCTTTCAACTTTCCCTGTTTTCAGTGCCATGCGGCGGATAGATTGCGGGGTAGTTTCTCCACAAAGTTCGGGTAACGTTACCCAGGCAAAAGCTTTGGTCTCCAATAGATTACGCGTTACTTCGGCTTCTTTTCCTACAAAAAAAAGAAACCGAAGATCATAGTGAAAATGTGCAGGTTCATTGCCTCTTGCCGGGATTTCATGGACATCCAGATCGAAAATAGCTGGAGCATGCAAGGTCAAGTCCTGAATTCCACATTCTTCTATGGCCTCTCGCCGGGCTGTTTCAGCCAGGGAAACATCCGTCTCATCTGCGTGGCCACCCGGCTGCAACCAGCGATCCAGTTTAGCATGATGCAACAAAAGTGCCGCATCCCCATCCCCTGTAAGCACCCATGCCGATCCTGTCAGATGACCTTCCAGCGTACTTCGCTGCCAAAAGTGATCGTTTCGTTCGACAAAATCAATGGTTTGCGCCAGGAACAGCTTTTCTTCCGCAAAATCTGTTCGATGCTGCAGAAGCAGGGTTAGTGTGTTGAGTTTGTTCATGTGTACAACGCAATGATCAAGTATGAAATTTTTACATCAGTTTGAACGGGCAGGCTTTCCCAACTCCTCCAAAACCTTCCCAAATACCTTCCTCAGGCCCTCCTCCTTTTTCTTTTCTAAAATTTCCCCGGCTCGGCGCATCCCCCCGGCATAATAACGAAAAAGCCAGGGGCTTACCGTCGCGGCAGCATCTAAAAAAGTAAAGGAAATACCTGCAGAAATAAGCCAATATCCGAGCAATGCATTGATTAGTAAGGAGTTGATACCGTTTTTATAATCTCCGGCATAAAACTGTCCCGCACCGGGTAAGACCATACTCAGGTTGCGCGCTTTTTTGGCGCTTTTCCGGGATATCCGTTCCGCCTGGTGCATTAATTGTTCGAGCTCAGCCCTGCCAGCCTGGTTTTCCGGCGCAAATAGCGGCAAAAGATCCTGCCTTGCCAGATCAAATTCCCGTATTCCAAAATGTGCTGCACCTAAGTAAAGTCTCTTCCGGCTCATCCAGGGCTCCGGCAGATTTTTTGGCAGCGAAAGCAACTCCAGCAATGCTTTTTTGTACTGATTTTGGAGCATCAGCAAACCTGTTTTGCTGAACAAAGCATCATAGCGCAAACTATCAGTTTGGGCACTTTGATAAAGCAGGTCGTAGTAAAAAGCAGCGCGCTCCAATTCGCCCTGAGCAGCATAAAGCGTCGCAAGCTGACGTTGACAGACTTCCCTGTGATGTTCGCCGCCAAAGTAGAGCACCCGCTGGTACGTTTTCAGGGCCAGGCTGGGGTTGCCCGCGCTGACTTGTTCCTGCGCAAACCGCAGGGTTTCCTCGACCGTCTGCCCGGGAAGGATATAAACCGTGCTAATCCAGCACAGGAAAAACAAGAGCCTCTGTGGCATGCTGCAAACGGTTGAGTTTCTTTTTGTTTTGACGCCGAACGGCTTTATGGGCCCCGTAAATATTCCCGGTGTAAAACCCCAACGCGAAACCGCCGTGGATCCAACCCCAAAAAGTATCGATCCCTTCCCGGTCAAACCTTCGGTAAGCCTGCCAGGTGTTCATCCCTATGAATAAAATACTGATCAGACCATCTTTCCATTCGCCGGCATAAACCTTGCCCATGCCTGGTAAGGGCACTGACAGGGCCGTTGCGACCCAGGGACTTTTCATTTTTTCATTTTCACCGCGTTGGATGAGTTTTTCGAGATCCGTGCGTCGGGATATTTTTTCTGAAGCTGGAATGGATTCGATGGATTTTCTTGCCTCCGGCCACTTCTGTTCCAGCATATTGGTATACAAGACCGTGCGCCGGATCTGTGTACTGTCAAACATCCCTGAAGTGACCGCCAGCGTACGTGCTTCCCCGGGAAAGCCTCCCCGAAGCAGCAGCTTTGAATATTCTGCGTACAGCAGGGGGGATTTTGCGCGCGGTGTTTGTTGCCACGAGGCCCACTTGTCAAGACCATATTTCGGCGTATCTCCCTGACGGTAAACGCGGAGCAGATCCGCACGGAGGGTATCGTTTTCTGGACGCAGAAAGATCAGACGTTCATATTCTTCTGCAGCCAATTGGTATTGCCGCGACTGCAACAGATAGCGGGCATAGGCGCGGGAATGGGCGTAATCGTAGATGTCCTGCGCATTTAGAAAACCCGGCGCCAGCAATAGGAGGATGGGTAGGAAAAACTTCATTTGTTTTTTAACAGAAAAAAATTGAGTCCCTACCATTTCACCGGGTCTTTAAGTATCCGTCGTTCCATGTCAATTTCATATTGATCAGGACTGAATCCGTTGCATCGGGTAAGTCGATCACAGGTGCACATCAGGCCCCGGATGACGCCGAGCTTTTTGACAGCCTCCAGACCAAATTCTGAGCAGGAAGGGTGAAAACTACAACTTTGGTAGTCTTGCGAAGAAAAGAAGGATTTGTAAGCAAGAAAAAGCCCGGAAAGTACCCATTGAAGCTCATTGGTGTTTTTTTTACTGAGCGTATGTTGTTCCGATATCCGCACTTTAGGAGTGATTGCAAAAGCCTGTTTCAGAATTGAAACATCGTTACGCATTGCCGGAGCACTTTGAACCATGCGCACAGCTTCTTGTCCCAAAAGATTACCCGCCAGCAGGAATGTCAAAATTGTAAATGCTGTTTTCATCCACTTGATTGATAAGAATATTTTTGAGGGTCATGATGCGGACAAACTCACCGGCTTCACGGTAAAATATCTGATAGATCTTACCAGGTACAGCCAGACCATTTTGCAAAGTATAATCTTGAAAATAGAATTTTGAAACCAGTTTTTGATTCGGATCGTAAAATGCTGCGGCGTTCAAACGTTTGTTCTCCAGCGACATTGAAACCGGGCCAAGGTAAGCCTTCAGTTGTTCAGGCGGCAGCCATTGGGAAATGACCTGATTTCCATCTTGCCGGACATCAACGGGCGTGTAGCCCACTTTGGCCAGTCCGAAGTCATTCAATTGCTGACTCAGGATCATATTGAAAATAGAAAATTCGCCTACCGGAGCCACAATCTGTTGAGAAACCAAGGTGTCTGCTTTCATACGGTACATGAAAGTGTCTCGCACCAGCCATTGTTCAGGTTCGGGGAAGCGAATGTCGTAAACCGTCTTTTGCAGGTTTTTGTCATAAAACAGGGTTCCGGTAATCAGGCGCCCCTGATCTTTCCCCGTTTCTTTCTCTTTAATTGAAAAGTCGGATCGGAATCGAAAAAATTCTGACTGGGCCGGTAGGGTATGGGTACCCAAAAACAACAGCATCAAAAAGGCAAATCGGGTTGGATTGCTCATAGTGGTTGCAAAAGTAGTGAATATGCGAATGCCCCATTCAAAGCCTCTGTTTTTCTGGTTGCTCTTATTGGAAGGATACCCAAAATACTAAATAGAGATAAAGTCCCACCCAAAGCAAGGTGCCTGCAGCGCAACCCATAATGGCCTGTCTACCCTCTTTTTTCTTTGATTCAGGGTCATCAATGGCAATATAGACCAGGAACATCCCAACGACCGAACAACAAAAACCCCAGAGAAATCCCGGGATCTCCATCAAGCGTTCATGGCCGGGCGCGCTGCTGCCGAAAACGGACTCACTGACATCCTTGTCCTGCAAAACACAAGCAGCGAGTGGGTTTTTCTCCGAGGTCAATGCTGAAAGCGTAAGCTTACTTTGCTCGACAAAGCCTTCCAGAGCCATCAAATCGCACATTTGATCATCGAACTGATGGAGGTCATCCTGAAAAGGGTTGGAAAACCCTTCGGGGGCCGTGCTACTCCAAAGCTTTGCACCCAAAACTACAGGTGCTGAAAGTTGCGATAGAAGCAAAAAGAAGAAAAATGAGTACCGTTTAATTTTCATCAGTAGCGTAGTGAATGTGAGAGCCCAAAGATGCAAAAAAGAATCATTTGGTTGCCTTTAGATCTCCGCGTGTATACCACTTTGTAAAGGCATCCTTTAAACAGTGCGGAGCATTTTTCCGCTTTCAACCGGCTCGGAAATTCTGATTAATTTTTCGTTAAAACATGCACAAGTGTGCCCTCCGTTACTGCACCTTAGCATCCGAAGGGAAAGACCGAACATCCTTAAAAAAGTAGGAAGCTAAAGCCGAAACGCCTTAAGAAAGTAGGCGTCAAAAACTTTACCCAATCTTATGACTTTACGAAAATCTTTACTCGCGCGCTCTTTCTGCCTTTTTGCATTCAATGCATTCTCTGCGGTTGCAAATGTAGAAGTTACCAAAGAACCTGTGACGATCACTCCAGAGTAAGCCCAACAGGCTAAAGCGCTGCTGAACAAACTGTCTACGGTAGATCTCAGCGAACTTGCCATTAAACAGGCCGAAGAACTTGCAGGACGTAAATTGACCCTCAAGGAGAAAATCGGATTCAAGATCGCAAAAAAGAAGATGCAAAAAATGGAGAAGAAATCCATTACATCTATGACCTCAGGCAATGGCCTTGTTGGTGGTGCCGGCGATGCCGGAATTGATAAAGGCGTTTATATCCTGCTGACACTTCTTGTTTTCCCTTGGCTTGCTGTAGGGTTGGCTTCTAACAGGGAAGGCAATGGCTGGCTCTATTGCTTGTTGTGGACCCTTCTTACATGTGGGATTGGGGGCTTGATTTACGCGCTCATTAAAATGAATAAGTATTACGCATAAAATTCTGAACCCTGGAAAAGAGGCTGCTCAATACCTGGGCAGCCTCTTTTCTTTTTATCCTGACTCCACAATGGGCAATTCAAATATCTTACTCCATCTGAGACTCCTTTTCTGGGTTGGGGTTCCCGTCACTTTATTGTTACTTCCCAAAACCTATTTCGATACCGGCCAGTCGATTTGTCTATCCACATTACTGATCGGGAAGGAATGCCCCGGATGTGGCCTCACCCGGGCTTGTATGCATCTCATTCATTTAGATTTTGCAGAAGCTTTTCAATTCAACATGCTAAGCTTTATAGTATTCCCGATTCTTGCCTTTACCTGGGCCAAATGGTTTTGGGAAGACTGGAATAAACTTAATGTCGCGAACAGCCAACCTGAATAATCAACCAGGCACATGGGCAGACCCATAAAAAACCGGATTGTCTTTATATAGAAGAACAACCCGGTTTTTTTAGCTTTGAGTGTGTGCTTACGGTGTATTGGCATAGGCCAGAGCATAGATAAGGAATAAGATCCCATAGCTAACTACCCTTCCGATCAGGCATCCAAGGATCGCTTTTTTACCTTCACGTTGCCTGGCATCTCCTTCAATGGCGGTATAGATCAGCAACAGACCAATCCAGCTAAGGCAAAAGCCCCACCAAAAGCTTGGGATACCCATCAGTGTTTCGCCATCAGGAGCGACACTACCCAGCAAAGAAGCTGCAATATCATGATCGCTGGTTACATTGCTGAGTAGCGGATGCTGTTCAGCAGCAAGTTCTGTATAACTTGCATTCCGAGCGTCCACCAACTGTTCCAGTTGGGTCATTCCGGAAAATTCTTTGTCAAAACGACTCAGATCGTCCTGAAATGGATTGGCCGGGGTTGTATGGAGCGATGAAGCCCAAATAGCTCCACCCAACAGGGTAAAAAATACTAGCGTGAAGAGTTTTTTCATAGATGTTTCTTGTGCGAATTAAGCGAGGCGATAGACCCTGTATAGGCAAAAGTAGCATCTCTGACCGAGTTGCGAAACCTCAGTTTCTTTTTAACATGAAATTGTCAATATTGGTCAAAATGCCTTTTCTGATGTATTCCGTTTAACGTCAAACGAACCCCGTTGAACGGATAACAAGCCGCAAACATCTATCCTTTTTTTTTGCCGGTAAGCGCCACACTTATTTCGTGACTTCAAATGGGGAAGTTGTAGGTTTGGAGTTTCAAGTTGAAACTTTGAAGTTACAAGTTGAAAGTTGCAAGTTTTCGGTTTCAAAAAACCGCTTTAATATGGCAAATACGAATGGTAAAGGCCAGACTACTGGACATTTTGACGTTGGACACTAGACACGATTCTGTAAGTGCATGATTTTCAATTTTTTAGAGTGCAAGTCCAACGTCTATTGTCAAAATGTCCGTAGTCTGGGTAAAGGCACTTTGCTGGCAGTGGTAGCAGTGGCCGGAATTGCTGCTTTTTTTGTACTCCGACAGTTTTTCCCTCTGATCATTGAGCAGATCGTGGCCGGTATCCTGGCATTTTTTGTTTTTTTAGCTGGCCTGATCTTTAAAAGAAAAAAAGGAAATTCATAAACCTATTGAAACCAGGATCCTCTTAGCTTTAAAGTCGTTTAGGCTAATAATTCGACCGGCGGACCTGGCAGAACACACCATAGCCAACGCAGTGTGGTTTTGAACAAGGATGCTTTTCATTCATTTTGAAATCGAGTATTTGCATCACTCAAATCATTAAAATCACTCTAATCATAGTACACATTGACCACACTTATATTATGCTGATTTCGATCAAGAATCTCAATAGAACTTACCATATGGGCGCGGAGGTAGTAGAAGCCCTCAAAGACGTGACCCTCAACATTGAAAAAAACGAGTATGTGGCACTCATGGGGCCTTCAGGTAGTGGCAAATCCACCCTGATGAACCTGATGGGCTGCCTGGACTCGCCAACCCGTGGAGAATACTGGCTCAATGGAACGGAGGTAAGCACGATGGACGATAGTGATCTGGCGGAGGTGCGTAACAAAGAGATCGGCTTCGTCTTTCAGACCTTTAACCTGATGCCTCGCCTGAGCGCACTGGAGAATGTAGCCCTTCCGTTGGTATACGCTGGCATTGGGCGAGAAGAACGACTCGAGAAAGCACGAAAAACACTCGAATCTGTAGGACTAGGGGACCGCATCATGCACAAACCCAACGAGCTTTCCGGTGGTCAGCGTCAACGGGTGGCTGTAGCCCGTGCCCTGGTGAATTCCCCTGCAATCATACTCGCTGATGAGCCAACGGGAAATCTGGACACCCGGACCAGTTACGAGATCATGGGACTTTTTGAGCAAATCCATAAAGCCGGGAATACGGTGATCCTGGTTACCCACGAACAGGATATCGCGATGCATGCACACCGGATTGTGCGTTTGCGCGACGGACTGATCGAAAGTGATCTGCCGAATGAAAACATTGTTAGTATGGTGAGCATGGCGACTCCGGAATAGATTCGTGTTGAATTTTATGCAAAAAAGGCACGCCTAAGTAGTACTTAAGCGTGCCTTTTTATATTTCTTGGCAATGATCCTGATCTTATTGAGGATTCACTTTGATCAATTCAATTTCAAAGATCAGGGTAGAATATCCCTTAATCTGCTGCCCGCGGCCATTCTCACCGTAAGCAAGATTGTATGGAATGAAGAATTTGAACTTGTCGCCTTCTTTCATATACTGAACGCCTTCAGTCCAGCCCGGAATTACACCGTTTAATGGAAATTTTGCTGTTTGACCGCGATTGACAGAGCTATCGAAAATGGTTCCATCGATCAGAGTACCATGGTAATGTACCTCCACTTTATCGGTTGATTTGGGCGATACGGTACCTGTACCGCGTGTCATTACTTCGTACTGCAATCCACTGGCGGTTGTAGTGACTTCTTTGCGTTTTTTGTTCATCTCCAGAAACTTGGCATTGTCGCCAGCCCATGGCTGTGAAGCAACAAACTTCTCGATTTTAGGAGCACTTTCCGCTGTGAAAGCGGTTGCCTCTCCTTTCATAACAGCATTAAAGGCCTCCAGAAACATTTTAGGGTCAAATTTCGTACCCAGGGAGCGCTTTGCATTTGCGGCGGCAGTCATACCCGCAGCATAGTTCAGGCTGTCCAATGAGTTTTTAAGTTGAACCTTAGCAGGCGCAGAACCCGTCTGAGCAAAAAGACCCGTTGCGATCAACGCAAGCGAAAGCGAAAAAATGAGTTTTTTCATGTTTAAGAATTGAGTTTTAGATAAAACCTGTTTTTATTGATGAATGGGTAAAAGCCAGACAATTACGTTTATTTTGCCAAAAAAGTATGCAATCCATGCATGGCTTTTGCGCTTACTTTATTTTTCAAAAAATCACTCCAGCCTAAAAGCCAACCAAGCAATCCCAGGGATTGACGACTCCATCGCCAAAAATCAAATTGATCTGTATGGCGAAAGATCAGTCCATCCTTAAATTCAAATCGGGCCTCAATGATGTTGTGCACTTTGCGACCCGTTTTTGAAAACGTATACCAGGCTTCCCAATGCGCAGCACCGGTATCTCCCTCCGCTTTCACATCCTTGAATTCAATCCGCAGATCTTTACCTGCAAGGATCAGCATTTTCCACATCGCCGCCGCCTCCTTACCTGTTTTCAAATCAAATGCAGCGTCTTTAAATGTTGCATCCGGATGATAACAGGAAGCCATGGTTTCATAGTCCTTCTGCTGAAAAGCAGTGTAGAACCTGGAGATCAATGTAGTGGTATGGTTCGTCATTAGACCAGTTTTCGTCATTAGGTTATTGAGTCATTAAATTATTGACCACATTACCCCATTGCCCACATTGACCACATTTAATTAATTGACCACATTACTTCCCGTGACACTGTTTATATTTCTTCCCGCTACCACAAGGGCAAGGATCATTACGGCCTATTTCTTTTTCACGGACAATGGGTTGGGTTCGTTGCACAGGGCCATTCTGACCTGCCGCCTGTGCGGCCCGTTGTGCGGCTGCCTGGGTTTCGGTCTGTTGTTGTGTGTTATTCGTGCGCAGTCGGCTGGCCTGCGCTTTGCGTTGCGCTTCGGCCTGTGCCTGAGCTGCCTGTGCGCGACGCATTTCTTCCTCATTGGGCAGGGCAAGGGAGCCTTTCAATAAGAAGGATGTTACCTGCGAATTAATATGTCCGATCAAACCTTCAAACAGGTTGTAGGCCTCCATTTTGTAGATCACCAGGGGATCTTTTTGCTCAAAGCTGGCGCCTTGTACGGATTCTTTCAAATCGTCCACGTTGCGCAGGTGTTCTTTCCAGGCATCGTCGATGAGCGCAAGCGTAGCTACTTTTTCAACATCACGCATAACGGTCTTGCCCTCTGATTTGACGGCCTCTTCCATGTCTGCGCTCACGTTGTAGCCTGCTGTTCCATCTGTAAAGGGTACCACAATACGTTTGTAGCGTTGGCCGTGTTCGGCGTATACCCGCTTGATTTCGGGAAGGATCCGTTCACCTACCTGCTTTGACTTATGGTCATAAAGCCCCAGCACCTGATCCTGGAAAGTGGCAATGACTGTACCCACCGGAGCTGATTTGAACCAGGCAGCATCCATTTCAGGATCTACCCCGATCAAACGGATGCTATCCATTCGGAAGGTCTCATAATCTCCATCTTCCCGGTGTACATGTGCCAGTTCGGAGGTGATGGCCGTGAAAGCGTTGTTGATGTCTACAGCCAAACGGTCGCCAAACAATGCGTTGCGGCGTTTTTTATAGATCGCCTCCCGCTGGATGTTCATCACGTCATCATACTCCAGCAATCGCTTACGAATGCCAAAGTTATTTTCTTCTACTTTTTTCTGCGCCCGTTCGATGGAGTTGGTCACCATAGAGTGCTGGATCACATCCCCCTCTTTGTGGCCCATTTTATCCATCAGACCAGCGATCCGGTCACTCTGGAACAAACGCATGAGGTTGTCTTCCAGCGAAACATAAAACTGGGAAGAACCCGGGTCGCCCTGACGACCCGCGCGACCGCGCAACTGCCTGTCTACCCGTCGGCTCTCATGCCGTTCGGTACCGATGATCGCAAGACCACCTGCTTCTTTTACGCCTGGCCCCAGCTTGATGTCCGTACCACGACCCGCCATATTGGTAGCAATGGTGACATTTCCGGAAAGCCCCGCTTCAGCTACCACTTCAGCCTCACGCTGGTGCTGCTTGGCGTTCAATACGTTGTGTTCAATTCCACGCATTTTCAACATGCGCGAAAGCAATTCAGATATTTCTACGGAAGTAGTACCCACCAGACATGGGCGTCCTGCTTCCCGAAGCTTTACGATATCCTCAATGACGGCATTGTATTTCTCCCGGGCCGTTTTGTAGACAAGGTCTTCCTCGTCTTTCCGGGTGATGACGCGGTTGGTTGGTACCACTACGACGTCGAGTTTGTAGATGTCCCAAAGTTCTTTTGCTTCGGTTTCCGCAGTTCCGGTCATACCTGCCAACTTGTGGTACATACGGAAATAGTTCTGCAGCGTAACCGTAGCGTAGGTCTGTGTGATCTCACCCACTTTTACGTTTTCTTTTGCTTCCAGGGCCTGGTGCAGGCCATCGGAATAACGACGACCTTCCATGACACGCCCGGTCTGCTCGTCCACGATCTTCACTTCGCCCTCCAGTACAATGTATTCATTGTCCTTTTCAAAAAGGGCGTATGCTTTCAGCAATTGCTGAATGGCGTGGATACGACGGCTTTTTACGCCATAATCCTGCGAGAGTTTTTCCTTGGCTTCAATTTTCTCTTCATGGGTCAGATCCGAATCCTGGTCAATTTCCATCAGGCTGACCGCAATGTCGGGCATGATAAAGAAGTCCGGCTCATTGTTGAAACGGGAAAGATATTCTACCCCTTTTTCAGACAATTCTACGGATCGGTTTTTCTCATCAATATGGAAAAGCAGTTCACGGTCTACCTCGGGCATCCGCTTTGCATTTTCCTGCAGATAAACGTTTTCTGATTTTTGGAGCAGCACTTTCATGCCCTCTTCACTCAGGAATTTGATCAATGGACGTGCTTTGGGCAATGCGCGGTGGGCACGGAGTAGCGCCAGGCCACCGCCACCATCTTCTGCCTTTGCATTTCCTTCTGCAATGAGTTTTTTGGCTTCATTGAGGAATTGGGCAGAAAGTTTGGTCTGTTCTTCCAGCAGGCGTTTGACCGTCGGGTTGAGTTCGACATACTCCTGATCTTCTGCGCCGCGGGTTACCGGACCAGAGATGATCAGGGGTGTCCGGGCATCATCGATCAACACGGAGTCCACCTCATCCACAATGGCGTAATGGTGTTTCCGCTGCACGAGTTCGTCCGTGGTGGTTACCATGTTATCCCGCAGATAATCAAAGCCAAATTCTGCATTGGTACCGAAAGTAATGTCGGCACGATAAGCATTGATACGCTCCTGAGAGTGTGGGCGATATTTATCGATACAATCTACGGTCAGCATCAGGAACTCATAAATGGGCCCTACCCATTCAGAGTCACGTCGGGCGAGGTAGTCGTTCACGGTTACAATGTGCACCCCTTCACCCGCCACGCCATTCAGGTAAGCAGGCAGGGTTCCTACCAGGGTTTTTCCTTCCCCGGTGGTCATTTCTGCGATTTTGCCATCGTGGAGTACCATACCACCCATCAGCTGTACATCATAGTGTACCATATTCCAGAGGATCTCTCCTCCGGCAGCCAGCCATCGGTTTTTCCAGAGGGCTTTATCTCCTTCGATCGTGATATGGGTTTTGCCGGATTTGGCAGCCAGGTTTCGGTCGTGATCTGTAGCAGTCACCTCCAATACTTCATTGGTAGAGAACCGACGGCTTGTTTCTTTTACGACCGCAAAAGCCTCCGGGAGTATGCTGAGCAGCACATCTTCCAGGGCTTTGTCCCGGTTTTTGCGCAGTTCATCTACCTCTTTGAAAAGATTTTCCTTGAGATTAAAGTCCTCGGCTTCAATGGCCTGCTGATTGACTGAAGCCAATTCTGCATCAATATCTACCAGATAATCCTTGATCCGCTGGCGAAACTCAAGTGTTTTGGAACGCAGTGCGTCATTGGAAATTGACCGATATTCCTCGAAGTACTTGTTGACTTCCAGTACCAGTACCAGGTATTGTTTAAGGTCACGATCTTGCTTGGTACCGAGAATCTTTTTTATGAATCCGAACATCTTATTGGAATGTGATAAATGTGGTCAATGTGATAAATGTGGTCAATTGGGCTGTAAAAGTCGCAAAGATAACTGTTTGCTTTTGCGCAAACGGGGAGTGCTGCACATTTCATTCCATGCAGCGCAAAAGTGGATCATTTTGACAGATTGGCAGGGACAATGGAGCTTGAACGTCAAACCTTCCTGATTTTGGCAGGTCGTCTTTTCTCTTTTTCAAAACATGTCTGTGTTAATCCTTTTTACGCCTTGACATTTTTTATAAAAACCCTGCACTTGTTTCAGTCTAAAATCTACCTTTGCTGCTTATCCGCTAAGGCCTTAAGCGCCAGGGCGAGCTAAACCCGTCAGCGTGTCCGCACAAAAACGGGGTGAATTTTTAAAAATCATTTTTTTCACTAAACATTTCGACAGGTGGAATACGGGAATTTTCAAAGGAGAGACAACGACAATCGGGACAGTAACGACCGCGACCGAGGCGGCAATGGCGGAGGTGGAGACCGCGGTGGTTTCCGTGAACGCAGTGGTGACCGTGGCGGCTTTGGCGGCGGCGGTGATCGTGGCGGTTTTCGTGGCGGAAACGACCGTGGTGGTTATGGCGGCGGCGGCGATCGTGGCGGTTTCCGTGGCGGCAACGACCGTGGCGGTTATGGCGGCGGTGGTGACCGTGGCGGTTTCCGTGGCGGCAACGACCGTGGCGGTTATGGCGGTGGTGGTGACCGTGGCGGCTTTGGCGGCGGCGGTGGCGAGCGTTTTGAAGATGAGAGCGTTTTTTCCAAGCGCGTACGCGCCGGAAAACGTCGCACTTATTTCTTCGACGTGAAAAAAACACGTGGCGATGACTACTTCATTACCATTACAGAAAGCACCCGTCGCGAAGACGGCTTCGGCTATAAGCGCCACAAACTCTTCTTGTACAAAGAAGATTTTAACCGTTTTGTAGCTTCGCTCAATGAGGTGGTAAACCATGTTAAAACCGAACTGATGCCGGAGTTTGACTACGAAGAATTTGATCGTCGTCAGGCTGAATGGGAAGCTCAGAATCGTGACAACGAAGACGACGACAGCAATGAAGACGAGCGCGGTGACGACGAAAAGCCAAAATTCATGGCAAAGACGGCTACCGAAAAGTCTGAAAGCGACGCCGCTGACGACGAGGTTAAGCCTGAGACCAAGATTAAAGACGAAGACGATATCGAAGACGACTGGAAATAAGCCGGACTTTTCAATTCATTGAAACTGAGCGAATTTTCTGCTGAATACAAAGGCGAAACGACCTGCTGAAACGTGGGCGTTTCGCCTTTTTTATTACCTATTTATGATGCATCCACTTTATCCCAATCTTTTCACACCACTCGACCTGGGCTTTACCAGCCTGCCCAATCGTGTGCTTATGGGTTCCATGCACACTGGTTTAGAAGAAAAAAAAGATGACCTGAAGGCATTGTCCGCCTATTTTGCTGCCCGGGCCCGTGGTGGCGTGGGGCTCATCGTAACCGGCGGTATAGCACCCAACCGGCAAGGCTGGCTGGCCCCGTTCGGTGCAAAGATGACCTCAGGGGCTGAAGTGACCAAACATCAAAATGTAGCCTCCGCAGTCCATGACGAAGGCGGGAAGATCTGTATGCAGATCCTACATGCCGGGCGCTATTCCATGCACCCCTTGCTCATCGCCCCTTCGCCCATCAAAGCGCCCATTTCCCCCTTTAAACCCTGGGGAATGAGCCCTCGTCTGATCCGGGCTACGATTCACGATTTTGCCAATGCGGCCGCACTTGCCCGCGAAGCAGGTTATGATGGCGTAGAAATTATGGGCAGCGAAGGATATCTGATCAACCAGTTCATTGCCCCCCGCACCAACCATCGCCGCGATGAATGGGGCGGGAGTTTCGAAAACCGGATTCGATTCCCGCTGGAGATCCTCCGGAAAGTGCGTGAAAAAGCCGGAAAAGACTTCATTGTCATCTTTCGCATCTCCATGCTGGATCTGGTGGATGAAGGTTCCAGCTGGGAAGAAGTAGAGCAGCTGGCGCTGGCTGTGGAAGCAGCCGGTGCTACGATCATCAATACCGGTATTGGCTGGCATGAAGCCCGGGTACCTACGATCGCAACCCTGGTGCCCCGCGGCGCGTATGCCTGGGTCACGAAACGATTGATGGGCAAACTGAGTATCCCACTCATTGCCACCAACCGCATCAATACCCCCGAAAAAGCAGAAGAGATCCTGCGGGAAGGCTTTGCCAATATGGTCTCCATGGCCAGGCCTTTTTTAGCAGATCCGGATTTTGTGCGCAAAGCTCAGGCCCAACAGGCGGATGAAATCAATACTTGTATCGGGTGTAATCAGGCCTGCCTGGACCAGATCTTTAGTGGCAAAACGGCTAGTTGCCTGGTTAATCCACGGGCTTGTAAGGAATCATTGTTGGGTCATTTGGGGTCATTGGGTCATTTGGGGTCATTGGGTCATTCTGGGTCATTAGGTCATTCTGGATCAAAGGTGGCGGTCGTGGGTGCTGGTCCTGCGGGCCTTTCAGCAGCCACAGAATTTGCCGCCTTGGGACATGAAGTCCATTTGTTTGAAGCTACTGCCGAAATTGGCGGACAGTTTAACATGGCCAAGCGTATCCCGGGCAAAGAGGAGTTTTACGAAACCCTGCGGTATTTCGGCAAAATGATCGAAAAAAACGGGGTGCAACTCCATTTGAATACCCGGGTGGATGCTGAATATCTGATTCAAAATAAATTTTCGGAAGTGGTGGTCTCAACCGGCGTCACGCCAAGAACACCCCGAATTGAAGGAATTGACCATCCCAAAGTGCTGTCTTACATTGATGTGCTACTTCATGGAAAGCCCGTGGGCAAAAAAGTGGCCATCATTGGCGCGGGCGGTATCGGGTTTGATGTGGCTACTTACCTGACGGAAAACGTCCCGGCGTCTGGCGAAGATCATACAGAGACAGGCGATTTGTCTGCTATTTCCCATTACCAGTCGGAATGGGGCATAGACCCGCGATATCAAAACCGGGGCGGCATCAACAAACCCCGTCCGGCTGAAGTCCCCCGCCAGATCTGGCTGCTCCAACGTTCCAAAGGCAAAGTGGGCGAACGCCTGGGTAAAACCACGGGCTGGGCCCACCGTTTAACCCTGAAAAGCCGGAACGTGCAGATGTGGAACGAGGTGGAATACCTGAAAATTGACGACGCGGGGCTGCACATCAACTTGAAGGGACAAGCGCAAGTGCTTAAAGTCGACAATGTTATACTCTGTGCCGGCCAGGAACCTATGCGAGATCTATACGCTCCGTTGGTGGCTGCCGGAATCAAAGTTCATCTGATTGGAGGAGCTAAAGAAGCTGCTGAGTTGGATGCTCAGCGGGCGATTGCGGAGGGCTGGCAGTTGACACTTTCGAATACTTAACTTTAGGAACCTTTTGATTCGCTCAGTCTACCCTACGCAGCAGACAACATTTCATTTCGCGACAACCACTTTAAATGCTTTCAATTTCCCTCCATCCAAATGAACTACGCCCGTGTAAAAACCAGACGGAAGCGCTGAAACATCTATGTTGTTGTTTGTTGCTGAAACAAGGGTCCTGTTAAAAACCAAAGTCCCCAAACTGTTGTAGAGCATCACTTTAGATATTACCCCGTCCTTTTCATCCGTTTCAAAGTGAATCATATCCACTACAGGATTAGGAAAAACCTGAATAACGGAAATATCCAAATCGCTGCTTGAACTGGTGTAGCAGCCACTGACGTCGGGACGTTTGTACAACAACTGCCCGTTGGTACTGAAACAACGAGTGTAATAAGGATTGGCATCCCAAAGCGAGCAAAATGCTTCTGAATATAAGAAGCTCTCCACTTCTCCTATTCCTTCCACCCAAAGGAATGGCCCACAAACACTGCTGAATTCGATGGTTTTTCTTGGTATTCCATCTAACAACTGGACAGAACCTACTTGAGTGACGTATCTGGTAGCCTGGTTCACGTTTACCCCACCTGTTATTGAGTCTCCAATACCTAAATTGAAATCATATATGAGTTGCTCAGGCATGTTCGCTAGCCATTTAAAGGTCTTTCCTTCCTCTTCCCGTAAAAATGCGTTTTCAGATAACCAGGGACCGCCGCTCATATTTTTGGAATACCGGAGTTCGTGGTAATATTTTCCATCTTTAAGGACAGAATCCGCGGCAAAAGTATATCGACGTATTTCAGAAGGCCAACCTGGGGATAGTGGGTCATAATCTACCACCCATTCATTGAGTGGTGTGACCACCGGGATATAGGAATCTTTTGTGACCACATCTTGTATATAAGGGCAATCATCCCACAAGCAGCCTTCACTGTTGGTTCTTACGATCCAGATGTCAAAATTATAGGGGCCGTCCGGAAGCGTATTGCCTACATATTTTCGCACAGTACCCACTGCGATCAGGTCACCGTTGGACAATTCTGCCAGATCCTCCAGTCCGGTTTGATAGGGGAATATTGGAGGAACGGTCAGATCGAAGCCTTTATTCACACGGATTGCCTTTTTCCATTTAAGGTGTCCATCGGGGTCAATACGGAATAGAAAGGCGGATTCACCAAGTTCGTCAACAGCGGATGATATAATTCCCGTCCCGACAATATCGCCGTTATCAGCAAGAATTATTTTTCTGATATTGTATAGATTCCAGCCAATGGTGGAATCGAGCAGGCACTCCCATTGTTCTGAGCCATCGGATTTTATCGCCATCAAAATACTGCGGTAGTTGCGTTTGTAGTTCATGAAAATGGTAGAATCCGGGCCAATGGCTAAGCAGGCCCAGGATTCTTGAATATCAAGGTCTGGCCCTGTCCATTCAAAAACTTTGTTGTAATGCTTGTCGAAACCGTATATGACCTTTCTGATTTCTAAATAGGGTACCGTGACATCCGATTTGAGGTATTTCTCAAAGAAAGAAACGTATAGAATCGAATCTGGCCCAATGGCAAGGTCTTCAATCCTTAAATGAGCGCCGGAGGAAGGCGGGATTATCAATATAGTATCGGTCTGAAGGTTTTCATCCAGCACAAAGAATACAGCGCTCTCTTGATAATTGTACCATCCGGGATAGTTTATGTAGGTTTGGTTGTCTAATACTTGACATCCAATGAAGAACTTGTTGTTGAATTCAATGGATCTTTTTATGGTGTACCCGAGATATCTGTTATCTGAGATTTTTAAATCAAGACCACTGATATAACTTAGATTAGAGTTGTTTATCTGACTCACACTTATTATTTCATTTTGAATTTTATCTTCAGATGAAAGAACAAACCTGCCATTTCTAAACAGTGCTGAAAAGCCGCCTTCAACCGTATTTAAATACTTTGCTTGAGATAATTCATTTTTAATTATTGAATACTTCCCTAGCGTTGTGCATAGTTTATTACTGCACGCTCCGTAGGCCCGTATTAGTATTGTATCTTCATATTTAAGTAGGTCCACGGCACTTTCCTGCTTTCCATCAAATGGGTCAATGATTTTTGAATACCAAGGTTGGCAAAAAGTCGTGAAAGCATTGAGGAAAAGTAGGACAAAAATGTACGTTCTCATGATCGTAAAAAATTACCGCAGGTGGCATGACATTGCCACCTGCGGTGTGGTTGAAGAACTAGTTGAGTATCACCAATTTTGATTGAAACAAAGTATAGCCCGAATCGTCAATAATGGTTAAAATGTAAAGCCCTGAAGGCATCTGCTCGCTGCCAATACCATAGATTCCTTCTGAGGTAATGCTGATATTGTAATGCAATCGTCCAGTTGCATCTGTCAAGGATACATCATATGTTGAATTTGGAGACAGATGTCCAATTTGCAAATTGAACTTCCCATTGCCAGAAGGATTTGGGTAAACCGAAATCACGGGAAGAACGATGTTGGGAGCAGCTACATTGTTCCGTTCCTCACCCCCGACCTCCGGTATTTCGACTTCAATACGCTCTCCGGTCAGTACTTCATAGAGTGAACGGGCATACCCGTTGAAGCTACCATCGGTAGTGCCAACATTGTAGAGATAGTTCCTGTTTGTTTCTGAGAGCACATATTGTCCTGGTTGTATAAGATAATCAAGGTTGATGTTCTGTACGGCTACGAAGTCAGATTGCTCCTGGGTTTGTGTACTCAGTGTGTTGACAAAAACGCTGGCTCTTGCTAATTCCCCATAATGCACCATGATGCCATAAGCTGTTGTCTTGTCCTTAAAATCCATATAGGCGGAAGTGTAAAAGGCAATGGCATTTTCTTTGCCTGCATTTGGGTCTTGCGATATTGGATCAAGCATCTTTTGCCCAATGATTGATTCGAGCGTCTCGATGCAGCGCTTGAGTGTTTTGGCGGCCAGGGTTTGGCTGCCTGGCGAAAGCAAACCGAGTTCTTGCAGCATTACCAGCCGCTGTTGCTTAAGTTGCGCAATCGGAAGACTTTCATCAAAATCACAATAATTTCCACCGCCACCATCTGTGAACTGTGGCCCACAGTCTGTAGGGTTTTCATCAACGGCATTGGGCTGCAGCATTACATTGTGCAAATTCACAGGAAATCTGCAAGAACTATTTGGGGTGCCCGTTTTAACATAATAGAAGATGAAGCCCGTTCCAGCATCATTGTCAATTTCTGGCTTCCCATTTTTAGTAAAACAGTTGCCCGCAGCAATTGTCGAATTGCCTTGCCAAGGAAAAATATCCCCATCGGATACAAATATATCCCCCAACTGATTGCTGGAGAAGCAGTTGTCAAGGTATCTTAAGCCGCTGTTTGGCAGCACGGAGTGCGCACCGTTGAAAGAGGATTGTATTTCATTTTCCTTCACAAGGTTGAATTGTGCGCCCCCTTCATATATTTCAATTGCTGTGAGATGCCCGGAAAGCCTGTTATTTTCAATGTTTAGCAACCCATTTCCGTTTTGTCGGACCCCTTCATTGCCTCCGGTAAAGATGTTGTTGAAAATTGTAAGTGGCTCCACGTTCCCACCTGATTGAATGTTTACACCTGTTTTTTGGCATAGGAAATTATTGCTATCGATGCCCTTTTCTCCAATTTTGGGTGAAAAAATGATTGGATAAGTGGTAAGTACATCTACGCCAATAGGCTGTTGTTCAAAAGTATTATCCTCACGAACGATTACCTCACAATCATAAGGGAGAATGCCACATTTTGTGATTTTCTGAAAAGTACAATTATCAAAAGTTACACCATCATCAGCCCAAATTGAGACTCCTTGACGTAGTATATTTTCAAATGTGACGTTATCAAACCAACTTCTGTCTTTAATTCCACCACGACCATATCTCATGAACTCCACTCCTCGAACACAATTGCGAATAATGGAATTTTCAGCCTCCACGATGCCCCCATAAAAATTTTGTAGGCCACCATTGTTCCATGGTAGATGGTCTGGATTCATAGAAATGGCATTCCTTGCATTTTCTATGATTGCAGCATTGGTTAAGACAACTTTTCCAGAATTGGCCTGGAGACCCGGAACATCACCTTCAACCACAATTCCTTTCCAATTATCTGAACAGTCGCCTGTGATTAAACCGCCATCAACTACTAATTCCCCACCCCTTTCTACAAGGATTTTCGCCTTTGGAGCCATGTGAACCTGGCAGGTAATGGTCAAAGTTGCGCCGCTTTTCACAACTACATCGCCAAAAACGCGCATATTCATCTTCCATGTTTCATCGGTGTCAACGGTCAGGTTAAAGTTCAATTTATCTTCGCAGATGACATATTTTCTCAGGTTTTTGGTCATCAAAGTTTCATACATACTTCGGACTTGGCAGCCTGTGAAGGATCTATCAACTTGTGATGACGATTTCATAATGTTTTGTGTGCAATTTACGTGTTGTAGGCTAAAATAGTGACCATATTCATGTAAAAAAGCACCAGCATTGTGAGGTATTTCTGATGTTTCGAGCCACCACTCACCGCCAAGATGTTCATAGCCGTTTATGTATATCAGGTAGAGATCTGGATAATGCCACATTGCTGGATGTGACAAATTATACGTTGGGAAAGCAGAGTATGCGACTCCATTGTACTGTCCATTTGTATACCCAAGTTCCCACAAAGGCTTGTTATCAGGGTTGTTGTAAACATAAGTATTGAAGAAAGGTCCATCATTGGTAATGATCAAATTGAACCCATCCTCATACCCTGGCGTTTGCTGGGCTAGTTCGTTGATGTAGTTGAGATATGGTTTGTCAAAGCTATTTACAGATCCTGTACCCTTATTAGGATCCGGGTCGTTAGAGTGATCCCAAGCTAAATTATCCCGAATCTCTATATAATTGGGTACAAACTCAATATGTATATTATTGTAATGTACTGGCGATGTGGAACAGTTACAACTTTCTTGTATCAGCTGCTCCAATCTTTGGTTTGCGTCTGCAAAGATCCTTTCAAAAAAAGACATGTGTGCAGCATTAGATGTGGAAAAATTGCCCTCTCCATTCAAATTTTGAACAAAAATAACATTCGTCTTAATACGCAACTTTCGGTCAATTCCTTGCGGTACCATGTCGTCTGCGTGCTTAGCTAGAAAATTATTGAAGGAATTGTTACAGTTTTGACTAAGACTTTCAGCTGGTTCTGTGGGATTTGGTCCTGTTCCGCAGCCAATTGGTAATTGTTGTGCGGTGAGGCTAATTGCAAAATGAAACAGCCCAACAAGGCCGATGAGAATTTTGTGTTTCATTGTAATAACTTAGATTTAAAGAAGCCAATAACATGGCTTTGGCTAACTAATCCCTTCATTTTTTGGTGGAAGAAGGATGTCGCCACCAGACCGGTTGTGTAAATACTCTGGCACTGTACTCAATTAGCGAGTACGGTTACCATTAAGTATAAAACTGCTTGCAAGCACCTTACAAAGGTATAAGCCCCGAATCAAGCCATCAGACCCATATTGTTCCATTACGACCCATATTGTGTCACAACGTGCCAAAAAGCTCCTTGATCGTATTTTTACGATGAATTACGGGGGGGGGGGGGGGCAGGGCAGACGCATGAATATTTGTGTTAAAAAGCCGCAGAGCGGCGCAACGTCTGTAGAAAAATGGCAAAAATTGAATTGGAGGTGCAGCGCACCGG
>JBILHS010000171.1:0-8053 GCA_044350425.1 Saprospiraceae bacterium | reverse complement strand
AGGTGGTTTTTATTGTAGAACAGGTAGCCTCAATCGGCTCAAGTTAAAGCAATGTATTTTTCGCCGCAACCGTGCAATCACCGGCGCCCATGTTTTTATCTTTCAGCCGAATGGACAATCCAGTTTGCGGGTAGAAAACTGCCGGTTTCTGGATGGGATTGGTGGCTCAGGGTTGCATGTCGTAGTTGATTCTCCGGATTCAATTTTTATTTCCCATTGTGCTTTCCTAAGACATCGAAGTTTTCCTGGATTTGGAGCTATTGTACTGTTTGTAAGTCCTTATAATATGATAAAAAAGGGGGTTTTAGAATACAGCCAATTCAAGGATTGTGAAGTTGGAGACCTATTGGGGCCTAACACTGTAATGGCAGGCATTGCTGGAGACACTGCTGTAATGAGACACTGTATGTTTCTTAACAACATACATTCAGGAGGAGATCTGTTTTCAATGGGCGGTACCAGGGTTAATTTCTTGGATCAAGACACTTTTTTGAGCAATAAAGTTGTCAATCAATTAGGGAATTTGCTTTCTTCAAATGGTAGTTTCTTATTTTCATCATTAGAACAACAAATTAAAAACTGTACATTCGAACAAAATGAAGAAACCCATCTATTCAGAAGTTTTTATTCCGCAAACATTTCACGATGTGTTTTCCGCGACAATATACTTGAAAGAGGGCTTTTTTTAGATCAAGTTACTAGTGAATACGCCAAGTTAACAACAGTAGAGCACAATATTTTCGAACGCAATACTTATAAATCTCTGGTCGATTTTGAGACTTCTCAGGGAAGTTTATATCCCGCAGATAATAAAGGGTGGGTATTTAACCAAAACCTGATTCGGGAGAATACCGGCCTGCTGTTCGATACCCGAAAACACCAGTTTACCATCCATACCTCTACTGCAAGCTGGAATTACTGTACATTTTCTGACAATCACTTTCCAAATGAGCACAACAGTGATACGCTTCCCTATTTGTTTGACCTCAGAAACATAGATTTAGCCACCTTTAACTCCTGTGTTTTTGACCAGCCCTTACAGGATTCGCTTAAATTGTTCTATGACTCTTTGTCCATCGTGCAGTTGAGAAACAATGTTTTTTTAGCCGACTCTTGTAGCCAGACGTACCAGTTTGGAAATGCCTTGCTCTGCGACTCATCCAATTTTTGGGGCGTATCACCCATCTTTGAAGATAAAGCGGCTGAAAACTTACGCCTTTCAGGTTGCACCCCTGGTATCAACAAGGGAGATTTTCAACTTGCTACCCAACTCGGATTGAGCACAGATCTTAATAACAGTAGCCGGGTTGAGAATGGGCTGCCAGACATCGGTGCATTTGAAAACAAACTCTTTTTACAAGGTTCCGTAGCGCAATACAGTTGTGTTAAACCCGCTTCAGGCACCTTATTTTTTGATGGGAATACCTGTGGCCCCTACACTTACGAATGGTGGAATGGGACCGAAGGCGGCACCTCGAATATTGATCTCCCGAGTAGCAAATATGAAGTCTCAGTTACTGATTTGCATGGTATTGTTTATTTGGACACTATATTTTTACCCGAGTTCGAACCGGTCGTCATTGACACCATATTGCAGAACCCAACAAGTATTACATCACAGGATGGCAGCATAGCGGTTCCTAATGTTTTCAACGGGTTGCCACCGTATCATTTTAACTGGAGTACCGGAGATTCAACCTCCGTCATTGACGGTCTTGGTGTGGGTCCATATATTTTGACCATTACAGACCACCTGGGCTGTCAAATCACTTTTCTTTTCCAGTTAACATCCATAACCAACGGAACTCAAAACATAGATGAAGAGAAACCCCAGATTTATTTGATCCCAAATTTATTGAGCAAATCATCTTCATCCAGATTGCTTTACCCTGAGGGATTTTCAGAAGTTATGATCGTAGATGCATTAGGAAGGGTGGTATTGTCAGAGCAGGTAGAGGGCACGGAATTTATGCTGCCCGCCCTGGGGTATGGGGGTGTTTTTTGGATTTTTGCAAGAGATTCTGAATCAGCCAATTGGTTGAAACCGCTGCGATTGGTTGCTTTTTGAGAACTCGGGCTCCTCAGATCAAAAACCGCCCATCCAAATAGATCCGCTCCCCATCGGCCCAGATCTCTCCTCCCTGAGTCATATCCGTGATCATATCCCAATGCACGGCAGATTCGTTTTTGCCGCCTGTTTGCAGGTAGCTCTGCCCGACGGGTATGTGAATACTCCTGATCTTTTTTTAAGCGCCCAAATGCTATTATTAGTCATTTCACGTTAAAGTTATTTTTAATTGGATTTCGATTATTACCTTTGAAATGAACTTTTTTATCACTTAAATCGATTTTTATGAAACAAATTTTAATTACCCCCCCCTCCATTTTAAAACAATCTATTCTTTGGTTGTTTTACTAAGCATCTGCCTTCAGGATGGTTCAGCACAGAATTACAACCCATCCAATAGTCTGCCGGCACCTACTGGCGTACCAGCGTTTGGCCCACCTTTTAACTTAATCGGCAGAGTTCTTAACTTTGCCCCGTTTGTTCTTCCCGACCCATTTAATGGATTTGATGACGTTAATGTGCATGTCGTGCATAATCTTCCCTCTTCTCCATTTTATGAACAGTGCTCACGGATCACAACAACACAAAACATACCCCCAGTAGGTAACAGCTCAGGTTGGTATCAGTGTGAATTTACGATGGATGATGATGGAACGGACCTGATGCAATTTGCATGGTCTAAGACCAGTAACCCTAATGATGGCGTGACTACTTTTGATGCAGCACAGATCCAAATTGTGGCAGCTTCCCCAACGAAACTTTTTGTAAATCCATACTCAAATATTGCCGCAGATGTAATCGTGGATGGCAAAATAACAAGTAGCTATGTTTCTCCATTTCTCTACGGAGATGTCGACGAAGTGATTGCTGTTGTGCTTGGCATTATCCCCAATTTTACTCAGGTGCCCTCTTGGAGGTTTGTTCCAGCGGGACATCTGACCCTGACTCCAACATTTTTTGCACAGTTCGTAGCCAACCCGTTCGCGACCTCTCCACCTTTTTATTATCCTATTTACCTAGGACAATACGCTACCATACTATACGCAGCGAATCCTAATGACCATTCTCCCGGCAACTTGGTTCGAGTAGGAGGCGCAGTGGGTGTCAAAATGGGGGATGTCAATTTTTCAAACAGCTATGCAATCCCATTTGCTCCGCCACCACTGGACCGGTCAGAAGAAACTAATACAGTATCACCACGAATGTTAAAAAAAGGTACAATAGTCCGAGTGAGCTGTGCGCTAAATGATTCTTTGCAAAATGTGATCGCGTGGCAGGCAGGATTGCGCTTCGATGACAAAAAAGTGAGCGTTTTTGGCCTTGATGCAGGAGATATGCCTGGATTTGGAAAGAAAAATTACAACATCATGGATGAAGCCGGGGAGATTCGCGCGCTTTGGATACAGCCAGAGACCAAAGAGATTGATCTGGCAAAAGGCACGCAAATATTTAATATCGTGCTGGAACTGCAACAGGATGTGCAAGAAGGAGAGGCCCTTCTCACTTGGAACGGCAACATGGAAAGGGCTTTTTACCGACTGGACGGCAATAAAATACCTGTAAATGCAGAAGGTAAAGTGACGATACTTTCAGAGCCTTTGTCGGTATCTACTAACCCCAACCCATTCAAAGATTTCCTGGTTGTAAAAGCCACAGGAGGGGAGGCCGATGCCATAACCGTTTTCATACTGCTGGACTTGAATGGTCGAGAAGTAGCACAAACGACGCTTCAACAAGGACAAACCGAGGCAAGTATACAAACATCTCAATTGCCTGATGGGATTTATGTCCTGAAGACGACTAATGATCAACAATCCCTGGTGACACCCGTTGTCAAACTGTAAGATTCCATTTTTAGGGGAAATGCCATGTATATGTATGCTTGGTATATCCCCTGATTTTTTATTCCACAAATCCTCTCCCGTCTTATGAAAAAAATATCCACTACAACATGCTTGCTTTTATTTTTAGCCGCCAGTATCTGCGCCCAACAGATTATCTATGTAAAAGCGGATGTGCAGGGCACAGGCAGTGGCCTTGATTGGGCAAATGCAATTCCAAGCTTGCAAACTGCTTTGTCTCAGGCTTCTTACGGGACGGAGATAAGAATTGCCGCTGGTACTTATCGCCCAACGAACGGTGTCAACAGAGACTCTACGTTTTACCTCAAAAACGGATTTCGCCTACGCGGGGGGTTTGCAGGAGAGGGGCCAAGCCCTGATATTCAAAATCCGGATATTTACACCACCATTTTAAGTGGTGATCTCGGGGTCCCGGGCGATAGCAGCGACAATTCCTATTCTGTTATGACTTCAAGTGGTAATATGGACGAGGGTACCTTGTTGGAAGGGCTAATCATTGAGGGTGGATCTGCTACAAGTGATAATCCCAACGATTTATGGTACAGCCATCGAAAATCGGGTGGCGGACTCTATATTGGAACTGGTACTATCAATAATCTTAAAGTGATTCACTGTCAGTTTCGCCGTAATACTGCAGTGGGTGATGGGACGCATATTTTTGTCTGGCAGCCTAATGGCCAATCCAGTATGCGGGTTGAAGATTGTCAGTTTGAAGATGGAAAGGGAGGATCTGCATTTCGATTTTTTGGCAATTCTAAGGACTCGATTTTTATTTCTCATTGCGCTTTTTTAAGACACAGAAGCCTGCCGGGGTTAGCACGCGGAGTTGTTACCGTAAACCCTCAAAATATTATCAAAAAAGTGATAGTAGAAAACTGCATTTTTCAAAAAAATCAAGTCGGGGACAGCATTGCAGTGACGGGGATAGTTGGAATAAATGGGGACACTGTCATAGTGAAAAATTGCCTGTTTAGAGATAATGTACACTCAGGTAGTTATTTGCTAGCAATTTCAGGGCGGGTGGATAATCTTTTAGATCAAGACACTTTTTTAAGAAATAAAGTATCTTACAATAAAGGCAATCTGATTGGTGTAGGAAGTTGGCCAAGCAACCCAGGGCAGAGAATTAAAAATTGTATTTTCGAGCAAAATGAAGAGACCAACCTGTTTTATACCCATTACTCTACCAATATTTCAAAATGTGTTTTCCGTGACAACCTAATTAAGAGAAGCTTTTTTTTGGATGAATCAACTACAGGTCCGTATAAACAAGTTGTGGTAGAAAATAGCCTTTTTGAGCGAAATATCTATCAGTCCTTGGTCGAATTTAGTACATATCAAGGAAGTATTTATCCAGTGGATAACAAGGGGTGGATATTCACCCAGAACTTTTTTCGCGAAAACACTGGCTTGCTTTTCGATGCACGGGGGCATAATGTGACAAACAATATTTCTACAGCCACTTGGAACTACTGTACATTTTCTGACAATCGTTTTCCAAATGGGCATAGCGGCGATACGCTCCCATACTTGTTCCATATTAGAAACATCGATCTTGCAACATTTAACTCCTGTATTTTTGACCAAACGCTGCTTGATTCATCATATTTGTTTTACGATTCATTGTGCCACATTCAATTGAAAAACAATATCTTCAAGATAGACTCATGTAGCCAGACTTACAGATATGGAGCTGAAATGAATTGTGACACTTCCAATTTTTGGGGACTTTCGCTTATATTTGAAGATAAAGCCGCTGGAGACTATCGCCTTACGGGCTGTTCTCCTGGTATCAATAAAGGAGATGTTCAACTTGCCTCTCAATTGGGGCTTAATGTTGACCTTAATAATGGCAGCCGCGTAGAAAATGGATTGCCAGACATCGGTGCATTTGAAAACAAACTCTTTTTACAAGGTTCCGTAGCGCAATACAGTTGTGTTAAACCCGCTTCAGGCACCTTATTTTTTGATGGGAATACCTGTGGCCCCTACACTTACGAATGGTGGAATGGGACCGAAGGCGGCACCTCGAATATTGATCTCCCGAGTAGCAAATATGAAGTCTCAGTTACTGATTTGCATGGTATTGTTTATTTGGACACTATATTTTTACCCGAGTTCGAACCGGTCGTCATTGACACCATATTGCAGAACCCAACAAGTATTACATCACAGGATGGCAGCATAGCGGTTCCTAATGTTTTCAACGGGTTGCCACCGTATCATTTTAACTGGAGTACCGGAGATTCAACCTCCGTCATTGACGGTCTTGGTGTGGGTCCATATATTTTGACCATTACAGACCACCTGGGCTGTCAAATCACTTTTCTTTTCCAGTTAACATCCATAACCAACGGAACTCAAAACATAGATGAAGAGAAACCCCAGATTTATTTGATCCCAAATTTATTGAGCAAATCATCTTCATCCAGATTGCTTTACCCTGAGGGATTTTCAGAAGTTATGATCGTAGATGCATTAGGAAGGGTGGTATTGTCAGAGCAGGTAGAGGGCACGGAATTTATGCTGCCCGCCCTGGGGTATGGGGGTGTTTTTTGGATTTTTGCAAGAGATTCTGAATCAGCCAATTGGTTGAAACCGCTGCGATTGGTTGCTTTTTGAGAACTCGGGCTCCTCAGATCAAAAACCGCCCATCCAAATAGATCCGCTCCCCATCGGCCCAGATCTCTCCTCCCTGAGTCATATCCGTGATCATATCCCAATGCACGGCAGATTCGTTTTTGCCGCCTGTTTGCAGGTAACTCTGCCCAACGGCCATGTGGATGCTCCCGCCGATCTTTTTTTAAGTGCCCAAATGCTATTATTAGTCATTTCATGTTAAAGTTATTTTTAATTTGATTTCGATTACTACCTTTGAAATGAACTTTTTTATCACTTAAATCGATTTTTATGAAACATTTTTCAATTACCCCCCCCAATTTTAAAATAATAAGTATCTTTATTGTTTTATTGAGTTGTACCCTTCACACCGTTTCCGCTCAGAATTACGATCCGTTCTTAGGTCAGCCTCCACCTGCTGGTGGATCAGGATTGGGTCCGGCTTTTGCATTAAAAGCCAGAGTTTTTGCCTTCACTAATGGTAATCCCCTGAACAACTTCAATGGATTTAATGGTTTCAATGACGTTAATGCTAGTGCAACACAGAATAATCCTGGAGTGCCGTTTTATAATCAGTGCCTGAGGGTTACCTCAACGCAAAATGTCCCCCCACTAGGGATAACTGACGGTTGGTATGCGTGTGAGTTCCTGAGGGATGATGATGGGAGTGATTTTATGCAATTTGCATGGAACAACGACAATAACCCTTTGGATGGCGTGACCGCTTTCGATGTTGTTCAGATTCAGATTGCGGCTGCTAGCATTCCACCCCGTTTTGTAAATCCCTACTCGAATATTGCTGCCGATGTGAACAAAAATGGTACAATTACAAGTAGCGCTGTTTTTCCTTTCCTTCCCGGAGATGGCGACGAGGTTGCAAAACTGGTTCTTGGTATTATTCCCGATTTCCTTATAGTTCCCTCATGGCAGTTTGTTCCCACAGGACACATTTCCAATGGATTTTGGTTTCCCCAGTTTGTATCCAACCCATTTTTAACCCCACCACCTTTTATCTATCCAAACTACTTAGGTCAATACACTACAACACTTCTCACTGCCAACCCTACTGACTATTCTCCTTCCAAGTTGGAACGCATAGGAGGTGCCGTGGGGGTTAAGATGGGAGATGTCAATTTTTCAAATAGTTATAGCATTCCTCCTTTTGCTCCACCACCTGTAGATCGGTCTGAAGAAACGTATGCCTCGGCACCACGAATGTTAAGAAAAGGCACCATTGTTCGCGTGACCTGTGCCCTGAGTGATTCTTTGCGAAATGTGGTTGCCTGGCAAACAGGTTTGCACTTTGACAACAAAAAAGTAAACATTTTTGGCCTGGATGCAGGAGATATGCCTGAGTTTGGAAAAAACAATTACAATATCATGGATGAAGCCGGCGAGCTTCGTGCGCTTTGGATACAACCGGAGACCAAAGAAATTGATCTTGCTAAAGGCACACAAATGTTTGATGTGGTGCTGGAGCTTCAAAAGGATGTACAAGAAGGAG
>JBILHS010000018.1:0-58484 GCA_044350425.1 Saprospiraceae bacterium | reverse complement strand
GGTTCACGGTGTATGGTTCACGGTGTGCAGTTAAAATCCGTGTCTAATCTGCGTCACCCGTGTTCCATACTCTGCATCACCCAATTAACAACAAACAATGTCAAAAAAAGCATTTTTACTCATACTTGATGGCTGGGGTATTGGCCAAAAACATGCAGCAGACGCTATTTATCAGGCAAATACACCCTATTTTGATAGCCTGATGGCCAAATATCCGCACAGCACCCTCGTCACCCACGGGGAGGATGTAGGCTTGCCGGATGGACAAATGGGCAACTCTGAAGTCGGGCACCTCAACATTGGCGCAGGGCGCATTGTATGGCAGGAACTGGCTAGGATCAACAAAGCCGTGCGCGAGCGTGAATTGCATCAAAACAAGGCCTTGCTGGATGCCCTGGCGCATGCAAAGAGCTTGAACAAAACCGTGCACTTCATGGGCCTCGTAAGCGATGGCGGGGTGCATTCCCACATAGAACATCTGAAAGCGCTGTGCGATATTGCGGTGGAACAGGCTTGTCCGCGGGTATTGGTGCATGCATTTACAGATGGGCGGGATTGTGACCCTAAAAGTGGCGCCGCATTCATTGAAGACCTGCTGCAGCATATTCAGGGAAAACCGGTCGAACTGGCTACCGTCATTGGCAGATATTATGCCATGGACCGCGACAAACGCTGGGAACGGGTCAAACTAGCCTACGATCTGCTGGTTCATGGCCAGGGCGAGGAAGTGACGGATTTCCCAGCCGCCATGCGGAAAAGTTATGAAGAAGGGGTCAGTGATGAATTTTTGAAACCGATGCGCAGGGCGGTACACAGTTCAGGGTCGACGGTTGTCGGAGGCTCCAGCATTCAGCCTGGCGATGTGGTTATTTGTTTCAACTTCCGCACCGACCGCTGTCGGGAGATCACAGAGGTATTGACACAGCAGGATTTTCCGGACTTTGGGATGAAAACCCTTCCGCTTTATTATGTCACCATGACCCGCTACGACCACCAGTTTAAAAACGTACAGGTCATGTTTGAGAAAGACGATGTGACTATGACCCTGGGTGAGGTACTCGAGCGGGCTGGAAAGACACAGGTGCGCATTGCCGAAACGGAGAAGTATCCACACGTTACGTTCTTCTTTTCCGGCGGACGGGAAGATGCCTTTGTCGGAGAGCGGCGGATCATGATCCCATCCGCCAAAGTAGCAACTTATGATCTTCAGCCAGAAATGAGCGCTGAAGGGATCACACAAGCCATCATGGCTGATATTCAGACGAATACACCCGATTTTATCTGCCTGAATTTTGCCAATACAGACATGGTGGGCCATACCGGTGTGTTCAGCGCTGCCATGAAAGCCGCGGAGACGGTAGACCATTGCCTCAGTCGCATTGTGCCACTCGCCCTGGAAAAAGGCTACGCCTGCATCGTCATTGCCGACCACGGCAATTCGGATTATCTGGTTAATGAAGATGGTACGCCCAATACAGCGCACACCAAAAATCCGGTGCCCTGTATCCTGGTCAGTTCAGATCTGAAGGGCGATGAACACCTCATGAAAGGGCGTCTGGCAGATGTTGCGCCTACTTTGCTTGCCTTGATGGGCGTGCCGAAGGGAGTGGAAATGACTGGGGAGAGTTTGGTTCAGTAATTTAGTCAGGATTCCAAGAATTACCCCTCAAAGTGCAACGAAATAGTAAAGGTCCGGCTTAATACCTTTTCCAGAACCGTGCTTTGTTGCAAGGCATTGTTGAAGATCAGTGCATTATTCAGCCCTTGCGAAATTTTCAATTCAGGTGAAAAAATGAAATAAGGGAAGAAAAACTGGACGCCAGCCCCATACTCCACCTGAAAATCGGTGGGCGCAATTTTTACCAGTCCGGCCGCCTGACGGGTCCGGGAATCGCTCGCTACATCGAAGGAATATTTGACGCCAGCGATGATAAAGAGTCGGAAATCGTGATAAGGCGCTGATTTGTAGCGTACATGAAAGGGCAGCTCCACCAGAACTGACTCGATCGGGCGACTCACGATGCGGCCATTTTGACCCGCAGGAGAATATTTAATGGTATGTTCTGTAAACGATAAAGTGGGCAAAAATCGGATGTCGAAGTATTCGCCTACTTTCAGGTTGGACACAATACCAAGGTTAAAGCCGGGTCCGGTCACCGATTCAGCCCGTGCAAAGGAATCGTTTCGAATAAAATCCTTAGAGTGATAAATGCGATAATCACTGGCGTTGTACCCGAGTGTAATGCCAAAGTAGTAGTTTTTTTGCTGAAAATCAAGGTAGTTGAGGTTTTTACCCTGACTGAACTGCGCGGAGGCATCCAAGTGTAAAAAACAAAGGGCAAGTGGCAAAAGCCAGGTTGCAAGTTTCAATCCGGAGGTCATTTGGTGGCGGTGTAAATGGAGCATATTCCGAGCGTTAAGCGTTCGCATATAGGGTGTTGAAAACCGGTTTTAGATAATATATCGGTGAATTGGTCGCCTTCAGGGAAAGCCTGTACACTTTCGAAAAGGTAGGTATAAGCCCTGATGTCGCGACTCGTCAAACGCCCGATAAGTGGTAAAACGTATTTGAAGTAGGTGTTATAGAGTTGTTTTATGGGAAAAACATAAGGTTTTGAGAATTCCAGGATTACCAGGCGGCCTCCGGGCCGCATAACGCGGTACATTTCACTGAGTCCTTTTTCCAGATTTTCAAAATTGCGCACCCCAAAAGCCACCGTTACAGCGTCGAAAGAGCCCTCCTCAAATCGAAGTCGCTCACTATCCCCGGTCTCCAGGCTGATCATCCCAGAAAGTCCCTGCTCCGCAATTTTTCCTCTACCCAGCTCGAGCATCTGATTGGCGATATCTATGCCAATGATCTGTCTGGGATTTAAATTTTTCGCCATCAGGATGGCCACATCTGCGGTTCCGGTGGCCACATCCAGAATATCAGCGGGCTGCGCATCCTTCAGATAGGAAATGGCCCGTTTTCGCCACGACACATCGATGCCCAGCGAAAGCACGCGATTGAGCAGATCATACCGGGGTGCAATGCGGTCGAACATTTGCTCCACTTCAGCTTTTTTGCCTGCATTGGAGCCATAGGGCGTGACGACAGTTTCTTCTTTCATAAATTTAAGATGCAAAAGTAGCAATCAGGGTTGGATTGCGGGAAAAACAGGTACTTTGGTCTACAACTTGATATTTTCCACAATCTCCAACCCATAACCAATAAATCCGGTCCTGGGTTTTGGATGATTGGTCAATAGCTGGATTTTGTTGATGCCTAATTCGCGAAGAATCTGTGCGCCCACGCCAAAATCCTTTTTCCCGATCGCCGTATGCAGCTCAAAACGGTCCGTATTTCCTTCTTCTACCAACTGTTTGTAAAATTGGAGTTTTGCCAGCAAATTGGCCTTGTCTCCCTGACGCAGGTATACAAAGGCGCCTTTTTCTGCTTGCTGGATTGCTTTTAAGGCCGAAGAGATCTGGGTGCCGTAATCAGAAAGCAAGGAGCCCAGGATGCCGCCTGTTTCAGACCAGGAGTGTACACGCACCAGCACGGGTTCATCTGCTTCCCAGCTGCCTTTTTTTAGTACCAGATGGGTGTCATTGCTGGCAATATCGGTAAATACGATGGCTTGAAACTCGCCATGGATCGTTTGCATCGGCACTTCCATATCCTTGCGTACCAGCCGCTCGGTGCGCATGCGATAAGCTACCAGGTCGTCGATCGAAATGATCTTCAGGCCATGGGCTTTGGCCACTTCGATCAATTGAGGGAGGCGTGCCATCGAACCATCCGGGTTCAATATTTCGACCAGAACACCTACCGGAGCAAGTCCTGCCAGGCGTGCCAGATCTACGGCAGCTTCGGTGTGCCCGGTGCGGCGCAGCACTCCGCCGGTTTTGGCCCGCAGGGGGAATATATGGCCCGGACGTGCATAATCGCTCGGTTTGGCGTTATCATCGGTGAGCCAGCGAATGCCTGTGGCGCGATCATAAGCGGAAATACCTGTGCTACAGCCATGCCCAAGCAGGTCGATGGACACGGTAAAGGCCGTTTCGTGAAGCGCCGTATTGCTGTTTACCATGAGGTCGAGGCCCAGCTCTTCCGCGCGTTTTTCTTCCAGGGGCGTGCAGATGAGGCCGCGCCCGTGGGTCGCCATAAAATTAATGATCTCCGGCGTAATGGTTTCTGCCGCGCAAATAAAATCGCCCTCGTTTTCACGGTCTTCATCGTCAACGACTATAATGACCCGTCCGGCGCGGATTTCGACAATGGCTTCTTCGATCGTATTGAGTTGGAATTGGTCTGTCATGTCAGGTATATTGAACATTTGCCTTATGGTCCAGGGAAGGCAATTTGAGTGTGTTTTTAAAATGCTGGTATTGTTTTGGCCGCAAAGGTATTTTGTCGAGCGGCGAATTCGCTACTTTTGCTCCCTAATGCACGCACCTTTGTTTAAAATCAGACAAAATAGTTACTACGGCTTCATCAATGCTGTGGGCGAGGTGGTCATTGAACCTCAATATCTCGAAGCCGGTGAGTTCCAAAACGGCTTTACCACGGTGCGGCTCAATGGGCTGCTTGCTTTGTTGGATTCGATGGGCCGGATGTACATCAAACGGCTTTACAGATCGGTAGGCCCTTTTTCTGAAGGTTTGGCCCGGGTGCAAGTGTCGCAACTCTGGGGTTATGTTGATCCGCGCGGCAATGAAGTGATCGCTCCCATGTTTGAACACGCCGGCGATTTTATCGAAGGACTTGCTCCGGCCACGTTTGAAGGCAACGCCGGTTTCCTGAATCCCGGCGGACAATTTGCGGTGCGTCCGGTTTTTACGCAGACAGGCAACTTCAGCGCCGGGCTCGCTCCTGCGCGTATGGAGGCGCTTTGGGGTTTTGTAGATAAAACAGGGGCATATCGTATTGAACCACAATGGGATAGCGCAAGTCCATTTCAGGGAGCTTCGGCGCTGGTGACCCGTGACGGCCGCTGGGGACTTTGCAATCGGGCTGGCGAAGAAACGGTTCCGCCCCAATTTGAGTTCGTAAAAGGCCATGCGCACGGAGAATTTTTTGATGGTATGGCACTGGCCTTCCGGGATGGAAAATATGGTTTTGTAAGCCAGGATGGCAAAATAGCAGTTGAACCGATGTTCGACCTGGCGGGCGATTTTGGCGAAGGGCTGGCGCTGGTAGAGATCAATGGCGCTTATGGCTACATTGACAAAGCCGGAAAACTTGCCATCATGCCCAAATTTGAGGATGCCGGCGTTTTCTCCGATGGCCTCGCCCAGATATCTGCCAATGGCCGCTGGGGCTACATCAATCCGGATGGACAAATTGCCATTTCCCCCAGCTTTCAGTCAGCCACTCCCTTTCGGGAAGGACTGGCACTCACCACGTTGGATGGGAAATGGCAATATATCGATCGCACCGGCCAGGTCATCTGGCAGGAAGTATAGTCGCTTATAACCTGGCTCACATATCGTAAGTAAGCTCCACCACGTCTGTTTCAAGGTGTGACTGGCAGGTCAGGATGTATCCGGCCTTTACTTCCTCGTCGTCCAGCGCATAGCAGGCTTCCATTTTTACTTTTCCGTTGATGAGTTTGGCCATACAGGTAGAACAAGCCCCTGCGGTGCAGGAGTACGGCGGGTCCATTTTTGCTTTGACGAGTACATCGAGGATCGTAGCGCCGTCTGGTACCGGAAGTTCGGTGCGTTTGCCTTTGAGGTGAACGATCACACGTTTTCCAGCTCCGCTGCCTGCTGCGATATCGCCCGGGATATGGCTGGCATTTACAAAGTGCTCGGTATGAATTTGTTTGACCGGAATTTCCCGTCCCAGCAAAGTAGCTTTGATGGAATCTGGCATATCGCCCGGGCCACAGATGAAGTAAATGCAGTCAGATTCCGGCCCATGTGCCAGATTATCGTCCAGGAATGTATTGGCTGTGCGGCCACTGATGCGGCCAATTTTCCCCTGCCAGTTGGTGGTGCTTTTTTTGAACACCCCAAAGAGTCCACCACCGGTGCTTTCCTTCCGGGGCTGGCTGAGTACGTGCTCTACATGAAGTTGACCCACATATCGCTCAGACAGGCGGTCCAGCTCGTCCCGGAAGATGATGGTCTCCTCATTTCTGCTGCCGTAGAGCAGGAATATGGCGCTCATGGGTTCGGACTCCAGGGTGGTTTTGATGATGGACATCAAAGGTGTAATACCACTGCCGGCCGCAAACATATAATAGGTACGACGTTTGTCAGGATTCAATTCATGGTAAAAACGGCCATCCGGCGCAGCTGCCTCCAGGGTGTCTCCAACCTTTACCTCATCGTGCAGAAAAGTGGATGCTTTTCCGCCGTGCACTTTTTTTACCGTTACGGCCAGGCGATTTTCCAGCGGGCTGGATGACATGGAATAGGAGCGGCGCAGTTCTTGTCCACCGAGGTTAAACCTTATCGTCAGATACTGGCCTTGTTTGTAGGTGAACAGATCCCGGAGTTCTGCGGGGATATCCAGTTCGATGGTGGTGGTGTCAGCGGTTTCAGCGGACTTGCTTTTTATCTTTAGTTCAAAAAAATCCATGTCGAGTAAAAGTAGAATTTTGGAATGAAGGGTTTCATCCTGAGCCAGCCGGCTCAAATATTTCGGCAAAAATAAGCCGCCATAACACGCCGAAGGCTGAATAGTTGAAATGAAAATTAACAGAAAATGGAAACCTTCGGGAAAATATCCAAATTCCCAAACAACAACTATTACCTTAGCCCCTGAAAATCAACACTATTAACCTTCTAAACACGACAAGCACAGCATGAAAAGCAATAGCCTTCTCACTTACGTACTCTATGGCCTTTTGGGCTTGTTCATCCTGACGGCCGGATATTACGCCTGCCAAAAACAAAAAGAGAAAAAAGAACTAGCGGCTCGTGAAGCGGCAGAACTGGAAGAGACCCTTCGTGATATGGGTTATGCTTCAGAAGATACGACAGCAGCTACCGGAAGTTCTTTTACCGGCAAAGATTCTTTGTCAAAGTCTTCAACCGAAGCCAAACCTACGGCTACGGCGACCAAAACGACCACCACCTCAACTACCAGCTCAAAACCCGAGGTAAAAGAAAAAACCACTTCGGCTGCAAATACCGCAAATGCGAAACCCACTATCGCAAAGACACCCAGCACCAGCCCTTCCACCACAGATGCTAAAAAAAGCATTGCAAAGGTAAGTGGTCCCGGATCAGGCCGTTGGGCCGTTCGCGCAGGCACTTTTGCATACATGGAGGGCGCGCGTACCCGCCTGGAAGAAGTGATCAAAGCAGGTTATCCGAATGCGGAGATCTCCAAGACCAGAGATGGTAAGGCCGCCGTGATCGTATATCGTTCCAACGACAAAGAGGCTGCAGTTCGGGTAGTCGAAAAATTGAAGACTAAAAATATTGATGCGGCTGTTTTTGCCGTCAATTAACCGGACTACCACACCACAAATTCCGTCCGGCGGTTTCGGGCCTTACCTTCCGGTGTATCATTGGATTTCAGGGGCTTGCTTTCGCCAAAACCTTTGAACCGCAAGCGTTCGGGGGAAATGCCTTTGCTGAGCAGGTAATCGTGTACCGATTTTGCACGGGTTTCCGAAAGTTTTTGATTGAAGGTATCGTCGCCTACATCATCGGTATGGCCATTGATCTGAATTTTCAAACCCGGGTTTTCTGTCAGTAGACTGACCAGGCGGTCGAGCTCGGTCATGGATTGCTGGCGGAGGGCAGCGGATCCGGTCTCAAAAAACACGTTGCGTAATACAATGGGCTTTCCGTCCTTTACAAGCACATCGGCGGCGATTGGCATCAGCTCAATGTCCAGCAAAAAAGGCTTTTCAAAAGTAGCAGAATCTACCAGATTGAAATTGTCGGAGAAAAACAGGAATTTGTCTTTGTTCACGTTCAGGGCGTATTCTTTCCCGGCGGGTAAACAAACCAAAAAAGTGCCGTCCGATTTGGTGCTTGCGCTGACAAAAACCTTCCCCGTATTTACATCTGTGAATTCCACCTTGGCAACGATCGGGTAACCGGTGGCCATATTGGTCACCTTCGCTTTGGCATAGGTCACTTTCTGCGGGCGGGCAAACTCCGGCAGTTCAAAGGTATACAGGTCCAGTCCGCCTCTGCCATCGGGGCGGTCGCTGGAAACATAGGCAGTGCGACCATCCAGGCTTACCACCAATCCGGCTTCCCGGCCCTTGGTATTGATCGGATAGCCCAGATTCTGAGCCTTCCCCCAGGTTCCGTCGGCTTGTTTTCTGGAAAAGAAAATGTCCGCATTTCCCATGCCAGGCAAACTATCCGAAGTGAAATACAAGGTCTGTCCGTCCGGGTGCAAAAAAGGGCAGTCTTCCTTTCCGGGCGTGTTGATCTGTGGCCCCAGTATTTCCGGAACGCTCCATTTTCCCGTGGGCAGACGAACGCTTTGATAAATGTCTGAGTGATTTCCTATACCACTAATGGTATCGCGTATAAAGATCAGGGTTCGGTTGTCAGCGCCAATGGTGGGTTGTGATTCCCAGGATTCAGAGTTGATCGTGCTGCTGAATGGCACAGGTTTGGTCCAGCCGGTGCTCTTGAGTTGCGACCAGTATAGATCACAGGAACCCTGAGAGCCGTCCCCTTCCCGGTTGCAGGCAGTAAAAGCCATCCAGGAGCCGTCGGGACTGACGGAGGATGCGCCTTCATTTTTTTCTGTATTGACGCCTTGAAGCGGCCGGGCCTTTTGCCAGACACCATTCAGGCGTTCACCCTGATAAAAATTCTCATCATAGTCCCCATCCCTACGGGTGAAGACCAGGAGGTCATTGTCGGCCGTAAGGGAAGGGAAATATTCACTCCAGCGGGTATTGATGGAGTCACTCACCGGTTTTGGATCAAAAGGAACCGGATGTCCCACGGCATTGGAAGCAAATTGGGCGGAAGACAGTAATCGTTGCGCGCCCAGCTTGTTCTTCACATTTTTGGGTTGGCTCCGCAAATAACTTGCTGCATGTTCGGCACATTCTACATACTTGTCCAACTCCCATTCTATTTTGGCCAGAAAGTAACCCGCCACCGGCTTGTAGGTACTGTCCATGGCAATGGCTTCTTCAAAATGTTTTTCGGCTTTGAAAAAGTCACGGAGCTCTGCGTAATTGTCTGCAAGGGAGAGCTTTGCGTCAATGAATTTTGGATCGGCTTTTAGCGCCATTTCAAAATAGCCTTGTGCAATAGCGGCCTGTCCACGGGCGGCTTCATCATTCCCGGCATTGTAGGAAGAGAGTGCTTTTGCGGAAGTCGTTTTTACAGTGGTATAGCTTTGAGCGATTCCTATGGAATGAAGATAAATCAAAAAAACAGCAAGGGTAAACGGGCGCATGGGTCAGTTTTTGGGGAAAACGAAAAATTTGCGCAGATGTTTTGGATGGCCGGTAACATTTCAATTTGCTGGAACAGCAACTTTTACGGACATTTGAAATTGATATTTAAAAAACTACTTATGAAATACCCTTTGATTGCCCTTCTTTTCACTTTTCTTTCCTTGAATGCTTTTGCGCAGGTTCATGTAGGCTTGTCCGCCGGACCCAATTTGTCCTTTTGGACCTGGGAACTCAAGGAGCTTCACTATGACCTTGGTTTCGAACCGGCTGTAGGGATGCGAACCGTTGTGCTTGGAGAATGGCAGATTTCGCCGGTCCTGGGGGTTCGGGCAGAGGTAGGAGCTCAGGTGAAGGCCAATAAAAAGGTTAGAAGGCTGGTCTTTGAGTCGGATATTATTGCCGGGAACTTCGATGGAACACCCTGGACGTTTCGGGAAAACTATCAGTACTGGGAGGGAAGTCTGCTCGTACAGTTATCGCCTTTTAAAAAATTTAGGCCGCTGTATTTATTGGCAGGAGGAACTGCGGGGCGCCTGGAGAATGGTTGGAATAAAACCTCCGGATCTGAAGCAGGAAACAAAAGTTCAAGCAAAACCGCCATTGATGTCAAAGATGGCAACTGGAATCGTGCGGCATTTGCTGCAGATATGGGCCTGGGTGTGAATATTCCGTTGGGCAAGCTGAGTATTTTAAAAGTGGAAGGGCGTTTTCAATACGGACTTTCGCAACTGGCTCAAACGAATGACGTAGATGCCCGGGTAAACTCTGCTTTGTTTACGCTGGGGTATTTGCATCGTTTATAACTTTAGGGTCTTATAGAACACGGACGATGGAACACGGATGACACGGATAAGACCCGGATTTTCATGTTTCGTAGGAGAATAAGTTTGCGAAGCAACCAAAAAAATCCGTGTCCCATCCGTGTCATCCGTGTTCCATCATTCACATATCCTCACCACACGAAGATCATGAAAATAAATCTCACCCGTTTCGCGCTGATCATTGCCTTTTCTGCCACCACATGCATGCTGCAGGCACAAACCGGAACACCCGCCCCGCCCCCAGCCTCAGCACCAGCACCCGCCAAACCCAAAGGCATCACCATCACCGGATCTGCCGGGGTGAATATTTCCGGACCGACCACCATCTGCAAGGGCGGTGAAACCATCCTGAAAGCTGAAGGTGATTACGAAAGTTTTGAGTGGAGCAACGGGGTTCAGGACCGCTTTCTCCGGGTGCGGGAAGAAGGTACCTATGAGGTGACCGTAACCACCAAAGGCGGCTGTAGATTGACTACTTCTGTGACGGTTAGGATGATTCCTTGTACTTAAGTTTTTGCCTCAGACAACGCTGAGGCTGTCTCATAAGTTAATCTCAATCTGAAGCGACCATAGATTATTTCGTTTTTTCTGGTACAAACCTGGAAGGTTTATCGGCTCGAAAGGAATATAATTTGGGGTTAAGCTTGGGCAAAAGACTTGTGATACGGCCTCGTGAAATACGAACCTCTTGGCTATAACGCTCAGAGCTTTTGGATCATTTTTAAATCAAGCATTTGTGTCACTCAAATCATAAAAATCACACCAATCACAGTATACATGAATTTTCCAGACTTCCCCAACGAAGAACCAGAAATCCCCGTCTCCTTTCATTATGAAGACGTTGAATTCGAGCTGCCGGACGAGCAAAAACTGACCGACTGGCTGCTCGGCGTAGCCGAATCCGAAGGCAAGGATTTTGTAGAGGTCAGCTACATTTTTTGCTCCGATGAGCGACTCCGCGAGATGAATGTGGAGTTCCTCGACCATGATTATTACACCGATGTCATCACCTTTCCTTATTCGGATGATGCGGTGCATGGTGATGTTTTTATCAGCTATGACCGGGTGAAGGACAACGCAGAAACGCTGAGGGTGGCGTTTGAACATGAGCTTTGTCGGGTGCTGGTGCATGGGGTGCTGCATCTGGCGGGATATCTGGACAAGACGGAGGAGGCTGAAAAGGTGATGCGGGCGAAGGAGGATTTTTATTTGAAACGGATATTTCAGGGCGCCTAATGTGTTTAGTTTGATATCACACAACGCCACTACGCCACAACGTTATGATTATCAATGAGGTGTATTATTGCGTCATTGAGTGAGATAAATCTGTCCGACACATAAATAACTCAAGTAAAACATGAACACAAAACTACCTTTCCTCCTCGTTTTCCTATTCACATCTCTCCTATCCCTCTCCGCACAGTCCTGGCAAAAGTTAGGTGGGCCATTTGGCGGGGGAGGCATTGTTTATCCCGGGAAACCAGGATTCCTATTCATGATATTGGAGGACAACGAACTTTACCGCTCATCCGATGGGGGAGATAGCTGGCAAAAAATGCCGGTTCCACAGGTCATTTCCTGGTCTTCGCAACTGGTAGTAGGTGCTGATGGAAATCTGTATGCAGGTCAGGGTCAGGGCAGCAAAATATTTCGTTCTGAGGACAACGGCGAAACCTGGGCCCAAATCAGCAGCGTTTCTCATTGGACCATTTTTGGGCTTCCAGGTGGTGAGATATTGGTCGGAACCTCCCAAGGCATCAAACGATCTGTCGACAATGGACTAACCTGGACTATCGTTGCTAATACGATTCAATATGCCGCAAATTTTGTGTACAACCCGAATACAGGTGATGTATACACCTGGGAAAATTTTGTTTCCAGTGGCTCTACGACAAAAGTTTGGCGCTCCAAGGATAACGGCTTAACCTGGGAAGTCATACTGGACTCGTTTGACTTGCTGCCTTACCAGTTTGCTTTCTCGCCTACTGGGGGCATTTTTATTGGCGCACATGAGGTTATTTGGCGCAGTTTGGACAATGGGGCGACCTGGACTAGTATTGATCCAATATACCCACAGAGCTATCGGGATGTGTCGGTTGCAGTGAGCCCAAGCGGGCGACTTTTTGCCTTTGAGTTATATCTCTCCAAGTATTCTGATGATAATGGGAATACCTGGAAGACACTGGAAGACTCCGGCCGAAATCCATTAAGCGCATTAAGCTCTACACCGGATGGAAAAATTTTTGGGAGTCGGAGTTTTGGAAGCCTGCAACGTTCGGAAGATAACGGGACTACCTGGCAATTCTCGGCCAATGGCATCTTAAGGCCTACAGTAAGCAACTTGCAACACATAGATGGTACGCATATGCTTGCCCTCACCGGAGATGGCCTTTTTTACAGTAAAAACAGTGGTGATTCCTGGGATTTAATTTGGGAAAAGATAACTGAAGAACTTTCAGTTTCGCGTGGATTTCGGCTTCAGGTTGCTCCTGACGGCAGTTGGTATCTCTGGGATGGTTTCAATTTGTTAAAATTCACGGATGAAGGCCAATCGCATAGTACATTGCAGATACAAGGAGTAAACAGTTCAAATTTTGAAGGCATTAAGGTCTCTCCAATTACCGGGAAAATATTTTTATCCTCCTGGAACGGCCTTTTTACTTCCATAGATGGTGGACAGACCTGGAATCACCCATTCACCAACTACAATCATGAAAATATCGATTTCATGCCGGACGGTAGCCTGATTTATTCTGATTTGGACGGCTTTTACAAGTCCTTTGACGAGGGCCTGACATGGATAAAAATCTCCAATCGTTGGTTTTGGCAAGATCCCCCGGTAGTATCTTCTAATGGAATTATATATGGAATTATTGCCACGCAACCCAAGTCATTGTTTATCTCCCCGGATGGTGGATTGACCTGGGACTCCGTTTCTTTCAATTATACCTACCCCCTAAACTCACTAACTGTCAATAATACAGGTTTCATTTATGTTTATAGTGCCTTTGAAGGGGCGGTCTTGCGCTCTGTGGATGGAGGCCGTAGCTTCAACCCGCTTCCTATTATTGGAGATGGAAACCAATATAATTCAGGCATTTCACTCAATCCAACCCAGCACCTTTTTTACTTTCAGGAAAAGGATGGGATTTATCGAACCGCTTCCCCCACCACGCAGGTAAAATTGCTTTCAGGGAAGACCTACCACGATTTGGATGGCGCTTGTAGTCTTTCTGCACCCGATTCCCTTTTGCAGGGAAAAATTGTAAAAGCTAGCTCAAATGGGCAGACGGTGTATGGTTATTCTAATGCCTTGGGCCAGTATATCGTACCTGTAAATGCTGGTGATTATCAAATTTCGATCGAACCGCCCAATGATTACTGGGCAAGTTGCGGTTCAAACACGAACATCCCAAACAACAATTCCATCGGGATAATTGATTCTGCGGATGTGGGGCTGCGCATACTGACCGAATGCCCCTATGCGGAAGTGGATGTGAGCGCCCCTTTTCTGCGACGCTGTTTTGAGAGTCAGATCTTTGTTCACTACCGTAACAACGGAACCATCCCGGCGGAGAATGCCAGTCTGGAGATCACGCTGGATACCTTGCTGGATTTCAACAGTGCCGCTCAGCCGTTTACCCAAAGCGGGCAAACGTACACCTTCCAACTGGGTAATATTTCCGTTGAAGGTCATGGCAATCTGAGCCTTAAGGTCACGCCTTCCTGCAACGCGGCCCTGGGGTATATACATTGTCTGGAGGCGCACATTTACCCGGATCAACTTTGCCCGCCCATCAGCGGAGCGCATCTTGTAACCTCAGCTGTTTGTCTCGGAGATTCCGTTCAATTACGCATTGACAATCTTGGAAACGCTGGTATGACGCAGCCCTTAGATTGGTATGCCCTCGATTTTGACAATTTCAATTTCCCTTTTGGGGCTATTGCTTCTGGTCAATTCCAATTGGCTGCGGGGGAGCATTTTATAGAAAATATTGCATCTGGTTATCCAAGATTAGATTTCTATGCGGATCAAGCTGCGCTGTATCCCTTTAATGTAGTGTCGCACACCCGAATACAAGGGTGTGGCACTCCTGCCGGAGGAGCCCCCCTAAGCATCATCAATGAGGATGAACAAGGGCCTTTTGTGGACAAATTTTGCGTCCGAAACATTGGGGCTTTCGACCCCAACGACAAACAAGGATTCCCGGAGGGTCTGACGAGTCAGGGCTACATTGAGCGCGGGCAAACCCTGGAATACCTCATCCGCTTCCAGAATACAGGGACGGATACAGCTTTTAACGTCACGATCCGCGACACCTTATCGGCTTTGTTAGACCCCGCTACCATTCGTTTGGGCGCAACCAGTCACCCTTGTGAATTGCGCATGACGCCCTCGGGCACTTTGATACTGGTATTTGAACACATTTTATTGCCGGACTCCAACATCAATGAAGCGGCCTCGCATGGGTTTGCACAGTTTACGATTGATCAAAAAAGTGACAATGCTTTCGGGTCAAGCATCCGAAACCGCGCAGCCATTTATTTTGACTTCAATCCGCCGGTGATCACGAACCAGACCTTGCATACCGTAGGCATTCCATTGGTAAGCGGGACCAGGCCGGAGCCGGATCCTCTGCTCGCCCTGAGTTTTTCGCCCAATCCTTTTCATGGATCGACCCTGCTCACCATAAGTGATCAGGAAGACGCTTCGCAATCTTTCATTTTTGAATTGTTTGACCCCTTGGGCAAAAAGGTTCGATCTAGCGCATTTACAGGCAATCAATTGCTAATTCCCCGCGAAAATCTTCCAAATGGAGCGTATCCGTTTGTGTTGAAAAGCTCAGCGGGAATAGTTTTGGGTAGCGGTACCCTGGTGGCACAATAGAAATTTAATTCTCCGTGCAACTCATTGGATGGAACAATAGTCTTTGCTTTTAATTCTTCACCAAAACTATTTCTAATGGCTCGTCTTTCCTTCAAACAAATTTCGGCATTGCCGCTACTCCTACTTTCTTTCGGTACCCTCCTTACAGCACAATCCTATCACAGTACGCCTTGCGAAGTCTTCATCGGCGTAGAAACCAGTCCCAACAATGCGGGGCTTATGGTGGATAAAACCCTGGTCAACACTCCGGCTCAAACCTATGGGGTTCATCCAGGCGACATAATTGTCGCTATGGATGGCGCAGCAGTACGTAGCCAGTCCGAGTTGTTGCAAGCACGCGACAAACATCAACAGGGCGAAGCTTTCACCCTGACCATTCAGCGCAGTGGAGTTGAAAAAGTCATCCAGGCCCGCTTCAAGTCCTGCACTTCGGAAGAACTCGAAACATTGAAGCTGCAAAAGGAAGCCAATGTCATGGAGTATGATAAGTATATGGAAAATACATATCTGATTTTTCTGGAGCAAATCAAAAACATGAAAACGAACTTGCGTCCAATTCTGGGCGTTTATGAAAATACCGATGTGAATGTATCCGGTGTAGCCATCGGTACTGTATTGGAAGGCAAAGGCGCAGAGGCCGCTGGTTTAAAAGCGGGTGATATCGTAGTGAATGTGGATGGCAAAACCATTACAGGCGGTTCGAGCCTTCGCAGCGTATTGTCCAACCACACGCCTGGCGACCGGGTACCTCTGGTATACCTGCGGGACGGTAAGACCATCCCGGTTGAAATCGTTTTAAGTGGGGATCAGGACTATTCCACTCAAACAGTAGAGCGTGATCCATGCAAAGTGTTCATTGGTGTTTATACCAGCCAACATGGTCAGGATCGTGGATTGCGTGTGGACGGAGTGATTGATAACACCCCCGCCAAAGAGAGTGCAGTTCAACCAGGGGATATCATCCTGGCATTCAATGGCTTTGCGGTCAATACTTACGATGAGTTGACTTCCCAACGCGACAAAAAAAAGCCGGGCGATGCATTCCAACTGACTGTGCTGCGCGATGGCCGCGAGATGACGATCAAAGCCAGGTTTAAACCCTGTGAAACTTCCGACAATGCGCCTGTTGAAGAAATCGTAGAGGTGATTCAGGAGGACAGTAAACTGGAGTCGCGTGAAACGCCTAAAACAGCAGAAAATCCGCTTGGTCTGGAAGTATTTGAGGCCTTTCCAAATCCGACCTATGGCATGCTGAATATAAAATTTGAGGCAGAAGCCATTCCAACTACGGTACGGATCATAGATATTTCAGGCAGAGTAGTGTACACTAAAAACCTTCCGCAGTTTGGCGGTTCTTTCAACGAACAGGCCAACCTTTCCAGCCAAAAGGCAGGGAACTATGTGTTGAATATTGAGCAGGGAGGAAAGGTTTATACTAAGGCGGTGGTGTTGTTGCCTAGGGCGTAAATTTGATTTGAGCTGGGAAATGAAAAACCGTCTTTAGGTTGTTCCTGAAGACGGTTTTTTTTTTATATTTTTGCAGCATTATGCTCAACCGAATCGTCGTCATAAACTCCACACTTTACGCTAAAGCTAACCTACTTCTCGGCAATGCTGAAAGTATACAATTGGCTGCTGAGAATAACGTAGGCAAAAGTTCGCTCATTAATTGTCTCAATTTTCTATATATTCTTGATAAACGTGAATGGAAATTTGGGGACAACTCTCCTAGTGAAACCATCAAACACTACTTTAAAACCGTAGAGCAAAGCTTTGTGGTGTTCGAAATCGTCAAGGACGGTTATTACTGTATTGTTGTAAAGCGAGCTGCTGAAAAAGAGGACTTGGACTATTGTATTATCCAACATGCCTATGACGACGATATGTTTTTCAAACGCGAAGGCGATACTATTGAGCCGCTCAAATTCAAGGATATAATTGGCAATTTGTCTAAGCGCAGCATCGAAGTAAAATCTAAAATCAGTCGGGAAGATCTCTACCAACGCATTTACAGCACACAGCGGCGTGATAAACCAGTAGTGATCGTTACGGACAAAGTGAAACGTGTGGGAAATAGCCGCAGCAACAGTTTCACGAAAATGTACAAGCACCTTATCAAGGCTGATGCTATTAACGAAGAAGCATTCAAAGATGCGTTACTAATTGCCGATAATCGAAAAGACACCTCCCTTGAGGTCTTCACCGACCGCAGCCAGACTGTATTGCAGGAGTTTGAAGTAAAACGAGAAAAAATCCGTCGTTTAGAATCCGTGATAGCTGATTTTAGCAACTTCAAATTGCTTAACTACAATTTCAATGCCTACCGGGATCGTTGTGGTGCATTGAAATTCAATTTTATAGAGCAGTACAAAACCGCCTACCCACAATTGCGAGACGAAACCATGGACGACGGGCTACTTGCCATCCAAATTCGCACTTTAGAAAGGCAGATTGATGATACGCTAAAGGTTGAGATGAATCGGTTGATTGCTGAAAAGACTAGATTTGAAATAGAACGAGAAAAGCAGGAAAAAGAAGCCACCAATTACCAAAAGGAACTGGACGAAACATTTTTATACCGAAAAGGCCAACTCGGCTACGGCAATCTAGAAAGCGATATAGAGCGGCAAAAACGCGATCGCGACCATTTGGCAGCCATCCTAAATCAAATCAGCCGTCCGAATGTAACGGAACAGTCCGTACGAAGCAAAATCAAGAGCATTGGCCATGAAATCGAGCAATTAGAGCATAAAATTGCTCGATTTGATCACTTGCTACAACATCACCTTGCCCAAGACCCAGGCTTGCGACGCCAACTTTCTGCCTACCTACATCCTGATGTTCTTTGCCTCGACAAGGCGCTCATTAAAAATGCTATTACTCAGGCAGACTCGGTATTAACCATCTTTGACGGCGCAATCGATGTGTCTTCGCTTCCTCCCGCAATGCTCGAAACCCTCGAAGATCTCAAAATGCGTTTGCCACAAGCTAGAGCAGAATTTGAGGAACAAGAAACATTACTGGGTGCATTCGCGAAGCAACAACAAAAAGAACAAGAAAAGCTAGACATCGAACAACAACTTAAAAGTAAGGAGGCCTTTTTTGAAAAAGTGCGGCAACGTCCCACGACTGAACGTCTGCTCGATGAAACTCTTGAACAAATAACAGAGCTGACTACTAAAATCATAGCTAAAGCGGACGATCTTTTCAAAAAAGAAAACGAAATAAAGGTCAAACGCACCGAAAGGGATCGATTGGAAAATGACTTTCGGGATAAACGTCATTTGCTTAGTAACTTCGAAGCCTGGTATCGGGAGCTTCAAAATCGTTCCGACGTGTTCAGGCCCGACGAAGTGCCCTCCGACGATCGCCTCCTGAAAGAACTAATGGCCGACTTTCAAAAAGGGTATAGTGAAATGAGTAATTTACGAGGAAGGCTCGACGAACAATTCAATTTTTTGATGCGAAAACTTGGGAAAGATAGTAATGACATCAACTCCTTCGTAGGTGAAGTGCAGGAAGAAATGGACACTTTACCAGACCAGCAAAAGGCCCTCGATGGATTATTTGATTTGGCTTTTGACAACTTTGTAAACCCAGTCAAATCTTTTCGCTTGGAGTATCAAAATTTCAAAGCATACGTTCAGAAATTCAGCCAAACGCTCTCCAAATATCCGGTCTCTAATATAAAAAAAATAGCTATCCATACTCGTGATAATACGGAGCTGTTACGTGAGCTTGACCTTATTCATAACGTAGAGCGTGATTCGCTGTGGCGCAATACGCCTGCCAGTGAAGAAGGCATTCGCATGATGCGCCAAAAATTTGAAGAAAACCGCGCCATCAATTTTGATCAGCTATTTGATCTCGAACTGGAAATTGAAATGGATGACGACCGCAAAAAGACAGTAAGTCTCGCCAAACAGGTAGAATCGCAGGGCACAGACGCAGTACTCAAACTATTCCTATTTCTTTCCGTCATCCGTCAATTGGCCGATGGCCGGCCGGACAATAAAATCGCAATCTATTTTGACGAATTGGGACGTATCGGCCCTAAAAACATCTCGCAAGTCATCCATTTTTGCCGCGAAAACAACTTCATCCCAATTTTCGCTGCGCCTACCGACATTGAAGGGATAGAAAAGTATTACTCCATCAAACCCTCCACCCGCCTCAAACAGGGCATAGTCCTTGATGAGCGGCACGTTAAAACAGCCAGATACAAAAATGCGTAACCCGATTTTCAAAAGATTCATGCTCAAACTTCTGGAGGTTGAAACAATTCCGAGTAGTGCCTTATCAATGACTGTTTATCAAAGTCCTGATTGGCAGAATTGGTTAACTGCAGGGTTTGTTGAATTAGAGCGGCGAGGTGGCAGTAGCACATTTCGGGTAATAAATCGTGAGGCACTTCGGGAAATATTTCACCAAAAATTTCCCGGCGAAGCCGAAGACGATGGTTCGGCGGTAGATAACGTCAGAGCATATGGTGATTCAAAAGCCCGCGCTCGAATTAGTCAGAATGTGTGTCTAATTCGAGGCTGGCAGATTGCTATCATCAACGGTCAGGAAGTGAATATGAATGAAATGACCAACCAATTTGGATTGTTTGCCGCTTCTTTGGGCAATATTTCAAACAACCGCATTTGTATAGTTGAAAACCTCGATTCTTTCAGGCAAGCCGAAAAAGTAATTGGCAAAGACTGGCTGTTCTTGCACGCTTATGGGAGAGTCGGCAAGGAGTGGTTGCAAAAGATAGACTGTCGCGAAATGCTCGTATTTTCAGACTATGATTTTGTTGGTTTAGAAGAGTTTCTTCGAGTTCGGGAAGTGTTCCCGGAAGCGCGATTTTTTATGCCAGAACAGTACGAACTACTGTGGGTCACATACGCCAAGTCACTTAAAAAACGCGGTGACGGGGAGCAACTTGCCACCCGTCGTGTTAGCGAAAGTCAGCACACTGTGGTCGTATCAATACGAGAGCAATTGCTCCGAACCGGCAAATTTTTGGAACAACAAGCACTTTTTATCTAAAACCGATGTACAAGGCTACTACACCGGACGACATCTTGCGGTTTATGTCCAAAAACCTGCAAGGGCTTCGCCTGCTCTTTGAGGCTGGCCGACGGCAGGGCTATGTGTTGGAGCAGGCAGTTCTTGAAAAAATTAGACTTGAAAATGACCTCGAATTAGAAGATTTACTGCGATTTAAGTTTGTGAAGCAACAGCCAACGCAAGATTATAAACTTCGAAAACAGTATACAGATTTCCTGGAGTTTATTTTTGAATCGGCTGCGCTCAATCTCCCAGATCGGTTCAAGTTTTTTGCAGACTCTATTCGATCACAGTTCAATGAATTACAGCAGGAACTCGATAAGTCTAAGTTGCCCGACCATATCACGAGTTTGCAAAACCAATTGGACGATTTTCTCACTGAAATAGACATTCAAACACGGCAATTACTTCGTGAAACCGAAGCACTGAAAGCCAGCGGCGAACATGAGTCTAGTTTGCAAGAGCGGATCGCTACTGCTACCCGCTGGTTAGATTCATTTATCCATCCACTCACGCAGGTTCTACAAGCTCAATCACCTGATGCCATCGTGGCACAGCTGCACCGCATCAATACTTATGCGCACCAACAAAGCCTTTTTGAAGGCGAACCCGAATTGGCACGTTTGTTTCGGCACCTTTATGGCGAAGCTTTGCGTGTTAGCGAGGAACTGACTCGACTTAGCAACCAAATTGTACGCGAACTTATGCCGATGCTGGAACGCATCCGCATATCCTCAAAAATAATGACCGGATTTTTCCATTTACTCGAAGCCTTCCGGCAAAATCAGGAGCCCGACTTGCCTTTTTATGGATTGCTGAACCGCCGCAATCGAAGGGTATATTCAACCGACTGGAAGGCTCGTGCTGAAATGTTACTCGATAATTTTTTCATCGAACCTGAGCGATTTTTGGAAGAGGTTGTAATAGCCGACGACAATTGGATTTCCGATACCAATCATTTCAAAAGTCGGCTCAAAGCCAGTCTACCAGTGGATGATTTCTACGGTTGGTGCTATGACTTCTTGAAGACAGAAACGCCCAATGTGACACTTCATAAGTTTTTCTCCGTTTCTAAATTATTGTTAGACAACGATTTTGAGGCGGATTTTTTAGAAGATTCATACCGTTTCAACCTCGAACTAGAAGATGCTACGCTCTCCCTTCCCAAAATAAAACTATCCTGATATGCAAAGCTATCCACCTGAACACCGTGATATCGTGAACGCACTCTCAAACGGGCAGTTCATTTTGTACACTCAACCATACTACGCGGTAGTGGAGCAAAACGAAGATTTATACCGCTACTTTTTCAAATCTACCTTTGGCTTCGACCTTCATCTACGAAGCGAAGGCTACATTTTTTTGTCGTCGGACGAATCTACAGAAAAGGACAGTCGTAATTTTTTGATTTTTCTGGCCGTGCTGTGTCGCGAACTGAGTATTAATGGGCGGGACTTCAAAGAGGATTTTGAATTGAAAAAATTTCAGGTAGATGAGATTAAGCAGTTACTTGAAAAATCCAGCAAAAAAGAACTGGTAGAGCACATCCTAACTGAAGGGGGTATTTCTAAACTACTTAATGATTGGTATAAACGCAAGGTCATAGAGTTCACCAATGCACAACAGACACAGTTCAAATTTACGAAAGCAGTGAACCTTTTTTTTGAGTATGCTATGGAATTAGCAGATACTAGATTGAAGGATGTTAAGCTTGAAGTCATTGAAAAGCCTTAATGATTTGGTAGGCTTGTGGAATGAGAATTCTCATAAAAAAGCCCCCTTTATTCACAATCCCCCCAAATTCCTCCAGGATTCAATCGCAGCTATACTGCGCTGTTGCCCTTCATCCGCAGCATAAACGATGACATTTTTCCCCGATTTTCGATGTTCAGGTGCATTGTTGCGGAACGATTGGATACCTTTGAAAAACTCGGATTTGGGCGTGAAGCTGTACTTCATCTCAAAGAGTTGAGTCTCCAGGCCCTCCAGGGAAACCAGATCCACTTCAACCTGATTGCTATCTTTCCAGAAATAAAAATCCGGCCTGACATTACGGTTGAATCGGTTTTTCATCAATTCGATTATGACCATGTTTTCAAAAAGGCTCCCTCTGCTGTAATGTTGGCCAATCTGGGCTGGCTCGGAAATGCCAAGCAGAAAGCACAACAAACCAGTATCGTAAAAGTAGATTTTAGACGATTTTGTCAGTCGCTTGTTGAAGTTTTCAAAAAATGGGGGCAATTGAAAAATGATATAACTCGCTTCCAAAATGGATAGCCAATTTTTGACAGTTGCTGCTGAAATACCTGCTTCTGTTGCTAAGGACTGAATATTCACAGGCTGTCCTACCCGTCCGGCACACAAGCGTAAAAAAGTTTGAAAAGCATTCAAATCTTTGATATTCAATACACTGCGTACGTCACGCTCGACATAGGTCTCTAAATAGCTTTGAAAATAAGCGCTTGGCGCTACTTCACGGTCATACAAAACAGGATACCCACCACGCCAAATAGCAGCCTCTACTTCTGTAGGTTTTAGAGATGGCAAATGTGTCTCTAACTCCGCATGACTAAATGGTAACAGCCGAAATATGGCGACCCTTCCCGCAAGGCTTTGTGTAATTTTTTCGAGCAGTAAAAAATTTTGAGAACCGGATAAGATAAACTGACCCATGATTTTATCCTCATCAACTTTCACCTGAAGGTAGGAAAATAGCGTTGGCACCCGCTGTGCTTCGTCAAAAATGATGTAGCTATTGTATTCACGCAAAAATCCACGTGGGTCTTCTTCAAAAAAAAGCCGTGTATCGGGGTCTTCAAAATTGACGTATCGATAATCCGGGAACATCCCGCGCAACAGGGTGGTTTTGCCACTCTGACGAGGGCCTGTGACAGAAATCACGGAATATTTTGACATTAAGGCCCGAATAGGCTCTGTTAGTTGACGCGCTACCATTTGTTAAATTTTATGCAAAAATACAAGTCGACTATCAATATTGCATAACATTTAACATATTATCAAACAAACAAAGCCCGCTTCAGCTCCTCCACCTTCCCCAAAGTCTGGATCCGGATCCCAAAACGCTTCGGATCAATGCCTTTCATCCCGTATTTGGAAACATAAATTTCCTTGAAGCCCAGCCGGTCAGCCTCAGCAATGCGTTGTTCCACCCGCTGTACCGCCCGGATCTCGCCGGAAAGTCCCACCTCGCCTGCAAAACAGACATTGGAAGGGATGCTTACATCCATCAGACTGGAGATCAGGGAGACCACAATGGAGAGGTCAATGGCGGGGTCTTCTACCCGGATGCCACCTGCCAGATTGAGAAATACGTCGTTCATGCTGAAAAAATAGCCGCAACGTTTTTCGAGCACGGCCAAAAGCATGGAAAGCCGGCGCATATCGTACCCGGTAGCAGAGCGCTGGGGCGTGCCAAACACGGCTTTGGAGACCAGCGATTGCGTTTCGATCAACATGGGCCGCATGCCTTCCATCGTGGCAGCCACGGCGCAACCCGAAAGCTCCTCGTCTTTCTGGCTCAGAAGCAGTTCAGAAGGATTACTCACCTCACGCAATCCGGCAGCCTGCATTTCGTAAATACCCATTTCGTCGGTACTCCCGAAACGGTTTTTGAGGGTTCGGAGGATGCGGTAGGTATTGTGTCGGTCGCCTTCGAATTGAAGCACACAGTCCACAATATGCTCCAGCAGTTTGGGTCCGGCGATATCCCCTTCCTTGTTGATGTGGCCAACCAGGAAAATGGGCACATTGGTCTCCTTAGCGAAGCGCAGGAATTCGCCCGTGCATTCCCGTACCTGCGCGATGCCGCCCGGTGCAGAATCCAGGTGCGGCGTGCTCATGGTCTGGATGGAGTCCACGATCATCATCTGCGGCATGAGTTCCTGGGCCTGTTGCAGGATCTTGTTGGTGTTGGTTTCCGTCAGGATATAGCATTCGCTTTTGAAATCCCCGACGCGATCCGCGCGCATCTTGATCTGTTCTTCGCTTTCTTCTCCGCTGACATACAGCACTTTAGCGGGAATTTTCATGGCGATCTGAAGCAGCAGGGTACTTTTTCCGATGCCCGGTTGTCCGCCGATGAGTACCAGCGAACCCGGCACGATCCCGCCACCCAGTACCCTGTTGAGTTCCTGATCCGGTGTAGCGAGTCGGGGTGTTTTGCCCGTCTGAACTTTTTCAAGCAACACGGCTTTGGGCGATTCAGAGCGGCCACCCATGGTAGGCGCCCAGGATTTTCGCTTTTCTTCCGCGGTGGTTTCTTTCTGGATGAGTTCTTCCTGGAAGGTGTTCCATTCGCCGCATTGCGGGCATTTGCCGAGCCATTTGGGGGCGGAGGTGCCACAGGAGGAGCAGAAGAAGATGGTGCGTGGTTTTGCCATGGGTGGGTGTTCAAATCAATTTGTGACGCGTTGCGTCACGATTTCAAAATGCGAATATTTTGGGGGTTTGTTTCCCGCCAGTGCTTGATGGAAACACAAAGCACCGCAGGATTCGTCACACACTGAGTGACGAATTGGAAATGCTAGATATACCAGCCTCATATACTTCAAACTGGTGAGGTTAAACCCTACACAGCAGGACTCAAGCCACCTCAAGCATTTTAAGTTCAACCCTGTAGCCCAACTTATGTAGCATTGCTTCACAATCCTCCCAGGAAAGCCCAAAGTTGCGCGCATCGGCAAGGCCAATTTTTCCTAACACTTCTGTTAAGAGCTGTAAATCATTATCAGCAAAATCACTCTCGAAAAGAGCCGTTTCTGACCAATCAATGAGTTCGGTAAGGGATTTTTGCCCCTCCAAATAGGCCAGTATTGCAGTGGCCACTATTTTTTTAGTTGTCATGTCTGTCTAATTTTTGATGTCCTTTATCAATAGGAAATTTTTCATGATTTCTCTCAAAACATCATTTTCATCAAAGATTTCTTGCCTAAAAGTCACAGTTTCTTCGTTCTGGTCAACCACCTTGACGTAGCGTGCTTTCCAGCCAAAACGACCGATTATTTCGAGCCAATAGGTTCTACTGTGATCATGGTTTTCAACCCAATTGCCAAATTGTTTTTCATTCTTACGACGTTTTCTATTGGCCATAATGCCTAACAAAAATAAGTGTTTGAAACTAATTCACCCCACACTCCACCCCCAACAACTCCATCGCCGCAATAAAATCATTCCCAACATTCACCTTTTTGGCCATAGAGGTAAAAGGCAGTTTTTCCTTGTTCTGAAAATCGATCAGTTCCATGCGCAGGGTGTGCTTGCCCTTGTGCGTAATGCAAAGCTTTTCGATCTGCTCAATAAACTCAGCTGTGATCTTTTCCACGGGTATTTTAAGCGTCACCGATTGCGTCTTTTCTTCCCCGATGGTTTCCAGCAGGCGAACATTCAGCACCTTAAATTCCATTTCATCCGAATTGTATCGCTGCTTGTACTCGCCTTCTACATAAACGGTGGTGCCTTCCTCAAAGAAGGATTTGAACTTCGCATAGCTCTCCGAAAACATCGTGATCTCCAGGGAACCCGTATAATCCTGCAAGGTAAAACGTCCCCAACCGGTGCCTTTTTGGCTGACCCGGTGTTCTGCCTTGAGCACAAAACCTGCTACGTTGACCTTCCGGCCCTTGAAATTGTCCACATTGGCAAGCGGGGAAGCAAAGGTTTCCCATTCGTACCGGAAATCATCGAGCGGGTGACCGCTGAGGTAAACACCGATCACATCGCGTTCTTTCTGGAGTTTGAAAATCAGACCCCAGTCTTCGGATTTGGGCGCTTTGGGTTCGGGAATACTGACTGAATCAGAGAGATCGCCAAAGAGCGAGTTGACGGACAGCACCTTATCCTCCTGGTGGGCAGAACCGTATTTCAGCAGGTTTTCAATATAAGTTTCATGTTTGTCTGTCGGGGTGAAAAAGACCCCACGCGCGACTCCAAAACTATCGAAAGCCCCGGCGTACACTAGGTTTTCCATCACGCGTTTGTTCACCACCCGCAGACTGACCCGGCGCATGAAATCGTATATATCCAGGAAAGGGCCGTCTTTTTTGCGCTCTACGATCATGACTTCCACCGCCGCTTCACCCACGCCTTTTACAGCACCCATTCCGTAACGGATGTCTCCTTTTTTATTGACCGAGAAATTCACGCCGGATTCATTCACGTCCGGGCTTTTCACCGCCAGTCCCATACGTTTGCACTCTTCGAGAAAGAAGGTGATCTTTTCAATGTTGCTCTGCGAATGGGTCAATACCGCGGCCATGTATTCCGAAGGGTAGTGGGCCTTCAGATAAGCCGTTTGATAGGCCACCAACGCATAGCAGGTCGAGTGCGACTTGTTGAAGGCATACATCGCGAAGGCCTCCCAGTCGGTCCAGACCTTTTCGAGGATCTTGGCCTCGTGGTTGCGCGCAGTGCCGCCTTCGATGAACTGGCTTTTCATCTTGTCGAGCACGGACTTTTGCTTCTTACCCATGGCTTTCCGTAGTACGTCGGCGTCACCTTTGGAGAAACCGGCTAGTTTTTGGGAGAGCAACATGATCTGCTCCTGGTAGACACAATTGTGCAGAATGATGTTGTTGCCTACAAAATTGTGAATGCCATCCACCGTGATGTCATAGACCAACTCTTCACCTAATGGAGTGATTTCAGCAATTTCTTCCCAACGAACATTGAGATTACGAGCGGTGCGCGGCAGATCGAGGGTTTCTGCAATGGGTGCTACTACATGAACTGCAATGCGTGGACGACTTTTATTCAGCGTGTTGAAGTGCTGCCGGCTGAACCCATGCGTTTCCATCAGGGCGCGTTGCGAACCATTCCAAGCCTCGCCAACTTCTTCAAAGAAAATTTCTCGGGAAACATCGTCTTTGAATGCTTCCTGGAAGGCACTGCGTTCCGACATCTTTTTCAATAACAGATGCGGGGCAATTTTTTCTGAAAAAGCTTTTAAATCATAGGTTGAAACCTGAAAAGCGGTAATTTCCTCCTGTCGGCGATTGTTGAAATAATGCGTTTCGTAAGTGGTTGAATAGATTCCCAAACGCAGCAATAGCGTTTGTACATCATTCGCCAAACGAGGTGAAATGGTTTTCAAAAAACAGATCTTTTCGCCCACATGACCGTCACAATCCCACATGGATGCCAGGAAAAATCCAATGAGTTCATCAGTCAATCCGAATACAAATTCAGGTACAAACTTATCACCCGACCAACAACCTCCACTGGTCGTTTTTAGTCCCCATTCTCGCAGGGTAGCTACTAAAGAATTGGGTTCATGATAGGAAGTTTTTTCTACACCTCTAACCATTACCCGCGTCACTCCCCGAACCTGCTGAAGGGTTCTGGGTTCAATCCGTTCAAAGGCATTCAGGCAATTTTTGTATTCATCAATCAGTTCCTGATCTTTCGAAATAAAATCGGCTGTGGGAACACAAGAGGTCAGCGAACCATCAGCCAGGAGATAGGCCAATACTCTAAGTTTTTGTTTGTCAAAAGTTTGTGGAGACTCGGCGCTTAATTTTCTAGGCGTCGCAATGGCATCCCCAACCTGTAAATCTCCGAGTTCTCGCCATCCTTTTTCGGTCAAAACCCGGTGGTTCGAGGTCATTTTTACCACAGAACCATTTTTCAATTTTACTTTAAAAACAGGCTTTTTGCCATTACAAACCCAATAAGAAAGCTTGCCCCTTTCAGCAAGAAGGTCCTTGCCAACACCCTGTACATAAAAATTACCGACCCGGTTTTCCAACTGATCTATCCGTAGTCGCCGTCCCGAATCTGCATCAAAAACAAGCGTATCGCCCGTAACACAAACCCCAAAAGTGTCTTTGAGGTATTCCTCCATGTCCGCCAGATCATAAGTCACCGCCTGCCGCCCATGTTTCCGCGCAATAAAGTCCGGGATATATTCCAATGGCCCCGGACGATACAAGGCGTTCATCGCAATCAGGTCGTCAAATTTATCCGGCTTGAGGTCGCGGAGGTACTTCTGCATGCCTGCACTTTCAAACTGGAAGGTGCCGTTGGTTTCGCCTCGCTGGTAGAGTTCGTAGGTTTTTTTGTCGTCGAGCGGAATGTCGTCAATGTTGATCCTGACATTGTGGTTCTGCTCGATGAGGATCAGCGCATCCCGGATAATGGTGAGGGTTTTCAGGCCCAAAAAGTCCATTTTGATTACGCCAGCGTCCTCGATGATAGACCCTTCGTACTGCGTAATCAGCAGCTCCGTTTCTTTCGAAGCGTAGACCGGGATAATTTCCGTGAGGTCTTTCGGCGCAATGATGATGCCGGCCGCGTGGATGCCTGTGCCACGCACGGAGCCTTCCAGAATCATGGCTTCCTTCAAAACCTTGCCTTCGGGGGTGTTTACAGCAGCCAAATGCTCCCGCAGTTTTTTGGCGTTTTCGATGTCTTCGGGGCCAAGGTTTTCTTTTTCCGCCAGGGAGCCTTCGCCGGTGAAAGGGGCGGTAAGCACCCGCTTGAGTGAGGTGCCGGGTTTGTCAGGAACGAGTTTGGCCAGTGCATTGGCCTGATCCAGCGGAAGATCCAGCACCCGCGACACGTCTTTGATGGAACTTTTAGCAGCCATCGTGCCATAGGTGACGATCTGTGCGACCTGCTGTTTTCCGTATTTTTCTACTACGTAATCAATGACCTTCTGCCGGCCTTCATCGTCGAAGTCCGTGTCAATATCGGGCATGGATTTACGGTCTGGATTCAGGAAACGTTCGAACAGCAGCTGGTACTTAATGGGGTCAATGTTCGTGATGCCGATGCAATAGGCTACGGCACTGCCTGCCGCCGAACCACGGCCCGGACCAATGAATACCCCGATGTCTTTGCCATGGTTGATGAAGTCGGCCACGATCAGGAAGTAGCCGGCAAAACCCATGGTTTTGACCGTGTTCAACTCGAAATTGAGCCGGTCTTCGACTTCCTGGGTGATCTCCCGGTATTTCTTTCGGGCGCCTTCGAAGGTCAGGTGGCGCAGAAAATCATCCTGAGTCTGGAATTCCTGCGGTACTATGAAATTGGGCAGCAGGATGTCTTTTTTTAGTTTCAGGTGCTCACATTTGTCCACGATCTCCATGGTATTATCCAGAGCCTGCGGCACATCTTTGAATAAGGCCCCCATTTCTGCCTGGGTCTTGAAATAGAACTGGTCGTTCCAGAAGGCAAAACGGCCTCCTTTCATCACGGTGCCTTCTTCCACAAACTCCCGGATCGCCGGGGTGGCCTGTTTCTCTCCTGTATTCACACAAAGCAGGATATCGTGGGCGTTGGAATCTTTTTGATCTACATAGTGGGAGTCGTTGGTGCAGATCACTTTGACCTTGTATTCATCGGCCCAACGTAGCAGGACCTCATTCACCCGGTCCTGCTCGGGCATCTGGTGTCGCTGAATTTCAATGTAATAGTCTTCCCCAAAAATATCGAACCACCATTCAAATTCCTTCCTTGCTGCAGCCTCGTCTTTTCTTAAAATAGCTTGCGGCACCATCGCCCCGATGCAGCAGGTGGTGGCAATGAGACCCTCATGGTATTGCAAAACCAGTTCCTTGTCAATGCGCGGGTATTTACCATACAGTCCCTGGATATAGCCCAGGGAACAAAGTTTTACCAGGTTTTTGTAGCCTTCCGGGTTTTTGGCAAGGAAAAGCTGGTGAAAGCGTTTGTCTTTGTCCTCCTTGGTGAACGTGCGTCGATGCCGGTCCGTCACGACATAAAACTCGCAGCCGACAATTGGTTTCACGCCTTCATGCTTGGCGGCCTCAGCCACAAACTGGAACACCCCAAACATATTCCCGTGGTCGGTAATGGCCAGGGCTTTCATGCCATCTGCGGCGGCTTTTTTGAATAGACCGGGGATGGATGCTGCTCCGTCGAGGAGGGAGTATTGGGTATGGCAGTGTAGGTGGGCGAAATTTGGCATGTCAGTACGCCGGAACGCTGTTCCGGCACAGTTTGTATGACGGAACGACGTTCCGGGGTTTGTATCACGGAACGCTGTTCCGTGGAACTAAATAGCTATGACGGAACAGCGTTCCGTCATACACCCGCGGAACAGCGTTCCACGATACTGTCAGGGTCACAGCAGCTCGGTTTTGGTAAAAGTGAACGGCCATTGTTGCCACTCTTTTACAAAACCAGCTTTCACTGGGTTTCTGAGTATATTGTTCAAAATTCGATAAAACTCTTTTTCAGACCTAACCACATGGTCGTAAGATTCTTCTTCCCAAAATTGTCCTTCCCTGCCAAGGCTCCGGTTGCTATGCAGCCCGGTAAACTTTTTCAAATCCTGCATAATTTTGAACAAGATGGGCGCGTTTGGCATCAATGTCATCATCATGTGAACATGATTGGGCATAATCGTGTAAGCGTGCAGATCGTATAGTTTTTCATCACGGTGTTGAAGGGCTTCTGAAATTATCTCCGCTACAGGCTGCTCACCTAGCCAATACGGCCCGTTTGTGTCCAAAAAATTATCACTGACCGTAAAAAGTCGCTTTTGCTCAATGTAAATCCGTTCATGTTTTTCTCGTTCTGTCAAATCTTTTAGTTCCAAAAAGCCTCGCTTTATCAGTTCATAGTTTTCCTTTAACTGCCGAATCACTTCCATTGGAATTGAACCCGCGAGCCGAAAAGTTACGAAAAAAGTGGCTTCAGCGGGTTGGAAATGAGGCAGTTTTCTGCGATAAGAATGGGAGGTCATAAGTTTTCATGGCTTCTTTGGGTTTTTATGAAGTAAAAAAGAAATGCAATATTTAGTACAAGGCTGGTAGACAAGACTATGTGCTCAAAATTCCACCAACTTATTTCAGGTTTTGCAACGATTTTTATCTCTTCAGGAGAGTTTTGTAATGGATAAACAGGTTTCCATTGTTTTAGGTCGTTAATAAAGGCTAGTTCTTCTTTCGATAGTTTATGTCTTGCACTAGATGGTTTATCCTTTGTATCAAACTGTGTCACGAATTTCCAGGGAGTGCATAGATCTCCTTCCAAAAAACATATTCCACTGCTCCCAACTAATCCTGCAAAGATCAAAAGAGTATCTCCAATGCGGGCAGAATTTAAAAAACCACCACAGCTACTCATATAAGCATCAAAGACGGAGACAGAGTTACTGGAATAGAGTAGCCCCTTATTGTACCGGAGCACTTTTAAGTTGAAATAGGAAAGGAAATCAGATGGAATCCATCCAATATTGGCAGCATATAAGCTATCAAATGGTTGTATATTTTTCAGAACGCCTATAAAAACGGCATCATATTGTTCTATCCTTTGAGAAAGAGAGGGCTCTTCACCGCACATACAAGCCTGCGATGCATTGGGGGAAAACAAACACCCTAGTGCCAATAATACCTTAGATGGCCAGGAATACCTGACAAATGAGGAACCAATAAAATTTGAACGTGAGGTAGAAGGCATAGGAGTTAAAATGAAACTGCTTTTTTCTTTTTTTTCGTTTCGCTTGCAGGCTTTTCTGCCTTCATTGATCTTGCCGTAGCAATCTCACCGTTGGATTTAGAACTACCCGCTGCTACCACAACTAATATTTCCTCCCCAAGTACCGCCTCCAGCTTGGCAAGACTTTTCAAAGTGAAATTGTGCTCTCCAGCCAGCCATTTGCTGATTTCTGATTCGCTTTTGCCCAGGGCGAGGGCAAGATCTTTCCGTTTCATGCCTTTGCGCTCCAATATAGCCCGCACCCGATCAAGGATGTCAGTGTATTTTTGAATGAAAATGTGCGTTTCGGCAGGGATTTCATCCAGTGTCTGTCGGAAAGGACCTTTAATTGCCATGATTAAAATATTTCAAGGACAAAATTCTTCACTTTTGAGTTAAGCTCAAAGGTTTTTCTAAAGTTTTTAAACGAATTTCGTGCAAATTTAAAACAAAAAGTATAACTTCTTGATGCTGTGTGTAAATTTTATGCCCAACTAAATTCCAAACACCTCCTGTAAAACCCGCAACGCAGACCCACGGTACTTCACCACAACCTGCCCGGAAACCTTTTCATTCAGCAAATACGGCTCCTCCTCCATAATTTTCACCCATTGTACCGACCGAAAGGTAGAGAACCCCTCACCTGAAAATAGTTGAGGCTCGGACTGAATCATGCCGACAGCGGTGATGTAAACCGGAACGCTGTTCCGGCTCGAATCTTTTGCCGGGACGCCGTTCCTGTTTACTCCAAAAACCAGGTCTCCGATTTTCATTCGGCGTGCCCAAAAGTGGAGATCGCGAAGCCGTGGATCAGCGTTTTCCGATTTTAATCGCTCCATTTCCGAATCAAAAAGTTCCTCGTTCCACATCCTATAGGTGATCCAAAAGGGCGCAAGGAGGTGTTTGGGATCAAATGGAATGTAATGTTCCACAAACAGAACGCTACGGTCAATTTTCAATTTGTCCAAACGAATCAGCCACACATTCGTCCCCTGGCTTACTTTTTTGCGCAAATCAGCGAGTGGAAACGCTGTTTTTTCAAATAAGGGAAAAGCAGCAAACACTTTTACGTCCGCGTGGCGCACCTGAAAAATACGTTGGGCCATAGATTTTTGTCGCTCAAATTCCTCCCGAAACGCTTCCAGGGTCGTCGTGTCATCGGTAATTAGCAGATTTTCAGCGTTCGAGTTGTAAGTCCAATTAAAAGAACCCGTGAGCAGGAGCTGATCATCTAAGATCGCAAATTTATGGTGCATCAATCCGGCCTTCCGGCAAGCCCAGAGTTGGCCGCCGGCCCGGATAAATTTTTGAAAATCAAGCCCACCCTCCCGGATGTTCTGGCTGTCGTATTCCAACAGGAGTATGACGCGAACCCCGTGCTGAAGGCGTTCAAGCAGGGCATCAAAAATGTCTTTGTGGGAAAACCAGCAAACGGCAATGCATACGTTGCGCTTCGATTCAGAAAGATAACAGCAAAGGTGCCGGGGCAGGTTTTGGAAATGGGCCGTTTTCATTGGTTTGGACAAGTTTCATGCAAATATAAAACAATTTGTATTTACTCGAGCAAGATTTTTGTCTACCAATGTTAGACCTCTCCGAGGCTAATTGAGTACAAAATTTGAGGTGCATCGGGTCTGAAAAATGAATTTCAATCCAAAATCTTTACCGCAAATCCCTCCCCCTTAGCCTCCAGATACTGCCTCGCCGTATCCCGAATCGTCTGCTCCATGGTCAGATATTCAAATCCGAATACCGAGCGGGATTTCTCATTCTCGTAGGTGTAGTAGGTCACGCTGGCGCGGGCGCTTTCCCGGGTGACCATGGGGCTCGCACCCAGGATCTTCTCTTTGAGCCATTCGACCCGCCAGGCTACTTCAGCCAAAAGCGGTCCCACGGTAATGGGCGGTGGCACCGCGCCCAATTCCTTGGCGATCATGCCAAAAAACTGCTTGTGTGAAAGATTTTCGCTGTTCAAAATATACCGTTCGCCGGAGATATCGCTTTCCAGCAGCAAGGTCATAAAACGTACCACATCGCGGACATCCACAAATCCTGAGCCGCCACTGGGGCAAAATTTAAGCCCCTGATCTATCTTTTTAAAGAACCCTGCCATGCCTTCGTCCCAATACTGACTCCCAACAATGACCGATGGGCTAACAATGGCTGCAGACAGACCTTCAGCGATGCCGCGCTGCACCTCCATCTCGGCGGCGTACTTGCTCCGGGCGTAGCGGCTGTTGTCCTTACTTTCTACCCATTTACAGGATTCATCCAGGTGTGGGCGATTTAGAGTCCTTCCGAGCGCGGCGATGCTGCTGACATAAACCAGCTTTTTTACGTCCTTATCCAGACAGAGGTTGACGATATTTGAAGTGCCTTCTACGTTGATCTTCAACATTTTATCCGCGTCCTTTGGATGAAAGGAAACGACCGCTGCACAATGGCAAACCTGGGTCACTCCTTCAAAAGCATCTTCGAGCGCGCCTAAATCGGTCACGTCTGCCTCCATCCATTCAACCTGGTCTGCTACGTCTGCAAGCAAATCCATGCGACTGTTTTTTCGTCTTAAAGCCCTTATTTTCAAGCCTTTTTGGAGCAGGGCGCGGATCAGATAGGAACCCACAAAGCCAGTTGCACCGGTGACCAAAACGAGTGATTTTTTTTGCATCGAAGGATTATTTTTTTAAGCTTAAAGTGTATTCGGCCACTGCTTTGATCTCTTCCGGGCTCAGGAGGGTGCCGAATGGGGTCATCAGGTTTTTGCCGTGGGTAATAATATTGATCCGCTCTTCTAAGGGGACGATGCTTTGGCTCAGGTCTTTCGCACCGTTGAGCCCTAGTTTACCGTCGGCACCGTGGCAGGTGACACATTTTTGGCGAAAAATGGCCATCCCATCTGGGACTAGGGCTGAATCGCCCTTTTTGGAGGCTGCATTCCGTCCCGCATCTTCCTCTACAGAGCCACAAGCAGCAGAAAAAAAGAGTAGAATCCAGAAAAGTTTGGTTAAAGTATTGGACATGGTCATATTTTTAAAAAATGCCGTTCAGTCTAAAAATTGAACATTTTGACTAAAAAGCATGCAAAGATGGGGCAGTTTTCTGGTTTTGGGCTAAAATTTGCACTCTGCCAAAGTGTTCCGGCACTCTATGGTTCCTGTCTAAATTAAGATGGGGCAGGCAGTCTTTTTTATTAGATCGGAATGCTGGTCTATTTGCTTTTACGGCATGTGTCCGACGCTTTGCATCCGATTTAATATTACAACCGCGTTTATACTGATCAGATAGTGAACTGCTTTTCTGTTCTCTATCTAGTGTTTGTTCATAGTGTTTGTTTTTTGTTTTGTCCCTGTCGAGTAGCAATATTTGACAGGTTTTTTTTGTGCCCGCAACATTTTTTTAAAAATATTTTAAGCCGTTTTCATTTTTTTTCATTTTTGGCACAGCTTTGGATAATAGTATATTGCTTCATACAATAGAAACGGTTTAGTGAAAAAGCCCAAGGCAAACGTGCCTTGGGCTTTCTTTTTACATGCTGGTACGGTGAATGTCTACGACATGCGCTTACCGCAGCAAGGTGAGACTGCCGGCCTTCACCTTTTCTTCTCCATTACAGTTGTAGCGCAAACGATACAGGAAAACGCCGGGATTGACAGGTTTTCCGTTGGAGGTACCATCCCAGGTATCAAAGGGCGTGAGCGCGTCAAATACCCTCCCGCCCCAACGGTCAAAGACTTGAAAAGAGATAAAATCACTCACCGCAAAAGGGTTGCTGATACCAAATTCATCGTTGACCTTTGGTGTTTCGGTAGGGGTGAATGCGTTGGGGATGAAAATATTATTGCAATCCAGGGTGGCTGGGTCTATCACCGTGACGTGTACGGTGTCTGTGGCGACACAGCCGTCGAGGTAGTTGAAGGTAACTTCGTAGGTGGTGTTGACTGTTGGGGTAATAATGGGTTCCGCAAGCAGCGGATTACTTACTCCGGCGAGAGGTGACCATACAAATTGACCGACGCAATACTGCGTCACGAGCGGTTGGAAAGAATTGCCCAGATAAACCAGTGTGTCGCGGGTCAGGATCTGATCGGCACGCAGGTTGTATTTTTTGAGGTCGTCAATCCCTTGATTTACAACCAATGCCTTGCTGTGAAAACGCAGTTCATCAATATAGCCTTTCAATTCCAGGTCAAGCGGACAAATTGGATCTCCAATGACCAAGGGAGCAGTATTGGTCAGATCGATCCGGGCTGCAGAGGAGCGGGAATCCTGGAGAATACCGTTGACATATAGGGAATAACGGGTGTTACTGCGCGTGAGCGTAATAAACTGCCAGCATGTATTACGATCCAGTTTTGAAGTAACCGTAACCAACAATGAAGCATTTTCGCTGATACCAGAGGTAATGGTTCCGACCGATCCAAAGTCGTTGTAACGCACCCAGAAGGCATTGTTCAGGTTGCAGGCGTCCTGCTTTGCCATGACCAGTTGCGAGGCATTTTGCTGGCTGTTCTGAGGCGTTGCTCTGAAATAGAAACTTACCGTGAAGTCGCTGGTAGTGAATACATCCGCAAAAGGCCCAACCAGATTGATGCCGTCGTTGTTGTCAACAAAAAACACGGCAGAATCCCGAAGTCCACAGGCACAACCGATGCTGCCTTTGAGCGCGGCGCTGGATCCGTTGCCACTATCGTCGGTCCCCTTACATTTATCAAAGGAAAAATAAGCCTCCAGCTTATCGGAAACCACCTGAGCTGAAGCAGCCGTGGTGCAAAGGAAAAGGGGAAGGAGAAAAAATATACGCATCCGAGAATCGAGTTTTGGTAATTTTAATGTGGGTGGTGTGAGTGTCTTAAGGGAAACGCCCGCAACGGCCGGAAAGTGTAACGCAGGCCATTGAAAACAGTTTTTATTCCAGCGTGCAGGTTATTGTCCCAACATCCCACCAAAATCTCCCATGCCAGGAGGCATCATGCCTTGCAGAATTTTGTTGGTTTCGAGGGCTGCTTTTTTCCGTGCTTCTTCCAAAGCTTCGTTGACGGCCACCAATACCAGGTCTTCCACTTGTTCCGGATCGTTCATATCCAATTTGGCAGGGTCAATTTTAATGTTTTCAATGTGCAGATTGCAACTGGCTTTTACTGTTACTGCGCCGTCACCTGCGTCTGCTTCCACAAAAATTTCGGACAGTTTTTGTTGCAGTTCTTCCTGTTGTTTTTGGAGGTTGCCTAGTAGGTTATCGAACATTTTATAGTGATTTAAGGATGAATTGGATTTTGGAGCCGACAATCCTAAAGCCCTTCGGTCACGGCGTCTTTGTTGATCTTCCGGATCATGCCACGCAAGACCGCACTGGCACCCACTTCAACAAACTCCGTGATCCCATCGGCAATCATGTTTTCGATCGTTTGGGTCCAGCGTACCGGCGCGGTGAGTTGAGCGATCAGGTTTTTCCTGATCTCTTCCGGGTCTGAGACCGGTTTTGCATGTACATTCTGGTAAACAGGACAAAGTGGCTTTGAAAAATCTGCTGCTTTAATGGCTTGCTCCAGTTCATCCTGAGCAGGCTTCATCAGCGGGGAGTGAAATGCGCCACCTACGGACAATACCAGCACGCGTTTTGCACCGAGTGCAGTTAGTTTCTCTACGGCAATTTCAATGCCTTTTCTTGAGCCGGAAATGACCAGTTGGCCCGGAGAATTATAATTAGCCGCTACAACGATCTCATTTTCAATGCTTTTACAAACAGCTTCTACGGCCTCATCGTCCATGCCCAGTACGGCTGCCATGGTTCCATCCGCCAGTTCGCAGGCCTTTTGCATCGCAGCAGCACGTTTGCCTACCAGCAAAAGCGCAACTTCAAAAGACAAGGCTCCTACAGCACAAAGTGCCGTGAATTCGCCCAGCGAATGACCTGCCGCGGCGGCAGGCTGAAACGCAGCCCCTGCAACCTTTGCACGAATAATACTCTCTAAGAATACGGCGGGTTGCGTTACGTTGGTCTGCGTCAGATCTTCTTTGCTTCCATTGAACATCACATCGCTGATCCGCCAGCCAAGAATGGCATTGGCTTGTTCGTAGAGTTCGTTGGCCTGTGTATTTGTCTCGTAAAGTTCTTTACCCATGCCCTCTGCCTGAGAGCCCTGACCAGGAAAAACGTATGCTTTCATGTGTGAAATATTTTCTGCTAAATACAGCGTGATATGTTTTTGAATTTAATCCTGCAGATTTCGGGCAGCAAAAGTAGTAAAACACTAAAACCTTCGCATCAGAAACCTTCAGACATCCTCAAGCCTTACTACTTTTGCCCACTCATTTTGAAACACTGACCTGATCCGCTGTTCCTGATCACCCCGGTATCCACTCGAATAATGGCCCAATATTTAGACCTGCAAGCCCTCAACCATCAGATCCACCTCGAAAGTGGATTTATAGAATTGCTTAAAGCCGAGACCTCGAAAGTGATCGTCGGCCAGGAGCAAATGCTCGAAAAACTGCTCATTGGACTGCTCACCAAAGGCCATATATTGCTGGAGGGGATGCCTGGATTGGCAAAAACACTGGCGATCAAGACTTTGGCCCAGGCTGTAGACGCAAAATTCAGCCGGATTCAGTTCACCCCTGATCTTTTGCCCGCGGATGTGCTGGGCACCATGATCTACAATCCGGCACGCTCGGAATTTACGGTGCGAAAAGGCCCGGTATTTTCCAATTTTGTACTAGCTGATGAGATCAACCGCGCTCCGGCCAAGGTCCAAAGTGCTCTGCTGGAGGTCATGCAGGAGCGCCAGGTCACCATCGGTTCGGAAACGTTTATGCTGGATGACCCCTTTCTGGTACTTGCTACACAAAATCCGATCGAACAGGAAGGCACCTATCCTTTACCGGAAGCACAGGCGGATCGGTTTTTGTTGAAAGTGAAGATTGGCTACCCTTCCAAAGAGGAAGAGCGCGACATCATGCGGCGGAATCTTTCAGGAGAGCAGCCTCATGTACATAAGGTGCTGGATACGGCCACTTTACTCCGGGCACGCGAGGTGATGCATGGTATTTATATGGACGAAAAAATTGAGCAATACATCCTGGATATTGTTTTTGCGACGCGTAATCCGGCTCAGTTCGGGCTAAATCACCTGGCCTCTCTGATTCAGTACGGCGGTTCTCCAAGGGCCAGCATTGCGCTGGCGCAGGCATCCCGGGCCACGGCTTTTTTGCGCCGTCGGGGTTATGTGGTGCCGGAAGATGTTCGTTATATCTGTGCGGATGCGCTTAGACACCGAATTGGCCTTACCTACGAGGCAGAAGCGGAAGGGCTTACTGCAGAGGATATCATCACACAGATACTGAATGCTGTGGAGGTGCCTTAGCATACCACGAAATGAAAATTTCCAGCTTTAACAGTCAGGACCTGAAAACAGGTATTACATTTGTCCGTTCATAGTGACTCAGTATTTATGATTCTGGAAGCTTGATGCACCCGTAAAGCCAAGGCACTTCAGGGAGTTTTTTGTAAAAATCCGGACGAAAAAGAGGGAACGTAACATGTCAGAAATAGCCAATTACATCGAACAGACCATCCTGAAGCCTGACACCACCCTGGCCGATGTGCGTCGTATTTGCGAAGAAGCCCAAAAGCATAAATTTGCAGGTGTTTGTGTGCCGCCACTTTATGTACGGGATGCCAAGCGGATCATGGACGAATTACATCCCAAAACACGCGTCGTAACGGTCGTAGGCTTTCCTATGGGTTATGCAGCCATTGCAGCCAAAAGTGAAGAGATCAAACGCGCTACGGAGGACGGAGCGGATGAAATTGATGCGGTGATCAATATTTCGGCTGTAAAAAGCGGCCTCTGGAATCACGTGAGCAACGACATCGAAGCACTCGCCCTGGCGACCAATATGCGTGGCAAAACCCTGAAGCTGATCCTGGAATGTGGGCTGTTGACGAATGAAGAGATGCTTCGCATTTGCGAATTTACCTCCAACGCACGGGTCGGCTGGCTCAAAACGGGCACAGGCTTTCACGGCCATCCCGCCACCCCTGAAATGCTGCGCAATCTTCGCGCCCTCGCGCCTTCAAACCTCAAAATAAAGGCTGCCGGCGGAATCAAAACTTTTGCAGAAGCACAAGCCCTGATTGATGCCGGAGCAGACCGGATCGGCACCTCCGCCGGGGTAGATATTGTAATGGCTTCCAAATGAGGCGTTCCTGAGTAAAAAAAATTTGAAGGTAAAAACATTCTTACTTACTTTCGTCTGCAACTAATCCTTTGTGTGCGATGACGACCAATTCCATGATCAAAAGCGGGCAACTCCTTGTGGCAGAGCCCTTCATGCTTGACCCCTATTTCCAACGTACAGTGATTCTGCTTTGTGAACATCATGAAGAGGGAAGTATCGGCTTTATTCTGAACAAAAAAACAGAGATGACGGTGAACGACCTCATCAATACCTTCCCGGATTTCGATGCAGAGATATTTTATGGCGGCCCTGTGCAAACCGATACCCTGCACTATGTCCATAATGTCGGCGATTTGCTGGAAGAAAGCGTCCAGCTTACGGATGGCGTTTGGTGGGGCGGCGATTTTGAAAGTCTTAAGTTTCTGATAACCAGTGGTTTAATTGAGCCACATAACATTCGGTTCTTTGTGGGCTATGCGGGCTGGTCCGGCGGACAACTGGTAGAAGAGATGGAGATCGGCTCCTGGGTTACCGCGCACATGCATGCCAATTACCTGTTCAAATCCCAGCCTGCAAAGCTCTGGAGTCAGGTCATGTACAACAAAGGCAACCGCTTTGAGATCATTGCGGATATTCCGGAATTTGTGAGCTGGAGCTAATTTGTCCGCAAGCGACCATTTTCTTTATCAAAAGGAGGATTGATTTTCAGCGAAAACTACCTTTGCCAGATTATCCTTCCTTCTTGTATGAAAAGACTTACACTCGCACTTTCCTTTTTTGTTATTTGTTCATCAGGTTATGCTCAGATCGGCTCCCACATCACGGGAAGCCTTCAGGCCAATGGCAACTTTTTCTTTGCTTCTGACTCGGTACTGGGCACCGTAGGCATCCCACAATACGATAACCAGAAATTCGGGGCAGAGACCTGGCTGGCCCTCAATTATTCCCACGATGGCCTGGATGCAGGGCTGCGTTTTGACATGTTCAACAATTCCAACCTCCTGAATCCAACCGCTTCGTACTCAGATGTGGGCATCGGCCGTTGGTACATCCATAAAAAGATCAATAAGTTTGATGTTGCGGGCGGTTATCTGTATGATCAGATCGGTTCCGGCATCATTTACCGCGCCTATGAGGAGCGCACTTTGATGATCGACAATGCCCTGCTGGGCGCACAGGTCGGCTATCAAATCAATGACAATTGGAAGATCAAGGCTTTTACCGGACGGCAGAAACAGCAGTTTGACCGTTATGGCACCATCCTCCGGGGCGGGGTCATTGAAGGTTTTATCAAACCTGATTCCACCAAAAATCTCACGTTTGCACCTGGCGCAGGCATTGTCGGACGTACCTACACCAGCGAAACGATCGATGACGCGCGGTTTGAGGTAGCAGGTTATCTGGCTGATGAGCAGATCGATCTGCAGTACAATACCTATGCGGCCACTGTATTCAATACGATGACGGCCGGCGACTTTACCTGGTACCTGGAGGCTGCTGCCAAAACCAAAGATGTGATCTTTGACCCGAATGCTACACGTTCCATCCTGATCGGAAGTGAACTTCAAACGGTGAACGGGAAACTCGTGAACCGCGAAGGTTACACAGTCTATTCCAGCCTGGGGTATTCAAAAAAAGGCTTCGGCGTTACACTGGAAGCCAAGCGGACAAAAGATTTTTCGATCCGTCAGAATCCGAATGCTAGGGGTATTCAAGGCGCGATCAATTTCCTGCCGCCGATGGCCAAACAGAATACCTACCGGCTTACGGCTCGTTTTGCGCCCGCTACCCAGGAACTGGGCGAACAGGCATTGCAGCTGGATGTGCGCTATAAGTTTAACAAAAAGCTTTCTGCCAGTATCAATTTTTCTGACATCACGTTTTTGGACGGAACAGAACTTTACCGCGAGATCACGCCGGAATTTACCTACAAACAAAAGCGCAAATGGCAGTTTATTGGCGGCTTGCAGATCTTAAAATACAATATCTTTGTGTATCAGGGGAAGCCTAACCTTGTGCATGACCTTAAGCCATATGAAAAAATATTGCGACGGTTGATGGGGGAAGGTAAAAACCCTTTTAACAATGTATACGCACTTACGCCCTACGCCGAATTTCTATATAAATTCACCCCAAGAAGATCGGTTCGGGTAGAAGCCCAGTATCTGGCAACAGAGGATGAATTTGGCTCCTGGGTGAACGGCGTGGTAGAGGTAGGCCTCGCGCCACACTGGATCATTTATGGCTCGGATATGTACAAACTCAAACATGGAACCATCGATCCGAGTGTTTCGCCCGAAAAAGTGAAAGACAAAACCAAGTACGATGGCACTCATTTCCCTTCTCTGGGTGTGGTATATTCACAAAAATCCAATCGTGTGTCACTGGCATACGTGAAACAAGTGGAAGGGATCAATTGCGCAGGCGGTATTTGTCGACTGGAACCTGCGTTTCATGGGGTTCGACTTACGCTGAATTCATCTTTTTAAGCAGGGATACAAGATAAACAATTATGTTTCACACGACGCCACAACGACACAACGTTTTATAGGGTTGATTCTCACAGCGTTGTGGCGTCGTGTGAAACAAAATGCATCATTTAGTAACCGTCCATAAATTCAATTTTTTATGAAAAATAGCGCTCAACTCCTCTTCCCAGCCTTGCTGCTGTTTTTTGCAGCCTGCAAGGAACAACCCATTATCATCCCCGATCCGAGCCTGAATATTTCCGGGCGCACCGTTCTGGTAGAAGAGGTAACGGGCGTGCGTTGTCAAAACTGTCCTTTGGGTACGCAGACCCTGGTAGCCCTGCAGCAACAATACGGCAAGGACAAACTGGTGGTCGTATCGATCCATGCAGCCGGCAATTTTTCTGTACCATACCCCTCCAGTCAGGTTGATTTCCGCTCGACAGAAACCCAGGAGCTGGCCAACTATATCGGGGCGCTCTTTGGATTCCCAACGGCCGCTATTGATCGCAGGCTGTTGCCTAACGAACCGTCCATCTTCCTAACAGGTCACACCCGTTGGGGTGGCGAAGTAGCGCAAGACCTGCAAAAAGATGCCAGTATGGCCATTTTATTGGAGAATACTTACAATGCGGGTACCCGTGGACTGGACGTTAAGGTGGGCCTGCTGCCGGATCAAACGCTTGCAGGTGAGTACCGCTTAACGGTTTTGATCACGCAGGACAGTATTATAGATCCGCAACTGAACGGCGTAACTTTGGTTCAAAATTATGTGCACCGGCATGTGGTGCGGGATGTTGTTTCAGCACCGAGCGGAGATCCTATTCTTGAAGCACTGGAGCCCGGAGTCCTGGTCAATAAGACCTACAATGTAGTGCTTCCGGACACCTGGGATGCCAAGCATTGCAGCGTGGTCGCCTATGTGCACAGGGGCCTGGCCAACGATAAAGAGGTGTTGCAGGCGAACGAAAAACACGTTACTGAATAGACTTGTTCTATAAATCGAAGAACCCCGGTGAAAGTTTCAGACTTTCCGGGGTTCTTTTTTTTAGCGGTCGTACTTTCGCCGTCGCATACCATCCATTTTCCTAACAATCACCACGGAATAATATGTTTCACCTAACTGAAGAGCACCTCGCAGTACAACAAGCTGCCAGAGATTTTGCCCAAAATGAACTCAAGCCTGGCGTCATCGAGCGCGACAGCAAAGGCCAGTACCCCACAGAACAAGTAAAAAAGATGGGCGAACTCGGCTTTTTAGGCATGATGGTGTCGCCGGAATATGGCGGTGGCGGCATGGACTCCCTTTCCTACGTCCTTGCGATGGAGGAAATTTCTAAAGTGGACAATTCCTGTTCTGTCATCATGTCCGTGAATAACTCCCTGGTTTGCTGGGGTATTGAAACATTCGGTTCAGAAGAACAAAAGCGCAAATACCTTCCTAAGCTGGTTACCGGCGAATGGATCGGTTCTTTCTGTCTTTCGGAGCCGGAAGCAGGTTCTGACGCCACCAGTCAGCGCACCACTGCGATCGATATGGGCGACCACTATCTGTTGAACGGGACGAAAAACTGGATCACCAATGGCGCCACCTCCAAATTGCACCTGGTGATGGCCCAGACGGATGTTGCCAAGGGGCATAAAGGCATCAATTGCCTCATCGTTGAAGCAGATTCGCAGGGTGTGGCCATTGGCGCGAAGGAAGACAAGCTTGGCATCCGGTCTTCAGATACTACCTCCATCATGTACTCCGACGTGAAAGTACCGAAGGAGAACCGCATTGGTGAAGATGGTTTTGGGTTCAAATTTGCCATGAAAACCCTCTCCGGCGGGCGAATTGGCATCGCATCCCAGGCCTTGGGCATTGCGGCAGGTTCCTACGAACTGTCAGTGGCCTATGCCAAAGAACGCCAGGCTTTTGGCAAACCGATTAGCCAACACCAGGCCATCGCGTTTAAAATTGCAGACATGGCTACGGATGTTGAAGCCGCCCGTTTACTTGTGTATCGTGCAGCGATGCTGAAAGATCAGCACCTCAACTACGATCAGGCTGCGGCAATGGCCAAACTGTTTGCCTCGGATGTAGCGATGCGCCACTCCGTAGAAGCAGTGCAGATACACGGCGGCTACGGTTTTGTAAAAGAATACCACGTAGAACGGCTCATGCGCGATGCAAAGATCACGCAGATCTATGAAGGAACTTCTGAGATTCAGCGCATTGTGATCTCGCGCAACATCCTCAACGGCGAATTATATGTTTAATTAGAAAATGTGGTCAATATGGTCAATGTGGTCAATGTGATTTGGGCTCGACCGGGCATAATTGGCCACATTGACCACATTAAACAAATTAACCACATTTAAAGCATGCATTCAATTCTGGAATATCATCTGTTCAACATCGGTGAATACCATTTCACCCTGGCCATGTTGATGGGATTGATTCTGGTGTGGTTGCTCACGACCCTGTTTCTGCGGACCATTCGCCGGGTGATCCACCGGGATGGAGGAAGCCGACTTTTGAATCTTTCCGACAAAGGCCGGCGGATGTCGCTTTATCTCCTGGCGAAGTACATGATCTGGACCATTGCTGTGGCGGTCATGCTGGAGATCATTGGCATTCATATTTCTGTACTTCTGGCGGGCTCGGCCGCTTTATTGGTGGGACTTGGACTGGGTGTGCAGCCGATCTTCCGGGACATCGTATCCGGCATTTTTCTGCTTTTTGAAGGCACCATCGAGATCGGGGACATCATTAAGCTGGATGGGGAGATAGGCCGCGTGAAGGAGATCAATCTCCGCACCTCCAAACTGCTTACCCGGGACGGGCATACGATGATTGTGCCCAACCACAAGTTTATCACCGAGAATGTAATGAACTGGACGCACCTGGATGTACATTCCGCTGCTTTCAGGGTACAGGTCAGGGCTGGCTACGAGGTAGACGGGCAACAATTGACAGAAATACTGAATACGGTTGTGATGGACCATCCAGATGTGCTGACGAAGGATCCCGAACGTCTGCCACAGATCGCGCTGTTGGAATTTCAGGAAAAATGTGTATTATATGAGGTCAGGTTTTGGACCGAAAAGCAATTTGAAGCAGATCAGGTGCAGAGTGCACTTCGTTTTGCCATCCATGAGCAGATGCGGAAATTGGGCATTTCATTACCAAAGGAATAAGCTTTTAAACTGCAGGAACATCCGCCCAACGCCGCGCAGGTACTCTGTCCAGGCTGGTCCATTCGCCGGTTTCCCAATTCAATGATTCTAAACCGTTGACATTCAGTTTATAATCAAACTGAGAGGGAATATCATGCGTATAGCCATGGTAGTAAAATTCCATGCCCATTTCTTTGGCGATCAGCAGCTCCAGCAACATGGTCAGGGTGCCCAGGCTTCGGCGGCCATAGACAGGATCGAACACGCAGTAGGTGCCGGAAACAGCCTTTTCGCCCAGGTGGAAATAAGAGCAGGCAATGAGTTCGTTGTTGAAATGCACCTCCAGTTGGCGGCCGGCGGTGGGATACTTGTCGGGCGATTCCGGATGAATAAATGAAGCGAGGGTGGTGGCCTGTTTTTCATGGAAACGTTCCTTGTGGAGCGAAAAAAGTCGCTCCCGTTCGGAATCAAATCGGGCCGGGGCGCTCAGCACACGCAGGTCCTCATTGCGTCGAAGGGTCTGGCGCTGACTTTTGGAAAGCTCAAAATGCGCTAACCGAACCCGTAATGGAATGGTACGGCAAAGTTTATGATGCCAGGTGGAATAATTGTGCCGTACAAATCGCCGCCCCAGGAGTCGCCAGCCTTTAGAAAGAATACGATCCAGGCCGGAAGGATCCAGTTGGACCATTTCGGCGCGTTCGTCAATGATATTTTCAAGGATGGTGGTGGCGCTCATTATGGGGGCAAATTTCGGTAATTATCTGGTGCCTTTGGCGGGAATAACCTGGTTTCTTAAAATTTTAAACACATACGGCACCTAAGTTTTTTTAAACCACAAAAGACACAAAAGGGCACATAAGATTGAATCGGGTAACCTATGTGTCCTTTTGTGGTTAAAATAAAAAAGTATGAATGGTCAAAAAAATATCGACCCCTTCACCAGAAAAGTTCCCCAAAATACGATTTTCAAAAACAGAACAATCCAGTGTTTATCTTCATTCCAAATAGCGAACATTTCCCGTCCTGGACTGTTTAAAATGGATTGTTAGTAAAGACCTTCGCGCGCCTTTACAAGCTTGAACAGCATCGGTACACGACCTTTCTTTTTCCATTGGACGTGCCATAAATACTGCGTATTGTTGCGCCATCAACTCAATTTTAAGCATGCCTGTCTTCCTCTTTTTTGTCTCTCACTGGTTTATCTCCATCTTTTTTCAAACCTTTTTTCATCACCGGTACGCCTCACATAAAATGTTCACGATGAACAAGTTCTGGGAGCGCACCTTTCATTTTCTGGCATACGCCTCACAGGGATCCTCTTACCTCGTACCCAAGGCTTATGCCATCATGCACCGGATGCACCACGCTTTTTCTGACACGGAAAAAGACCCGCATTCCCCACACTTTTTCAAAGACGTTTTTGGACTGATGGCGCATACCGCCCGGATCTTCAACGGCCTGATGCAAAGTACCCTCAAAGTAGCCCCTAACTTTTTAGGTAACTACCCTACCTGGAACTGGTTGGATAAATTCGGCAACTCCTGGTTTTCACGTCTGGCCTGGGCCGCCGGCTACATCATTTTTTATGTGGTCTTCGCCACGTCCTGGTGGATGTACCTCCTGCTGCCCCTGCATTTTCTCATGGGACCGATCCACGGTGCTGCGGTCAACTGGTGCGGACACAAGTATGGTTACAAAAACCACGACAATGGTGACGATTCGCGCAATACCCTTCCTTTTGACTTTTTGTTGCTGGGAGAGTTGTTCCAGAATAACCACCACAAACATCCGAACAGTCCCAATTTCGCGTCAAAGTCCTGGGAATTTGATCCGATGTATCCGGTGTTAAAATTAATGCACCATTCGCGGATCATTACGCTTCGGCGGGGCTAATTATGGTTTAAAGACAAAAAAGAAAGCCTCGCCAACGATATTGTTGGTGAGGCTTTCATGTTAGGGTAAGGAACATAGATAACCGACGCCGCGCTTGTGTCTTGTGACCAAGCGCCCATTGCGCAAGGAACAGAAGAAGGATAATAGCTTGGTTTTCTGCGCTTTAAGGAAGGATTCTGAGCGCTGGGTCACAACACTCTGCCGTGGCGAAATGTTTAATCCCGAATGGTAGCCCAAAAATGGCCCTCAGAAAAAGTGACCTTTTTAGGGTTTAGTTGATTCAGCTGAGGCTCTTGTAAATTGTAAGAAACGTGGAAGCTGCCTTCTAGACGCTTGTTGGGCAGGTCTATCCTCGTAATTACTAAGCCATTTTTCAGATCTGTACTGTCCACCAGGTAGTAATCTTCAGAAACATCACCATCTGATGAAAAAGTGCCGTAGGAAGTAAAAACTGTGCCTAATGGTGCAGGTGTGTGAACATCTGTATGAAAGGCATATTTTCCTAAGCCATTATGCTTGGGAATTGCTCCTAACACAAGAATTTCTCTAATGCTACCACTATTTGTAAAAGTATAAAATACGATTCCTATCTTTGTTGTATCCAGATATGCCGTTTTACAATATATGCTAGCCCTCCAAATAGCAGTCAATTTATTGGCATAAACAGCCCCCATAGAAGTATCTCCAGGTTCATAAATAGGAACATAAATGGGTGGTTCAACTGGTGTTATCGGTTCAGTTGGATTGGGTTCTTCCTTTTTACAAGCTGAGTTGGCGAAAATCAGGATAATGATGAGTAAAGCTTGGAGCTTGAGCATGGTAAAAGTGAATTTTAGTGATTAAAGATGAATTTTTGAACTTCTGTGTGCACATCTGTTTTCAAACACAGATAGTAAATGCCCGCCGGAAGTCCTTTAGAGCGTATATCAATGTCAAAGCTATTTTGCTCCCCATGATCAATAACCCCTTGAGCTGTGATTTCGCCAAGTGAATTCAGGATGGTATAGTTTATTAAATTACTGCTGGGTTGTTTCAATAATTGAACATGAAGATTTTCATTTGTTGGATTAGGGGACAACTCAAAGGCCTGTATAGGGTCGTAAATTATAATATTTCAGGCCAAACAGAATGGGTATATGAAAAGCCTCTTCACCCCTCTTCGGCTACAACACCTGCCAGAATGTATTGAATAGCTTCAAACGATGCCTCGGAGCTGTACATATCTGGTTATGTAAAGGTAGATTCAATTGGATTGCAACTGATACCTTCCAAATTGAGCACCTCTGGAAGCCTTTTTGGGGAACATTCTGTTAGTTTCAATGGATTTAGTTCAGGAATTCCCTTAAAGAATTATTGGTTAAACCAAGATGTGCTTATGGTTGCGGGCATTTTAATAACAAATAACAATGGTATTTATACAGAATTTTTCTAGCTACCTATGATGGGAATGGTTTTATAAAAGGAGGTATGACTGATCTGGAAGGAGATATTAATTATCCCAGCTCATTAGCCTCTGATGAAACCGTTTTATATGTTGCAGGAATTGCATATCCAACTATGTTTCCGAATCCAAACAAACAAATCCTCTGCAAATACGCCCTAAGCGACCTGGTAAGCACCCACACTGCTCCCCAACCCATAGGACAACTCTCCATTTGGCCCAATCCAAGCACCGGCTGGGTACGCATTCAAATACCTGAAACAACTACAACCAAAGGGATTCGGACGCTGAAATTGACCGATGTGGCGGGAAAATCACTGCGTATCAAGCAGCTTGCCGCTCAGGCCCCCTATTTTGACTGGTCTTTGGAGGAACTGCCAGCCGGGACTTATTTTGTCATTTTAAAGCAAAATGGTTTGCCTACGCATACGGAGCAGGTGATCAAACCTTAAATGTCTGAATTAAAAAGGGGGATCCCAAAATTGAAAAACCGGCCTCGTAGCGCACTACGAGGCCGGTTTTTTTTCAAAATGGCTCAGTTCCTTATCAGGTACCTCCTTATACCAGTATCTCCGGTACAAACTGCTTATAAACGCCCGCCTGCATTTTCTCACGAACCGCCGTAAATGCGTCCAGCGTGATCTGAATATCTTCCTCTGTGTGATCGGAGGTAGGAATCAGGCGCAGGATCAGCATGCCTTTTGGAATGACCGGATAAGCCACCATAGAGCAGAAAACGCCGTAATTGTCACGCATATCTTTCACCAGGGCCATGGCTTCTTCCACTTCGCCATGCATGTATACCGGCGTCACGCAGGTGTTGGTGTCGCCCAGGTCGAAACCACGTTCTTTAAGCCCGCTTTGCAGCAGATTTACGTTGTGCCAGAGTTTTTCGCGCAGCTCCGGATGATTGATAAGGAGTTCAAAACGCTTCAAAAGTCCTTCCACCAAAGGCATTGGCAGGGATTTGGCGAAGATCTGGCTGCGCATGTTGTACTTCAGAAACTGGATGATCTCTGGTTGCGCGGCGATAAATCCACCGATCAGAGCCATACTTTTAGCAAAAGTGCTGAAATAGACATCTATATCGTCGGTGACATTTTGCTCTTCAGCGGTTCCTGCGCCGGTTTTTCCAAGCATCCCGTAACCATGTGCGTCGTCAATGAAAAGGCGGAATCCGTACTTTTCTTTCAGCGTGCAAACCTCACGGAGTTTGCCTTGGTCGCCACGCATCCCGAATACACCTTCTGTGATCACGAGGATGCCGCCGCCGCTTTCATCCGTCAGGCGTTTGGCGCGGGCTAGGCACTTCTCCAGGCTGGAAATATCGTTGTGGGTGTAAGCGAAACGTTTGCCCATGTGCATACGCACCGCGTCTACGATACAGGCGTGGCTTTCAGAATCATACACTACTACATCGTGGCGGGTGAGTAATGCGTCGATGGCGGACATAACGCCCTGGTAGCCGTAGTTCACCAACAAACCAGCTGGTTTGCCTACGTGGTGTGCGAGTTTCGTTTCAAGTTCGTGGTGTAGCTGGGTGTCGCCGCTCATCATGCGGGCGCCCATCGGGTAAGAAAAGCCCCAGCGTGCGGCAGCTTCAGCGTCTGTTTTGCGTACTTCGGGGTGATTGGCTAGTCCAAGGTAGTTGTTGATGCTCCAGCACACGACCTCTTTGCCCTGGAAAGTCATACGGTTGCCCAGTTCACCCTCCAATTTCGGGAACATATAGTAGCCCTCAGCCACATCGGCGTATTTGCCCAATGGACCTGCCTGATTGTAAATGCGATCGAATAAATCCACTTGTCAGTAATTATAGTGATTAAGAATAATCGTTGCTGCGCTTTTTGCGCCCGCAAGCCTGGTGTGTTACGATTAGCCCTTGGAAACCTGTCCCGCAGGCCTTATCAACAGGAAAATGGATCCAGTGTTTATACAGGAGCTACTTCTTCCTCTAAAAATCCTTGCTGAATCATCCATTTGTCACTGAAGAACTTGGTAACATATTTCGAACCGTGGTCTGAAAAGATCAGCACCACGATATCTTCTTCGGTCAATTCGCCCTGGATCTGCTCGAGTGCCTGAAGTGCCGCACCGCTCGAATAGCCGACCATCATGCCTTCCTGGCGGGCCAGTTCGCGGGCGCGGAGAGCACTGTCTTTGTCGGTTACTTTAACGAACTTATCGATGAGGTCGAAGTCCATATTGGCCGGAATAATATTTTTCCCGGTACCTTCTATGCTATAAGGGTAGATCTCCTTTTCGTCATAAACACCGGTCTCGTGGTATTTCTGCAGGACGGAGCCGTAAGCGTCTACCCCGATGATTTTCAGATCGGGATTTTGTTCACGGAGATAGCGGCCAGCGCCACACATGGTGCCGCCGGTGCTGGTTGCGCCGATCAGGTGGGTGATACGGCCTTCTGTTTGTTCCCAGATCTCAGGGCCCGTGCTGAGGTAATGGGCTTCGCCGTTTTCCGGGTTAAAATTCTGATTGATATAGTAAGCTCCCGGGATCTCTTTGGCGAGCTGTTCGGCACGGCGGTAATAGGATTCAGGATCGTTTGGCTTGGCTTCCTGCGGACAAAGATGTACCTCAGCGCCCATGGCTTTCAGGTTGTTCATCTTGTCTTCGCTGATCTTACTGGTGACCGTTAAGACGCACTTGTACCCCTTAATGGCGGCTACCATGGCCAGACTAAAGCCTGTGTTACCACTGGTGGCATCCACCACGGTACCACCCGGCTTTAGTTTGCCCAAACGTTCGGCGCGCTCGATCATGTGCAACGCGATGCGGTCTTTTGCGCTCAATCCAGGATTAAAGGCTTCTACTTTCGCATACACTGTTGCTGGGATGTGCAACACGACGTTATTCAGACGGATGAGTGGGGTCTTGCCAATCGTCTCAAGAATGTTGTTGAAAACCATGCGCCAAAGACTTTATTTTAAATGAATGACAGGTGAAATCGGATGCAAAAGTAAAGAGAAAACCGCTTTGTGTGGCTGCTCTTTTTACAAATGTTAAATTAACAAAAAATATATTTTGTGTATTTATGAAATTCATAACAGTTGCATACCTTCGCATCTCCTTTACAGAACAATAGTTTGTTTTTATTGCGATGGACTAAATCGTTTCACTTTAATCAACACTCACACTATGCTTGTATTATTTACTGCCGTGGCCAGTATTGCAATCGTACGCTTTTTTCCGCAATTGCTTGGCTATTTTTCCGCCTTTACTGCCCGTCGTTGACCCGGCAGTGTGTTTTAATCCCTTCGCCGATTCAATCTTTCAAAAAATTGATCAGGCTGACCACTCCCCCGGTCAGCCTTTTTTATTTAAACTCGCCTATTTTTTTTGCTAAAGCCAATTTTGCTGACTTAGTTTGCGGCAGAATCAAACAACCCTTCCATGCGCGACCTTTCGCAACTGCTCGACTTAATTGCTGATTTTTCACAAAAAAACCCTTTTCCAGCCACCCCGGCAGGATTATATGAGCCTTGTACCTACATTCTGACGCTGGGTGGAAAGCGCCTGCGTCCGGCGATGGTTCTGATGGGGCATGAATTATTTCAGGATAACGTTGAAACCTCGCTTCCGGTAGCCTGGGCGGTGGAGCTTTTTCACAACTTTTCGTTGATGCACGACGACATCATGGATGCCGCACCTTTAAGAAGAGGGCAGCCGACCGTGCACCACAAATGGAATACCACTACGGCGATTCTGGGCGGCGATGTGATGTTGATCTTTGCCTACCGTTTTTTGACTCAATTGGAGGATGCTGAAACCGTACATCGTTTGATCCGGATCTTCAATCGGGTCGCGACTGAAGTTTGCGAAGGCCAGCAGATGGATGTGGACTTTGAAACGCTGCAGGTCGTAAGCATCCCGGAATATCTGAAGATGATCGAGCTAAAAACAGCGGTTTTGCTTGGTGGTGCGCTCGAAATGGGTGCCATATGCGCTAAAGCCGCAGAAACAGATGCCCACCATCTTTACGAATTCGGTCGTCTGGCTGGCGTGGCCTTCCAGATCCAGGACGATCTGTTGGATACCTATGGCGACCCGATCAAATTTGGCAAGCAGGTGGGCGGTGATATTTTACAGAATAAAAAAACGCTGCTGGTACTCAAAACCCTGGAAACGGCTCCACAAGCAGACTGTGAAGCACTACAGGACTGGATGCAAACCAGCGCGGCGGACCCGATCGAAAAAGTGGATGCCGTGCGGGCAATTTTTGACCGGAATTCGATTCCGGAATTGGTTTCAAAAGAAAAACAGCGTTTTCAACAGGAAGCATTCCAGCATCTGGATGCGGTGCAGGTGCCCGACGCGCGTAAAGTGGTTTTGAGAAAAATGGTGGAAGATCTTTTGGAGCGGGAACACTGATTGACGGTGGACGGTGCACGGTTCACGGCTGACGGTTTACGGTGGACGGTTTACGGTGGACGGTGGACGGTGGACGGTGGACGGTGGACGGTTTACGGTGGACGGTTCACTTAATTCCACAAGTGCCTGATCTTTGGTATTTCAAAGTGCAAGTCCAACGTGCACCGTGCACCGTGAACCGTGAACCGTCTACCGTAAACCGTCTACCGTAAACCGTCAAATTATCCAATCTTCACCTATGCCGCGTTTCACCATCGATCCAAACATCGCCCGCGCCCGCACCATCCCTACCGAGGTATACACCAGCCCCGCCATTTATGAGGAGGCCAAAGAAAAGATCTTTGCCGCCTCCTGGCAGTTTGCCGGCGATACCGACCGGGTGGCAGCACCTGGCGCTGTCTGGCCTTTCATGCTTCTGAACCAATATCTGAACGAGCCGCTGATGCTTTCGCGCGACAAAACCGGGGGGATCCATTGCCTGTCGAATGTGTGCACGCACCGGGGCAACTTGCTGGCATACGAGCCCTGCCAATCGAGCCAGTTGCGTTGCAAATACCATGGCAGAGTTTTTGGCCTGGACGGAAAATTCCAGTTTATGCCGGAGTTTTTGAAGGTAGAAAACTTCCCCACGGAGGCCGATGACCTGAAACAACTGCCCCTTTTTCAGTGGGGAAAACTGCTTTTTACTGCACTCGATCCGCTTTTTCCGGCAGAAAAATTCCTGGGAGAAATGATGCAACGGGTAGGCTGGCTGCCCTTGGATCGACTGGAATTTCGGCCCGAACTTTCCAAAGATTATACCGTACAGGCCAACTGGGCCCTTTATTGTGAGAATTACCTCGAGGGATTTCACATTCCATTCGTACACGAAAGTCTGAGTGCGGTGCTGGATTGGAGCCGTTACACCACAGAATTGTTCCCATACGCCAATCTCCAGCTTGGGATCGGCAAAAAAGGAGATGCCTGCTTCGAGTTGCCACCAGATTCTCCCGACTACGGCAAGGATGTAGCGGCTTACTATTTCTGGGTATTCCCCAATATGATGTTCAACTTTTATCCCTGGGGACTTTCGCTGAATATCGTGGAACCACAGGGCGTCAGCGTCTGTAAGGTGCGGTTCAAGGTCTATGTTTTTGACGAATCCAAACTCCATTCCGGCGCAGGAACCGGATTGGATCAGGTGGAGCATGAAGACGAAGAGGTGGTAGAAAATGTGCAGCGGGGCATTCGTTCGCGCTTTTACGCACAGGGTCGGTATGCGCCGGACCGGGAACAGGGGACGCATCATTTTCATAGATTGTTGGCGGAGTTTTTGGGGTGATTTACGATTACACGAATAGTACCATTACATCCACCAATCAGTCCATAGACCGAGAAGCGCCCGCCCTGACCTTTGTGTGAAAATTTTATCAAACCCTCTCACACATGGATGGCACAACGATTTATAGTATGCCGCGCATTGGCGATCAGGCGCCTGATTTTGAAGCGATGACCACCACTGGCAAGCTTCGTTTTTCTGAGTACGCAAAAGGTGCCTGGACGATCCTGTTTTCCCACCCCGCTGATTTCACGCCCGTATGTACCACAGAGATGTCAGGCTTTGCATTGGAAAAGGACTTTTTTGCAGCCCACGGTACCAAACTCATCGGACTCAGTATCGACAGCATTCACTCCCACATTGCCTGGGTACAAAATGTCCGAGAAAAAACCGGCGTCCTGTTCGAGTTTCCCATCATTGCCGATATCGATATGTCGGTAGCCAAAATGTATGGCATGCTTCAGCCTGGCGAAAGTGAGACGGCTGCTGTGCGGGCAGTATTTTTCATCGACCCGGCGTTCAAGATACGGCTCATCATGTATTACCCCTTGAACATCGGACGCAATATGGATGAGATCAAACGCGTGCTGATCGCGCTTCAAACCGCCGACCAGTACAAATGTGCCTTGCCCTTGAACTGGGTTCCAGGCGATAAAGCCATCGTTCCACCCCCCAAAACACTGATTGAACTCGACGAGCGTCTGAAAAGCAATTATGAGATGGTGGATTTTTACCTGGCCAAACGAAGTTTGAATTAATTACTGGACATTTTGACATTAGACGTTGAGCTTGTATACTAAAAAACTGAAATTTGGGAATTTGCGAAATCAAGTCTGAGGTTCAATGTCAAAGTGTCCTGTAATCTAGTTAGACACCCATTTTTTTTGCCGATAGCGCATTGCTTTCGGCTTTTTTATTTGGTAAAACAGGGTAATTAAAATGGAAGTTTCGGCGAATAGTCCAGATACTTCCATGAAAAGTGCAAGCCCGATAGCGCCGAAGGGACTGAGTTTTGTCCTTGGTTATTCACTCATTTTTACTTACCTCTATGCCACACCATCAAATTGTCATCATCGGCGGCGGGAACGCCGGCATTTCTACGGCGGCTCAGTTGCTGCGCAAAGACCGCAAACTGGACATTGCCATTGTTGATCCGGCGGACAAACACTATTACCAACCCGCCTGGACGCTGGTGGGTGGCGGCGCGTTTGACATTCAAAAGACCGAGCGCACCGAAGCCTCCGTGATGCCCAAAGGCGTAACCTGGATCAAGCAAAAAGCCCTGAGTTTCGATCCGGACCATAACCGGGTGGAACTGGACAATGGTCCATTGACCTATGATTATATGGTGGTTTGTCCCGGAATTCAGCTCAACTGGAAGGACATCAAAGGCCTGCCGGAAACCCTTGGTAAGAATAATGTATGCAGCAATTATTCCTTTGAATCCGCGCCATACACCTTTGAATGCGTGAAGAATTTTAAGGGCGGCAAGGCCATTTTCCACAATCCTTCGACCCCGGTAAAATGCGGTGGCGCTCCACACAAGATCATGTACCTGGCGACCGATTATTTCCGCAAACACGGAGTATTGCCCAAAGCGGATGTGCAGTATTGGAGCGGCGCGGCCAAACTTTTTGCGGTACCTCAGTATGAAAAGACCTTGCTGGAAGTTGTGAAGCGCGGCAACATCAAACTGAATTTTATGTACAACCTCACGGAGATCGATGGGCCCAATCACCGGGCCAAATTCGTGGGCTTTGGAGAAAACAATAAAGATGAAGTGCAGGAGGTGGAATTTGACATGATCCACGTCACGCCGCCACAAAGCGCGCCCGATTTCATCCGAAACAGCAGCCTGGCCAACAGCGCCGGCTGGGTAGAAGTAGACAAAAGCACCCTGCAACATGTGCGCCATTCCAACATCTTTGCCCTGGGCGATGCTTCGGGCCTGCCCATTTCAAAAACAGGCGCGGCCATCCGCAAACAGGCGCCGGTGGTGGTGACCAACCTGCTGGATGTCATGGCGGGTAATTTACCTTCCGCAACCTATCTGGGGTACACCTCCTGCCCGCTGGTGACCGGCTACGGCAAACTGGTGCTGGCTGAGTTTGATTACAACAACACACCGATGGAAACCTTCCCATTCGACCAGTCAAAAGAGCGCTGGAGCATGTATCAACTCAAAAGAGAGGTATTGCCTCGGATGTATTGGGGAGCTATTTTGAAGGGGCTTGCTTGATTTGTGGGGGGGATTTTTGAAATCTGGCGCATAAAAGTTAAGAAGTAAAATTTATGATTGGCCGCTTAACATTTTCTTAGTGTCCACTATGGTAAGGAAGTGCACACAGCACCTAATCTGTGCATTCCGAGTTCTGACCCCTAGATCCCCCCTCCCATCTACCCCCCAAAAGTCAATATCGTAACCTCCACCCGCTGATTCCTTCTTCTGCCTTCCGGCGTGGTGTTGGGCTCCACAGGCTTGGTCCAGCCATAACCTTTGTACTTCACACGATCAGATGCCACCCCTTTTGAAATGAGCCAGTCTGCCACAGACTTTGCCCGATTGTTGGACAATTCGAGCGCTCTGGCTTCATTGGGGTAGAGCAGATTGTTGGTATGACCGCCTATTTCTACGCTTATATCCGCATTGTTTTTGAGCATGTAATAGAGTTCATCCAGGCCCTTTTCGCTGCTGCCGAGGTCGAAAGTGTATTCGTTGGCCTTAAAATACACGTCGAGGCGGAAGGTTTTACCACGCTTAGGCTTTTTGGGCTCCGTAGTGGGGGTAGACGTAGTTTTAGCTTGCACCGTAGTCCCCGGCTTTTCGGGCCCTTTTCTGGAGATCACCGGTTTTTTCTTCGCCTCAGGCATTTTTTCTGGCCCGCAAACTACCTGTTTGATCGGCGTAGCATTGTCGATCAGTATATTTCCATTGGTGTACAAAGGCAGTGTTGGATTGAACGGATCCTGTGCACCGTAATAAGCCTCGATGATGATATGCGACCAGGAACCTTTTTTTGGACTCAGGCGGCAATTGTAAGTAAGCCATCGCGGGTGGATCACCACGGATGAGGAATACAAGTGTTCGCCTTTGTCACAATATCCATTACCACCCCAGATAATGATGCGGGTTGGCGTTGTAAACCGCACTTTTTTGTCCTTATCTCTACCTACGGGGCTTTCGTAGGAAGTGTCGCGCCGAAGATCCAGGCTAAATTCATAGCATTGATTGACGGCCAGAGGCTGGCTGAGGCGCTGTCCCACACTTTCCCAGGAGCCCGTTTGACGTACCACAAGTCCGAGGTACGTCATTCCATTGCGCGCGGCTGTTTTAACTTCGAAAAAACCAGGTTGCAGATCTGGTGGCGTTTCACCGGCCGGCCCGCAATTATACCATCCGGGAATTTCTATTCCCGCCCCCGGCATCCCTTCAAAAGACGGGTTGGCTAAAAAGATCTGGGTGCCTGGTTGCCCCCAGGCCGCAATCGGCATGGTGAGCAGAATGGCCGCCCGGATAATTTTTGATTCAAAAAACATAGCAGTAACTGTTTTGATTAATCCTTGCAAAGAATAGGCGGCAAAGCCTGTGCCATTTGCATGATAGCTGACACAATCGCCTTTTAAACTTCTATAAACTGCATACTAACGCCCCCGTCACAGTTTTAATATCTCTTTTCGATAAAATGAGTGAATGAGTGCTTGAGTGAATGAGTGAGGATCAGTTTGGAGGCTTGATATTTGTTGCTTACCTCAGTGAGTGAATGAGTGGATGAGTGGATGAGTGAGGATCAGTTTGGAGGCTTGATATTTGTTGCTTAGCTCCGGATACAAATGCCGAGCCTCCACACAGATCCTCACTCATTCGCTCCGGATACAAATGCCGAGCCTCCAAACTGATCCTCACTCATTCGCTCATCCACTCACTCATTCGCTCAGGATACAAATGCCGAGCCTCCCCACAGATCCTCACTCATTCGCTCCGGATACAAATGCCAAGCCTCCCCACAGATCCTCACTCATTC
>JBILHS010000054.1:0-37282 GCA_044350425.1 Saprospiraceae bacterium | reverse complement strand
TCACTCATTCACTCATTCACTCACTCACCAACGGATTAGCGCGCTACCCCAGGTAAATCCGCTGCCAAAAGCAGCCAGACATACCAGATCGCCTTTTTGGACCTTTCCGGCCTCCCAGGCTTCGCAGAGTGCGATGGGAACGGAAGCGGCGGTCGTGTTGCCGTATTTTTGAATGTTGTTCCATACCTGGTCGTCGCGAAGGCGGAGCAGTCGTTGCACCATCTGACTGATCCGCAGATTCGCCTGGTGGGGAATGAACATGTTGATATCGGTGGTTTCCAGTCCAACTTCATTCAAGGCTTCCTGGATGACTTCCGGGAATTTCTGAATGGCGAGTTTGAAGACGAACTGCCCTTCCATATTGGGGAAAATCAGGCCTTCCTCCACCATCTTGGGGGTAATAAAAATTTCTCCATACGTATCCGGGGGCGGGTAACCAAAGTCGGTGGTATCCTCCGATCTTTTCTGGTGATACCCGCCATGGGCTCCCGGGTTGATGAAGGAGAGTTTTTCAGCGTAGGTGCCGTCCGCATGGAGTTTGGTGGTCAGAATGCCCTGGTTTTCGTCGTCCGTAGGCTGAATGATCGCTGCCCCCGCGCCGTCGCCAAAAATAACCGTTACGTTGCGGCCCCGGGTACTGAAATCGAGGCCCATGGAGTGCATTTCAGCGCCCACGACCAATACATTTTTATACATCCCGGTCTTTACAAACTGGTCGGCAATGCTCAGTCCGTACAGGAAGCCTGTGCACTGGTTGCGTATATCCAGCGCACCTACTTCTTTGTGGGTAATGCCCAGCTCTCGTTGCATGAGTACGCCGCATCCGGGAAAATAATAATCCGGGCTAAGGGTTGCAAAGATGATAAAGTCAATTTCTTCCGGCGTGATGCCGGCCCGTTCGCAGGCCACCAGTGCAGCTTTTGCACCCATGCTGGAAGTCGTTTCTTCGTGCTTTTTTCCGTAACGACGGGTCTGGATACCTGTCCGTTCCTGCACCCATTCGTCGGTGGTATCCATAACCTTGGCCAAATCGTCGTTTGTAACGATACGTTCCGGGAGGTAGGAGCCGATTCCTGCGATTTTACTGCGCTTCATGATGAAGAAGTTTCTTCCTTTTAAGAACCTGATTATCAAGCGCTTAAAAAGAAATTTTTTAAAATTTTATTCCTCAAAAAGGCACTTTTTCAACTTATATGCCCGATTTTAACAACAAATAACGGCCAAAATCATCAAAGGTTGCAGTGAAAAATTTAGCCCCGTTTTGAATTCACGATCCAGACGCCCAGGATGGTAAGTGCCATCCCGACCGCCTCCCAGGGCGTAAGGGCTTCACCCAATAAAGCCCAGCCCAATAAAATGGCCACCACCGGATTGATATAAGTGTAAAGGGAGGAAATAGTGGCACTCAGATGCTTGAGTACGAACATGTATAAAGTAAACGCCAGCGCAGAACCGATCGCAGCCAGATAGACCACTGCCATCCAGCCTTGTGTGCTGTGTTGAATGGTATGGCTGGTATCGAAAAAGAAGCTCATGATAAACCCGCCCAATCCTCCGGAAGTGATTTGCAAACCTGCATTCAGCAGGGGCGAAACCCCCGGGGAGTTCCATTGCTTGGCCATCACGGTTCCCAGCGACCAGGTAAAGACGGAGGCAAAACAACCAGCAATACCCCAGCGATACTCAGGTCGGATAAAATCCTGCCAGCCTTCGCGGAAGATCAGTGCCAGTCCCACAAAACCAAGCAGCACCCCCATGATCATACGTCCATGGATGCGCTCCTTGCCATGCCAGGCCAAAGAAAGCAGCAGCACCAGCACAGGTGTTAAGGATCCAATGATCGCTGCCAGGCCAGACGAAACGTACTGCATCCCCCAGGTGACGAAGCCGTTGCCCCCGGTAATGGTGGCCATTCCCGTCAGGGCCTGCAGGCCGATGTATCTGCGATCAGGCATCTGAATTTTTCCACTGAAAAAAGCCAGGGTCAAAAGCAGGAGTCCTGCAGCGGTTTGACGGATGCCTACCAGTAAAAATGGTGGAAAATCCATCACAGCATACTTGATAGCGGTGTAAGTAGTGCCCCAAATGATGCAAATCAGGGCAAGGGATAGATAGGCGCGGCGGGTAATTGACATGGGTCAAAGATAGCGGCTCAGCTAAACATTGGTAGCCTTTACCTGTTCAACTTTCTTTTTATTCTGTTTGATGGAACTTTTAACAGGATTTTTAGAATTTTATTTGACGTTCGTCGAAAAACATAAAAAACAATGGAAACGATTCGCCTAAAAAACGTTTCCGGTGTTTACCTTTGCAGCATGTTTACAGAACAGCAGGAAAAATGGTTGAAAAGGGTGGAGGAGTTATTTTTTAAACTCGGCATCAAGAGCCTCACGATGGATGACGTGGCGCGTGAGCTGGGGATTTCCAAAAAAACACTCTACGCCTTTGTTGAAAGTAAAGATGATCTGGTGAGCAAGGTCATGGACCGTCACATGATGTCCCAATGCAAAGTGGACGAGGCACTTCATGCCGAATCAACGGATGCCGTGGATGAAATGGTCCGGGTGTTCCGCCAGATCATGGCAGAATTTGGGCAAATGAAGCCCAACGTGGTGTATGAAATGCAAAAATATCACCGGGAAGTATGGGATCGGATCAATGATTTTCAACAGGGCTATATTCTGAATATAGCCCGTCAAAATCTTGAATGGGGCCGTCGGGACGGGCTTTACCGTCCTGATTTTGACATTGAAACCACGGCTCGTTTTTACATCGCTGGAGCCATGTCCATTTTTGAGGAGCAGTATTTCCCCAAGCCGCCCTACACCTTTGAGGGCTTATTCAGAGAGTTCATTACCAACTATTTATATAGCATTGTTTCAGAAGAAGGGCTGGTTATTTTAAAAGAAAAACTAAAGACCGGCGCCAATACTTTGCCTCCGAACACGGGCGCTTAACAATCACTCCATCCAAAGCATGCGATCGTACTTACCCCTTTCGCATGAACAACACACCTATTCATGATCAATCAATTTTCACAAAAACTCCTTCTGGCCGGTATCCTGCTTGCGTTTGGGTCCACTACCCGTGCTCAGAGCGGACAGGCTATGAGCCTGAACGACTGTATTCAGTTTGCCTTACAGAACCACCCGGATATTAAGACGGCCCAATTGCAGATCAGAGATGCAGACTGGCAGGTGAAGGAAAATTTGGGTACCGGATTGCCTCAGTTTTCGGCGGGTGCCTCTTACTCGGGCTTTATTCAGCGCGGTGGTTTGCCCAGTGGTGCCTTGTCATTTGGCAGCGGCGGAGGTTCCATCGATCAGAATGCACCTTATTATCAAACCCTCCAGACCGCACTGGGCGGCAGCGGCGGCGTGGATGCCTTGGGACAGTTTTTAGGTGCATCCTTTGCTTCTGACCCGGATTCTAAAATATTTTTCAATCCGGTGCATAGCATCTCAGGAAACCTGAGCGTCAATCAACTGATTTTTAACAACTCTTACCTCATTGCAATCCGTGCTGCACGTTACTACCGTCAGTATGTAGACAATCAGCTTGCCGTATCACGCCAAAATGTGCGCAATCTGGTGACTGATGCTTACCTACCCGCCCTGCTGATCTCTGAAAACCTTTCCATTCTGGATAAAAATATCGGAAATCTGGAAAAAATATTTTCGGATACCAAAGCCATCAACAAGGCTGGATTTGCGGAACAACTGGATGTGGATCGCCTCGAGCTTTCGCTCTCTAACCTGCGCAGTGAGCGTGGGAACCTGGCCCGACAGCGCGAAATTGTGGTCAATGCACTTAAATTTAACATGGGCATGCCGGTTGCCAACGAAATCAGCCTGTCAGATGACGTGCCCACCCTGCTTGCAGCGTCCGGAGAAGTGGATCTGACTTCGGCGCCCAATTTTATGTCCCGCCCGGAATATCTGCTTTTACTCAAAGGCCGTGATCTGAGCAATGTGCAAATAGACCTGTATCGCAAACCGTGGATGCCTTCGGTGGCTGGTTTTGCGCAATGGCAACCAGGGTACCAGGGCGGATTCGGGGCCAAAGATGCTCCCGGATTCAAGGACTGGTATTACATCGCCTCTGCGGTAGCTGGTGTGTCGGTGAGCCTGCCCATCTGGGATGGCGGTGTATCCAAAGCCAAAAAAGAACGTGCCATCCTTTCATCGCAGACGGTTGAAATTCAAAAGCAAATGCTGGAGAACGCCATCTCCCTGGAACTGGACGCCGCCCGCAAACAATACCTCAATGCCTTGGAACGGGTAAGCAATCAGGAGAGAAATCTGGCACTGGCACAACGCATCTACGACACCACCCAAACCAAATACAAATCAGGGGTGGGCAGCAGTTTTGAGATCACCCAGTCGGAGTCAGGCCTGTACGCTGCTCAACAGAGTTTGTTGCAATCCAAATATGATCTGCTGATAGCCAAAGTGGCCATTAAAAAGGCGCTGGGACAGTAATGTAACCTCCTACAACAAAACAAAAAATTGATTTTTACCATGACAAATAAGCATTTCCTCCAATTGACCTCTTTTACGCTGGTGATGGCCCTGCTCGCTTCCTGCGGTGGTGGCTCTAAAGACCCGGCAACCGAACTTGCCGCTTTGAAAGATAAAAAAGCCAAGATCGAAGCACAGATCAGCGATCTGGAAAAGCAGGTCAATGCCGGCGGCCCGGCCACCAAAAAGGTGAAGACCGTCGGACTTTCTGAGATCAAGATCGCTCCGTTTCGCCATTACATTGACCTGCAAGGCAAGGTAGATGCCGACGAGAGTGTGATGGCTACCGCAAAAATGCCCGGCTCGCTCAAGCGGGTGCTGGTGAAAAATGGCGACAATGTGCGCCAGGGCCAGTTGATCGCCGAGGTAGATGACGCTGTGATGGTTAAAAGTCTGGCTGAGCTGGAAGGCCAACTCGTGACAGCAACCGACATCTACAACCGTCAAAAAGGCCTTTGGGATCAGAAGATCGGTACTGAAGTTTCCCTCATTCAGGCCAGAAATGCCAAAGAAAGCATTGAACGCAGCATCACCACCCTTAAAGAGCAGTGGGGTATGACCAAGATATATGCGCCGCAAAGTGGCACAGTAGATATGGTTATGTTGAAGCAGGGCCAGGCCATTGCACCGGGCATGCCACTTTGCAATATCCTGAATCTGAGTAATCTGAAGATCAAAGGAGAAGTCACGGAAGCCTACGCTTCCAAAGTGCGCAAAGGCGACCAGGTACAGGTATTCTTCCCGGATCTAAACAAAGAGATCACGACCCGCGTCACCTATGTGAGCAAAAGCATCAGCCCGATGACCCGCACTTTTGTGGTGGAATGTGCCCTACCCAGTACCAAGGATGGATACAGTGCCAATCAGGTGGCTGTCATGAAAATCGTGGATTACCAAAGCGCCAATGCTGTTTCCATACCAGTCAATCTGATCCAGTCTGCCGATGATGGCGACTACGTACTCGTGGCTGAAAAGACAGGCGAAAAGCAAGCCAACGCCAAAAAGGTGGTGGTGAAACAAGGCCAGAATTACAACGGACAGGTAGAAATCCTGAGCGGCCTGAAAAAAGGCGATTGGGTGATCTCTACGGGTTTTCAGGATGTGAACAATGGGGAAGTGGTGGCTTTTTAAGCACGTGCCCTGAATTTATCTTCAAGTACTTTAAACCCTTCTAACGCAGGTTGAAGTACTTCAAAATCTTCCTGATTTAGTTGCCTAATGCTATTTGCCAGACGCGACAGGTTATAGTTTGCCATATCGAAATACGAGGTCAATGCAAATACATGGTCTTTGTCCGTGTCAAGGGAAGCCAGGAAAGGCCGCCATTGTTCTCTGTCTAAGGCCTCAAATTGTTCGGGCTCAACGGTATTGAAAAGGTGAAGCAGTTCTTCAAGGCGTTTGTGCTGTTCTTGTTTCATTGCAGAAAGCGTTCTTTAAGTATTTTCAGTAGCTCAAGGTCTCATTTGGAGAGCTGTTTCAAGTAGTTCAATTCATCCATTTTCTATTTGGTTTGCTTTGGTATTACAAATATAAGAAACGCTTTCCAAATAACCAAATCCCCAAAATAACCCAATACTCAAATCAACAGATACCAGAATCAACAATAACATGAAAGAATTTAAACCCACCAGTTGGTCGATCGACAACCGCGCCTCGATCTTTATCATCACGGTGATCATTACCCTGGCAGGCATCATGTCTTATAATGCCCTGCCTAAGGAACAGTTTCCCGATGTGGTGGTGCCTACCATATTTGTCTCCACCATTTATCCCGGCGCCAGTCCGAGTGATATCGAGCAACTCGTCACCAAACCCATCGAAAAACAATTGAAGGGTATCAGTGGTGTGAAAAATGTCAAATCGAACTCGATCCAGGACTTTTCCAGCATCATCGTAGAATTTAATACCAATCTCGAGGTGCCGATCTGCAAACAGAAGGTGAAAGATGCGGTGGATAAGGCGGCCCGCGACCTGCCTACTGACCTGTTGCAGGATCCAACCATCACAGAATTTGACATCTCCGAGGTTCCGATCATGAACGTCAATATTGCCGGTGATTTCAGCCTGGATAAGTTGAAAGACTATGCCGATGCGCTGCAAGACCGGATCGAAGAAATGCGCGAGATCACCCGGGTGGACCTGGTTGGTGCGCTTGAAAAAGAGGTACAGGTAGATGTCGATAAGTACAAAATGGCCGCTGCCAGCCTGACGTTCCGCGATATTGAAAATGCGCTGGCTTATGAGAACATGACCATTTCAGCGGGTAATGTAGACATTGGCGGGATGACCCGTTCTGTATCTATCCGGGGTGATTTTACCAATGTGGAGCAGATCAAAAATATCCTGATCACTTCTCAGTCCGGCGCGATGATGTCCCTGAAAGACATTGCGGATGTACGCATGGGCCATAAAGAGCGGGAGAGTTTTAGCCGCCTCAACGGCCGAAACGTGATCTCGCTCAATGTGATCAAACGAACCGGAGAAAACCTGATCGACGCTTCCGATAAGATCAAAAAAGTGGTGGCCGAAATGAAGGCCAACGAATTTCCGGCCAATCTGGATGTGACCATTACCGGCGACCAAAGCCGGGCCACCCGTACTACGCTGCATGACCTGATCAATACGATCATCATCGGTTTTATTCTGGTCACCTTCGTCTTGATGTTCTTCATGGGCGCCACCGATGCGCTTTTTGTGGCCATGTCAGTGCCGCTTTCGATGTGTATCGCCTTTATGGTATTGCCGGCATTTGGCTTTACCCTCAATTTTATTGTATTGTTCGCCTTTTTGCTGGCGCTGGGTATCGTCGTGGATGATGCGATTGTGGTGGTAGAGAATACCCACCGGATCTACCATGAGGATAAAAAGCTGACCATCATACAGGCCGCTAAAAAGGCAACCGGAGAGGTATTTCTTCCCGTGCTTTCCGGAACGATCACGACACTGGCCCCCTTTTTTCCGCTGGTGTTTTGGGGTGGTATCTTTGGTAAATTCATGCACTTCCTGCCGGTTACGGTCATCATTACCCTGACGGCATCTTTGCTGGTGGCGTACATTGTAAACCCGGTGTTTGCCGTGTGGTTCATGGGCGATGCGAAGCGCGAAGGCACGGAATTACCGCCTGAGAAAAAACGTCGCCGTACTATTTTCGGCTATGCCCTTTTTGCGCTGTCCACGCTGTATTTCTATTTCAATGGAAACTTTTTCATGGGCAATCTGCTCGTTTTCCTTGCACTCTTTGTAGTTTTTTACCGTTTTGTATTGGAAAAAGCAGTGCGTTGGTTCCAAACCAAAGGTTGGCCAGCAGCGCAGCGCGGATATGCCGGGTTCCTTAATTTTGCGCTGGACCGCCCCTGGATGATGATGGTTGGTGTGATTGGTCTGCTTATCTTTTCTTTCATGTTCTTCGCTGCTGGTAAACGCAATATAGTCCTGTTTCCAAAGGCTGATCCAAACTTCATTTATGTGTACCTTTCCCTACCGGTCGGCACAGATGTCAACACAACAGACTCGCTTACCAGTGTAATGGAACGCAAGGTCGTGGACGTGGTGGGCGAAAATAACCCGATCGTGGAGTCTGTGATCTCGAATGTCGCCCTGGGTGCTTCAGAAGATCAGTTTGACCGTACCGCAACGTCCAACAAAGGCAAAGTCGGGGTAGCATTCGTAGAATACGGCGAGCGGAACGGCGTGAGTACCAAGGATTACATGGATAAGATCCGTGAAGCTACCAAAGGGGTTATTCCGGGAGCGGAGATCGTGGTAGACCAGGAAGCGGGCGGCCCACCTTCTCCTAAACCGATTTCTGTGGAGATCCGTGGTGACGACCTTAAAAAGCTCATCTCCGTTTCCAGTAACGTAAAACGTTATCTTGACTCGCTCAATATTCCCGGGGTTGAAGAGCTGCGCACGGATATGATCGTGTCTAAACCGGAGATCAACATCGATATTGACCGCGACCGTGCCAACCGTGAAGGCATTTCTACCGCCCAGATTGGTTCGGAATTCCGCACCGCCATTCTGGGCAAGGAAGCTACCAAATTCAAAGATGGGGAAGATGAAATCCCTGTTAATATCCGCCTGCGTCCGGAACAACGGGAGAATATCAACTCGGTTGAAAATCTGAATATCACGTTCCGTGACATGAACATGGGCGGCGTATTGCGCTCTGTACCCATGGCTTCGCTGGCGGATGTGAAGTATACCACAACCTACGGTGGTATCCGTCGCCTCGACCAGTCGCGTATCGTAACAATCTCTTCGAATATTACCTCCGAATATCAGCCCAGCCAGACGGATGTGATCAATGCGGTGAAAGCTGCGGTGGCCTCCCTGCCAGTTACGGATGGTGTGACGGTTGGTTTCGCAGGGGAAGATGCCGAGTTCCTGGATGCAGCTTCGTTCCTGGGCAACTCGCTCCTGATCTCGATCTTCATTATTTTGCTGATCCTGATGGTGCAGTTCAACTCTTTTGGCAAAACCCTGATCATCATGTCAGAAGTGATCTTTAGTATCATTGGGGTATTGCTTGGGATGGCCATGTTTGACATGGATTTTTCTGTGATCATGTCAGGTGTAGGGATTGTAGCGCTGGCTGGTATTGTGGTCCGAAATGGCATTCTACTGGTGGAATACACCGATATTCTGCGAGAACGGGGCAGTGAAGCGCGGGAAGCGATCGTGGAAGCAGGCCGTATTCGTATGACGCCTGTATTGTTGACGGCTACTGCGGCGATCCTGGGGCTGGTTCCTTTGGCGGTAGGGTTTAACATTGACTTTTACAGCCTGTTTGCTACCGGCGATCCGAAGATCTATCTGGGTGGCGACTCGGTGGCTTTCTGGGGACCACTTTCCTGGACGATCATTTTTGGTCTTAGCTTCGCTACGTTCATCACGCTGATCATTTTGCCGGTCATGTATCTGTTGGGCTGGAAAATGAAGCATTGGTGGGCGAAGAAAGTGTAAAGGAACAGCGTTCCGGCATACATCAGCAGCGCGTTTTGGAGTAATCCGGGACGCGCTGTTTTTTATTTCTTTGCCCGATAGTATTCCCTTACTAACCGACAATTTTGTCTTTTGGTCTAGTTTCGTCCTGATTTTTTGCCTTAACCAGCACTTTTGCCGGCGAGGTGTAACCTCCGCAGCATGTCGGGGTGTTTTGTCACCAACTTTTTCAGATGAAATATGAGTTTCATTTCATCAAACAGCACATTAAAATATTAGCCCGAAAATGAAAAACAATCCTATTTCCCTACTCATTGCTTTCCTGATCCTTTCTATCGCTCCACTTGCAGCACAAACCTCAGAGGCTGCACTGACGGCTGAAATTGACAAGCTGCTTCAGGAGCATTATAAAGCCGATGGTTCCGGAGCCAGCGTGATGGTTTCCCAAAAAGGAAAAGTCTTGTACCACAAAGCCTTCGGAATGGCCAACCTGGAACTAGATGTTCCGATGCGCACCGACCACATCTTCCGCATCGGATCGGTGACCAAACAATTCACCGCAGCAGCCATACTGCAACTCATGGAGCAGGGCAAGCTTTCCCTGCAGGACGATCTCACGAAATTCCTGCCCGACTACCCCACTCAAGGCAAAAAGATCACGGTAGAGCACCTGCTTACACACACTTCCGGCATTGCAAGCTATACTGACATGAAAGAATGGGACGGGCAGGCGCAGCGCAAAGACTTTAGCCCGCTTGAGTTGGTGGATTATTTCAAAAACCAACCCATGGATTTTGAACCCGATGCAAAATGGCAATACAATAACTCCGGGTATATCCTACTGGGCTACATCATTGAAAAAGTTTCCGGACAGACGTATGCTGAATATCTAAGCGAACATTTTTTTAAACCGCTGGGGATGAAAAACTCCTATTACGGCGATACGAAACCCCTGATCAAAAACCGGGCAAGCGGCTACTCGCAAGGCGATGACGCGGGCAATTTTGCCAACGCCGAATTCCTCAGTATGACACAACCCTATGCTGCCGGATCCCTGCTTTCTACGGTGGAAGATCTGACGATCTGGACCCGGGCCCTGCACAGTGGGAAAGTTGTAAAACCTGAGTCGTTCAAAAAAGCAATCACTCCTTACATCCTTCCCGATGGTACCAATCCCCATTATGGTTATGGACTTCAAATGAGCAACCTGCTGGGCAGTCCAGTGGTAGCGCACGGTGGCGGGATACATGGATTTCTGAGTGATCTGATGTACTTGCCCAAGGAGGAGGTCTGCGTGGCAATCCTGACCAACTGTGATTGCAACCCGCCTGGTGACCTATCGCCAAGAATTGCTGCATTGACTATCGGCAAGCCATTTCAACCCACCCCTATAGTGCTGGATGTCAAAGCGCTGGATCAATACGTTGGTGTATATGAAAACGAAAAAAAGGAGCAACGGATCATCCGCTTGGAGGATGGTCAATTGACTTCCATGTGTACCGGCGGCAACAAATTCAAGCTCAAACCTCTTGGCCCGGATGCATTTTTCTTTGAAGAGTCGTTTGCCCGAATCACTTTTATGCGCGAAAAAAGCGGAAAGAAAAAGGTGATCCAAGCCATTGTGGACGACCGGGTGGCTACCGACAACCTTTGGATCCGAACTGATAAGCCTCTGCCTGCTGGTCGTCAGGAACTACAGCTCAGCAAGGCCCAACTGGAGCCGTTTTTAGGTGAATATGAACTGATGCCAGGCTTCAGCATCGCCGTTAGCCGCAAAGGGACTCAATTGGTCTGCCAGGCCACCGGGCAGCCGTCTTTTGAGGTATTTGCCACTTCGCCTACCCGTTTTTTCCTCAAAGTAGTGGAAGCTGAAATTGAATTTTACCCGGAAGCCAATGGCACGGTAATTAAAATGGTGCTGTTTCAGAATGGGCAGGAGCTGGAGGGGAAGCGTAAAAAGTAATAAGTGAAGCATTTTAGGCTTTAAACTGATGAACGGCGCGTCCCGGAGAAATCCGGGATGCGCCGTTTTTTATCCGCCGAATTGATAATTCCTTTCAGACAAAACCGCTCCATTTCCTACCTTCGCCCGCCGCTATCCATCTAGATCCCCACGTAAAACAGCACCTATTACATGCAACTCGACAGTTTTGAAGTCATCGGCGGACAACCGCTTAAAGGAGAACTCCAGCCACAAGGCGCCAAAAATGAGGCCCTGCAGATCATCAGCGCAGTGCTGCTTACCAACGAATCCGTCACGATCTCGAATGTGCCGGACATTCTGGATGTGAACAAACTCATAGAACTGCTGCGCGGGTTCGGGGTGAGCGTTGAGCGACTCGCTCCGGATACGTACCGCTTTTGTGCCGGCACCGTAGACATTCAATACCTGCGTTCAGACGAATTCATGCGGGATGCCGGGCGTTTGCGCGGATCGGTGATGCTCATTGGTCCACTGCTTGCTCGTTTTGGGCGGGCTACCCTGCCCAAGCCTGGCGGCGACAAGATCGGGCGGCGGCGTCTGGATACGCACTTCCTGGGCTTCCAGAAGTTGGGTGCTGAATTCAAATACGACGACGAAAAGGATATCTATTATGTAGAACAGCCCAAAGGCGGACTTCAGGGCACCTACCTGCATATGGATGAGATCTCCGTGACGGGTACTGCCAACGTGGTCATGGCTGCGGTGCTGACTAAAGGGAAAACCACCATTTACAATGCTGCTTGTGAACCGTACGTGCAACAACTCTGCCGGATGCTTCAGCGTATGGGCGCTAAAATTGACGGACTAGGCTCAAACCTCCTGCACATTGAAGGGGTCGAACAACTGGGCGGAACGGAACACCGTTGCCTGCCGGATATGATCGAGATCGGTTCATTCATCGGACTGGCCGCCATGACCCAAAGTGAAATTACGATTAAAAATGCCGGGATAGAACATTTGGGGATCATCCCACATACCTTCGAGCGCCTGGGCATCCAGATCGATGTACAGGGCGACGACCTGCATATCCCCGCGCAGGAAAATTATGAGATCCAGACTTTTATTGATGGCTCCATCCTCACCATTTATGATGCGCCCTGGCCAGGTTTTACGCCGGATCTGATGTCGATCGTACTGGTGGTGGCCACGCAGGCACGCGGCTCCGTGCTCGTGCACCAGAAGATGTTTGAAAGCCGGCTTTTCTTTACGGACAAACTCATCGACATGGGTGCACAGATCATTCTTTGCGACCCGCACCGCGCCACAGTCATTGGATTAGATCGAAAATACCAGCTTCGGGGCATTGAAATGACTTCTCCGGATATTCGTGCAGGACAGGCACTGCTGATTGCCGCGCTTTCGGCCAGAGGCAATAGTGTGATCCACAATGCCCACCAGATCGATCGGGGGTATCAGCACATTGATGCTCGATTGAATGCGATCGGGGCGAAAATTACGCGGGTATAAGCAGAATCAATGCCGTTTCAGGGTTTCAAGGATACTACTGTCGTCAGGAGTAATGACTATTTTTTTGTCTGTATTGGTTATGATTAGAATTTTGTTCTTGCGTTGGGTAGCGTAAAAGGTTGTATGTCCAATATCCGGGATGTGAAACTTACCAAAATACCCAAATAGTCCGCCTACGCCAAAAGTCCTGATTGTTCCGCGGGTTTCGTGGTCTGCCAGTAGGCGAGCCTGGACCATATCGCTAAGCATTATCCGGACCTTTCCAATGGGTCTGCTGATGCTCAGTTCATTGTCCGCCACCGTGTAAGACTGTGGAGCGTATAGCCAACTGCCCAAAAAAAGTACTACAAAGAGCAACAGTATCCCTGAATGCATTAAAATGATTCTGATGTCCCCCTGGGCGACCATTAATGCTGCTACGCTTTTTTGGCCGATCACCATAAGCAGTAAAAAAACTCCGATGGTTATTCCTTTTACAGGCGTATCGATGGATGCTTTGTATTCCATAAATTAGTCAAGCTTGCTTATAAATTACTTCAAAGTGATCCCCCAGCGTCCTTGAAATTTCTTCGTGCAAATCTCTGGTCTGTCTGTAAAAGCTATCCCATTGATTTTTGTCCCAAAGTGATGCTCCACCAGGGTCATTCCAATTCAGACTTTCAGCAAATAATTTGTCCAGTGCTATAGTGCTTTGTCTTATCGAATAAGGCAACTTGATTTTTGCTTCTTGAATAATATTTCCATTCAAATCATAGCGCTCTGCATCCAAAACGCCCACTCCAAACTTTTCGAAGGACGCATCATTGTCGGACCACAGACAACCGCCACAGTGGTAGTCAAAGAAGAAACTTAGTCTGTAGGCAGGCTTATTCATAGGTATTATTTCTGTCCTAATTCCTATTTTACTTCAAACTTAGTGAAGGTTTTACCATTGAATTTGCACGCTCCATCACCATCCGTTCCAAACCATAATTCACCATGGTTGTCTTTGAAAATGGTGTTCACAGCATTACTTGTGAGACCATCCCGGGTGGTGAAATGAGTTAAGTTGTTTCCATCATATCTCCAAACACCTGCGTCCACCGTTCCAATCCAAAGGTTTCCATAATTGTCTTCGGTAATTGTATACACACGTGCCAGGCTACCTTGGCCTGACTTACCTGAAACTTTAAATTCGGTATTGCTAAGGCCTTGCTCTTCTGTAAAGTTAATCAGGGATTTTCCATTATATCGAAATAGTCCTGCCCCATTATTGCCAAACCACAGGTTGCCACGACTGTCTTCGAACAAACCGAGCACCGCTGAGCCACTCAGCCCTTTTTCAGTGAACCAGGTAAAAGATTTCCCATCGAAACGACAAACACCTTGAGCTTGCGTACCGTACCAAATATTATCCTTTTTGTCTTTCAGGATACTATAAACTGCGTAGGGACTGAGCTTGTGAGGGGCATTTGAGGACTGCTTTGAATTAAACCCCGGTTTGACCAGAGGTAGATAGACCAATGAATTGCCATGGTAGCGATAAACTCCACCACCCGCATAGAACCATAAGTCGTTCGCTTCTATTTTCCAATCGCGTTCAAAACTATTATTTAAACGCAAGTTTTCCTTATTTGTAAACGTAGTGAAAGTCCCGCCATCAAATTTACTAACACCAAACGCACCAGTTCCGAACCAGATATTACCAGAATCGTCTTCTTGAATGCTTTGAACCTGATTGTTTGAAAGACCCTCTTTCTCCGTAAATTGGATCAAGGTGCTTCCATCATAACGGTACACACCCGCTCCATTTGTACCAAACCAGTAGTTGCCATTTTTGTCCTGGAAAATACTTCGTATGTTTTGGTCAATACCCATGGCGACCGTTGTGTTCAAAACATTGCCATTAGTTTGGGGAACCGATGGCTGATCAGTTGCAATATTCCTTATTTTTTCAAGATTCTCTGGTTCATTGCAGGATACTAAAGCAATGTGCAATATTAAAAAAAAATAATATTTCATTTGCTTCAGGATTGCTTTTTTTGATTTATCGGTCTGTTTAATTTTTGCAGTATTCCAATAGCCTGTCCTTTTTGTTGAAGATGTTGTTGAATATCTTCAAGGTTGTTTTTCGATAGTGTCCCCAAAAGTGGGCTTGTAAAACAATAGAGGTCTTCATTAGTGGTCGCTCAAAACTATTAAAAGAAGTAAGCAAGACACAAATTACGGCACTTATAACTATCTGATGTGGTCGGAAGGCGTGTGGACAAACGGCACCTACAAAGTTGCGTATAGTATTTCCGACAGTGTTTTTGGCCCATTCGAACGCAAATTTACGGTGCTGGAAGCCGACGAAAAGATCGCCACCGGCGCGGGACATCATTCTGTGATCAATATCTCCCATTCCTCAATCCATATCATCCGGATCCATCACCAATTCCGCGTCCTTTTCCCAGATCTCCATTTCGCAGGGCTTGCAATTGAACTTCAGTTTGTATTCAACCTCTCCGTGTTTCAGGGTAAGGGGCTCGGCGAGCTTGGTGCCCATGGTCTCACGCTGGTAACGTGGACATTTGCCGAGTTCATATTTCACGCAATATTTGGTCACCATCACCCGTGATTTGCCAGGATCCCACTGCAATTCGAAGGCCTTTTCAATGTCCGTCACGCCGTGGCGCTTGTAAAACTGCCGGGCCAGTTTGTTGGATACATTGTAGGTAAAATCGAGCGTCTTCACCGGATAAGGATGCTCGGTTTTGACGATCTGATGCGTTTCCTGATGATAATCCCGGATGCGGATCTCTGCCAATTGTTCTAAGGCTGCTCGACGGAACTCGTTTATTTTAGAAATGGGCAAAAACCAGTTTTGCGAAAAGTCTACGACTATTTCATCTGCAATGAAAGGCGTATTGCCGGTCTTGGCGAGGTTTTTTTGAATATTTTCAATCAGACCCTCGGCGTTTTTGGCGGGGTCTTTGGGCATTTCGAGGCTGGAAGTGCTGGTATGTCCGTCTTCGTCCACCACCTGTAACTCGAAGCCGGTTTCGGTCTCGCTGAAGTGCATGCGGACGCCGATCTTGCGCACGGCGCTGTTTTCATTTTCCACCATCCGGATGAACTCGGCGTCCAGGTTACGGTAGATTTCCGTGCCGGCCGCCATGCGTTTCAATTCATTGGGCACCACCAGATCGTTGACGATGAGGTTGACCTGCAGTCCGTCGCCCTCGCCCTGTTCGTTGACGAAATACAGTCCGTCGCCGTTGTTAAGCAGCTCGTAGTTTTCGATCAGGTATCCGTTGGCTTTAATTTCCAGCAATTTGCCGATATACTGTCCTTTGGATTTGGGACTGTCCCAGGAACCGATCTTTGCGTGGCGTTGATTGACAAAATAATCCGTGTAGCCCCGGTTAAAACTGCGGTCCATTTCCGGTTCAAACTGGTAAAAGGTCCGGCCGGAGGAAGCCTTTTGGAATTGATCCGCATGGGCCTCCAGAAAGGTATCCAGCTTTTTTCGCAGGTAAGAGGTGTTGTTTTTAACGTAAACCAGGTCTTTGAGTCGGCCTTCAATTTTAAAAGAGGAAATACCTGCTTTGATCAGGCTGGGCAGCTGTTCGCTCAGGTCGAGGTCCTTGATAGAAAGCAGGTGACTGTTTTCTATCAGGGTGGTCCCTTTTCCGTCGATCAATTGATAGGGCAGGCGGCAGTTCTGGGCGCAGGAGCCGCGGTTGGCTGAACGTTCGCCATTGGCCACGCTCATGTAGCAGTTGCCGCTGAAGGATACGCAGAGTGCACCGGAGACGAAAAACTCGAGGTCTACGTCGCTGGCTTTGTGGATATCCTGTATCTGATCCAGGTTCAGTTCCCGGGCCAGTACCACCCGTTTGATGCCTGCATCGGCCAGGAATTTCACATGGCCGGCATCCCGGTTGTTGGCCTGGGTGCTGGCATGCAGCACGATGGGCGGGAGTTCCATTTCCAGGATCCCCATGTCCTGGATGATGAGTGCATCCACACCGATATGGTAGAGCTCCCAGATAAGCTGCCGGCAGCTTTCCAGTTCGTTCTCGTACAAAATGGTATTGACGGTCACCAACACCTTTGCTTTGAACAGGTGGGCATAGCGGACCATTTCGGCGATGTCTTCCACGGAATTGGTGGCATTGGTCCGGGCGCCAAACATATCTGCACCCATGTACACTGCGTCTGCGCCGGCATTGACGGCGGCCATACCCTGGTAAAGGTTTTTGGCCGGAGCCAGTATCTCAATTTTTTTTCTCATTCGATGCGGTCCGTTTCTTGTCGCAAGGCAATCGGACGGGCGGCAAAATTATGGATTTTATCTGCATCGTCTGGAGTTGTTCTTTGGGTGCCTCTAAAGTGTGTCACAGCACAGTATTACATTTGAGCGAAAAATTCAAAAACCTTCCCGAAATTTGCCTCTGTTTTACTCCCTAATTTCTCGCCTTTTCCCGTATTATGTTACATCAACTTTTTCAATCTACCCTCAGCGAGCACGACTTTAATGAGCTGCTCCAACTCACTTTTACCGAAAACGAGCGCGCCATGATGCTCGAACGATGGCGCATTTTTGAGGCCTTTGACCGGGGCTGTTCGCAACGGGAAGTCGCCCGGGAGGTGCCCTGCAGCATTGTGACCGCTACCCGTGGCGCGAAGGTCTATCGGGAAAATAAGGAGGGCGTTAAGAAGCATTTGGAACGTTGGCGCAAGTAATTTCCGATAGAATTAAACGAATCTGAAACCTTATGACAAAACCCAGGGTGAAGATCTGCTGCATCAGCAGCATAGACGAAGCAAGAATTGCGATAGAACATGGCGCTTCTGCATTGGGATTGGTGGGACATATGCCCAGCGGACCCGGCGTTATTGACGACGCACGCATTAGTCAGATTTCAAAGAGCATTCCACCTCCTATTTCAACCTTTTTGCTGACAAGTGAAACGGATCCCTATGAAATCATCAAACATTACAAACGTGTTTATACCACCACCATTCAAATCGTGGATGAGTTGGAAAACCGGGCGTATGGCATACTGCGCAACGAATTGCCCCATGTAAAACTGGTTCAGGTGATTCACGTAATAGACGATCACTCCGTAAAAGAAGCCGTAGAAATTTCGAAATTTGTGGACGCCATTTTATTGGACAGTGGAAACCCCCATTTATCCGTTAAAGAACTGGGGGGCACAGGAAGGACGCACAATTGGGAATTAAGCCGGGAGATCAGACAGTCTATATCTATTCCCTTATTTCTTGCCGGCGGACTCAACAAAGACAACGTAAGAGAGGCGATTGAAATGGTAGCACCTTTTGGACTGGACCTTTGCAGCAGTGTCCGAACAGAAGGAAAATTGGACCAACAAAAACTGAAGGCTTTCTTCAACGCAATTGAAAGCTGAACCTTACCCTACTATGTTAACAGCGATCCATCCAAAACTACCCATGCGTGACAAAGCGATCACGCGGGACTATTATATCAATCAGTTGGGGTTTTATGAATTCGGCAGTGCTGACTTTGATGGCTATCTCATGGTGCAAAAGGACCAGATTCAGATTCATTTTTTTGAGTTTAAAACTTTGGTTCCGAAGGAGAATTATGGCCAGGTGTATATACGCACAGATAATATTGACAGTCTATACCAGTCGATGTTGGATCGGGGAGTCGACATCCATCCATCCGGCCCTTTGCAACTAAAGCCCTGGGGACAAAAGGAGTTTTCGATGCTTGATCCGGATAATAATTTGCTTACTTTTGGACAGACTTTGTAACTAGTGATGAACCAAGGTGCAGATTCACTAAATTCATTCTTCACTCCATTGAAATGAGCTACCAAACACCAGGACAAGCACTTTTATGTGGCGTTGAGATCCTTAACCCATACCTCCAGCCTTTGGGATTCAGGTTTCAATTGTGGGATTCGGGGAGCAGTTCGGGCGGAGACTTTGCATATGGGTATTTTATCAAAAGCGGGGGCTTCTTTGGCAAAAAAAGAAAGATTGAGCTCCATTTTCGCCATTCATTGGGGCTGGTTTCTTATAATATCGGGAGCTTAAAATTATCCCATGAAGACTATCTGGATATTCTTGGGAAAAAGGGGCAAAACAAGTTCCCCACTTTTTCAGATGTTGACTTTGCACCCTTTCACGCCTTGTTGTGGGATTTAGAAAACCTGCTGAATGATTTTACTGAAAAGGATGCTGTGCTGTTTAAAGCAAAAGCCCCTGAGAAAATAAAGGAATTGGACCGGGAACAGGGAATTGCAATCCTTGCAAACAAGCGTATGTTTTCGTCGGATAAAAAATACATTGCCTTGGCAAAAATTGAATTCAGAAAAGGAAACTATCTCGAAGTTGACAGACTCAAACGGGAATTGCGGTATCCTGACCAGATGACTGCTGCTGAAAAGAAGCTATTTGAATTGAACGATGATAAGATTTAATATGCTCCCAAACATTCAAAAATACACGCTGCCTTTAGCCTCCATAGACCTATCCAAAATCCTAAGCAGCTGGACCTGGCTCATTGGAGACCAATGCAGCGTCATTGCCCTCACCAAAGCCGGAGACGCCTTGTTGAAGGATGCGGAGGGGCATTTGAATTTTTTAGACATCGGCCAGGGGACCCTGACCTTTATCTCCAACAATTACCTGGACTTCGAGGAGGCAAATCTAAGCGAAGATATCATGGATGAGGTCTTGCTGCCCTTACTGGTGAATCAGCTGGAGGCCAACAATCTGGTGCTCAAACCAGGGCAGGTTTATAGCTATAGATTGCTTCCCATTTTGGGAGGCGAATATGCCGAGACCAATAGGTATGCTGGCAACCTGTATGAGCATTTCAGCCTGTCAGGTAAAATGCCTGCTCAAATAAAAGACGCCCCGGATGGTATCCGTTTTAGACTTGAATTGGAATAAACAAGCCCTCTGGAGCGCATTTAACCAACATTGGTATGCCGCACATTGGTGCTACATCATTTCCACAAACGAATCAAACAAATACCGCGAATCATGTGGACCAGGGCTGGCCTCCGGGTGATATTGTACACTGAAGGCCGGACTGTTTTTTAGCCGGATGCCTTCAATGGTTTGGTCGTTCAGATTGAGGTGCGTGGCTGTTACAATGCCGGGCGAATCGTACACGGCTTGTTCGAGTACTCCGAAGCCATGGTTTTGGCTGGTAATTTCGCTCAGGCCTGTCAGCAGGTTTTTCACCGGATGATTGAGTCCACGGTGGCCATGATGCAGTTTATAGGTGGGCAATCCGGCAGCCAGCGCCAGCAATTGCTGACCCAGACAAATACCAAAAAGTGGTTTGCCATCGGCCAGCATTTTCTTTACGGTCTCCACAGCATAAGGCATAGAAGCCGGGTCGCCGGGGCCATTGGAAAGGAAGTAGCCGGAAGGATTCCAGGATTTTACGGTTTCAAAATCGGTTTTGGCCGGAAATACCTGCAGGTAGCAATCCCGTTGATCAAAGCAGCGAAGGATATTCTTTTTTACCCCAAAATCCATCACTGCGATGCGATGTTTTGCCTCCGGATCGCCTACGAAGTATGGTTCCCGGGTGCTAATGCTACTTGAAAGCTCCAGTCCTTCCATGCTGGGCGTTTCTGCCAGTAGTTTGCGCAGTTCATCCAGGTCCTCGATCTCAGAAGAGATGATGCAGTTCATGGCGCCCCGTTCGCGGATATGCTGCACAATCGCCCGTGTATCCAGATCACAAATGGAGACCAATCCTTCCTGCTCAAAATATTCCTGAATGCTCTGGTGGGCATTTTGTCGGCTGAAGGGGATATTGAAATTGCGGCATACAAAACCTGCGATCTTGATGCTGTTACTTTCTATTTCTTCATTGTGAATGCCATAGTTGCCGATGTGCACGTTGGTAGCTACCAGGATCTGACCGGTGTACGAGGGATCGGTGAAAATTTCCTGGTAACCCGTCATGCCTGTATTGAAGCAGATTTCGCCAGTGGTGGTGCCAATTTTGCCAGCAGCGGTGCCGCGGAAAACGGTGCCGTCTTCGAGAAGTAGGAGCGCTTTTGTCATGGTGCAATTTTGGGCGGCAAAGGTCGGGGAAAAGCACGGAATTTTTATTTTAACTGGCTATTTCTAAAACTTTCTACTTTTCCTTCCCAAAACCAGCAAAAACGAATGTTCCATGCTTCAGCCTACCTTACAAAACCAGCTTTTTGAAATAATACTCAGTCGCTTTGCCCGCCGCGCGGATGCCCTAGATCAGCTCAGTGAATTGCTCAATCTGGCCAAAGACCCGGTTTACCGTCGATTACGAGGGGACACTTTTCTTTCTCCGCAGGAAATGGGGCTGTTGACGCGGCATTTTCGCATTTCGCTGGATACCCTGATCATTGGGCAAAGTGATAATGTGGTCTTTGATTACAATGCCTTTTCCCATAAGATCACGAATTTCTCGGACTACCTGGCGTCCATGAACGATGATTTTGAGCAGATCCATCGCATGCCGAACGCACATTTATATTACGCCTCGGCAGAAATGCCGGTGTTTACGTTCAGCTTGTTTTCTGAGTTGATGGCCTTCAAACTCTATGGCTGGGGGCGCACTACCTGGAATATGGAATGGCTGAGGGATCGTCCGTTTTCTTTCGACCTGATTACCCAGCCGGTCATCCGGGAAAGTCAGGCCATGCTCCTGCAATACCTGAAATTGCCCAGCACCGAACTCTGGACCGCTCAGATCGTAGACAACACCCTGGCGCAGATCGAATACCATTTATATGCCGGAGGATTTCGAGACCCCAAAGATGCGCTGGTGCTGATCGATCGGGTGCAGGATTGGATCAGCCACATGAAAGCCGTGACCAGCGCAGGCTGTAAATTCAATGTGGGTGAAAACGTATCCCTGGGACGCGGTAAATTCCAGCTGTTCTACAATGAAATGGTTTATGCAAACATTACCGCACTCATCACTTCTGATGTCGGGTACCTGGCTTATACGGCCTATTGCACACCCGATTTTTTAAAAAGCAGCGACCACCGGCTTTGTGATTACACCCAAAACTGGTTTGATATCATCACTGCTAAATCGACTCCGCTCACCCATGCCGCTGACAAAAACCGTGATTGGTTTTTTCGCGAGATCGCCCATAAGGTGGAGCGCCGAAAGCAGCGCATTTTACTTCATATTGAGGAGCATTTGTGACCAGTAGCCTGCCATGCTATACCCGACGATAAACAATCTGCAGGTACCTTTGCTGTAATCTGTCGTAACTAAGGATAGAAACCAGCCCAAATAGCATCATTCCTAAAAGCAGCAAAGAAGCTGAAAGAAAACAAGACATTAGGATCCAAACCACAAACAGGCGGGAATACTCCAGATGAAACACCCAGTTTCGATGGTCCAGGATCGCGCCGCAATTGATGAGCGTAATCAGAATAAATAAGGCCGAAAGGATCAATTGGAACGTGCTAAAATACGCTTTGAACAAGATGATCAGGAACAAAAAACACATGGTGAAAACGATTTGCCACAATACATAGCTATTGAATTCATTGGTGGCCGGCTTTGTTTTTTGATCTTGATGGATCCTGAATTTCCTTTCAAGAATAGCCCGAATCTGCGGGTCCAGCATTTCCGGAGGACCAAACAGAATACCCAGTTTTTGTCGAATACCTTTGGCTCGCCTCATCGCATAGCCCAACTCGAAGACATAATGAAAATGCTGCCAGAGAAAACTATGGCTTTCTAATGGCTTTGTCAACCCATAAACCGGCTCCTCTTTTTCGGGTTCGAAGGTCCCAAAAAGATAGTCCCAGAAGATAAACACGTTCCCGTAGTTTTTATCCAGATATTGTTGATTTGTGGCGTGGTGCACGCGATGATGGGAGGGTGTGACAAAAATATATTCCAGCCAGCCCAGCTTATGGACGGTTCTGGTGTGGGTAAAAAATGGATAGACCCCATGTGCCATCAATATCACAGCAATCATGGGGGCCGGGAAACCGATGATCGGCAGAGCAGCCCAAAAGCAGGTGCGTACAGCAGCCTGAAATATGGTGACCCGGGTGCCTGTGGTAAAATTGTAATCTTCACTTTGATGGTGTACAATGTGCAGACTCCAAAAAAGGTTGATCTCATGTCCGAAACGATGGTACCAATAAAAAACAAAGTCTGTACATAAGAGCAAAACTATCCACCAGATGAAAGTAGAGGGTATTTCAAAAATAGCGAAATGCGTGTGGAGGTAGTCGTAAAAAAAGTAGAATGAAACAGCGACGAAGATATCCAGGGTACGTTCCGCAATGCCAATATTGAGGTTGCTGATTACCCTGGGAAAGTTAAAAAACTGTTTACCTTGACGGCGTGAAATCCAGTATTCCACCAGCATGAAAAAGCTGAAAAACGGGATTGCTAAGGCTATAAAGTTAAGATTCTTCATGGTTACGCTGAATTTATATCTGCACAAAAAAGGAAGTGGTGGGGATTAAAGGTTTGTTTGGGATTTACGTGGCGACGAAGCAGGAATCAGCGTCGCATATTTTTTTTGAGGGTACTCATGACGGAATTCATATTGACTTTCAGGATCCGGGCAGTTTTTCTGAACCCAATACCATCGACCACCATCTCCAGAATCTGCGCTTTGATCCCGGGTTCATATGCTCTGTTGGAGTAGGCCAGTTGAAAGCTGCGCGCGCACTGCTCACATCGATATCGCTGATGGCCGGACTTGCGAATACCTTGCCTGCGAATTTGCTCCGCACCCTGGCAATAGCGACATAAAACCTCCATTAATGTCATGAAAAGTTTTTGCAAAGTTAATCTTTAAGTCGTTGTTAATTATTTTTATTTGGTGAATATTAGGCACTTGTTAAACTCAAAAAAACCTGCATTGAAAGCACTCCTGGATGCTGCCGTTACCCGGTACAATCAACCCGATTTCATCGCGGCAGACCCGATCTCTATTCCGCATCGGTTCACCAAACCACAAGACCGTGAAATCATGGCCTTTTGGGCGGCCACGCTTGCCTGGGGACAGCGCAAAACCATCATCCAAAGTGCCAATAGACTGGCTGAGTTGATGGATCAGGCTCCATACGACTTCATTCTAAATCACGAAGAGCAGGACCGGGCCCGGTTTGAATCGTTCAAACACCGAACGTTTCAGGCCACGGACACGCTGTGGTTCCTGGAGTTTTTTCAAAATTATTATCGAAAGCATACGTCCTTAGAAACGGCTTTTGCACGTCACCTGAGCCCGGGCGATCAGACGATCGAAAATGCACTCCGGGGCTTTCACCACGATTTTTTTGATCTCCCTTTTGCACCTGAGCGCACGCGTAAACATGTGGCCACGCCTGCACGCGGAAGTACCTGCAAGCGACTCAATATGTTTCTCCGATGGATGGTGCGCCAGGACAATGCCGGAGTAGATTTTGGTATCTGGAAAAACATCCGTCCCGCCCAATTGCTCATCCCGCTCGATGTGCATGTAGAAAGGGTGGCACGCCAGCTTGGCCTGTTACAACGCAAGCAAACCGATTGGCTTTCCGTACTTGAACTCACAGCAAACCTGCGTGCTTTTGATCCTGCCGACCCGGTGAAATATGATTTCGCACTCTTTGGAATGGGCGTTTTAGAGGATTTTGACCGTTGATTCGGGAGACCTCAGCATTCAAAAATCAAACTTCTACTTCAACAATCATCACTCATGTAATCATCAATCGTCACTCAAAAAAATCTGGTTTTAATGCGTTCGCCCTGCCCCAAAACCACCCCCGACCAAAAAAATTCACCGTACCCTGTAACCTCTTTTCATAGAAGCCTGTCCTAGTCAGCATTGGAAACGAAAACCAATTTTCATTCACAAAAAAATCTTATTACTATGGATTCTATCGTATTTATTGTCCCGGTGGCGGCTTTTTTGATGGTGGTTGCCATCGTTTATCTTGAAAGTAAGGTAAAGATGTCCATGATCGAACGAGGCATGAACCCTGCTGATAGCAAGCGTAAAGGAGTCAATCCTTCACAAACCCTCAAAAACGGCCTGCTTTTCGTAGGTGCGGGCCTGGGACTCTTACTCGCCATCATCATCACCAATACCTTCCATCTGGAGGGCGATAGCAGCACAGGGATATTTTTTGCCCTGATCGCCATCTTTGGAGGGGCGGGTCTGTTGGGCGCTTACATATACGAACGAAAAAACCCGCCCCCACCCGTAGAATGATCTGAATCATGGATCCGCAACAGGGCGCAGTCCCTGAATCCCCCAAAGGCTTGCATTCGCAGGATTTTGGGGGATTTTTTGTGCTAAATACCTCTCCGACTGTTTACCTTCGTGCCCCAAAATACCGCTCACCACCATCTTATGCCCAATATCATCGGCACTATTATCCAGCAAGGCGCAAAAATTGGCGCTTTTGTTGACAAGCCACGGCAGTCGCCTGTACAACTACAGGAACAACAATTGCGTGATCTCCTTTGGGAAGCCCGCCACACGGCTATTGGCGTTGAATATAATTTCAAAAGCATCTGGCGGTCTGATGAGATGCAGCTAGCTTTCAAAAATACGATCCCGGTCATGGATTACCAAACGATTTATGATCGTTGGTGGTCTAGGGCGCATCAGGATGACGAACCGGACGTTTGTTGGCCGGGTATTGTGCCTTATTTCGCACTTTCTAGCGGCACCAGCCAGTCTGCTACTAAATATCTTCCGCTTACCGAGGACCTTTTGCGAGGGATGAAACGTGGTTCCCGGCGACTTTTTTACGATTTAGCTAAAAATTACGGTCTCTCTCCGGAAATATACACCAAACAAATGCTCCTCATCGGCTCGTGTACCCAGCAAAAACGGGTCGGGTATCACTGGGAGGGCGATCTTTCGGGTATCCTTGGAATGAACCGGCCTCGGATCATGGAACGCTCCAGCCGACCAGGGCGCCACATCACAGACCTGCCGGAATGGGGCGATCGTATGGATCTCATTGCACAGGAAGCGCCGCAATGGGATATTGGTTTCGCCGCATGTAACCCCATGTGGCTGCAACTCGTGGTGGAAAGGATCATTGAGGAACAGAAACTGTCTAACATCAATGAGATCTGGCCCTCCTTCAACGTGGTGATCCATGGCGGAGTACCGATCGATCCTTATTACGCAACCCTGGATGCACTGTTTGCGTTGCCCGTTGTTTACATGGATAGCTACACGGCATCAGAAGGCTTTTTCGCTTATCAGGAGCGGCCCGATAACCGCGCGATGAAATTGCTCAACGATTGTGGTACTTACTTTGAGTTTGTGCCCTTTGACGATGAAAATTTTGATGAAAATGGCGAATTACGCAGCAGCCAACCCCAAAGCCTGGACCTCTCGCAGGTTGAAACAGGCAAACACTACGCCATCCTGCTCAGTACAGTAGCAGGTGCCTGGCGTTATCTTTTGGGTGATACCGTGCAATTCACAGACACCGAAAAAGCGGAGATGCGTATCACCGGGCGTACCAAGCAGTTCTTATCCGGTTGTGGAGAGCATATTTCGATTGATAACCTCTGTGATGCGGTACGCATCGTGGACGAACGCCTGCACGCTGGTATCGGCGAATTTACCGTCGCAGGCGTGCGGGAGGGCACTTTCTGGACGCACCAATGGTATTTATCTGCTGAAAACCAATCCCTCAGCAGCGAAACCCTGATCCATGCGCTCGATCAGGAACTTTGCCGTCTAAACGAAGATTATGCCGTTGAACGCCGATATGCGCTCCGGACGGTACGGGCCGAAATTCTCCCCAATCAGGTCTTCATGGATTGGCTGGGCCAACGGGGCAAACTCAATGGTCAAGCCAAAATCCCCCGGGTTCTAAAGGGTGCTCAATTGGCTGATTTTGAAACGTTTATAGGAAAGAAGTAAGACTATGAAAAAATTGTATTTCCATGATTTCCTCGCCAAATTCCCTCCGGTGCCTATGCCGGTGACCCTTGGCGAGGACACGCACCATACCTTCGGCACAGAAAACGACCCGCTTTCTGACGAGTTGATCTCGCAGTTCATTCACCCCACCGAAACAGTAGCGGCGGATGATGACTTTACGGAGTATGTGCCTTGCTTTTCTATTGATAACACCGATCAATTCATTGGCCTGGTGTGGTGGAAAGCGGAACTTCTGAACTACGAATATGTACTGGCTACTTTCAATGACAAAGGTGAGCTCATTGGGCGCAGCGTGATCGCAGGCACCACCATCAAAGACGGGGTTGTGACGCGTTCGGTAGCGGTCATCAACGAGGAATGGGAGATCACCGTCGGCGAAGGCACCTCTCCGGATGGGAATCAGATCTTTGACCCAACTACTTCCCGCACGCGGCATCTGGAGATCCTGATCAATGGTCAGATCGTAGAAGGGTAAGCAGGTCGAATGTCCAACAAGGAATATCCAATGTCCAAATAGGTGTTGCGCTTGGTTCTACTTTGTCACTTTAGCCGCAGCGCGGCCTAAAGTGACAAAGTAGAGTTAGGCAGAGGGCAAGCGCTAGTGGTCCAATTACGGGGCATATTTCCCTGCTTTATTCCCCGTATTGCTGCTCGTAATATTGCTGGTACTCCCCGGAAGCGACCCGCAGCAACCATTCTTCGTTTTCCAGATACCATTTAGCGGTTTCCAGGAAGCCTTCTTCGGCGCGGATGGAGGGCTGCCAGCCTAGTTCGTTTTTCAATTTGGAAGCATCAATGGCGTAGCGGCGGTCATGTCCCGGGCGGTCCTTTACAAACGTGATCAACTGGCGGGAGGAGCCCGGCTCACGGCCCAGTAATCGGTCCATGATGTCGCACAAGGCTTGTACGAGGTCAATGTTCTTCCACTCGTTGTTGCCACCAATATTATAGGTTTCCCCGGAACGGCCGCCGTGAAAGATGGTGTCGATGGCTTCTGCATGGTCTTTTACCCAAAGCCAGTCGCGGGTGTATTTCCCATCTCCATAGACCGGAAGCGGCTTTTCTTCCTTGATATTTTTGAGCACCAGGGGGATGAGTTTTTCAGGAAAATGGTTGGGACCATAGTTGTTGCTGCAGTTGGAAAGCACCACCGGCAGGTCATAGGTGTGGAAATAGGCCCGTACAAAATGGTCGCTGGCGGCTTTGGAAGCCGAATATGGAGAGCGCGGGTCGTAGCGGGTCTCTTCCGTAAAAAAGCCTTCTTCTCCCAGCGAGCCATATACCTCATCGGTGCTGACATGGTAAAAACGCTTGCCCTCCAGTTTACCCGCCCAAAGATTCCGGACCGTATTGAGCAGGTTGACCGTGCCGATCACATTGGTTTCCACAAAAGCCATGGGGTTGGCAATAGAGCGGTCGACATGACTTTCTGCAGCAAGGTGAATGACACCGTCCGGGTGGTGTTTTTCAAAAATATTTTTGAGTTCGGCCGCATCCGTGATGTCTCCTTTTTCGAAGACATAATTGGGCAGGTGCTCCACATCACGCAGATTTTCAAGGTTGCCGGCATAAGTGAGTGCATCCAGGTTGACGATCTTGTAATCCGGATATTTTTGAACAAAATGACGCACCAGGTGTGAGCCAATAAAGCCGGCGCCGCCGGTGATGAGGATGGTTTTATTTTTTTGCATTGGACTGTCAAAGATATTTTTTCAGCGGGTAATGATCGCTTCTAGCCAGCGAATGACTACCCAGGATTTTGATTACGCTTTCTTTTTTAATTCTTCAGCCAGATATCGGACAAAAGAGTACTTAGATTTTAATGGCTTCTCTAAGAGTTGATTCACTTGGTCTTTTAGCTCTGGCTTTGCTTTGGTTTCCCTTACCCGCTGGTAGGCTAGGGAAAGACATGCTAGCTCTGCGAAGGTTGATTGCGGGTATTTGATCATAATAGAGTCTGAAATAGATTTGTCTCTATATTGATCAGTGATGAAGCCAATACTAGTAAACTTATAAGGATCACTATCATTGGCTTTGATATATTCAGATGCCTCGGTATTAACAGGGTCAAGTGGTTTTAATACTATCTCGTATTCTTCTGAATAATAAGTTTGTTTATCATATTCACAGTATACTCCCAATTTAAAAGAAGCTTTGGCAGGCAATTCAAGAAGTTTTCCTGAGTAAAAAGAATAAGCTGCGGCTAAATCAAAAAAGTTCAAATTTAATACTGTTACTATTGAATCATGTGGCCTAATTGTAATTGATAATGGATCAAAAACGCGTGTTTTCCTTTCAGAAAAAGTTATTCCCCTACCATTAACTGTGGAATAAAAACGCCAGTATGCAGGAGCGTGTATTAAAATAGGTTTCTCAAGAGTGTTTATCAAAGTTACTTCTGCAAATTGCAACCCCAACACGTTGTTTTCTTTTTCAATAGCATTATTAAAGGAAATAACTAACGGCTTATTGTTTTGCGCAGCCATTTCAAATACTAAAATGAAGAACAATGTTAAAAAAAGAGAATTTTTCACGAGTTTTACTTTTAAGGAGATTCTTTATTCTCTTTTTTGCGCGTGTTTAGTTCATAGGTAGAGCTTAAAAGTTGTCCTTTGTGCCATGAAAAAGATATCTACTCAAGCACAACCCTCCCATCTTTCATCACAAAAACAACCCTGACCATGGCACCAATGTCTTCCATGGGGTTGCCTTTTACTGCAATTATATCCGCAAGTTTACCAACTTCGAGGGAACCGATGCGGTCATCCATGCGCAGGAGCGTGGCTGCATCCAGGGTGGCCGCACGGAGAATGTCTGCGTTTTTCATGCCTATTTCCGCCATCAGGCCGAACTCGAGGTTGTTCATGCCATGCGGTGATACGCCGGAGTCGGTCCCTAAGGCAATTTTCACGCCTTTTTTGTAAGCTTTTGCTGCGGTGGCTTTGAGTTGCGGGCAAATTTCCAGGGCTTTTTTGCGCACTACCTCCGGGAAAAAACCTTTCGCATACATAGCGCTGTCACTCACGGCCTGTCCGGCGGTAAGCGTCGGGATGAGGTAGGTGCCGTGTTTGATCATGGCATCCATCGTAGCGTCGCTCATAAAGGTACCGTGCTCGATACTCGCCACGCCTGCCTCCACGGCACGAAGCATGCCCTCGTCGCCGTGGGCATGCGCGGCCACAACTACACCAAGATCGCGGGCAGTTTGGACGATGGTATTCAGTTCGTCCTGCGCATAATGCGGCAAAGTGCCGTCGCGGGCAAGGGAAAGCACCCCACCTGTGGCGCAGACCTTGATGCAGTCGGCGCCCATTTTGATCTGTTCGCGCACAGCCGCCCGGCATTCGTCCGGACCATCTGCGATGCCCATTTCAGGACCGGGTGGGTCAAAAAGGTCCCATTTTGCTCCGGTCGTTGCATCGCCGTGGCCTCCGGTAATGCTGATCGCGCGACCCACCGTGACGATACGCGGCCCCATGGCCCAGCCTGAGTTAATCGCATTGCGCAGCGCGATGTTCACGCCGGTGCCGCCCAGGTCGCGTACGGTGGTAAAGCCGATATCGAGTGTTCGGCGGGCGTACACAGCGGCGCGGTAAGCAATATCGGCGGGGTTGAGGGTGTATTTTTCGGTGTATGAACTGCGACTTTGCTGCCATTCCAGGTGCACATGGCAGTCGATCAGGCCGGGCAGCACGGTTTCGTTTTTCAGATCGACGATTTCAACGTCCTCCGGTGCACGGGAAAAGCCGGGTATGATCCGGGCAATTTTATTGCCTTCAACAATGATGGTGGCGTTCAGGATCTCCTTCCCGCTGATGGGCAATATCCGCCCACAATAGAGATAGGTGGTTTGGGCGGAGAGCAGATTGCCTGAGGATAATAAGAAAATAAGCCAAAAATAATTGCGCATAAACCGGAGTGTTGAGCGGGCAAAGCTACAATAACTCCTCCCGGGCTATTGGACATTTTCGAAAGTGTTTCTCAATAAGTTAGAGGCTTTTCCCATCTTTGCAAGTATGAAAAATCTCATCGTCTTTCTGTTGTCCTTGCCCTGCCTGGCAGGATACTCCCAGGTCAGTTTTGACTCCTCTGAACTGCCGATCGTGATCCTGATCACCTCAGGACAGGAAATACCGGACGAGCCCAAGATCACCATCCAGATGCAGGTAATCGACCGTGGCCCCGGACAGATCAATCATCTGAGCGATCCGCCCAATCATTTCAATGGCCTGATTGGTATTGAACGTCGGGGCAGCACTTCCGATTGGTTTTCTGATAAAAAACCCTTTGCCGTGGAGATCCGCGATGCGGATGGGGAAGACATGGATTTTCCTTTGCTCGGGATGCCTCCTGAATCAGACTGGGCTTTTCTGGCGCCCTACAACGACAAGTCGCTGATACGCGAAGCCTTTATGTTCGGACTGGCGCGGGACATCATGCCCTGGGCTTCCAGAAGTCGTTTCGTGGAACTGGTGCTGAACGGCGATTATCAGGGCATCTATCTCGTCACAGAAAAGATAAAACGCGGCAAAGACCGGGTAGATATTGCCAAATTAGATGCGGACGAACTCGCCGGAGATTCCCTGACCGGCGGTTACATCCTGAAAATTGACAAAACCACGGGTGCGCAGAACGAAGGCTGGGTATCGCCCTTCCCGCCCATCCCGGGCAGCTGGCAGACTACCTTGTGGCAGGTGGATTACCCCAAAATAACGAACATTCAGCCCGCTCAAAAGGCATACATTGAACAATGGGTCACCGATTTCGAAACCGTCATGGCAGGTCCGGATTTTGCAGACCCGGCTAACGGCTACCCGAAATATCTGGATGTAAAATCCTTCGCAGATTTCACCTTGCTCAATGAACTGGCCAAATGTGTGGATGCCTACCGCATCAGCACCTTCCTGTACAAAGACCAGGACAGCAGAGACCCGCGCCTGCATGCGGGCCCGATCTGGGATTTCAACATCGCGCTGGGCAATGCCGGCTACTGCACCTCAGAAAACCCGGAAGGCTGGATGATTGACTTCAACGAATACTGCCCCGATGATGGCTGGGTGGTTCATTTCTGGTGGAAAAAAATGTGGGAAGACCCCGCGTATCGGGGCCTTTTGAAAGACCGCTGGAATGAACTCCGCGCCGGCCCCCTTTCCAATGAAAAGGTTTTTCACCTGCTGGATTCACTTTCCGGTCATTTGCAGGATGCACAAAAACGCAATTTTGAGCGCTGGCCGATCCTCAACAATTGGGTCTGGCCCAACGTATTCTGCTGTGGAACTTATGATGAACATACCGAATTTTTGCGTCAATGGATCGGGCAGCGGCTTCAATGGATGGACAGCGCGGCCCAAACCCTTTATGTGGGCGAATACGAACCGGAAAAACGTTTTAACACGAAAGTTTTCCCTAACCCGGCGTCCATGGGTGTTTTGAAATTCAAATGTTTTACGCATTATGATGATGCCGTGGTTATCCGGGTTTATGATATGACGGGCAGATTTGTACAGGACATTGAATTTGAGCCGGAGTTTAACGGTGTAAATACTTTTGAATGGAATTATGGGACACTGCGTCCCGGCGCCTATTTCTACGAAACCTTGATCAACGGTCAGCGAGAATCCAGTGGGCGCATTTTAGTGGTAAAATAATGAATATAGCTATCATAGGCGGCGGAGCAGCTGGTTTTTTCGCAGCCATCACTGCTGCGGAAGCCAATCCGGATTGCCGGGTCACCATCTTTGAACGGGGGAAATCCGTGCTCGAAAAAGTGCGCGTGAGTGGCGGCGGTCGTTGCAATGCGACGCATGCCTGCTTTGATCCCCGTGAATTGATCAAAAACTACCCCCGTGGCAGCAGGGAGTTGCTGGGGCCATTCATGCAGTTTGGTCCGGAACAAACCGTAGCCTGGTTTGAGCAACGCGGGGTGCGACTGAAGACTGAGGCCGATGGGCGTATGTTTCCTACGACGGACGATTCTCAAACCATTGTAGATTGTCTCAGCCGCGCCGCGCAGCAGGCAGGCGTCCGGGTTTTGACCAGTACCCGGGTGGATAAAATATCGCGGGAGCCGGACGATCGCTGGCGGATCGGCTCAGAAATTTTTGACAAGATCATGCTTGCCACCGGGAGCAGCACCAGCGCCTGGGAATGGCTGCAGGAGCTTGGACACACCATTGTACCACCGGTGCCGTCGCTGTTTACCTTCAATACCAAAGACACCCGTTTGCGCGAGTTGGCAGGGGTGTCTGTACCGATGGCCTCGCTGCAGATCCCGGGAACCAAACTGAGCGCCGATGGACCACTTTTGGTGACCCATTGGGGACTGAGTGGCCCGGCGGTGCTGCGTATTTCGGCCTGGGGCGCACGGGAATTGAACAAGGAATTTTATAAATTCCCCCTGGTGATCAACTTTTTCCCCGACAAGAACATCGAAGGCGTTTTGGGCTCTTTTCAAAAAGCAAAAACCGAGGACGCAAAAAAACTGGTGAAGTCCAATCCGCTTTTTGGCCTCCCCGCCCGACTCTGGCAGCGGATGGTAGAGGCCGCCGGAATTGGTCCGGAACGCCGTTGGGCAGATCTAAGCAAACTGGAACTTCAGGCTTTGGCCATGCAGGTCTCAGAGGCAAGATTCCTGATCACCGGAAAAAGCACCTTCAAGGAAGAATTTGTAACAGCCGGTGGTGTGGCGCTGAAGGAGGTCAATTTTAAGACCTTTGAAAGCAGGGTTTGTCCGGGGCTTTTCCTCGCTGGCGAGGTGTTGGATATTGATGCCATTACCGGCGGCTTTAATTTTCAGGCGGCCTGGACGGGCGGCTGGCTGGCTGGGCGAGCGATGGCTGGGAATTCCTGATCTTTGGTTGGCGGAAATTCTGAGCGGCAGCGGAGACCTCGGAGGTTTTCAAAACCTCCGAGGTCTCCGCTGCCGCTCAGAATTTCCGCCAGCTCAAATAAATCCAGCCCAACAAACTGGCCAATGCTGCGAAATAAAACACCCCGGACAAATGCCCAGAGAACCATCCTGCGATCAGGGCGCCTCCCCCAATGGCGATCTCCAAAGAAATATACATGGTGGCCAATGCCCGGCCTTTGCGCCCAGGGTCGCCCAGATCTACGGTCCAGGCATTGATGGCGGGTGAAAAAATACCATTGCCCAGGCCAAAAAGTATGGAAGCCAGATAAAGCAGGGGCCTGGAATCTGCCAATGCAAAGGCAAGCATGGCAATGGCGATCAGGATTGCAGAAGCTTTGAGCACCGGCACTCGCCCCAGCCTGTCGGAGATTTTTCCTGCTGAAAAACGGGTGGATACACTCGCCAGAGTAAAAATGGTAAAAAAAGTCCCCCGGTTTTCTACGCCTAATTGATCACTCAGATCAGGCACCAGCGTTAGAATCACCCCATAACTGATGTAACAACAGACCATGACCACGGCTGCGGGAAGCGCCAAAGGGTCGAAAATGTCATTCCTGCCAACCTTTAAAAGTGCAAGACGGAAGGGCTGTTTTTCCCGAAGTGTTTCGCTCAGATTCATCAGGATCAGCATCGAAAGCACCGCCAATACCGCCGAGGCGTAAAACATGGCGTTGATATCGTACGCTTTCACCATCCAGCTGCCCAGGATCGGCGAGGCACTGGCGCCCAGACTCAGGCAAATCCCCAGGGTGCCCATCGCTTCTCCGCGGCGTCCGTCGGGTACAATGTCTGCAACATACGCGGAGGTGCCGGTGGGTTTGAACCCGGTAGAAAATCCATGAAAGAACCGCAGCGCCAAAAAACCTGACACGAAGGCCAACTGAGGATAAAGCAAACTACAAACGACACAGGCAAAGGTTCCAATGTACATGACCGGAAGCCGGCCGATCGTATCCGCAAGCTTGCCGCTAAACGGCCTTGAAAGTCCTGCGGTGAGGGTAAAAAGCGCAATAATGAGTCCCTTGTGTTCCGCCCCACCGAGCGAGGTCAGGTAGGCCGGCAACTCCGGGATCATCATATTGAAACTGCCTGCAAACAGGGCGTGCGAAAGGCAAAGAAGGAGGAAAGGGCGGGTATAAAGGGCTTGGGAAGGTTTAAAATTCATGAAATCACGAACGCTGGGACAATTTGGCTTTCAAAAAACCTTCCATCACCGCCAAACCGCGCTCAAAATCCTGGTTGTTATTTACCACCAGATCAGCCTCTTCCTTGTAAGGCATGATAAAACGCTCATAAGAAGGGAGCACATGGTGTTGGTATTGATAAAGCACATCATCGAGCGGATAGCCGCGTTCCACCTGATCCCGCACGATCCGGCGGATTACTTTGAGGTTTTCCTTTGCATTGACAAATACCTTCAGGTCCAGTTGTGAAGCGATCTTTTTGTAGTGAAATACAAAGAGGCCTTCAATGATGATGATCGGAGCCGATTTAAAGGTCAAAATTTTCGGCGTCTTGTCCGGATTATTGAAAACATGTTCTTCGCGTTCTACTGTTTCTCCGGCAAGGAGCCGTTCCATATCCCGCCGGAACGACTTTTTATCAATAGATTTGGGGAGGTCAAAATTTTGTCGGCCGTTTTTATCCCTGGGTTGCTGTCCAATGGGGAAATAATAGTCGTCCTGAGAGACGATACACAGTTGTTCTTCTGAAAAAACTTCCCGCAGGCGGTGGATAAAACTCGTTTTACCGCTCCCGCTGCCGCCACAAACTCCGATAAGAAAAGGTTTCATTAATTAGCTAGATTTGCTGATTGGTGAAGATGTTCGGGCCCAGACCACTGGCCATTTTCTCGGAAAAAGACTTTTCAAGTTTCAAAAACTTGGACAGTCTGGATACTCGGAAAAAATGTCCACTAGTCTGGTCCAGAACTTTTAAGGCGCTTAGAAAAATGCGAAAATACGTGTTCGCTCAAAATTCCCTCCGAAACAAACCCGTCGCGTACTTTGCAGCGGATTTTGATTTACAACCTAAGCTTTTTTTATGGATCGTCTCATCGGACTCGTCGGCATCGTAGTTATCCTGGGCATCGCCTTTTTGCTCTCTAACAACCGCAAAGCCATCAATTATCGCACCGTAGGCATGGGGCTTTTGCTACAGGCCGGCCTGGCAGTATTTATCTTAAAAACCTCCCTTGGACAAGCCATTTTTGGCTGGTTGGGCAAAGCGGTGACCAAAGTGCTCGATTTTTCTGTGGAAGGCGCCCGTTTTGTTTTTGGCGTTTTAGCGGATGACAAAGCCTTTGGAAAGGTCATAGAAAGCACGGAAAAGACCGTGGGTGCACAGCCCTGGAATGTGGACGGCCTCGGCGGCCCGGTGTTTGTAAGCGGTTTCATCTTCTTTTTCAAAATCATCCCGACCATCATTTTTGTCGCCTGTCTGGTGAATATTTTTTACCACATCGGTCTGATGCAATGGATCGTGGAGAAACTTGCCAAAGGGCTCAATTACATCATGAAAGTGAGCGGCGCGGAAGCTCTGAGCAATATTTCTAGCGCCTTTGTGGGACAAGTCGAAGCTCAGATTATGATCAAGCCTTATCTGAAGGGCATGACCATGTCTGAACTGATGGCCTCTATGACGGGTAGTTTTGCCTGTATCGCCGGCGGGGTAATGGCGGCGTACATCGCGTTCGGGGTAAAAGCTGAATACCTGATTGCGGCCAGTATCATGGCTGCTCCCGGGGCCCTGGCCATTGCCAAGATCATGTGGCCCGAAACCGAGGAGTCCGAAACTCAGGGCGTTGTGAAACTCAAAGTCGGCAAACAGCACTCCAATATTGTAGATGCTATATCGGCCGGCTGCACCGATGGTCTGAAAGTGGGCCTCAATGTCCTGGCCATGCTGGTCGGATTTCTTGCGCTTATTGCTTTGATCAATTATATTTTGGGTGCAGCGGGTGGATTGGCTGGCTTCCCGGGTTTTGGTTTGAACAGCATTTTGGGTGGTCTTTTTTCAGGCTTTGCCTTTGTAATGGGGGTGCCATGGCACGAGGCTTCACAGGCGGGTGCCCTGATGGGAACCAAGCTCGTTGCCAACGAATTTGTGGCCTACCTTCAATTGAAGCCGATTATCGACAATCACCTGCTTTCGGAGAAGACCATCGCGATCGTGAGCTTTGCACTTTGTGGATTTGCAAATTTTGGCTCGGTGGGTATCCAGATCGGAGGTATTTCTGCTTTAGAGCCTAGTCGGCGCGCAGATCTGGCCAAACTGGCGTTTCGGGCGCTGATTGCGGGTACTTTGGCAAGTTATTTGTCGGCTACTTTGGCGGGACTTTTGTTTTAACCGGTTTAGACATACTCTAGGGCTTTTGCCAAAGGTTAAACAATCGGAAATACGGGATTATTTTCATTTTCGTTGGTGTAGACCTTCCAGGTTTTAAAAACCTATGGTATATACTCATTTATCGAGTTCTTTGACATGCTACGATCTTAGAGAGGCCCCTTCGAGGATATTATAAAATCGAACGAGGCCATTTAACATAGTTATCGGA
>JBILHS010000252.1:0-2637 GCA_044350425.1 Saprospiraceae bacterium | reverse complement strand
TATGCCATTGTGGACTGGGACAACTGGCAACACTTCTCTAAAGGAGAAGATTACAACGCATTTATTAGCCAAGCAGGGATCAGCGTGGATGCGCAACGCCGGTATGCGCCGCTGGAAGGCACCTTTTCCTTTGCGCTCAAAAGCGACAATTGGGTAGATGATATTACGGTCAACATCGACATTGAGGCGGTGGTGGAAACGCCGCTTTTTGAAACGCTGATGTACCTGGAGCCGGAAAAACCCTAAGGAATGTACAATGTCCAACAAGGAATGTCCAAATGAATGTCCAATGTCCAACAAGAAATGTCCAATTTCCAAGGGGGGCGTTGCGCTTAGCCACTCACGTTGATCTTATTCTATTGAATTACAACTAATTCCAAGCGCAGGGCCTACTTGGACATTGGACATTTTTTGTTGGACATTGGATATTTATTTCATCAGTTGCCAGATCCCCGCCAGATTCCGCCCCAATCCATCGTAATCGAGGCCATAGCCTACCACAAATTTGTCTTCAATATCAAAGCCGACATAATCTACCGGTACGGGGAATTGGGCGGCTTCCGGTTTGCGCAAAACCGTGATGGTACAAATAGAGGCAGGCTGCTGCGCCCGCAGATGTTCGAGGAAAAAATGCAGCGTTCTGCCCGTATCCACAATGTCTTCCACGACCACCAAGTGCCTGTCTTTCAGATCTTTGTCGAGTCCCATGACCGTTTGTACGTCGCCGGAAGAACGGGTGCCGGTGTAGGAGGCCAGTTTGACAAAGCCCACTTCACAGTGGCTGTCAAAAGCCCGGATCAGGTCCGAAGCAAAGACAAATGCCCCGCTCAAAATACTGATGAACAGCGGGTTTTTACCCCGTAAACGGTCGGTCAGTTCCTGACCCAGTACACGGACGCGTTCCTGGATCTCTTCTTCTGAAATAAGCGGCACGAACCTGAAGTCGTGTATCTGGATGCTGTCTGGTATTTGCATGATGGTGCAAAAATCCGGCTTCTTGTCTTCTGATTTGTTGTTTTTTAGAGATTTTTTAAGTGGGCTGCTCATTGATTTGGTTTGCTCATGATGTATCGCATTGTCACAGCTGCTACACTCAACAGCGCAAACCAGTGTTGTTAAAATTTAACATTTCGAAACAAAACACTTGCGCAAGTGAAAATTGTCCGTTAAATTTGTTGTATTAAGCAAAGACCTTCTTTTATCAACCGCAGTTTATCTGACATGAAAACAACAGCTCTTCTTTTACTCAAGTTTCCCTAGCGCGCCTTTTTGCTGAATTATGTCCTTGCGAAAGCGGAGTTTTCTTCTCTTTCGATGCTGCAGACTGTCCATAGCCAACCCTTTGCTTTGTGATAACGTCTGTCTTTTCAATTTTGGCAGTTCGCGCTGCATTTTTTTAATCCATTTGTTACATCAAACGCACGCTATGACTTACCAATTTCTCTTTTATCGCCAATGTGATGCCATAGATTGTGGCTCCACCTGCCCGATGGCAGTTGTTTTTCAGCGCGGTCGATGTAATATCCCTGAATTAGGTAAATAAGTATCTGAATAACGATCGAATGGCGCCTGCCATCGTTCACCTATCTACACCTAAAACCACCCCAGCATCATTATGAATCACAAAACCTATAACGTCTCCACTGAACCCAAAACAAAGGAACAACTCGCCCAAGAAATGAACATCAGCTTTAGCACCTTTCAGCGTCGCCATAAAAAAGCCGGGTTGAAAATTCCAAGGGGCTTATCCCTCCTGATCTCCAAAAAGCCATTTATAAAGAACTTGGCTGGGCAATAATGACCTGAAATGACCTAAGATGACGTGAAATGACCTGAAAAGTTAAGTGTTTATACCAATACATTTGTACCGGAAGACCAAAGGCATTATTCGTATTTCGAGAGATACATTGATTTGATTGTTTCAAATAGGGGAAGCCGCTTCGAGATTCCGTTAAAGTCAACACAGATTGGTTTTGAACGACGAGGTTTTACAATCATTTGGAAATCAAATTTTTGCAATCAATCAAATCATTAAAATCACTTTAATCAAAGCATAACACACAAAAATGTTTAAAATGAAACTCAATACAATCAGAATTGCTTATTCAAGTTTGTTCTTTCTAATAACCTTTTCTTTTTCCTGCAAAAAAGAGTTAGAAAAAAGCTACCCTTATGTTATTGAATATCAAGAGTTAGCTTTTGGACCCTCGCGCTGGCATGTACTTACCCCGAATGCAACAAATCAAATTGCTCAGCCACCAACAATGGTAGGCTTTGATGATTCTCTTAAAACACTTCTGCTAAGCGAGTTTTCATTCCCGCCATTTAAACGACTTGAATTCTTGTCAGACTCCACAGTGATAGTCAGTTTCACAGATGGCATTGTAACCTTTGACACAATTATGCCATACATAATTTATCAAAATAGGACCACGATAATTCTAGGACCCTCACCTGAAGAATCTGTAGTTTTTTATCCTGGCCTTGAACCGAATGCTTTAACCTTGGGTGGGGTGTGATTCCCATTTGATGTAGATTTGAGTCAAAAATACAGCATTAAAATGGAATCTACAATCAAAAAAGCATCAGATGGCACCGTTACGATCACGACAACGTTTAAGCCGCAAGGCGATTTGC